>NZ_CADIJR010000057.1 GCF_902859645.1 Achromobacter insuavis | reverse complement strand
GGCAGCCGGCGCCTCGGCCTTGGCGGCCGGCGCCTGCTCCTTGGCCGGCGCGGCTTCGGCCTTGGCGGCCGGCGCGGCGGCGGGCGCGCTGCCTTCCACCACGACCACGATCGAACCCTTGGCGACCTTGTCGCCAACCTTGACCTTCACTTCCTTGACCACGCCGCCCTGCGAGGCCGGGATCTCCATCGAGGCCTTGTCGGACTCGACGGTGATCAGGCTCTGCTCGGCCTTGATGGTGTCGCCGACGGCGACCATGACTTCGATGACTTCCACTTCCTTGAAGTCGCCGATGTCCGGCACTTCGATCTCGACCGGACCGCTGCTGGTGGCCGGCGCGGCGGCCTCGGCCTTGGCGGCGGGCGCGGCGGCGGCAGCCTGCCTGGGGGCTTCGGCCTTGGGTTCTTCCTTGGCGGCCGGAGCGGCGGCGGCATCGGCCGCTTCCACCTCGAGCACCACGGCGCCTTCGGCGACCTTGTCGCCGACCTTGACCGCGATCGACTTCACCACCCCGCCCTGCGAGGCGGGAATTTCCATCGAAGCCTTGTCGGACTCGACGGTAATCAGGCTCTGCTCGGCCTTGATCGTGTCGCCCACCGCCACCAGCACTTCAATGACTTCCACTTCCTTGAAGTCGCCGATGTCGGGAACCTTGATTTGCACGACGTTGCTCATGTCTCTTTACCCTCAGGCGTATTGCGGGTTGGCTTTGTTCGGGTTGATGCCGTACTTCTTGATGGCCTCGGCCACCTTGGCAACCGGCACCTTGCCTTCGTCGGCCAGCGCGCGCAGCGCGGCGACCACGACGAAGTGGCGGTCCACTTCGAAGTGCTCACGCAGCTTGGCGCGGAAATCCGAACGGCCGAAACCGTCGGTGCCCAGCACCTTGTATTCGCGGCCCTTGGGCACGAACGGACGGATCTGGTCAGCAAACAGCTTCATATAGTCGGTCGACGCGATGATCGGGCCTTCCGTCTTGGCCAGCTGTTCCGTGACGTAGGCCACCTGCGGCTTCTTCTCGTCGGGGTGCAGCATGTTGTGGCGCTCGGCGTCCAGGCCGTTGCGGCGCAGTTCGGTGAAGCTGGTGACGCTCCACAGATCCGAGGCCACGCCCCAGTCGGCTTCCAGCAGTTCCTGGGCGGCCATGACTTCGCGCAGGATCGTGCCCGAGCCCATCAGCTGCACGCGGTTCTTGCCCTTGCCATGCGACTTGAGCTTGTACATGCCCTTGATGATGCCTTCCTCGTCGCCGGCGGTCAGGCCAGGCTGCGGGTAGTTTTCGTTCATCACCGTCAGGTAGTAGTAGACGTTTTCCTGGTCTTCCACCATGCGCTTGAGGCCATGCTGGATGATCACGGCCAGTTCGTGGCCGAAGGTCGGGTCGTACGAGACGCAGTTGGGGATGGTCGAGGCCAGGATATGGCTGTGGCCGTCTTCGTGCTGCAGGCCTTCGCCGTTGAGCGTGGTGCGCCCGGCGGTGCCGCCCAGCAGGAAGCCGCGCGCCTGCATGTCGCCGGCGGCCCAGGCCAGGTCGCCGATGCGCTGGAACCCGAACATCGAGTAGTAGATGAAGAACGGGATCATGATGCGGTTGTTCGAGGAGTACGACGTGGCCGCCGCAATCCACGAGCTCATCGCGCCCGCTTCGTTGATGCCTTCCTGCAGAAGCTGGCCGTCGGCCGCTTCCTTGTAGTACATGACCTGGTCCTTGTCGACCGGCACGTACTTCTGGCCTTCCGGCGCGTAGATGCCGATCTGGCGGAACAGGCCTTCCATGCCGAACGTGCGCGATTCGTCGGCCAGGATCGGCACGACGCGCGGGCCCAGCTGCTTGTCGCGCAGCACCTGGTTCAGGATGCGCACGAAGGCCTGGGTGGTGGAGATCTCACGGCCTTCGGCGGTGGGCTCCAGCACGGCCTTGAAGGCGTCCAGCGCGGGGGCCTGCAGTTGCTCGTCGGCCTTGGCGCGGCGGCGCGGCAGGTAGCCGCCCAGCGCGGCGCGGCGCTCGTGCAGGTACTTCATTTCGGGCGAGTCTTCCGCCGGCTTGAAGTACGGCAGGTCGGCCAATTGGTCGTCCGGGATGGGGATGCCGAAGCGATCGCGGAATTCGCGGATCGAATCCAGCTCCAGCTTCTTCTGCTGGTGGGTCGGGTTCTTGGCCTGGCCCACGTGGCCCATGCCGTAGCCCTTGATGGTCTTGGCCAGGATCACGGTCGGCTGGCCTTCATGCTTGGAGGCCGAGTCGAAGGCGGCGAACACCTTGTGCGGATCGTGGCCGCCACGGTTCAGGCGCCAGATGTCCTCGTCGCTCATACGCGACACGGCTTCCAGCAGCTTGGGGTGCTTGCCGAAGAAATGCTCGCGCACGAACTTGCCGTCGTTGGCCTTGTACGCCTGGTACTCGCCGTCGACGGTGTCTTCCATGATCTTGCGCAGGATGCCTTCCTTGTCGTGCGCCAGCAGCGGATCCCAGTAGCCGCCCCAGATCAGCTTGATCACGTTCCAGCCCGAACCGCGGAAGTCGCCTTCCAGTTCCTGGATGATCTTGCCGTTGCCGCGCACCGGACCGTCCAGGCGCTGCAGGTTGCAGTTGATGACGAAGATCAGGTTGTCGAGCTTTTCACGGGCGGCCAGGGCGATGGCGCCGAGCGACTCGGGTTCGTCCATTTCGCCGTCGCCGCAGAACACCCAGACCTTGCGCTTGCTGGTGTCGGCGATGCCGCGGGCGTGCAGGTACTTGAGGAAGCGGGCCTGGTAGATGGCCATCAGCGGGCCCAGGCCCATCGACACCGTGGGGAACTGCCAGAAGTCCGGCATCAGCTTCGGATGCGGGTACGAGGACAGGCCCTTGCCGTCCACTTCCTGGCGGAAGTGGTTCAGCTGTTCTTCGGTCAGGCGGCCTTCGAGGTAGGCGCGGCCGTACATGCCGGGCGAGGTGTGGCCCTGGAAGTAGACCAGGTCGCCGCCGTGGTTTTCGTTCTCGGCGTGCCAGAAGTGGTTCTGGCCGCAGCCGATCATGGTGGCCAGCGAGGCGAAGGAGGCGATGTGGCCGCCCAGGTCGCCGCCGTCCGGCGGGTTGTGCTTGTTGGCCTTGACCACCATGGCCATGGCGTTCCAGCGCACGTACGAGCGGATGCGCGATTCCAGTTCCAGGTTGCCCGGATGCGCCGGCTCCAGGCCGGGCGGAATCGTGTTGACGTAAGCGGTGTTGGGCGAGAACGGGATGTGGGCGCCGGAACGACGGGCTTCGTCGATCAGGCGTTCCAGCAGGTAGTGCGCGCGCTGCGGTCCTTCGCGATCAAGGACTGCCGCCAGGGCTTCGAGCCACTCCTGGGTTTCTAGGGTGTCTTCGTCGTTGGCAGCCTGCACGGCGCCAGCCTGGGCGAAAGAGGACATCGTGTGTCTCCTGTTGGGGTTCGTTCGTGACCACACCCGCTTATTTATCTACTCGCGGACATGCCATGGTAGTCGGGATCATCCGGGCTACCATGCCATGCATGGGTCGGGGTGTTGTGCTAGAGACCAGCTACTCGGGAGCGGTTTCCCTATCAGCCGGCATTCTAAGAAAGAAGATTAACCGGTCGCAAGGAAAATTTCATGTTGCGGTACGGCATTTCATAATGCGAAAATATGAACGCAAGCTGAAAAGAACGGAAGGCACTTTTTTAGCCCATCCCCCTTCCGACGGGCTTGATTCCCGGCAATTCCCCGCCGACACGCACTAAAATGCCCGGTCTATCCGGCCCGAATTCCATGTCCAGCGCGCCCAAGTCCAATATACCCACGCCGTTCCACGACCACGCCCGCACGCGCCGACGCGGGGTGTACTGGGTCACGCCCGCGATGGTGCTGATCCTCTATATCTGTGTGATGGGGGTGTTCTTCTGGTTGCAGCGCATCCATGACGACAGCGTCATGTTCGTGACCATCGACCAGGAAATGCGGCAGCAGCGCCTGATCTGGGTGGTGCTGGCGCTGTCGTGCGTGATCGTCATCAGCCTGCTGATGCTGTGGCGCTATACGCGCTTCCGTTCCGCCGCCGAGGCCGCCCTGATCGCCGAGACCGGTTTCCGCCGCGCCATGGAGAACTCCATGTCCACCGGCATGCGCGTGCTGGATATGGAAGGCCGCATCGCCTACGTCAATCCGGCCTTCTGCCGCATGATCGGCTGGAACGAGGCCGACCTGATCGGCCGCAGCCCGCCCTTCCCCTACTGGGTGCCGGGCCGCCATGAACAGCACCAGCACACCCTGGACGTGCTGATGTCCGGCAAGACGCCCAGCAGCGGCCTCGAAGTCGAGGCCCAGCGCCGCGACGGCTCGCGCTTCACGGCGCGCATGTACGTGTCGCCGCTGCTCGACCCCAACGGCAACCAGATCGGCTGGATGACGTCGATGACCGACATCACCGAGCCCAAGCGCATCCGCGAGGCCCTGACCGCCGCGCACGAGCGTTTCATGACGGTGCTGGAAGGCCTGGACGACGCCATCTCGGTCACCGCCGACACCCACGACGGCCTGGAGCTGCTGTTCGCCAACCGCACCTACCGCCGCGTGTTCGGCGCCCAGACCGGCGGCCACGACGAGCTGCTGGCCGGCCGCCGCGGCCGCTTCACGGATGAATCCGTGGAAGTCTTCGCGCCCTCGGTGCAGCGCTGGTTCGAAGTGCACCACCGCATGCTGGCCTGGACCGACGGCCGCCGCGTGCGCATGCAGGTGGCGCGCGACATCACCGAGCGCCGCGGCCACGAAGAAGCCTCGCGCGTGCAGCAGGAAAAGATCCAGCTCACCAGCCGCCTGACCACCATGGGCGAGATGGCCTCGTCGCTGGCGCACGAACTGAACCAGCCGCTGACCGCCATCGCCAACTACAGCATGGGCGCGGTGGCGCTGGTCAAGGCCGGCCACACCAGCCCCAACATGCTGCTGCCGGCACTGGAAAAGGCCGCCTCGCAGGCCGAGCGCGCCGGCAAGATCATCAGCCGCATCCGCGAATTCGTGAAGCGCAGCGAGCCGCGCCGCCAGCGCGTGGCGATCGGCCGCATCGTCGACAACGCCATCGGCTTCGCCGAGATCGACGCCCGCAAGCGCCGCATCCGCATCGACAGCTTCGTGCCATCGAACGCCCCGGACGTGCTGGCCGACCCGATCCTGATCGAACAGGTGCTGCTGAACCTGCTCAAGAACGGCCTGGAAGCCATGGAAAAGAGCGAGTCCGACGAGCTCAAGGTGGCCGTGATCCTGCACGAGCAGCACATCGAGGTCGCGGTGGTCGACCGCGGCCATGGCCTGGCCGAGCCGGAGCGCCTGTTCGAACCCTTCTTCAGCACCAAGACCCAGGGCCTGGGCATGGGACTGAATATCTGCCGTACCATTATCGAATCGCACCACGGCCGCCTCTGGGCGGACCCGAACCCCGCCGGCGGTACTATTTTCCGCTTTACCCTGCCCTGCGCTGCGTCTCAGACGCAGGCTCAGAATGATCAGTCCGAGGAGTTGCACGCATGAACACGCCCCACCTGTCGAGCACGGTATTCATTGTTGATGACGACGAAGCGGTCCGCGATTCGCTGCGCTGGCTGCTTGAAGCCAACGGCTACCGCGTCCGCGCCTACGCCAGCGGCGAGTCGTTCCTGGAAGACTACGACGCCAGCCAGATCGGCGTGCTGATCGCCGACGTGCGCATGCCCGGCATGAGCGGCCTGGAACTGCAGGAACAACTGATCGCCCGCAACGCCCCGCTGCCCATCGTCTTCATCACCGGCCACGGCGACGTGCCGATGGCCGTGTCGACCATGAAGAAGGGCGCCGTCGACTTCCTCGAGAAGCCGTTCAACGAATCCGATCTGCGCGAAATCGTGGCGCGCATGCTGGAGCAGGCCACGCAGCGCGTGAGCAAGCACCAGGCCCAGAAAGACCACGAAGCCATGCTGGCGCGCCTGACCGCGCGCGAGCAGCAGGTGCTGGAGCGCATCGTCGCCGGCCGCTTGAACAAGCAGATCGCCGACGACCTCGGCATCAGCATCAAGACCGTCGAGGCGCACCGCGCCAACATCATGGAAAAACTTGAAGTGACCACTGTTGCCGACCTGATGAAAGTGGCCCTGGCCAAACCGGAGGCGCATGCATGAGCCGCCGGGCCGTTCCCAAGGCGAATACCGTAGCGCACCGCGCGGAGGTTGCCTAATGTCCGCCAGGATTATTGACGGCGCCGCCCTGTCGCAGCGCATTCGCGAAGAAGTCGCCCAACGCGTCGCCGCCCTGGCCGCCAAGGGCACCCGCCCCGGCCTGGCCGTGGTGCTGGTGGGCGAAGACCCCGCCTCCCAGGTGTACGTGCGCAACAAGGTCGCGGCGTGCGAGAAGGCCGGGCTGCATTCCATCAAGGAGCAGTACCCCGCCGACATGACCGAGGCCGAACTGCTGGCCCGCATCGACAAGCTGAACCGCGATCCGTCCATCCACGGCATCCTGGTGCAGCTGCCGCTGCCCAAGCACATGGACGCGCACAAGGTCATCGAAGCCATCGCCGCCGAGAAGGACGTGGACGGCTTCCACGTCAGCAACGCCGGCCTGCTGATGACCGGCCAGCCGCTGTTCCGCCCCTGCACGCCCTACGGCGTGATGAAGATGCTGGAATCGGAAGGCGTGGCCCTGCGCGGCGCCGAGGCCGTGATCGTCGGCGCCAGCAACATCGTCGGCAAGCCCATGGCCATGCTGCTGCTGGCCGCCGGCGCCACCATCACGATCTGCAACTCCAAGACCCGCGACCTGGCGGCCCAGACCCGCCGCGCCGACGTGCTGGTGGTGGCCACCGGCAAGCCCGGCATGATCGACGGCTCGATGATCAAGCCCGGCGCCGTCGTCATCGACGTGGGCATCAACCGCGGCGCTGACGGCAAGCTGTGCGGCGACGTCGATTTCGCCTCCGCCAGCCAGGTGGCCGGCGCCATCACCCCCGTGCCGGGCGGTGTCGGCCCCATGACCATCGCCATGCTGCTGGTCAACACCGTCGAAGCGGCGGAACGGGCCGCCGCCTGAAGACCGGTCCCGCGCCCCGCCGTGGCACCCCTGTGGGTTTGTCCCGCGCCCTCCCGGAGGGCCGGTGGGGCAAACCCACAGTCGTTTCGGGGGCCGCGCCCTTGCTTTTGGCCCGATCGCCCCAACCTGATTCCCATGCCCGCCGGCCGTATCGCCTCGATCCCGCGCCGCCCGCCCCTCTCACGCAATTGGTAACACCATGACCCAGAATCCCCTGCTCGCCCCCGTCTCAGAACTGGTCGACTACCAGGCGGTCAAGCCCGCGCACGTGGTGCCCGCCATCGAGGAACTGCTGGGCATCGCCCGCCAGGCCGTCGACCATGCCGCCGATCCGGCGCTGGCGCCCACCTGGGAAGCCGTGGTCGAGCCGCTGGATACCGCCTCCGAACGGCTGTGGCGCGCGTGGTCGGTGGCCGGCCACCTGAACGCCGTGGTCAACACCCCCGAGCTGCGCGAGGCCTACAACGCCGCCCTGCCCCTGGTGACCGAGTTCTCGACCTGGGTCGGCCTGCACGAAGGCCTGTACCAGCAGTACCAGCGCCTGGCCGCCGCGCCCGATTTCGCGTCGTGGTCGCCGGTGCGCCGCCGCATCGTCGAGATGGCCCTGCGCGACTTCCGCCTGAGCGGCGTCGAACTGCGCGGCGCCGACCGTGAACGCTACGCCGTCATCTCCGACCGCGAGGCGCAGGCCTCGCAGAAGTTCTCCGAGAACGTGCTGGACGCCATCGACGCCTGGTCACTGCGGATCGAGGACGAGGCCCGCCTGGCCGGCATCCCCGCCGACGTGCAGGCCGCCGCGCGCGCCGCCGCCGAGGAAGACGGCCAGCCGGGCTGGAAGCTGACGCTGAAGATGCCCTGCTACCTGCCCGTCATGCAGTACGCGCAGGACCGCTCGCTGCGCGAGGCGCTGTACCGCGGCTACGGCACGGTGGCGTCCGAACAGGGCGATGCCCAGTTCGACAATTCGCCCCTGATCGAGGAACTGCTGTCGCTGCGCGCCGAGGAATCCACCCTGCTGGGCCTGGGCACCTTCGCCGCGCTGCGCCTGCAGACGCGCATGGCGCGCGACGCCAAGGAGGTCACCACCTTCCTGCGCGACCTGGCCGCCCGCGCCAAGCCCTACGCCCAGCGCGACCTGGCCGAGCTGAAGGCCTACGCCGCCGCCGAGCTCGGCCTGGCCGAGCTGCAGCCTTGGGACGTGGCCTATGCCTCCGAGCGCCTGCGCGAGTCGCGCTACGCCTACTCCGAAGACGAGGTGAAGCAGTACTTCACCGAGCCGCGCGTGCTGGCCGGCCTGTTCGAGGTCATCGAGACCCTGTTCGACGTGCGCCTGGCCGAAACGCCGGTGTCGTCGTGGCATGCCGACGTGCGCGGCGTGCGCGTCGAAAGCCCCCAGGGCGACCTGATCGGCTACCTCTACCTGGACCTGTACGCCCGCGCCGGCAAGCAGAGCGGCGCCTGGGTCGACAGCGAGCGAACCCGCCGCGTGGTTGCAGGCCGCGTGCAGACGCCGATCGCCTACCTGACCTGCAATTTCTCGCGCCCCAACGGCGACCGCGCCGCGGTGCTGACGCACGATGACGTCATCACCCTGTTCCACGAAACCGGCCACGCCCTGCACGCGCTGCTGTCGGAAGTGGACGAGCCCGGCGCCGCCGCCTTCGCCAGCGTCGAATGGGACGCCATCGAACTGCCCTCGCAGTTCATGGAGAACTTCTGCTGGGAATGGGCCGTGGTGCAGAAGCTGTCGGCCCACGTCGACAGCGGCGAGCCGCTGCCGCGCGCGCTCTACGACCGCCTGGTCGCGGCCCGCAACTACCAGAGCGGCATGCAGACCGTGCGCCAGATCGAGTTCGCGCTGTTCGACATGCTGATGCACGACCGCGCCAAGGGCGCCAGCATCACTGAAGTGCTGGCCCTGCTGCAGGAAGTGCGCGCCGAGGTCGCGGTGCTGTTCCCGCCCGCCTGGCACCGCCTGCCGCACGCCTTCTCGCACCTGTTCGCAGGCGGCTACGGCGCCGGCTACTACAGCTACAAGTGGGCCGAGGTGCTGTCGGCCGACGCCTACGAGGCGTTCGAGGAAGCCGCCGCCAAGCAAGCTGGCAACGCCCTGGGCACGCTCGATCCGGCCACCGGCGCGCGTTTCCGCCGCGAAGTGCTGGCCGTCGGCGGCTCGCGCCCCGCGGCCGAATCGTTCGCGGCCTTCCGCGGCCGCGCGCCGCGCATCGACGCCCTGCTGCGCCACAGCGGCATGAGCGCCGCCTGAGCGCACCGCGCCCGCAGGACCGACGGCCCGCCTCGCGCGGGCCGTTTTTCATGCGGTGGCGGCGGCAACAGGCCGCCACCACCGCGCCGCGCCTGGCGACCGATGGCCGGCCAGTTCAAGGCGCGGTTGACCCTCGACGCGCCCTAGGCCGGCCGCCGCGCCGACACCACCAGCCAGCGCCCGTGCACCGACGGGTCCGATCCGGCCTGGCGCCAGAAGTGGCGGCTGTCCTCGTCCTGCGCGTGCTTGACGCGGGTCTGGCAATAGCGCCGCGCCGGCCAGCCCAGCATGCGCTCCAGCCAGCCGCGCCGCCCGGCTTCCGCGACGTGGTGCAGGGTGATGTCGCCAAAGCCGTGGCGCGCCAGCAGCAGGTGCAACTGCGCGAAGCCCCAGGGCAGCACCGCGGCGCGCGCGCCGGCGTCGGCGCGGCCCGCGCCGGTCCACGGATCCGCGTGAAAGCCTCGCAGCAGCGCCTGCAGCCGGCCGCGCACATGCCAGGCATTGGGCGCGGTCAACACCAGCGTGCCGCCCGGCCGCAGGACGTCGCGAAAGCCGCGCACCAGCAGGCCGGGGTTGATCGCGCGGTGGATGGCTTCGCTACAGACCACCGCGTCGTACGCCACGGTGGCGGGCAACGGCGTTTCCAGATCGTGCACGGTCAGGCGCCGGTAGCCGCTGGCCGGCGCCGGCAGCGTGGCCGGACCGATACCGTCCACCTCGACCAGGCGTCCGGTCGCCGGGCGCGCCATGTCGCCCAGCCAGCCGCGGTCACAGGGCGCGTCCAGCACGCTGTCGGCCAGCCGGCTGCGCAGGATGTCGAGCACCACCGGGTAATACGGAAAATAGGGATAGCCCAGCGCGGGATTGGCCGTGGCATTCATGGAGGGCACCTCGCCGGTCACTGACAAGGCCCTGAATGTACCGATCCGCGACGGCCGCGTGGGCCGAT
Organism: Achromobacter insuavis; assembly: GCF_902859645.1. Taxonomy (GTDB): domain Bacteria; phylum Pseudomonadota; class Gammaproteobacteria; order Burkholderiales; family Burkholderiaceae_B; genus Achromobacter; species Achromobacter insuavis. The sequence goes on along the minus strand of NZ_CADIJR010000057.1, from coordinate 30,853 downwards.
TTGCCAGATCCCCAACAATATTCCGACAAAGCTTCACAACTGCGCCCCGCCCTGCCTTGCGCCAGGACAAGCCCGGTGCTGGGCGACCCGGCGGCCGCCCCGTCGCCTGCGGGTAGAATCGACGGGTTTATCCCTCAACCGGCGATGGAACCCATGCGACACCTGATTACCGGCCGCGCCTGGCGCGGTCTGCTGTTGGCCTTGTGCATGCTGCTTGCCGCCTGCGGCGACCGCAATGTCGATTGGACGCTCTACAACGTCAAGGGCCACCTGCCCGACCTGAAGTTCTCGCTGCCGGGCGCCGGCGGCAAGACGGTCAGCAGCGATGACCTCAAGGGCAAGACGGTGCTGCTGTTCTTCGGCTACGCCAGTTGCCCCGACATCTGCCCGACCACCATGGCGCAGTTGACGGCGGTGCTGCAGAACCTGGGCGACAAGGCGCGCGACGTGCGCATCCTGTTCGTCAGCGTCGACCCGCACCGTGACACGCCGGATATCCTGCAGGCCTACGTCAACGCCTTCAACAGCAACGCCATCGGCGTCACCGGCAACGAAAAGCAGGTGGCCGACCTGGCGCGCCGCTACCGCGTCGCCTACCAGATCGAGAAGCCCCGTCCCGGCGACGACCCCGACCAGTACGAAGTGACCCACAGCCGCGGCGTGTATATTTTCGACAACCAGGGCCGCGCCCGCCTGCTGGCCTCGGACACCGACAGCATCGAGGCGATGACCAAGGACCTGCGCCAGCTGATCGACCTGACCTCGTGAGGCCGCCTGCAACATTGCTGCATCGACGATGCGGCGCAGCATGTTGCGCCCTTGCCCCACACACCAGTTGTTACAGCGCCGCCGCCGCGTGCATGAGTAATATCGGGGCACATCGCCCCTTTACCCTCGCAAGGAGTACGCGCATGAGCATCATCATCATGATCATCGTTGGCTTCATCGTCGGGCTGCTCGCCCGCGCGATCATGCCGGGAGACCAGAACATGGGGATCATCATGACCACCATACTGGGCATCGTGGGCGCGGTCGTGGCCGGCTTCCTCGGCCAGAAGTTGGGCTGGTACGCCCCGGGCGAACCGGCCGGCTGGATCGGATCGATCGTCGGCGCGATCATCGTGCTGTTCGTGGTCGGCCTGATCGCCAAGAAGCGCGCCTGACGCCGCGGCGCACGCATCAAGCAAAGCGGGCCGATCTTTCGATCGGCCCGCTTTTTTTCATGCCGCGATGAGGCTCAGCCCGGCTGGCCGGCGCCCGCGGGCGCCGCGTCCGGCGCCGGCTGCGCGGCCGTGACAGTGCGTTCGGTCCAGCCGCCGCCCAGCACCTTGTACAAAGTCACCAGGTTGGACAGGCGCGACAGGCGCGTGTTGACCAGCGTCTGCTGGGCGTTGTAGAGCGAACGCTGCGAATCCAGCACCGTCAGGTAGTCGTCGATGCCCTGGCGGAAGCGCTGCTCGGACAGGTCATAGGCGCGCTGGTTGGCGGCCACCAGCAGTTGCTGGGCCTGGATCTGCTCGTCCAGCGTGCCGCGCCCGGCAAGGGCGTCGGCCACTTCGCGAAAACCGGTCTGGATGGTCTTCTCGTACTGCGCGACCTGAATGTTCTTCTGCACCTTGGCCAGGTCCAGGCCCGCCAGCAGCGAGCCGCCGGCGAAGATCGGCACCGTGATCTGCGGCACGAAGCTCCAGGCGCCGGAGCCGGCGTTGAACAGTCCGCCCAGGCTGGCGCTGGCGGTGCCGGCGTTGCCCGTCAGGCTGATGGTCGGGAAGAACGCCGCGCGGGCCGCGCCGATGTTGGCGTTGGCGCCCTTGAGCTGGTGCTCGGCCGCGCGGATGTCCGGGCGGCGCGCCAGCAGTTCGGACGGCAGGCCGGCCGGCAGCGCGGTCGGCAGCATGCCGTCGTCGAGCTTGACGGCGCTGTCCAGCGACGCCGAGAGTTCCGGCGACAGCGGCTGACCCACCAGCAGCACCAGCGCATTGCGATCCTGGGCCTCCTGGCGCGTGTATTGCGACAGGTTGGCCTGCGCGGTGCGCAGCGACACTTCGGCCTGGCTCAGGTCCAGCGCGGTGGACAGGCCCTGGTCATAGCTCTGCTGGGTGAGCTTGTAGGAATCTTCCTGGCTCTTGAAGGTGCCGCGGGTCAGGTTCAGCAGTTCCTGGTCGGCGCGCAGCGTCAGGTAGGCGTTGGCCACCTCGGCGATCAGCGTCAGCTGCGTCGCCGTGCGGGTCTCGTCCAGCGCCAGGTACGATTCGAGCGCCTTGTCGCTGAGGCTGCGGATGCGGCCGAACAGATCCAGCTCCCACGAGGACAGCGCGGCGCCGACCTGGTAGTTGTGGCTGGTGGTGGCCTGGCCGCTGGGCGACAGGTCGGCCGGCGTGCGCTGGGCCGTTTCCTTGCCGGCGATGCCGACGCTGGGCATCAGATCGGCGCGCTGGATGCGGTACTGCGCCCGCGCCGCCTCGACGTTCAAGGCCGCCACGCGCAGGTCGCGGTTGTTGGCCAGCGACTGCTCGATCAGCTGCTGGAGCAGCGGATCGGCGAAGAAGTCGCGCCAGCCGATGTCGGCCGTGGCCACGGCGCCGGCGGCGTCGGCCTTGTAGGCCGGGCCGGTCGGATAGGCCGACGAGACCGGCGCGTCGGGCCGTTCGTAGGTCGGGGCCAGCGAGCAGCCCGCCAGGGCCGCCGCCAGGGAAAGGGAAACCAGGGTTCTCATCTGCAGCTTCATTGCGGTTTTCCTTCGACGGACACGTCCTGCGCGTCGTTGGCGCTGGGGTCGTGCGGGTCGCGTCGCGCGCTCATGCGTTCCACCTTGAACAGGCGCAGCATGATCACGAAGAACGCGGGGACGAAGAAGATGGCCAGGAAGGTCGCGGTCAGCATGCCGCCGATCACGCCCGTGCCGATGGCGTTCTGGCTGCCCGAACCGGCGCCCGAGGAAATCGCGAGCGGCACCACGCCCAGGATGAACGCCAGCGACGTCATCAGGATCGGGCGCAGGCGCTGGCGGGCGGCGTGGATCGCCGATTCCGTCAGGCTCGCCCCGGCCTCGTAGTGCTCCTTGGCGAACTCCACGATCAGGATGGCGTTCTTGGCCGCCAACCCGATGGTGGTGAGCAGGCCCACCTGGAAGTACACGTCGTTGGACAGGCCGCGCAGCAGCGTCGCCCCCAGCGCCCCGATGATGCCCAGGGGCACCACCAGCATGACCGCGGACGGGATCGTCCAGCTTTCATACAGCGCCGCCAGGCACAGGAACACCACGATCAGCGAGATCGCGTACAGCGCCGGCGCCTGGGCGCCCGACAGGCGTTCTTCGTACGACATGCCGGTCCATTCGAAACCCACGCCCACCGGCAGCTTGCTGGCGATGCGTTCCATTTCGTTCATGGCCGCGCCCGAGCTGTAGCCCGGCGCCGCCTGGCCCTGGATGTTGTAGGACGGCACGCCGTTGTAGCGGTTCAGCTTCTGCGGGCCGAAGCTCCAGGTGGCCTTGGCGAACGCCGAGAACGGCACCATGTCGCCATTGCTGTTGCGCACGTACCATTTGTCCAGGTCGTCGGGCAGCATGCGCGCCGAGGCCTCGCCCTGCGCGAACACCTTCTTGACGCGGCCGCGGTCGATGAAGTCGTTGACGTACGACGAACCCCAGGCGGTGGACAGCGTGCTGTTGATGTCCGAGACGGACACGCCCAGCGCCCGCGCCTTTTCGCGGTCGATGTCGAGCTGGTACTGCGGCGCGTCCTCGATGCCGTTGGGGCGCACGCCCTGCAGGATCTTGCTCTGCGCCGCCTCGCCCAGCAGCTGGTTGCGCGCGGCCAGCAGTTTTTCATGGCCCACGCCGGCGCGGTCCATCAGCTGGAAGTCGAAACCGTCGACGTTGCCCAGTTCCATCACCGAGGGCGGCGGCACCACGAACAGCTGGGCGTCGCGCTCGGTCTTCCTGAAATGGGCGTTGGCGCGCGCCGCCACGGCGGCCGCCTTGAGATCGGCGGCGCCGCGGTCTTCCCAGTCGCGCAGCTTGATGAACAGGATCGAGGCGTTCTGGCCGCGGCCGCCGAAGTTGAAGCCGTTGACCGCGAACACCGAGGTGACCGCGTCCTTCTCTTCGGTCAGCAGGTAGTTGGTGGCCTCGTCGATGACGGCCTTGGTGCGTTCGGCGGTGGCGCCGGCGGGCGTCTGGATCTGGGCGAACAGGATGCCCTGGTCTTCGCCCGGCAGGAACGCGGTCGGGATGCGGGTGAACATCCAGCCCATGGCGATGACGATGGCCAGGTACACCACCATCAGGCGCTTGGTGCGGCCCAGGCCGCGCGCCACGGTATTGGCGTAGCCGTGGCTGCTGCGGTCGAAGGCGCGGTTGAACCAGCCGAAGAAGCCGCGCTTGGTGCCATGGTGGCCCTTGGGAATCGGCTTGAGCAGCGTGGCGCACAGCGCCGGCGTGAAGACGATGGCGACGATCACCGACAGCACCATCGAGGACACGATGGTGATGGAGAACTGGCGATAGATCACGCCGGTCGAGCCGCCGAAGAAGGCCATCGGGATGAACACCGCCGCCAGCACCATGGCGATGCCGATCAGCGCGCCGGTGATCTGGGTCATGGACTTGCGCGTGGCCTGCTTGGGCGTCAGGCCCTCCTCGGCCATCACCCGCTCGACGTTTTCCACCACCACGATGGCGTCGTCCACCAGCAGGCCGATGGCCAGCACCATGCCGAACATGGTCAGGGTGTTGATGGAATAGCCGAACGCCGCCAGCACGCCGAAGGTGCCCAGCAGCACCACCGGCACCGCCAGCGTCGGGATCAGCGTGGCGCGGAAGTTCTGCAGGAACAGGTACATCACCAGGAACACCAGGATGATGGCTTCCACCAGCGTCTTGAACACTTCCTCGATCGACAGGCTGACGAACGGCGTGGTGTCGTACGGATAGACGACGTCCATGCCGGGCGGGAAATACGGCTTCAGGTTGTTGATGGTGTCACGCACCGCCTGCGCCGTGTCGAGCGCGTTGGCGCCCGGGGCCAGCTTGATCGCCAGGCCCGAGGCGGGCTTGCCGTTGTAGTAGCTGTCGATGGCGTAGGTCTGGCCGCCCAGCTCGATGCGGGCGACGTTGGCCAGGCGCACTTGCGAGCCGTCGGTGTTGACCTTGAGCAGGATGCGGCCGAAGTCTTCCGGACGCTCCAGGCGCGAGGGGCCGATGATGGTGGCGTTCAGCTGCTGGCCACGCACCGCGGGCAGGCCGCCCAACTGGCCGGACGAGACCTGGACGTTCTGTTCCTTGATGGCGTTGACCACGTCGACCGTGGTCAGGCCGTAGTTCACCAGCTTGGCCGGATCCAGCCAGATGCGCATGGCGTACTGCGAGCCGAACAGCTGGAAGTCGCCCACGCCCTGGGTGCGGCTGATGGGATCCTGGACGTACGAGGCGACGTAGTCGGCCAGGTCGTCCTTGGTCATCGTGCCATCGGTGGACACGAAGCCCGCCACGATCAGGAAGTTCTTGGTGGCCTTGGTGACGCGGATGCCCTGCTGCTGCACTTCCTGCGGCAAGAGCGGCTGCGCCAGCGACAGCTTGTTCTGCACCTGCACCTGGGCGGTGTCGGGGTTGGTGCCCTGGCGGAACGTCAGCGTGATGGACATGCTGCCGTCGGAGTTGCTTTCCGAGGAAATGTACTCCAGGCCGTCAAGGCCGTTCATCTGCTGTTCGATCACCTGCACCACGGTGTCCTGCACCGTCTGCGCCGAGGCGCCCGGGTAGGTCACCGCGATGCCGATGGCCGGCGGCGCGATATTCGGATACTGCGAAACCGGCAGCTTCAGGATGGACAACGCGCCGGCCATCATCAGCACGATCGCGATCACCCATGCGAAGACCGGTCTATCGATAAAAAACTTTGCCATGCAAGGCTCCCTGACTACTGCTTGGCCGCCGCGGCGCCCGCCTGCGGTTGCTGCGCCGGCTTGGCGCCGGCTTCCGTGGCCACCACCTCGACGCCCGGGCGCACCATCTGCACGCCTTCCACGATGACCTTTTCACCGGCCTTCAGGCCGTCGGTGACCAGCCACTGGTCGCCAATGGCGCGGTCGGTCTTGAGTTCACGCAATTCGACTTTGTTCTCGGCATTGACCACCAGCGCCGTCGGCAGGCCGCGCTGGTTGCGCGTCACGCCGCGTTGCGGCACCAGCAGGCCGTCGGCGGCGACGCCGTCGACCAGGCGGGCGCGCACGAACATGCCCGGCAGCAGGCGGCGGTCCGGGTTGGGGAACACCGCGCGCAGCGTCACCGAGCCGGTGCCCTGATCGACCGTGACTTCGGAGAACTGCAGCTTGCCCTGCTGGGTGTATTGCGAGCCGTCTTCCAGCGTCAGCGTGACCAGCGCGGCCTGCTCGCCCTCGGCCTTCTTGAGCTGGCCGCTGGCGAGCGCGTTCTGCAGGCGCAGCAGTTGCACGCTGGACTGCGTCACGTCGACGTAGATCGGATCGATCTGCTGCACGGCGGCCAGGGCCGTGGCCTGGTTGGCGGTGACCAGCGCGCCTTCGGTGACCGAGGAGCGGCCGATGATGCCGTCGATCGGCGACAGCACCTTGGTGTAGACCAGGTTGATGCGCGCGGTGTCGAGCGCGGCCTTGGCCGACAGCACGTCGGCGACGGCCTGGTCGCGCGAGGCCACGGCGTTGTCGTAGGTCTGCTGGCTGACGGCGCGGGTGGCCACCAGCGGCTTGTAGCGCTCGGCCAGCAGCGCGGCGGTCTTCTGCTGCGCCTGGGCGCGCGCCAGGGCGGCCTTCTGGCTGTCGAAGCTGGCCTGGTAGAGCGCGGGGTCGATCTGGTAAAGCTGTTCGCCGGCCTTGACCTCGCCGCCCTCGGTGAACAGGCGCTTCTGCACGATGCCGTTGACCTGCGGCCGCACTTCGGCGACGCGGAACGGCGAGGTGCGGCCCGGCAATTCAGTGGTGAGGGAAACCGGTTTGGTGGTCAGGGTGACGACCGTCACCTGCGGCTTGCCCGCCTGGGGCGCGTCCTGCTTCTTGCCGCAAGCGGCCAACGTCAGGGCCGATGCCGTCAGCGTAAGCACCGCCGCACCGCGCCACATCGCGCTTTTCTTGTTCATAGATTGCATTCCCGATTTCCAACTAAAAAGGTAGCCTCACGCCCGCCCGCCGGGGCCTGCGCCCACAGGGAGACCGCGGCGGCCGCCGGACATCTGGCGGCAACAACGGCGCGACCCGAACCGTGCATCGGTTCGGCTCGTGAGGATTGACTGGGGTGTGGTTTCGCCTCAGACATTCAGGCAGGGCATCGACGCTTTGCTGCATTGCAGAATTCGCATTTTGCGTTATCCCGCCCGAGAAACAAAGAGGCATATTGAGAAAACATCATTCCAGATATGGGACAATAAATCACCCCATCGTGTGACAGAATCCCTTCCATGAAACGTCTACAAGGCATGGAGCTCTTCGTGGAGGTCGCCAAGACGCACAGTTTTAGCCGTGCGGCGGCCGCCCTGGGAGTGCCCAAATCGACATTGTCTCGCCAGGTGGCCGAATTGGAACGGTCCGTGGGCCTGCGCCTGCTCAGCCGCACCACCCGCAAGGTGGAGCTGACCGACGCCGGCCGGCTGTACTTCGAACGCTGCCAACGCATCGTCGCCGAGGCCCAGATCGCCCACGAGGAACTGCAGAAGCTGGTCGACACGCCGTCGGGGCCGCTGCGGGTGAACATGCCAGCGGATTTCGGTACGGACTTCCTGGCCGAATCGTTCATGGAATTCTCGCGCCGCTATCCCGACGTCACCTTTTTCCTGGACCTCGCCAACCCGGACCACGCCCAGCGCGTGTTCCAGACCTGCGATATTTCCATCGAGATCGGCGACCTGCCCGACTCGACGCAGATCGCGAGGCTGCTGGGCATGCTGCCCGCCCATCTGTACGCCTCGCGCGAATACCTGGAGAAGCACGGGGAACCCAGGCACCCCAGCGACCTGACCCGCCACGAGTGCATCGAGTTCCGCGCCGAAGGCGCCGGCCGCGTCACCCGCTGGCCGCTGAACAGCGGCGACCAGCACATCCAGTTCACGCCCGGCAACCGCTTTTCCGTCAACGGCGTGGCCATGGCCCGCCGCCTGGCGATGCTGGGCGCCGGCATCACCGTGCTGGTCGGCGGCCAGACCGCCGAGCAGAAATCGGGCCAGCTGCGGCGCGTGCTGCCGGACTGGCAGCTGGGACCGTTCCCGGTGTATGCCGTCACGGAAACCCGGCTCTTGCCCGCCAAGACCCGGATCTTCATCGAATTCCTGATGGAGCGCCTGGGCGGGGACGGGCAGGCGAAGGATACCGCGCCATTCATGAAATGACGGCGGCTCGGAAACAGACTGAAAAATTTGCTCGCGGCCGGTAGGCCCCGGCGCGGCATGCGCGCGGCGGCCCCGCGCCGCCATCCCGATCAGAAGCGTTCGTCGTCGCGCAGGTAGCGCCACTGCCCCAGCGGCAGGTCGCCCAGGGCCACGCGGCCGATGCGCACGCGCTTCAGGCCCACCACTTTCAGGCCCACCAGTTCGCACATGCGGCGGATCTGGCGCTTCTTGCCTTCGCGCAGCACGAAGCGCAACTGGTCGTGGTTCTGCCAGCGCACCTGGGCCGGCTTGAGCGCCTTGCCGTCCAGCGACAGGCCGTGGTTGAGCAGCGCCAGGCCGTTCTCGGACAGCTCGCCCTGCACCCGCACCAGGTATTCCTTGTCGATGCTGGAGTCTTCGCCGATCAGCAGCTTGGCCACGCGGCCGTCCTGCGTCAGCACCAGGAGCCCCTGCGAATCGATGTCCAGCCGCCCGGCCACGGCCAGGCCGTCCAGGTGGCCGCGCTCGAAGCGGTGCGGGCTGCGGTCGCCGGCAAAGCGCGACCGCGCGTCGATCAGCGCCACCGCGGGCGTGTAGCCCTTTTCGGCCTGGCCCGAGACGTAGCCGACCGGCTTGTTGATGAGGATGGTGACGCGCGACGTCTGGCGCGCCTGGGCGGCGCGTTCCAGCGTGATGACCTGGTCGGGGAAGGCGCGCGCGCCCAGTTCGGACACCACTTCGCCGTCGACCCGCACCCAGCCGCGTTCGATATAGCTGTCGGCCTCGCGGCGCGAACAGAGTCCACGCTCGGACATGAGCTTGGAGATTCGTACTTTTTCCATGGCCGGTATTGTATGCGGAGCGCACCCCGCGTCCCCAGGCGGCGGCGCGGGCCGATGCGGGGGCCTGCGGCAATCGGCCACAGGGGCCGGCATCGAACCGGCGCCCCGGCCTTGGCATAATACGCAGCCATGATGACCTCAGCAGCAACACATCGTCCTCCCCTCGCGGCAGGCTGGCTGGCCAGCGCGCCGCCGCGCCTGTCGCTCACCCAGCGCCACTGGCTGTTCCGTCCCGGCGCCCTGACCGCCGGCCTGCGCCAGGTCGGCCAGGTGCGCCTGCGGGTGCTGGCCGAATACGCCGACGGCGCGCCGGCCGACGAGGCCCGCGCCATGCGCATCGCCCCCGGCGCGCCGGTGTGGGTGCGCGAGGTGCTGATGTCGGTCGACGGCATCGACAGCGTGCCGGCGCGCAGCCTGACGCCGCTGCGCGCCTCGCACGGCGCCTGGCAAGGCATGCGGCGCCTGCTGACGCGGCCGCTGGCCGACATGCTGTACCACGACAGCACCGTGGTGCGATCGCCGTTCGCCTGCCGTCTGCTGGCCTCGCCGGTGCCGTTCCACGCCACCGCCGCCGGCGTGCTGGTGCGCAATGGCCGCGAGCGCGACGCGCAGCGCGTCTGGGCGCGGCGCTCGGTGTTCTGGCGCCAGGGCCAGCCGCTGCTGGTGGCCGAGTGCTTCCTGCCCGACTTCTGGACCCTGCAGGCGGGCCGCCAGGCCCCGCCCCTGGTGCCGCACCAGCGCACCCCGCGCTGACCGGCCCGCCGCGCCGCGCTCAGGCATGCGCGGGACGCGGCCGGGTATCCACCGCCAGGCACAGCAGGGCCGTCAACAGCGCCAGGCCGACGTGGCCCAGGTACAGCGGATCGAAATCGGCATGGCTGAGCGCGCCCTTGCCCAGCAGCAGCACGGTCAGCGCCACGCCCAGCACCGCGCCGATCTGGCGCGTGGCCTGGTTGACGGCGCTGCCGACCGCGTAGTGCTGCGGCGGCAGGCGGTTGACCGCGGCGCCGGCCAGCGACGGCAGCACCAGGCCCACGCCCAGCCCGCTCAGGATCAACCCGGGCAGCCAATGCGCCAGATAGGCGGGCTCGGCGCCCGGCACCAGCAGGAACCACAGCCCGCTGGCGGCGTACACCAGTGACCCGCCCACCAGGAAAGGGCGATGGCCCAGGCGCGCGGCCAGCTTGCCGGTGATGATCGCGGTCGGCATCACCAGCAGCGGCCCCGGCGTGACCGCCAGGCCGGCCTTTGGCAGGCTGTAGTGCCAGACCCCGGTCATGTAGAAGAAAAAGGCGAAGAACATCATCGCGAAGGCGATGCCGAAGCTGAGCGTGGCCAGGTTCACGTAGCGATAGGTGCGGTGCTTGAACAAGGCCAGGTCGACCAGCGGATGCGGCGTGGTGCGGGCCCAGCCGACGAAGGCCGCCAGCGACACCAGCCCCATCGCCGCCACCATCCACAGCTCGCCGCGGCTCCAGTGCGGCGATTCCGACTGCACGATGGCCAGCGCCACCGCGCCCACCGCCACCATCAGCAGGGCCATGCCCACGCCGTCGACCCGGCGGCGCGCCTCGGGCCGCACCGATTCCTTGAGACGGCCGGCGCCGAACCACAGCGACAACGCCCCCAGCGGCAGGTTGATGTAGAACGCCCACGGCCAGCCCGCGGCATCGACCACGAACGCGCCCAGGCTGGGGCCGACCGCCGCCGCCAGCGCGGCCACGGCGCCCCACAGGCTCACCGCCACCGAGCGCTGCGAGGCCGGGAACGCCGCCAGCACGATCGACAGCGAGGCCGGCGTCAGCAGCGCCGCCCCCACCGCCTGCGCCACGCGCGCCGCGATCAGCCAGCCGACCGTGCCGGCCAGGCCGCAGGCGGCGGACGAGGCCAGGAACAGCAGCACCCCGATCATGAACATGCGCTTGCGCCCGTGCGTGTCGGCCAGGCCGCCGGACGGGATCAGCATGGCCGCGTAGACCACGGTGTAGGCATTCAGCACCCACGACATGTCGGCGGCCGAGGCCTCGGGAAAGCCGGCGCGCATGGCGCTGAACGCGGCGTAGAGCATGGTCGCGTCGAGCGAGACCAGGAACACGGCGACGCTGGCGATCCAGAAGATCGGCCAGGGCGACGCGGCCGCGGACGGCGAGGCGGCGGAAGCCGCGGGGGTGGCGTGGGAGTGCATGGCGGTCGGGCTTGGAGGAAACGAGGGATCGGAAGGAAAAGGAGCGGCTTACGCCAGCAGATAGGAGGCCGGGCTGGCCGACAGGCCCTGCTTGACCTGGCGCGTCGCGTCATCGGCCAGCACTTCCTCGGCGCCGGCCTCGAGTGCGTCGAAGGCCTGGACCACGACGTCCTCGGGCGCGAGCTTGGGCGCGTCCAGGTCGCGCGTCAGGTCGGTATCCACAAAGCCCATGTGCAGGCCCAGCACCTGCGTGCCCTGCTCGCGCAGTTCGTGGCGCAGGCCGTTGGTCAGGGCCCAGGCGGCCGACTTGCTCATGCCGTACACGCCCAGGCGCGGCCGGTTGATCCAGCTGGCGATCGACAGCACGTTCAGCAGCGCGCCGCCGCCGTTGGCCGCGAGCGCCGGCGCGAACGCCTGGGCCACGCGCAGCGAGCCCAGCAGGTTGGTTTCCAGGTGGCGGCGCGCCGATTCGATGCTGTCCTCGGCCAGGAAGCCGCCGATGGCGGCGATGCCGGCGTTGTTGATGACCAGCGTCACATCCTGGGCCAGCGCGGCCGCGGCGGCCACGTCCTGGTCGCTGGTGACGTCGAGCTTGATGGCCTGCACGCCCGGCAGCGTGACGCTGGCCGGATCGCGCGCGCCGGCGTAGACCTTGCGGGCGCCGCGGGCCAGCGCCTCGCGGGCGAAGGCCAGGCCGATGCCGCGGTTGGCGCCGGTGATGAGGACGGTGGCGTTCTTCAATTCCATGATGGATCTCCTGGGTGCTGCATTCGGGTTGTGGCCGGTGATGCCGGCCGGTTATATAAATATGATGATCATCATATTTACGATGGAAAGAATGGCCGCGCGATGCGGCCTGGGATGAACCGGGTCAGTGCGACGCTTGCCGCCCCTCGCTGTCGTATTGCGCCAGGATGGACTCGCGCGCCGCCGCCAGCATGGCGCGGCCCTGCGCGTTGTCGCCCAGCGCGCGCGCCAGCTGGATGGCGCCCACCAGATTGCTGGTGACCGCCATGGCGACGTGCGGCGCGGCGTCGGCCGGCAAGGCCCGTCCGACCACCTCCACCAGGCCCTGCACGCGGCTGGCGGACATCTCACGCACCTCGGGCGACTGGCGCGGCATCTCGGACGCCAGCGCCGAAATCGGGCAGCCGCCCTCGCAGCTGGTCAGGTGGGTCTCGGACAGGTAACTCTCGACCAGGGCGCGCAGCGGGCTGGCGCCTTCGGCGCGGCGGCGCGCCATGCCCTGCGTCATGCGGGCGGCGCCATCGCGGCCGGCGCGTTCCATCGCCGCCACCAACATGGCGTCGCGCGACGGGAAATGGGCGTAGAAGCCGCCGTGCGTCAGCCCGGCCTCCTTCATGACGTCGGCCACGCCCACGCCGGCATACCCCTCGCGGCGGATCGCGCGCGCGGCCGCGTCCACGATGCGCTCGTGCGACAGCTCTTTACGGGAAGCGGGGCCGGCCATGGTCGGGACTCCTTTAATATGATGACCATAATATAAATCCGCCCCGCGCACTTTGCACGCTTTTTTTGTTGCGGCGCACTAATTGGCCGCGGCCGTCCAGGATGGCAAACGGCCGGCCGCGGAAAGCCGGGCCGGCCGTTGGAAAAACGGGGACAAAAAGCCTGGCGGCGTCAACGCCAGATTTCGGGCTCGATGCTGACTTCGCCCTTGTCGGCCGAGAAATACACCACCCCGTCCGAGATATTGGCGTTCAGCTGCATGGTGCGTTCGGCCAGGCTGGCCAGGGCGCGGGTCTGCTCGGACGGCAGGTTGATGACCTTCAGGTTGCGGGTGCGCTCGAGCTTGTTGCGCACGCCGTCCCACCAGATCTTGCTGGCGGAGCCGCCATAGCAGTAGATGATGACCTGTTCGGCGCGGCCGCAGGCGCGCAGGATGCGGCGCTCTTCGGGCTGGCCGACTTCGATCCACAATGTGATGGCGCCGGTCAGGTCCTTGACCCACAGGTCCGGCTCGTCGGTGTCGCTCAGGCCCTTGGTGAAGGCCAGCTCTTCCTGCGCGTGCAGCGCGTAGGCCACCATGCGCACCATCATGCGCTCGTCGGTTTCGGAAGGATGGCGGGCGACCGTCAGCGAGTGGCTGCCGTAGTAGTGCCGATCGGTGTCGGCCACGTTGAGGTCGGCCTTGTAGATAGTGGCGCGCAGGGCCATGGCGAAAAAATCCGTTGAATGGGGCTAATGGCGAAGGCCGCCATGATACCGCCTGCGGCCGGCCGCCCCGCCCCCGGCGGCAATCCGCCCGCCGGCGAAGCGGCGGGCGGGACCCTTGCGTCTCAATAGACGCCGATGGGATGGCGGGCGACGAAGTGCCCTTCCCCGACCTGCACCAGCGGCGCGACCAGCGGATCGTCGCCCAGCTTGCGCATCGGACTGGGGATCTCGTCGACCAGCAGCGAGCGCTCGCGGTGGCGACGCTGCGGATCGGCGATCGGCACCGCCGCCATCAGCTTCCTGGTGTACGGATGCTGCGGGTTCTCGAAGATGGCGCGGCGCGGGCCGATCTCGACGATCTGGCCCAGGTACATCACCGCCACGCGATGGCTGACCCGCTCGACCACGGCCATGTCGTGCGAGATGAACAGGAACGACACGCCCAGCTCGCGTTGCAGGTCCAGCAGCAGGTTGACGATCTGCGCCTGGATCGACACGTCCAGCGCCGACACGGATTCGTCGGCGATCACCACCTTGGGATTGAGCGCCAGGGCCCGCGCGATGCAGATGCGCTGGCGCTGGCCGCCGGAGAACTCGTGCGGATAGCGGTCGATCATCTCGGGCACGAGACCGCACTTGTCCATCAGCCAGCGCACCCGTTCCTGCGCCTTGGCGCCGCTGGCGACGCGGTGGATCAGCAGCGGCTCCATGATGGAGTAGCCGACCGTCATGCGCGGGTCGAGCGAGGCGAACGGATCCTGGAAGATGAACTGGATGTGCCGGCGCAGCGTCTGCATGGCGCTGCCGCGCAGCGCGCCGATGTTCTGGCCGTCGAATTCGATCGAGCCGCCGCGGCTCTTGACCAACTGCAGCAGCGAGCGGCCGGTGGTGGTCTTGCCGCAGCCGGACTCGCCCACCAGCGACAGCGTCTCGCCTGGATACAGGTCGAAGCTGACCTTCTCCACGGCGTGCACGCGCTTCTGCACGCGGCCGAGGATGCCGCCGGTGATGTCGAAGGTGGTGGTCAGGTCGCGCACCTTCAGCACCGGGCCGTTCTCGCGGCGCACGGTGGACGGCGCCGCCATGGCGGGCTCGGCGGGCGCGCCAGGGCGCGCCGCGTCCTCAACCTTGAGCAGCGGGAACGGGGCCGGCTCGTCGGTGCCGTGCATGGCGCCCAGGCGCGGCACGGCCGACAGCAAGGCGCGGGTGTAGGCATGCTGCGGCCGCGCGAAGACCTCGTCGGAACCGCCCTCCTCGACCTTGTCGCCGCGGTACATGACCAGCACCCGGTCGGCCACTTCGGCCACCACGCCCATGTCGTGGGTGATGAAGATCACGCCCATGTCCATTTCTTCCTGCAACTGACGGATCAGCTGCAGGATCTGGGCCTGGATGGTGACGTCCAGCGCCGTGGTGGGCTCGTCGGCGATCAGCAGCTGCGGCTTGCAGGACAGCGCCATGGCGATCATGACGCGCTGGCGCATGCCGCCGGACAACTGGTGCGGATAGCGGTCGAGGATGGCGCGGGCCTCGGGGATGCGCACCCGTTCAAGCATGCGCAGCGTCTCGGCGCGCGCCGCGGCCGCGTCCAGCCCCTGGTGCAGTTGCAGCGCCTCGGCGATCTGGTTGCCGGCCGTGAAGCTCGGGTTGAGCGAGGTCATCGGCTCCTGGAAGATCATGGCCACGTCGGCGCCGCGCACGCGTTGCAGCGTGCTGTCGGGCGCGTTGACCAGGTCCAGCACCTCGCCGTTGCGCCGGCGCAGCTGCATGCCGCCGTTGACGATGCGGCCGCCGCCGTACTCCACCAGGCGCATCAGCGCCAGCGAGGTGACCGACTTGCCCGAGCCGGATTCGCCGACGATCGCCAGCGTCTCGCCCCGATCGACGTGGAACGACACGTTGCGCACCGCTTCGACGACGCGGTCCGGGGTCTTGAAGCGCACGGTCAGGTCGTTGACCTGGACGACGCGTTTGGGATCCATAGTTGCCATGATGATTACTTGTCCTGACGGGGATCCAGCGCGTCGCGCAGCCCGTCGCCCAGCAGATTGAAGCCCAGCACCACCAGGAAAATGGCCGATCCGGGGAAGATCGACATCCAGGGCGCCTGGGTCATGAAGTTCTTGGCCGTGTTCAGCATCGAGCCCCACGACGGGTTGGGCGGCTGCAGGCCCAGGCCCAGGAACGACAGGCTGGCCTCGGCGATGATGGCCGTGGCGATGGTGATGGTGGCCTGCACGATCAGCGGCGGCATCACGTTGGGGAACACGTGGCGGCAGATGATGCGCAGGTCCGAGGCGCCGAGCGCGCGGGCGCTCTGCACGTAGTCCTCGCTCTTGACGGCCAGCACCTGCCCGCGCGTGAGCCGCACGAACTTGGGCGCGGCCGACACGCCGATGGCGATCATGGCGTTGGTCAGGCTGGGCCCGAGGAAGGCGGCCAGCGCGATGGCCAGGATCAGGAACGGGATCGCCAGCAGCGCCTCGGTGGCGCGCGAGATGCAGCTGTCGGTCCAGCCGCCGAAGTAGCCGGCGGCCAGGCCGAAGGGCACGCCCACCACCAGCGCGATCAGCACCGACACCAGGCCGGCCATGAGCGAGGCGCGCGCGCCATAGACCATGCGGCTGAAGATGTCGCGGCCGAGCTCGTCGGTGCCCAGCCAGTAGGACGCCGACGGCGCCTTGCGGATGGTGGTGAAGCTGGTCTGGAACGGATCGTGGTTGGCGATCAGCGGCGCCAGCAGCGCCAGCAGCACGAAGAACAGCACGATCCCCAGGCCCAGCATGGCGACGTGATTGCGTTTGAACTTGCCCCAGGCGCGGTTGCGGCTGCGGGGCGGCGTGACGGCAGCGGCCGTTGCGGGAATGGCGCTCATGCGTGCCTCAGGCGGGGGTTGACCAGGATGTAGAGGATGTCGGCCAGCAGGTTCATCAGGATGAAGCCCACCGCGACGCAGAGCACCACGCCCTGCACCACCGCGTAGTCGCGCGTGAAGACTGCGTCGACCACCAGCTTGCCGAAGCCCGGAATGGTGAAGACCTGCTCGGTCAGCACCGCGCCCGCCAGCAATTCGCCGAACAGCAGCGTCACCAGGGTGACGATCGGCATCAGTGCATTGCGCAGCGCGTGCCGCAGCACCACGCGGCGCGGCGACACGCCCTTGGCGCGGGCGGTGCGCACGTAGTCGGCCGACAGCGCCTCGAGCATGGCCGACCGGGTGTGGCGCATGAGGTAGGCGGCGATCGCGGTGGACAGCACCAGCGACGGCATCAGCATGGTCTTGATCGACAGCCAGAAGTCCTCGGCCGGCGAGACGTAGCCCGAGGCCGGCAGCAGCTTCCATTGCACCGACACCACCATGATGAGGATGATGCCGAGCCAGAAATTGGGGATCGACATGCCCGACAGCGCGGCGATGTTGGCCCCCATCTCGACCGGCTTGCCCTTGCGCACGGCGGCGACGATGCCCATGGGAATGCCCACCAGCAGCGCGAAGAACATGGCCATCGCCGCCAGCTGCAAGGTCACCGGCAGCTTCTGGGCGATCAGCGTGGTCACCGGCACGTCGGTGCGCAGCGACTTGCCCAGGTCGCCCTGCAGCACCTGGCCGGCCCAGGCCGCGTACTGCATCGGCAGCGGGTCGTTGAGGCGGTATTTGTCGCGCAGGTAGTCGAGCACGGCGGGATCGCGCTCTTCGCCGGCCAGGGTCAGCACCGGATCGCCGGGCAGGATTTTCTGCAGCATGAAGACGATCATCGACACCAGTATCAGGGTCGGTATCGCGACGATCATGCGGCGCAAGATGAGTTTAAGCATGTGGAAAAACCGTAGAAAACAAAGGCCACGCGCGCGTGGCCGGCGGGCGCGGCGGCGAACCGCCGCGCACCGATTTACTTCTGCGCGAACGTCACGCCCTTCAGGCGGATCATGCCGTCCGGGTACGGCACGAAGCCCTTGACCTTCTTGGCCAGCGCGAACGGCCACGGCTGGTAGTAGTTGTAGATGCCGGGCAGTTCGTCCTGGATGATGGTCTGCGCCTGGTCGTAGATGGCGCGGCGCTTGGTTTCATCCGGCACCGTGCGGGCCTCGTTGAGCAGCTTGTCGACTTCCGGGTTGCAGTAGTGGCCGTCGTTGAGCGCGCCCTTGCAGGTCACGAAGGTATGGATGTTGCCGTCCGGATCGACCCGGCCCGACCAGCCCAGCATCACCACCTGGAAGTTGCCGCCGGCCGATTCCTTCTGCAGGGCGGCGTATTCGGTGGGCCGCAGCGACAGGTCGAAGCCAGCCTCGGAAGCCATGGCCTGGACCATCTCGGCCACCGACGAGGTGGTGGTGTTGTTGCCGAACATGACCTCGGCCTTGACGCGGTCGAAGCCGGCCTGCTTGAGCAGCGCGCGCGCCTTGGCCACGTCGCGCTTGGTCACGGGGAACTTGTCGCTGTGGTAGGGGCTGGCGGGCGGGAACGGCTGCTGCGCCGGTTCGAAGATGCCGCCGCCGGCCACTTCGTTGATGGCGTTGCGGTCGATGGCGAGCTGGAACGCCTGGCGCACCAGCTTGTTCTTGAACGGGTTGTCCTCGGCGCGCTTGCCGTTGCCGACGTTGAACATGAACTGCTGGAAGCCCAGGCCGGCCACCGGCGCGAAGGTCAGGCTGGCGTCGTTCTTGACCTGCGGCGCGTCGGACGGGTTCAGGCGCTCGAGCAGGTCCAGGTCGCCGGCGCGCAGATTCGACAGGCGCACGGTGGTGTCCGGGATCGGCAGGAAGGTGATGCGCTTGAAGGCGTAGTCCTTGGCGTCGTAGTACTGGTCGAATTTCTCCAGCACGACGCGGTCGTTCTGGATGCGCTCGACGAACTTGTACGGACCCGAGCAGATCGGCTTGCGGCCCACCGCGGCGACGTCGGCGTCGGCGAACGACTTGGGCGACAGCATCATGCCGGCGCGGTCGGACAGTTGCGCCAGCAGCGTGGCGTCGGGCTGCTTGAGCGTCAGCACCAGCGTGGTGGCGTCGGGCGCCTCGACCTTGTCGACCGAGCCCAGCTCGCCCTTGCGCAGGCTGTCGGGCAGCGTCATGGCGCGTTCCAGGTTGGCCTTGGCGGCCGCGGCGTCGAACTTGGTGCCGTCATGGAACAGCGCGTCGTCGCGCAGCTTGAAGGTCAGCACCTTGTTGTCCGGGCTGAACGACCACGAAGTGGCCAGTTGCGGCACGAAGTGCAGCTTGGGATCGATGTCCACCAGCTTGTCGCACAGCGAGGTAAAGACGATGCGGCCGACGTAGGTGCGCGCGCGGTGCGGGTCCAGCACGTCCGGATCTTCCTGCAGGCCGATGCGGATGTTCTGGGCGCAAGCGGCGCCGGCGGCCAGCGCCAGCAAGCCGGCGCCGAAGGTCATGGTCAAGCGTTTCATTGTGTTTATTCCCCTTGTGGCTGCAATGCGCAGGTCAGAAGCCCACGGCCTGGCCGTCGCGCCGGCTGTCGCTGGCGGCGACGTAGCCGAGCTCGTTGTCGCTTTCGGACATGCGCCAGATGAATTGTCCGGCGCCGAAGTCCATGTACGGGTCGTCCACGGATTTCAAAGCATGCCCGAGGTCTTTCAGGCCCGCAATAGTGGAAGCCTTCATATTGGTCTCGATATCCAGCGAGAAATCGCGGTTGACCTTCCAGCGCGGGGCGCAGCAGGCGGCCTGCGGATTCTGGTGGTAGTCGACCATGCGGATCACGGTCTGCAGGTGGCCCTGCGGCTGCATGTCGCCGCCCATCACGCCGAAGCTCATGACCGGCTTGCCGCCGCGCGTCAGGAAGCCCGGGATGATGGTGTGGAACGGCCGCTTGCCGCCCTCGACCACGTTGGCCGACTTGGGATCCATCGAGAAGCCGACGCCGCGGTTCTGCAGGCTGATGCCGGTGCCCGGCACCACCACGCCCGAGCCGAAGCCCATGTAATTGGACTGGATGAACGAAATCATCATGCCGTTCTCGTCGGCGGCGGTCAGGTAGACGGTGCCGCCGGCGGCCGGACGGCCGGCGCCGAAATGGGTGGCGCCGTCCAGGCGGATCAGCTTGGCGCGGCTGTCCAGGTAGTCGTCCGACAGCATCTGCTCGGGCGTGACTTCCATCGAGCGCGGGTCGGCCACGTACTTGTACAGGTCGGCGAAGGCCAGCTTCATGGCCTCGATCTGCACGTGTTGCGATTGCACCGAATCGACCGGCATGTCGGCGATGTTGAAGCGCTCGACGATGCCCAGCGCGATCAGCGCGGCGATGCCCTGCCCGTTCGGCGGGATCTCGTGCAGCTCGTAGCCGCGGTAGGACCGCGAGATCGGCTTGACCCACTCCGGGCGGTAGGCGCGCAGGTCTTCCAGCGTCATGGCGGCGCCGCATTCCTGGCTGAAGGCGGCGATGCGCTCGGCCAGCTCGCCTTCGTAGAAATCACGGCCCTTGGAGGCGGCGATGCGGCGCAGCGTGTTGGCCGCGTCCGGGAAGCGGAAGTGCTCGCCGACCTTGGGCGCGCGGCCCTCGGGCATGAAGGCCTGGGCATAGCCCGGCTGGTTGCTCAGTTCATTGGCGGCGGCGGCCCACTTGTGCGCCACCACCGGCGGCACGGCATAGCCGCGCTCGGCGATCTCGATGGCCGGCTCGAACAGTTGCTCGAACGGCAGCTTGCCGAGCTTGTCGTGCAGCGCGGCCCAGCCGGCGACCACGCCGGGCACCGTCACCGCGTCCCAGCCGCGCTTGGGCTGGATCGCCAGGCCGTCGGCGCCGACGCCGTACTTGCGCTTGAAGTATTCGACATTCCAGGCGGCCGGGGCCACGCCGGAGGAATTCAGGCCATGCAGTTCCTGGCCGTCCCAGACGATGGCGAAACAGTCGCCGCCCAGGCCGCAGGAGACCGGCTCGACCAGCACGATGGCGGCGGCCGCGGCGATGGCGGCGTCGACCGCGTTGCCGCCCTTGAGCAGCATGCGCAGGCCGGCCTGGGCCGCCAGCGGGTGCGAGGTGGACACCACGTTGCGCGCGAACAGCGGGATGCGGATGGAGGGATACGGGTTGACCCAGTCGAAGGATTTCATGGCGCCTGTCTCATATAGGTAAGCAGGCGAAGGTACTCCCGTGATCTAATTAAATCAATTTGATTTTTTGTTCAGTCATAAAAGAAATTTTTGTGAATTGACCCCATGAGCACCATCCGATTCCTGCGCACTTTCCTGGCCGTCGCCCACCATGGTTCGTTCTCCGAGGCGGCCGAGCAGGTGGCCCTGACGCAGGCCGCCGTCAGCTTCCAGATGCGCTCGCTGGAGGCCGAGCTGGGCCGCGAACTGTTCGACCGCAGCGGACGGCTGGCCATTCTCAACGCCGCTGGCCGGGAATTACTTCCGGAAATCAAGCACTTGCTGGATTTATACGACCGTATGCGGCTGCCGCGCACGGTGCCGGGCGAGCTGGCCGGGTCGGTCTCGGTGGGCAGCATCGTGTCCTGCATGGGCACGCTGTCCAAGGTGGTGTCGGGCATGAAGAAATCGCACCCCAAGCTGGACGTGCGCATCCTGTCCGGCAAGGCCAGCGAGCTGGCCGGCAAGGTCGAGGATGGCGAACTGGACGCGGCCTTCCTGGTGGAGGCGGGCCGCAAGATGGCCAGCACCCGCTGGACCCCGCTGTATGAGGAGCCGCTGGTGGTGATCGCCCCGCCCTCGGCCGCCGGCCGCGACGCCCGCCAGGTGCTGGCGGGCAATCCATTCCTGCGCTTTGACCGCACCCAGCGCACCGGTCTGCAGATCGACCGGCTGCTGCGACGCCTGGCGGTGCCGCTGGACGAATTCCTGGAGCTGAACGCGATCGAGACCCTGGTCGAACTGGTGCGCCAGGAAGTCGGGGTGACCCTGCTGCCGCTCATCAACGGCTCGAACTGGAGCGACAGCCCGCAGCTGCGCATCCTGCCGCTGCCCGGCGACCTGGGGCCGGCGGCGCGCGCCATCGGCATGCTGGAACGGCGCGAACACGCCCGCCAGGGCATCACGACCGCCATCTGCGACGCCTGCGCCGCCGCGTTCCGGGCGCGCGAGCCGCAGGCCATCCCGTAACCGGCCCGCCACACGCAACAACGCCCCGCCTCGCCTCCCGGGCGGGAGCGAGACGGGGCGTTGCGCCCGGCGCGGCCGCTGCCGGCCGCGCCGCGGGCGGCGCGCTTACAGGCCCATCGCCGGATCGGTGACCGACGGCTTGCCCGTCTCCACCCGGCCGGCGAAGCGGCGGATGTAGGCCGGATCCTCGTTCAGGCGCGCGGTGAAGTCGAACCAGGCGCCGCTGGCCTTGAGCGACCACGACTGCTCGACCTGGCTGCCCGCCGGCACCGTCAACGTCCACTTCTCATTGTTGGTGTAGTAGGCGTTGGGCGTGATGACGAAGGTGCAGGCCTTCTTGCCGCTGTTGATGAAGCTGGTGTAGACGTCGCCGTTGGCGATGTCGTAGCAGACGCGGATTTCCGCGCCCAGCTCCTCGGTGCGGGCCAGCGCCAGGTCGCCGGCGAAGTGGCGCAGGTAGCCGTTCGGCCCCATCACCCACAGGTCGTACTTGCCGCCGTCGGCGGCCGCGTCCCAGCTGCCTTCGAGCTGCTTGCCGGGCTCGACCGCGTAGCGGCGCGGCAGGCGGTCCAGGTGCAGGCGGTCATAGACGTGGAACACCGCGGCGGCGCTGCCGGTGTTGGCGAACACCAGCCACATGGCGCTGGTGCCCGGCTGGGCGCGGCCGCTGGTGTGCAGTTCGTAGGGCAGCGCGCGCGAGTAGCGCACGCCGGTTTCCTGCTTCGGCTTGACCTGGGTGGCGGTGTCCGGCAGCGGCACCTGCGCCAGGGCCTGCTGGTCGGCGCGGGTCTGGTCGGCCTGGGCCTTGGTCAGCAGCGTCAGGTCGGGCAGTTGCTCGTTGTTGGGCGTGGCGAAGTTGAAGGCCGAGGTCAGGTCGCCCAGCACCGCGCGGCGGTAGGCGCTGATGTTCTTTTCGGCCACGCCGAACCGCGCTTCCAGGAAACGCAGCACCGAGGTGTGGTCGAAGGCCTGCGAATTGACCCAGCCGCCGCGGCTCCAGGGCGAGACGATGTACATCGGCACGCGCGGCCCGGGGCCGTAGACACGGTTGTCGGCCGCGTCCTGCAGCGACGGCTTGATGTGGCGCTCCAGGTCGGTGTTGATGGTGGAGGCGCCCGCCATCGAACCGTCCGGGTTGAGCGACGGCGCGGCCGGCGACGGCACGTGGTCGAAGAAGCCGTCGTTCTCGTCGAAGTTGACCAGCAGCACGGTCTTGCTCCAGACGTCCGGATTGGCCGTCAGGGCGTTGAGCGTTTCCTGGATGTACCAGGCGCCCTGCACCGGGCTCGACGGGCCGGGGTGCTCCGAGTAGTTCGCGGGCGCCACGATCCACGACACCTGCGGCAGCGAGCCGTTCAGCACGTCGTCGCGGAAGCCCTGCAGCAGGCCGTTATCGCTGGCCATGGTGTTGGCCACGCCCTTGTACAGCGGATTGGTGGCGTCGGCCGCGGGCGTCCACGCCGGCGGGCTGGGGTTGCCGGCGGTGGGGTCGTTGCCGGACAGCTCATAGGCCTTGCGGAACTGGCGGAAACCGGCCAGCGGGTTGTCGGTGAAGTTGTCGGGCAGGTTCTGGTAGACCTTCCAGCTCACGCCGGCTTCCTGCAGGCGCTCGGGGTAGGTCTTCCAGGTCCAGCCGATGGTGGACGCGCCCAGGCCGTCCCACTGGTTGCGGGTCGAGGGGCCGTTGCCCTGCGCCAGCGGATCGTTGGTGCCGGTCCAGTGGAACAGGCGGTTGGTGTTGGTGCCGCCGTGCGAGGCACAGTGGTAGGCGTCGCACAGCGTGAAGGCTTCGGCCAGCGCGTACTGGAAGCCGAGTTCCTGGCGCGTGTAGTAGCCCATCGACTGGTTCTGCTTGTAGCGCGGCCATTGGTACAGGCGGCCGCCGTCCCAGGCGTTCTGGGCGTCGAGATAGTCGTGCGGGGTGCCGGACACGCGCTGGGCGTTGCCCTTGGTGCTGTCCAGGTGATACGGCAGCACCACGCGGGTGCCGTTGGTCTGTTCCCAGACCGAGCGGTTCTGGGGCAGCGGCACCGTGATGCGGTCGCCGAAGCCGCGCACGCCCTTGAACGAGCCGAAGTACATGTCGAACGAGCGGTTCTCCTGCATCAGGATGACCACGTGCTCGACGTCATTGATCGTGCCGGTGCGGTTGTTGGCGGGGATGGCCAGCGCGCGGCGGATGGCCGGCGGGAACATCGACAAGGCGGTCAGGCCGGCGCCGGAGGCGGCGGCGTTGCGCAGGAAGCGGCGCTTGCCGGCGTGGATCGGGTCTTTATGGGACGTCACGGATGCGATTCCTTGAATACTGAAAAATGGCGTGGGCTCAGGGCGCGCAACGCAGGAGAGGCTTGGCCGGCTGGGTCGGCGTGTCGGGCTGGTTGCCAGGGTTGCTGTCGTCGTCGTCCTTGTCGCCGCCGCAGGCGGTCAAGGTGGCGGCCACCATCAGCACGGCGCCCAGGCGCAGGAAGGCGCGCAGGATCGGGGAAGCGGTATTCATGTCGTATCTATCCTCGGGACATCAGGGAAACAATTCGGAAACGGACTTGCCGGACAGGGCCAGCGACTTGACCTCGGTTTCGGTCAGGGCGCGCGACCAGAAGGCCAGGTCGTCGAAGTACATGGTGTAGGGGCCCTTGGTGCCGGCGCAGCACACGCCGTAGGTCCCCTTGCCGTCCTCGTTCAGGCCCAGGTGCGGGCCGAACACGCCGGCGATCTGGGCGAAGTTGACGGTGCCGGTGGAAATCGAGCGGCTGAACCAGCCCATTTCCGTGTCGTAGACATAGGCGGCCATGGTCTTGGCGGTCTTGTCGATGACCATCGCCACGTAGACCGGCTTGTTGGGCGTGAACTTGACGCCGTTGATGTCGACGCGGGCGCCGCCGGCCAGGTTGAAGCGCAGCTCGGGGCCGGCCCACTGGGCGATGGTGATGCCGGGGTTGCCGCCGGAGTTGTAGTCCTTGTTGCCCAGGATGGAACGGTCGTTGGCGGTGCCGTCGGACTGGTACCAGAAGCCGATGGTGAACGCCGTGACGCTGTCGAGCAGGCCGGCCGGGTAATCCAGCTTGAAGGCGCCGGTCGGATCGCCCGAACGCTCGTTCTGGAACATCTTGCCGAACACGCCGCGGTCGGTGAACACCGGCGCCTGGACGCCGTCGTACGGCGTGATGGCGCCGCCGCCCGCGGCCTTGTCGGTCAGGTTGCCCTCGAACGGGAACAGCATCGTCAGACCGGTGCGCAGCGCCGGCAGCAGCGGCACCGGCGCGGTGTAGACCACGGTGGCGCGCACCGAGGTCACGGCATTGCCGACCGAGATGGCGTAGTTCAGTTCATGCAGCCCTTCGGTGGTGAACGTGAAGCCCGTATCGACGTAGTCGGTGGCGGTGCCCGGCAGGCGCGCGATCTCCTTGCCGTCGCGGGTGATCACGATCTCGCCGGTGGGCGTGCCGACGCGGGTCCAGTTCAGCGACACGCTCTTGTTGTCCATCGAGGTGCGGCTGGACGCGCGGCGCAACGCCACCGCCTCGAACAGGGAGGCGCCCGCCAGGTCATATTGGCCGGCGGCCGGCAGCGCGCCCAGGTGCGCCAGGATGGTGGGCGCGGCGTCGGCGCCGCTGGGCAGGCCGTACCAGGCGGCGTTCCAGGCGCCGTCGAACGAGGCGTCGTCGGCGCTGCCGCCCAGCATCTGCGGGCGATTCATGGCCAGCAGCGTGGTCTTGTTGGGCGACAGCGGCAGGCCGTCGCTGGCGCCGGTGCGGTCCAGGCCATGGCTGGACGCCACGACCACCAGCCAGTTCTCGTCCGGATGGGCGGCGCGGCGATCGGCCACTTGCGCCAGCAACGCGCCGAGCGCGGCGTCGGTCTGGCGCAGGGTCGCCTGGTAGCCGGCGCCGAAGCCGCCGCTCGCGGCGGCGCGTTCGGCGGCGCCGAACTGCGCCACCACCACGTCGTATCCTTCGGTGATGCGGTCGCGCGCCTGGCTGGCGACGCAATCGTCGACGCCGGCACAGTCCGTCAGGCTCTGCAGGAAGCCCGCGTCGCGGTCGTTGCCGTTCAGGCTGGCCAGCAGCGACGAGTTGAAGGCCGCCGCGGTGCGCGCGGCGGGCTTGGCCGTCTTGACGCGCTGGAACAGCGTCGGCGTCTTGGGCGCCTGGCCCTGCGCGTTGCTGCGCACGCCGTGCTGGTCGGCCCATTGGCCGGTCAGCAGCGTGGCCCAGCCGGGCGCCGACAGCGTCGGCTGCTGCGTGACCGCGCCGGTGACGCCGCCGGTCCACGAGCGGGTCACCGTCAGTTGCGCCAGGTTGGGCAGGGACTTGTCCGCCACGCCCTGGCGATAGGCGTCATAGGTCAGGCCGTCGACGCCGATGAACAACACCTTGGTGGCCGAGCCGCCGCCCGGCTGTACCGCGGGCGGCGTCGCCGGCGTGTCGTCATCGCTCTTGTCGCCGCCGCAGCCGGCCAACGCGCCCAGGGTCGCCAACGCAACGCCCCAGCGCTTCCACTTCAATACCTGCATGTTCTTTCCCTTTCGAAACCCGCTTTGTAGGTGGCCCACATAGTGGCGTCGCAAGGTGAACGACCGATGAAGCAAAGAAAGGAATCGTTGATCGACGGATCAGCTTTTTTTTCGAGTGCGATACAGACGGCAACAAAGGCGGGGGCCGGCAAGCCGGCCTCCGCGGACCGCCGATGCGCTTTCGCGGACTTGTCACGATCGGCTGTTAGAGTCGGGCGCATCCGTGGCGCTTGCGCGTCCATTCTCTTTCCGCCGTTTCATTCATGCCTTTGTCCCTGCGCCTGTCCCCGCCCGCCGCCCCCGCGATGTTCCGCGCCCTTGCCATATTGGCGCTGGCGGCCGGCGTGGGCGTCTGGGGCGCCGTGCTGCTCGCCCCCAAGCCCCCCGCCCTGCCCGCCGCCGTGTCGGCGCCCGCCCCGCGCGCGGCCGACAACATGCCGGTGGCGCTGTGGTTCGGCCGCGATGAAGTGCTGCGCACGCAGATCAGCGTGCTCGGCGTGATCGCCGCCGGCACGGACGGCGCCGCGGTGTTCAGCATCGACGGCGGCCCGCCCGTGGCCTGGCGCGTCGGCGACGAAGTCGCGCCCGGCATCGTGCTCAAGGAAGTCGGCGCCGATGCCGTCACGGTCGAGCAAGGCGGCCGCGCCAGCCGGCTGGCCACGCCCGCCTCGCCGGCGCCGGAGGGCGGCATCGCCAGCGCCGCCAAGTGATCCGGCGCGCCTCATATTGCTGTCATATTTCATGTCCACAATCGCACGCTTCTCACTGAAATACCGGAGTCGTGAAGTGCGCCAGTCATCGCGTGGGCTCGCCCGCCAGCAAGGTTTCACCCTGATCGAGATCATGGTGGTCATCGTGATCATGGGGATTCTTGCGGCCCTGATCGTGCCCCGCGTGCTGGACCGTCCCGACCAGGCCCGCCAGGTCGCGGCGCGCCAGGACATCGCCGGCATCATGCAGGCGCTCAAGCTGTACCGACTGGACAACGGCCGCTATCCGACCACCGCCCAGGGCCTGCGCGCGCTGGTGGAAAAGCCGGAAGGCGCGTCCAACTGGCGCGGCTACCTGGACAAGCTGCCCAACGACCCCTGGGGCCATCCGTATCAATACCTGAGCCCCGGCGTCAAAGGCGACATCGATGTGTTCTCGTTCGGCGCCGACAACAAGCCCGGCGGAGAAGGCGGCGATGCCGACATCGGTTCGTGGGAACTCTGAGCGCGGTTTCACGCTAGTCGAAGTCCTGGTGGTGCTGGTGATCGTCGCCATCGCCGCCAGCATGGTGAGCCTGTCCATCGGCAAGCGCGCCGATCCGCTGCGCGAGGATGCGCGGCGCCTGGTCGACGCCTTCACCGTGGCCGAAGGCGAAGCCCGCAGCGACGGCCGGCCGATCCGCTGGCTGCCCGCCAGCGGCGGCTGGTCATTCGAGCGCCAGGGCCGTTCCAGCGCGCCCAGCGCGCAGGACGACACGCCCCTGCCGGTCGACAAGCTCGAGCGCGACGAAGCCCTGCGCCCGCAGGCGTGGCTGGCGCGCCAGGTGCAACTGCGGCTGTCGCCCGAGCGCCCGCTGGTCTTCAACACCGAATGGGTGGCCGATCCGTTCAGCGTGCAGCTGCGCACGGGCGATTCGCTCGTGACGGTCACGCGCGACGCCGCCGGACGCTATGACATCCACTGAATTTGCTCTCGCGCGCCGCGCGCGGCGCCAAGCCCAGCGCGGCTTCACCCTGATCGAGGTGCTGGTGGCGCTGGCCATCATCGCCGTCGCGATGGGCGCGGCCCTGCGCGCCACCGGCGTCATGGCCGCCAACAACCGCGCGCTGCAGGACAAGACGCTGGCGCTGCTGGCCGCGCAGAACGCGCTGACCCAGCTGCGGCTGGAACAGACCCTGCCGCGCGCCGGCTCGCAGACCGTCGCCTGCCCGCAGGGCGGCCTGGCGCTGCAATGCGAACTGGTGTTCACCAACTCCCTGAACCGCAGCTTCCGCCAGGTGTCGGTCAAGGTCCGCGACGCGGACAATGGCGCGGCCCTGCTGCAGCTGGACGGCCTGCTGTCGAGCCTGCGATGACCTGCCGCCACCCCCATGCCCGCGACCAGGCGGGCTTCACCCTGATAGAAGTGCTGGTGGCGCTGGCGCTGATGGCGCTCGTCAGCCTGATGGCCTGGCGCGGCCTGGACAGCGTCTCCAGCGCGCGCGACTGGATCGCGCAGCAGTCCGACGACACCGACGCCATCGTGCGCACGCTGGGCCAGATGGGACGCGATGTCGAACTGGCCTACAACGGTCCGTCGTTCGCCGCGCCCGGCATCGACACGCAGGTCTTCACGACCGGCGTGCGCCTGTTGCGCGGCGCGGCCGGCGCGCAGGTGCTGGAGATCCTGCGGCCCGATCCGGACGGCGACGGCCGCTGGCAGCGGGTGCAGTGGTCGGTGCGCAAGGACGGTCTGTGGCGCGCCAGCGGCGTGCCCGCCGAACAGGGACCGCTGCCGCCCGTCGGCGACGGCGCGCTGCTGCTGCCCGGCGTGCGCGCGCTGGCGCTGCGCGGCTGGGTGCCGGGCGCGGGCTGGATGGACACCCGCTCGCCCTTCTCCGCCACGCCCAGCGGCATCGAGATCACGCTCGACCGCGGCCCGGCCGGCGACACGCGGCGCTACAGCCGCATCCTGGAGCTGCCATGAGCGCGACCTTGCCGCGCGAGCGCGGCGCCGCCGTCGTCAGCGCGCTGATCATCGTCGCCATCGTCGCGGCGCTGACCACCAGCCTGTTCCAGCGCCAGACCGCCAGCACCCGCCGCATCGAGAACGAAATGGCGCGGGTGCAGGCGCGCATGCTGCTGGCCGGCGGCATCGACTGGGCCCGCCTGGTGGTGCGCGACCACGGCAAGCGCGAATCGACCACGCGCGGCGACCAGATCTGGGCCACGCCGGTGCTGGACACCCGCATCGAGCGTCCCGGCGACGACCGCGTCGCGGTGTTCTCCGGCAAGGTGCAGGACGAACAGGGCAAGTACAACCTGGCCAACCTGGCCAGCAACGGCGTGCCGCAGCCGGAACAGGAACAGGTGTTGCGGCGCTTGCTGGGCGCCCTGCGCCTGCCGGACACGCTGGCCGGCCGCATGATCGAGATCATCGCCGCCAGCCAGCCGCCGGCGCCGGCCGCGGGCGCCCCCACGCCGGCCCAGGGCGGCCAGTCGCCGGACGCGCGCGCGCCGCTGCCGCGCGGCATCGACGACGTGGCCGCGCTGCTGGGACTGGAACCCGCCGTGCGCGGCGAACTGCGGCGCACCATGACCGTGCTGCCCAGCGCCACCAGCGTCAACGTCAATACCGCGCCGCCCGAAGTCATCGCCGCGCTGGTGGCGGGCCTGTCGCTCAGCCAGGCCCGCGCCATCACCGGCGAACGCGATCGCGGCAACTGGTTCAACAACAGCGGCGACTTCGCCAACCGGCTGGCCGCCACCGGCGTCAAGACGCCCGCGCCCGCCGTCAGCACGACCAGCGGCTGGTTCCTGGCCAGCGGCGCGGTCGTTTACGAACGGGCCCGGGTCTCGATGCAGGCGCTGATCCGCAGCGCGCCGCCCGCCGCGCCCGACACCATCTGGACGAGAGAAACCCCTTGAAGAATTCCTTGCGCATCGCGCTGGCCCCGCTCGCCGAACTCGGCCCGGGCTCGCTGCTGCCCTTTGCCTGGTTCGACCGCCGCGGCCGCTGCGCGCGCCAGGGCGAGCTGACGCTGCACGCCCTGGGCCAGGCCTATCCGCAGGCCGCCTGCGAGGCCGTGCTGCACCCGGCCGACGTCATCGCCGCCACCGTCCAGGTGCCGGCCGTGGCCAAGGCGCGCTTTGCCGCCGCCGTGCGCGGCTCGCTCGAGCCGCTGGTGTTGAGCGACCTGGACGACCTGGCGATCGGCCATGGCCCGCGCGGCGCCGACGGCAACGTGGCGCTGGCCTGGGCGGCGCGCGAACCGGTGCGCCGCGCCTGGAGCCTGCTGAACGCGCAGGGCCTGCGTGCCCACGCCCTGATCGCCCCGCAGACGCTGGCGCCCGAAGACCTGACGCCGCTGCGCGATCCGGCCGACCCGCGCTGGCTGGCGCCATCGCCCTCGTGGTCGCTGGCGATGCCGCAGCTGGCGCCGGCGCGCGTATCGCGCTGGCGGCCGGTATGGCGCTGGAGCGCCGTCGCCGCCGTGGTCTGGATCGGCGGCCTGAACCTGCATGCGGCGCAACTGCGCGGCGAGGCGCAGTCGCTGCGCGACGGCATGCGTCGCCAGGTGCTGGCGGCGTTTCCCGAGCTGCCGGTGGTGCTGGACCCAGCCCGCCAGGCGCAGCAAGGCCTGGACGCGCTACAGAACCGCCGCGGCGCCGCCAACGCCGGCGACTTCCTGCCACTGGCGCGCGCCGCCGCGCAGACCCTGCCATTCGCCGCCGACAACGTCGCCCGCCTGTCCTATGCCGACCAGGCGTTGACCCTGCAGCTGGCCGACGCCGGCGCCCAGGCCCAGCGCGTGGCCGAAACGCCCGCGCTGGTCCAGCAGGCCGCCTCGCAGGGCCTGAAGCTGGAACGCGGCGATACCGACAACACCTGGCGCATCACGCGCAGCCAACCATGAAGCCCATTGAACGCCTGAGCGCCGCCTGGCGCGCCGCCCTCAAACCCCTGGCGCCGGCCGCCGACCGCGCGCGCCAGCGCTACCAGGCCCTGGCGCCGCGCGAGCGGCGGCTGGTC
>NZ_CADIJR010000056.1 GCF_902859645.1 Achromobacter insuavis | reverse complement strand
AGCGCCAGGATGCCGGCCGGCAGGCCGGCGGCGACCGCGGCGGGAGACAGCGCGCTGGCGGCGCAGATGTCGCCAGCGCCCACGCCGTGGCCGCGATCCACCCCGGCGTCGGCGCCCGGGCCATTGGTTTCCAGCGCCACGGACCGCAGGCCCAGGCGCACGGCGGCGGCCTCGAAGTCCTGGCGCAGGCCGGCATCGCCGGCGGGCAGGCTCAGGAACAACGGCAGGTCGGCGTCGGCGACGGCCGGCGCGTCATCGGCGGCGAACGCGGCCGCCGCGTCCAGCAGCCGTTCGACATGGCGTCGCGGCAACCCTTCCGTCGTCAGCAGATGCAGCAGTTCGCCACGGCGGTCGAGTTGCGGATTGAGCATGGGCGGGCCGGCGTCGGCGTCAAGGCGCCGGCGGCTTGTCCAGGTAACGTTGCAGGATGACGGCGGCGGCCATCGCGTCGTCGGCCGCGTGGGTGCCCAGCAGGCGCTGGGCCTCCATGCTGGAGCCGCGCTCGTCGACCAGCTCCACCGCCACGCCGAAGCGGCCGTGCAGCTGGTTGGCGAAGCGGCGGCAGCGCGCGGTGGCGGGCTGTTCGCCGCCATCGGCGTCGAGCGCCAGGCCGACCACCACGCGATGCGGCTGCCATTCCCGCAGCAGCGCCTCGATGCGCGCGAAGCGCACGTCGCGCACCTCGCTGAAGATGATCTCCAGCGGCCGCGCGTGGCCCGTCAGCGTATTGCCGATGGCCACGCCGATTTTCTTCTCGCCGAAATCGAATGCCAGCAGGGTCTCTTCAGGCATGGCCCGCGTCGCCGGCCAGCATCACGGGATCGATGCCCAGCAGCTTGAGCGCCGCGGGGTAGCGATCCTCGGGCGGCACGTCGAAGATGATGTGGTCGTCGGCGCCGACCGACAGCCAGGCGTTCTGGCCCATTTCGCTTTCGAGCTGGCCGGCGCCCCAGCCGGCGTAGCCCAGCGTGACCAGCATGCGGGCGGGCCCGTTGCCGTCGGCCACCGCCTGCAGCACGTCGCGCGAGGTGGTCAGGGCCATGGCGCCGAGCTTGATGCTGGAGCTGTAGTCGCCCGCGGGCGCGTGCAGCACGAAACCGCGGTCGGTCTGCACCGGACCGCCGAAGAACACCAGCGTGTCCTTGACCGGACCGATCTCGAGCGACAGTTCGATGCGCTCGAACAACGTGCCCAGGGTCAGGTCGGTGGGCCGGTTGATGACCAAGCCCAATGCGCCGCGTTCGGTGTGCTCGCAGATATAGATGACCGAGCCGGCCAGGCTGCCTTCGACCATGCCCGGCATGGCGATCAGGAACTGGTTGGCGAAGTTGGCGGCCTGTTGCGTACTGGCCTCTTCGTGGTGTTTTTCCGTCATGGCAACCCCCTCTATGGGTAGTCAGATCGAACCGCCTTGGCGGAAGACGTCGGCGCTGCGCGTCAGATTTCCATCAGTTCGAAGTCCTCTTTGCGGGCGCCGCATTCAGGACAGACCCAGTTCGGCGGCACATCTTCCCAGCGGGTGCCGGGCGCGATGCCTTCGTCGGGCAGGCCGGCCTCTTCGTCGTAGACCCAGCCACAAATCAGACACATCCAAGTACGCATAGTTCTCTCTTACATCAATTCCCTGCCGTTGTCCCCGCGACGGGGCAAAGGCGGGAGGCATCCATTAGAATGGGGACAATCTTACCGAAACCCAATAGGGGTTCCCCTGATTCTCCGCAAATGAGTCCGGGCACCCTTACTCTAGCGCTGTCCACGTGGCCCCCGTTACTCCCCCTCTCGTTTTGGTCTTCGGTCCGCTCGATCCCTCGGGCGCCGACGGTTTGCCCGCGGACGCCGTGACCTGCGCCCGCCTCGGCTGTCATGGCCTGGCGGCCGTCACGGCGTTGACCGTGCAGGATACCGCCGGCATCGAAGAAATCCATCCCGTTTCACCCGACCTGCTGGACGACCAGGCGCGCTGCCTGCTCGAGGACATGTCCGTACAGGCCATCAAGGTGGGCGGACTATACACCGCCGAAACGGCAAGCGTCGCCGCGCAGGTTGCCGCGGATTACAGCCAGGTGCCGCTGGTGCTGCACCTGGGCCAGCGCGCCCAGGTGCCGGCCGACGCCGCCGACGAGGATGACGCCGACGACCTGCTGGCCGCCATCCTCGAACTGGTGCTGCCGCAGACCGACCTGCTGATCGTCGAGCACCTGCGGCTGGCCCAATGGCACGCCGACGGTGATATCGATATCGGGGACGCACCATCGCCGATGCACGCCCTGGTGGCCGCCGGCGCCGAATGGGTGCTGGTGCTGGGCAGCCCGCAGCGGCCCGGCCACCACGCCAACGTGCTGCTGGGCCCCAACGGCCAGACCACCACCCTGCCCTGGCAGGCGCCCCCGGACCGCAACGGCGACGCCGGCGGCCTGGCCGCCACCGCCATCACCGCCCTGCTGGCGCGCGGACTGGACATGCCCGAGGCCGTGCGCCAGGGCCTGGCCCACGCCGACGCGGCGGTCGCCGCCAGTTTCCTGCCGGGCATGGGCCGGCGCATTCCCAACCGGATCCAGCCGCAATGAAAGCCTTGCGATTCCCCGCCGGCCTGTATGGCGTCACCCCCGAATGGGACGACACCGAGCGCCTGATGCGCGCGGTGCGCCAGGCGGCCGAGGGCGGCATGCGCGCGCTGCAGCTGCGCCGCAAGGACGTGCCCGACGCGGTGCGCGCCGAGCAGGCGCGCGCCCTGGCGCCCCTATGCCGCGAGCTGGGCGTGGTGTTCCTCATCAATGATGACTGGCGCCTGGCGCTGGAAGTCGACGCCGACGGCGCCCACGTCGGCCGCGACGACGACAGCCTGGCCCGCATCCGCGCCGAAGCCGGCCCCGACCTGATCCTGGGCGGCTCCAGCTACGACGACCTGGGCCGCGCCCGCGAACTGCTGGACGCCGGCGCCGACTACATCGCCTTCGGCGCCATGTTCCCCTCGCGCGTCAAGCCCGACACCGTGCGCGCGCCGCTCTCGGTCCTGACCGAGGCCCGCGCGCTGGTCGAGGAACGCGATGCGCCGCGCCCCGCCGTGGTCGCCATCGGCGGCATCACGCCCGAGAACGTGGCGCTGGTGGCCGCCGCCGGCGCCGATTCGGTCGCCGTCATCACCGGCCTGTTCGAGGCGCCCGCGATCCGCGCCGCCGCCGCGGCCTGCGCCGCGCCCTACTCCATCAACCGCAACCTGAAGCCCTGACCGCCATGTCCCGTAACGCCCAGCTCTTCGAACGTGCCAGCCGCAGCATCCCCGGCGGCGTCAACTCGCCCGTGCGCGCCTTCCGCTCCGTGGGCGGCACGCCGCGCTTCATCAAGCGCGCGCAGGGTCCGTACGTCTGGGACGCGGAAGACAAGCAATACATCGACTACGTCGGCTCCTGGGGCCCGGCCATCCTGGGCCACTCGCATCCGGAAGTGGTGCGCGCGGTGCAGGAAGCGGCCGTCAACGGCCTGTCGTTCGGCGCCCCCACCGAGGCCGAGATCGAACTGGCCGAAGTGCTGATCGCGCGCCTGCCCTCGCTGGAACAGGTGCGCCTGGTCAGCTCCGGCACGGAAGCCACCATGACGGCCATCCGCCTGGCGCGCGGCGCCACCGGCCGCAACAAGATCGTCAAGTTCGAGGGCTGCTACCACGGCCATTCCGACAGCCTGCTGGTCAAGGCCGGCTCGGGCCTGCTGACCTTCGGCAACCCCAGCTCGGCCGGCGTGCCGCCCGAATTCGTCTCGCACACGCTGACCCTGGAATACAACAACCTGGACGCGGTGCGCGAAGCCTTCGCCCAGCACGGCGCCGACATCGCCTGCATCATCGTCGAGCCGATCGCCGGCAACATGAACCTGATCAAGCCGGCCGCCGGCTTCCTGGAAGGGCTGCGCGAGGTCTGCACGCAGCACGGCGCGCTGCTGATCTTCGACGAGGTCATGACCGGCTTCCGCGTCGGCCCGCAGGGCGTGCAGGGCCTGTCGGGCGTCAAGCCCGACCTGACCACGCTGGCCAAGGTGATCGGCGGCGGCATGCCGGTGGGCGCCTTCGGCGGCAGCGCCGAGATCATGAAGCACATCGCGCCGCTGGGCGGCGTCTACCAGGCGGGCACGCTGTCGGGCAACCCGGTGGCCGTGGCCGCCGGCCTGGCCACGCTGCGCCTGATCGCCGCCCCCGGTTTCTACGACAAGCTGGCGGCGCAGACCGCCAAGCTGGCCCAGGGCCTGCAGGAACGCGCCCGCGCCGCCGGCCTGCCGTTCTCGGCCGACTCGGTCGGCGGCATGTTCGGCCTGTACTTCAGCGACAAGGTGCCGGCCACGTTCGCCGAGGTCTCGGCCTGCGACACGGCGCGCTTCAACCGCTTCTTCCACGCCATGCTGGACCACGGCGTGCATTTCGCGCCGTCGGCCTTCGAAGCCGGCTTCGTCTCGGCCACCCACGACGACGCGGTCATCCAGGCCACGCTGGATATCGCCGAAAAGGTCTTCGCGACGATCTGAGCGCCGCGCGGGGTTGGGCCTTGCCCGCCGCGCGCCGACACGCCCTGGCGGCCCGACAAGGGCTTCCAGGGCGTTTTTGCATCGATCACTAGGGCGTCTTGTACTGCTGGTACAGCGCCGTGACGTTGCGCACGTACTGCTGGGTCTCGGCATAGGGCGGCACCGCGTCGTACTTGCGCACCGCGCCCTCGCCCGCGTTGTAGGCGGCCAGCGCCAGGTCCAGGCGGTTGGGGTATTGGTCGATCAGGCGGCGCAGCAGGCTCGACCCCGCCTTGACGTTGGTGGCCGGGTCGACCAGCGCCCGCTCGATGTCGTCCGAGACCAGCAGGGTGGCCGCCGTCGCCGGCATCAGCTGCATCAGGCCCAGCGCCCCCTTGGGCGAGCGCGCGTCGCTGCGAAAACCCGATTCCACCGCGATGACCGCGGTCAGCAAGGCCCGGTCCACCCCTGAATCCCTGGCCGCCTGCGCGATCAGTTCGTCATGCGCGGTCGATGGCGGCGCCGGGCCCCAGCCCGCGGCCCGGTCGCCCAGGGTCAGCAGGCTGGCGCCGTCGCCCGAGCGCGGCTCGCAGTCCAGGCAGACCTTGATGCGGTTGCCGCGCAGCGCGGTGCGGACCTGGGCCCGCTTGTAATACTTGGCGTAGCCGTTGGGCACCTTCATCGCGCGCCAGACGCCGAACGGATCTTTGTAACGGTAGATCTCGGTGGCGCGCGCGGCGTCCGTGGGCAGCAGCGCGCCGGCGGCCAGCATGGCCGCCACCGCCAGGCCGGCCAGGAACGTCCGCCCGGCGCGTGGCCGGGCGGGCGGAATGGGAGAGACTCGGAACATGGGGAAGGCGCTCCGGCGGCGTCCAGGGACGCGGAATCGAACGCCTATGCTGAGCCGACGCGCCGGCTTTGTCGCTCCTGCCTATGCCCTAGTACCCGGCCTGCGGGGCGCAGCAGGCCGTCCGTGGACGGCCCGCCTCGGGGTGGCTCGGGAAAATATGTCGCTGAAATAAGGGCCTGATCTACATCTTTTATCTTCATCCTCCCCGTACTACTACGCAGTAGCCCGGAGTTCCTGGGTTAACATATGTCGCAATATTTCGTTTAATTACTAAATGAATGGAACCCGGCGACAACTGCCGGGCGGGAGGCGGAGATGGGCGCAGACAACACGCTCCAGCTGGTGCTGGATGCCACTACCAACGTCCTGACGGCGATTTACTCGCCGCCACCTGCGCCGCAGACCGATGCCGCCCCGGTCGACGCTGCGGCTGACGGCGCCCCGGTCCAGGAGGCCGGTGCCCCGGATACCGAAACCGCCGACGCCACGCCGGCCGCGCCGGCCGCCGACCTGCCCAGCTGGGACACCCTCGCCGCCATGGCCACCGCCCAGGGGTGGTCGACCGAGGCGCTGGACAACCACGCCGTCATCGCCTTCATCGACCTGTGCCGCCACGCCACCGAACCCGTGCAGGTGCCGGTGGGCAAGCTGATCGACGGCTCGTTCGACCTGGAAGTGGATGCCGCCTGCATGTCGGCCCTGGTCACCCTGCATCCGCCCAAGGGCGGCAAGCCGGTGACGCTGCCCGTGCTGCGCCAGGCCATCGCCGACCAGGGCATCGTCCACGGCGTGCTGGAAAAGGAACTGGCCGAGGCCATCGAGCGCGGCGGCGCGCAGACCGTGCTGATCGCGCAGGGCACGCCGCCCACGCGCGGCACCCCCACCCGCTTCGAAAGCCTGCTGGACCGCCTGAAGCCGCGCGCCCAGGAAATCGACGAACTGGCGCAGATCGACTACCGCGACCTGGGCAGCCTGCTGCTGGTCACGCCCGGCATGCCGCTGATGCGCCGCATCCCGCCGCTGCCCGGCATCGATGGCTGCAACGTGCTGGGCCAGCCGGTGCTGCCCGACGAACTGCCGGACACGCCCTTCAACGCCGAGATGTCCGGCGTCGAGATCGACCCGGAAGACCCGAACCTGCTGCGCGCCGCCATCGCCGGTTCACCCAAGCTGATCCACCAGGGCGCGCAGGTCAATCCGGTGGTCGAGGTCGACGCGGTCGACCTGTCCACCGGCAACATCAATTTCCAGGGCTCGCTGCAGGTGCGCGGCGACATCAGCGCCACCATGGAAGTGCGCGTGACCGGCGACGTGGTCGTCAACGGCACCATGGAAGCCGCGCTGGTCGAGGCCGGCGGCAACGTCACGGTCAAGGGCGGCATCATCGGCATGGCCGAGGCGATGCAGGAAGGCACCAGCGAATCGGCCAACAACGCCGCCGCGCGCACCGCCCATATCGTCTGTGGCGGCGAAGTGCGCGCCCGCTTCATCGCCAACGCCATCATCAGCGCCGGCCAGAACGTGGAAGTGGAACGCGAGATCCGCCAGAGCAGCATCGCGGCGGGCGGCAGCGTCAACGTCGGCGCGCCCAACACCCAGCAGACCGCCATCACCGGCGGCCAGACCCGCGCCCTGCAATCGGTGCGCGCCGGCACCATCGGCTCGCCGGCCGGCGTGCCGACGCTGGTGCAGGCCGGGCTGGATCCGCATGCCGACATCAAGCGCTCGGCGCTGACGCGCAAGCGCCTGAAGATGAACGAGGAAAAGGCCAAGCTCGAACAGCTGCTGCTGTTCCTGCACGCCAACCCCGGCCGGGCCGCCGGCGACGTGGTCGAGCGCGCCCGCAACACCCACACCAAGCTGGGCCGCGACCTGATCGAGCTGGACGAGGAAGAGGCCCAGCTGATCCGCGACCTGCAGCCGCTGCATACCGCCACCATCATCGCGGCGCGGCGCTTCTGCGGCGGCGCCAAGATCCAGGTGGGCAACCGGATGCAGGAGTTCCTGGAAGACCAGGTGGGCGGCAAGGCCGGCCTGGAAGAAGGCGAGATCGTCATCCGCTGAGACTCGCGCGGCGGCCGGGGATGTACCGCCGCCGGCGCGGATGGCCCCTCCCGCCGCCAGGCGTCGATGGCGCGCCATCGACGCGCCGTCGGCAATCCGGGCGGGCCAAGCGCAGCGAACGCCGTGGGCGGCGGGCATGCCCGGCCCAGGCCGGGTCTACCGCCCGCTCAAGGCGCCAGCTGCTTGAACCACGCGCGCGGTGAAATGCCCCGGTCCGGTCCCAGGATCGAGAAGCCGCCATCCACCGGGATATCCACACCGGTCATCCACGACGCCGCGTCCGAGCAGGCGAAGCACACCGCCGCGGCGATCTCCTCGCCCGAACCGACCCGGCCCAGCGGATGGAAATGCGCGCCCACGGCGTCGGCGGCCTCGCGCGAGCCGCCCGCCAATTGTTCGACCGACGGCGACCAGGTCCAGGCCGGCGACACCGCCAGCACGCGGATGCCGGCCGGCGCCAGCTCCACCGCGAAGTTCTTGGTGATCTGCAGCAAGGCCGCCTTGGAAGCGGGATACAGCGCGCGCCCGGCCGCGCCGAACTTGCCGCCGGTGCTGCCCAGGTTGACCACCACCCCGCCGCGCGGCAGCAGCGGCGCCGCCATCTGCGTGAAGATCGCGGCCGACACCAGGTTGGTGTCGAGCGTCGCATGCCACTCCGCGCGGCTGGAGGCCAGGCCGCGGTCGTTGTACTGGCAGGCG
Organism: Achromobacter insuavis; assembly: GCF_902859645.1. Lineage (GTDB taxonomy): Bacteria > Pseudomonadota > Gammaproteobacteria > Burkholderiales > Burkholderiaceae_B > Achromobacter > Achromobacter insuavis. The sequence continues at coordinate 33,751 of NZ_CADIJR010000056.1, read as the reverse complement.
TTGTTCACCAGGATATCGACCCGCCCGAAGCGCGCCAGCGCGGCGTTCAGGCAGTGGCGGATCTGGTCGTCCTGGCCGATGTCGGTTTCGTGGAACAGCGCCCGCTCGCCGATCTCGTCCGCCAGTGCCTGGCCGGCCTGGGCGTTGCGCCCCACCAGCACCACGTTGGCGCCGGCCGCCGCCAGCCCGCGCGCGATGTCCGCGCCCAGCCCCTGGGTGCTGCCGGTGACGATGGCGGTCTTGCCGGCCAAGCCGGGAAAGCCTGAGAAATCCATGAACAGTCCTTGATCAATGAGGCGCGGCGGCCCAGTGCATGGCCTGCGCCACCGAGCCGGTCTGCGCGATCAGCCGCATGCTGGCCAGCGACGCGTCGTGCACCGCCGGGTCCGCCGACGCGCAGGCGTCCTCGGCCACCATGACATTGAACCCGATATCGGCGGCGTGCCGCACGGTGCCCTCGACCACCGAATGCGTCGCCACGCCCGCCACCACCAGCCGGCGCGCGCCCAGTAGCCGCAGCGTTTCCTCCAGCGGCGTGCCGTAGAAGGCGCTGATGCGGGTGTGCTTGACCACGAATTCGCGCGGGCTGCCCGCCAGGGGCTGCAGCCCTTCATAGAAGGCGCTGCCCCATTGCCCCTCGGCGACCGCGCCGATGCTGGCGACGTTGCGGAAGATGTCGCAATTGGGCAGCAGGTCGGCGTAGTCCGGGCGGAAGGCGATGCGCACGTGCACGATCGGCAGGCCATGGCCGCGGGCGCTGTCCAGCAGCGCCGCCGCGCCATGCAGCACGCGCTGGCGCACCGCGCCGTCGGCATCCAGCCCGACGCGGATCTTGCCGTCGGGATGCAGCACGTCGTTCTGGTAGTGCAGCGCCAGCACCGCGGCGTCGGGCGCGCTCACACGAACACCTCGAACACGTCGTGGGCGTCGTCGCAGTTCACCAGGTCCACGCGCTTCATGCGGATGCGCCAGCCGTCGCCGTCGGCGGCCAGCTTGTGGGTGTAGCGGCCGGCCAGCTGGCGCGGCTGGCGCTTGCGCCATTCGGTCATCTGGAACGCCGAATGCACCACCAGGTTGCCGCCCGCGTCCACGCCCTCGACCTGCACCCCGCCCACCAGCCGCACGCTGCGCGTGGGCGGCTGCTGCGACCAGTTGCGCGGGTGTTCCAGCCGGCGGATGCGCACGTCGCGCAGCATGCGGTCTTCCCAGAACAGCGAAATGTGGTCGTAGGGGCTGGACTGGCCCGGCTCGCGCGGCATCCAGTACATGCCGTCGTCGGTCCACAGCGACTGCCAGTCGTCGTAGCGGCGCTCGTCCAGCAGCCGCGCCTCGCGGTACAGGAACTGGGCGATGCGGTGATAGGCCTCGGCCGGCACGTCGGCCGGCGCCAGGTCGGCGGTGGATACGTCGAATTCCAGGTCTAGCAGCATGCGCCTTCTCCTTGGCCGTGGGCGGGCGCCACGGGGCCGGCCTCCATGTAGTTCTTCCAGGCGCGGAACTGGTTGCGCATCGGCAGCTCGCTGGTGCCGTTGACCGACACCATGCCGTCGGCGTCGCTGCGGTCGGTGCCGTGGTAGCGGTGCATGCTGACCCATTCGCCGCCGCGGGTGGCGTTGCCTTCCTGGCAGCGGTTGTAGAGCTCGATGTCGTCCGGCATGACGTTGGACGACGGCGAGTTGATCACGTTGGCGTACAGCATGGCGCGCTTGAACACGCCGTCCGGCGCGCCCTTGCAGCGGAAGGTCTGGATCTCGATCAGCGTGCGGTCCACGGCGATGGGGCGGATTACGCGGAACTGCTGGAACACCGTGTGCGGCGAGCCGCTGCCGTAGATGACGGTGTTGTGGCGGTTCATGCCGAGGATCTCGCGGGCGCGGTCGGCGCCGTAGGCCGTGGTCAGCGCCTCGAAATGGGCGCGCGACACCGGATCGCGTTCGGCCGCGCCCGGGTTGAAGATGCCTTCCATGTAGCCGTGGCCGTTGTCGTAGGCGCGCAGCTCCAGCTTTTCCCAGAACTCGTAGGGCTCGCCGTTGCCGTCCATGATGTGCAGCTCGAACGGCATCTCGCCGATTTCCTTGGCCTCGTCGCGCGCGGCGGCAAAGGACGACTCGTGCGTCACGCGGGCATGCATGGTGTCATGCAGGTTCTCGTAGAACACCTTCCAGTTGGAACGCTGCATCACGCGGAAGATGCCGCCGGCCACCTCGACCTCGCCCACCGGCGAGCGGTCGCACAGGTTGTCGATCGACGAACGCACGCCGCCCAGGAATTCCTCCAGGCCCTGGCCGTCGCGGGCCTGGCTGGCGAAGACGAAGCCGCGATAGCTTTCCACGCGCGGCAGGCGCCGCATCGAGAAGCTGGGATCGGTCGGATCGTAGGAGGTGCCCTCCAGCCCCTGCTTGAGCGGCACGCCGAGATGGCTGCCGTCGAGCTTGAAGGTCCAGGCGTGGTACGGGCAGCGGAAGAACTTGCCGACACAGCCGTCGCCGTCCGCCACCACCTTCGCGCCCTTGTGCGGGCAGCGGTTGTAGAGCACGTGCACGCGGCCGTCGCTGGCGCGCACCATCAGCACGTCCTGGTCGCCCAGGCGCGTGGTGTGATAGTCGCCGGTCTTGGGCACCTGGCTTTCGTGGCCGACGTAGACCCAGGCGCGGCCATAGATGCGCTGCATCTCCAGCTCGAAGATCGCCGGGTCGGTGTACAGGGCGCGGTGCACGCTGTCGCCGCGCACCATTTCGCCCAATTGTTGATCGCTATACGGCATGGCGGTCTCCTACTTGTTCTCGCTGTCTTTCCAGCGCGCCATCAGGGTGTTGGAAGGCAGGGTCTCGTCCAGCAGCTTCCGCGCGGTCTCGCGGCCGGCCACCGGCAGGCCCTGGGGATCGAGCACGCCGATTTGCACCAGCACGCTGGCCTGGTCCCAGTAGATGTGTTCGTGGCAGAGCTTGTCGCCGCGGAACTTGACGATGGCCACCAGCGGAATCTCGACGTACTTGCCGGTAGGCGCGACGCCGGGCAGCAGCCAGTCGATCTCGGTGGTGTGGGTGAAGCAGAACAGCAGCTCGTCGACGATCTGCGTCGCGCCCACGGTGCGCGACAGCGGCACCAGCCGGGTGTCGGGCGGATTGCTGCTGACGAAGTGGTGCTGGTAGAAGCGCGACAGCTCGCGGTAGCCCACGCCGCCCGTCATGGTGGGGATGTGGTTGACGTAGGGCTCGGCCACCATCGTGGCCATGGTCGCGGCCACGTCGCGCGTGCCGAATTCGTATTCGCAGTGCTTGTCCCATAAGTACGAATAGTCGAACTGCGGACCGATTACGCGTTGCAGCGCGGCCATGCTGCGCTGGTGCGCCATCAGCGCCGACGGCTTGTCGTAGTGCGCGCCGCCGGTGCGGGCAAAGGCGTGGTCCATGCCGGGATAGACATACAGCTCGACGTTGGCCTTGCCGCCCAGCGCCTCCAGGATGCGCTGGCGCGCCGGCGGCGGACAGAAGCCGTCCTGCTCGGCGATGTGCAGCACCAGCCGGCCGCGCAGATTGGCGGCTTCTTCCAGGCTGTCCTCGATGCCCACGCCGTAGTAGCCGATGGCTACGTCGGCGTCGGTGCGGCAGGCGGCCAGGTAGGCCAGCTTGCCGCCCAGGCAATAGCCCAGCACGCCGGCGCCGCCCTGCTGCTCGGGCAGCGCGCGCAGCGCGGCCAGGGTCGCGGCGATGTCCTTGATGCCCAGGTCGACGTCAAAGCCCTGGTACAGCTCGAACGCGCGCGGCATGTCGGCCGGGCCGTCGGTCAGCTGGATGCCGGGCTGCTGGCGCCAGAACAGGTCCGGCGCCAGCACCACGTAGCCTTCCTCGGCCAGCGACTGCGCGGTGCGGCGCATGAAGTCGTTGATGCCGAAGATCTCCTGGCACAGCACCAGCCCCGGCCCGTGGCCCGCGGCGGGCACGGCCAGGTAGGCGCTGAATGATTGGCCGTCGTGCGAGGCGATGGTCACCTCGCGCGTCGTGATGGTTGCGGTCATGCGTCTCTCCTTGATGCGTGCGTCGCCTGCCTTACTTCATCTGGCAGGCGGCGGCGAACGGGTCGTGATACTGCGTCAGCACCGTGCCCGACAGCTTGTTGGCCAGCTTGCCGTCCGCGCCCTTGACGATGGTGCGCAGGTAGTAGTTCTGGATCGGGTACTGGTTGCGATTGAAGGTGAAGTCGCCGCGCACCGACTTGAAATCGGCGCGGCGCAGGGCCGGGCGCAGCGCGTCGGCGCCCAGCTTGCCGCCGGTCTGCCTGACCGCGCTGTCCAGCAGCATGGCGGCGTCGTAGCCTTGCGAGGCGTACAGCGTGGGCGTGCGGTTGTAGGTCTTCCTGAAGTCCTCGACGAACTTGCGGTTGGCCGGGTTGTCCAGGTCGGCCGCCCATTGCGACGAGTTGTGCAGGCCTTCGATCGGCGCGCCCACCGCGGCGATGGTGTCCTCGTCGCCCGAAAAGCCCGGCGCCAGCAGCGCGATCTCCTTGCCCAGGCCGGCGCCGTTGAACTGCTTGATGAAGTTCACGCCCATGCCGCCGGGCAGGAAGAAGAACACGGCGTCCGGCTTGCTGGCCCGCAGCCGCGTGATCTCGACGCCATAGTCGAGCTGGCCCAGCTGGGTGTAGATCTCTTCCGACAGCCCGCCCTTGTACAGGCGCTTGAAGCCGTTGAGCGATTCGCGCCCGCCCGGATAGTCGGGCGCGATCAGCGCCACCCGCTTGAAGCCCTGGTCGACGGCGTACTTGCCCATCGCGGCCGGGATGTCCTCGTTCTGCCAGGCCACCGCGAAGAAATTCGGATTGCAGCCGGCGCCGGCATAGTTCTCCGGCCCCGTATTGGTGCTGAGATAGATGGTGCCCGACTGCAGGATGGCCGGCATCACCGGCAGCAGCACGTTCGAGAACACGATGCCCGTCATCACGTCGACCTTGTCGCGCTTGAGCAGGCGCTCGACCGCCTGGCGCCCGGCATCGGCCTTCTGCTGGTCATCGGCCACCACCACCTCGGCCGGCAGCCCGCCCAGCTTGCCGCCGGTATGCTGCAGCGCGAGATTGAAGCCGTCGCGGATCTCGTTGCCCAGCGCCGCGCCCGGCCCCGACAGCGTGGTCAAGAGGCCGACCTTGATCTTGTCCGCGGCCGATGCGCCGGCCGCGGCCGTCATACAGCCCACCGAAACCAGCGTCGCCAGCGCGCGCCGGCCCCATAGCTTTCCATTCATGAGCCACCCCGTTCGTGTCCGCCGGCGCCGCCGGCGCGATGCTGACAGAATCCGTCTGCCGTCGGTACACCCAGCCACCGATGAAAACTGCCAGCTTACGCGCCGCGGCGCCGCCTTCCAACAACCCCCAGCTTAGGGCGGCCGGGCGCGCGGCTCTATCCGAATCGGCCCACGCCTATCCGGGATTCACTTAATTCCCAACGCTTGACGATTGCATTACGCTCGACGGCGATACGGGAGCGTTCCCGTCCCGGAGGCATCCATGCACGGCTGGTCCCGCATCGAGCTGGCGCCATTGCTCAAACGACGCGTCTTCAGTTCCACCCAGCCGGCCGAAACCCGCGAGCGCGTCTCCGAAGCGCTCAAGGAACACCGGCTGACCTGGAAGGGCGGCCGCGTCGACGCCGAGCTGAACCGCGCCCGCTTCGGCGCCCTGAGCGTCTGTACGCTGCGCTACGGCGCCGAAGTCCACATCGAACCCGACCGCCTGCAGGACTTCATGCTGGTGCAGGTGCCGCTGCGCGGCCGCGCCCGCATCGAATGCGGCACCGACTGCGTCGACGCCCACCCCGACTGCGCCGCCGTCATCGCCCCCAACCGCGCCCTGAAACTGCACTGGGAAGCCGGCTGCGAACAACTGCTGCTGAAGATCCCGCGCGGCAAGCTCGAAGCCATCGGCCACCGCATCTTCGGCGACGCCGCCGCCCGCCCCCTGGACTTCAGCCCCGCGCTACGCCTGGACACCCCCGTCGGCGCCGCCTGGCGCAGCATGATGACCAGCCTGATCCACCTGCTCCCCACCCTGGACGACGGCGCGCCGAGACCGCCCGCCGCCTGGCTGGAGCACCTGGAAGACACGCTCGTCCTGCACCTGCTCTACAACCAGCCCAACACCTGGCAACGCCACGCCGGCCTGGCCCCCGCCCTGCCGCGCCGCGTCGCCCAGGCCGAAGCCTACATGCGCGCCCACCTGGCCGCCCCCCTGACCCTCACCGACATCGCCCGCGGCGCCGGCGCCAGCCCCAGCGCCCTCACCCGCCTGTTCCAGCAACACCGCGAGACCACCCCCATGCAGGCGCTACGCGTCCTGCGCCTGGACGCCGCCCGCGAAAAGCTGCAGCAAGGCGCCTGCGAAAGCGTGACCGAGGTCGCCGTCTCCGTAGGCATCAGCCACCTGGGCCGCTTCTCCGAGTATTACCGCGACCGCTTCGGCGAACTCCCCCGCGAAACCTTCCAAGCCGCCAAATAGCCAGCCCCCTGGCGCCATGCGCCAACCCCGCAGCCACAGGCACAGAATCACTAACGTAGTTAAGCCACTACATATGTGATAAATCACCCCGCAAGCGCGCAGCGTCATCCGCCCCCGCAAGACACCAAGTAAGCTTCAAAAGGCCGCCCGCGCGGCCGCCTTGAAGCGGGCCCCGCAAATCGCTCTGAACCCGAGTTGCCGCCTGTCAGAACGCCAAGAAACACCCCCTCCCCAGCACCCGCCATTAATTCTTATCGTGAGCGGGTGACGGGGCAGGCGGGGGATGGCGGGGCGTGTAGATGCGCCCGAGGGAATCCGTAGGGAGCCGAAGGCGGACGAGGATGACAACGGGGCAGTCCGGAGCGAAGGCTCCGGACCGCAATCGTAGCCCCGCCATCCCCCGCCTGCCCCGTCACCCGCGGCTAAAGAACCCAACCCGACGCAAATACCCCGCCAGGCCGGCCCACCATCAAGCCGGCACCACCGCAGTAACCTCAATCTCCACCTTGGCCCGATCCTCCACCAGATCCGCCACCTCCACCGCCGTCATCGCCGGAAAATGCCTCCCGATCAACTCCCGGTAATGCTTCCCGATCTCCGGATAAGCCGCCACATAGGCATCCTTGTCCGTCACATACCACGTCATCCGAACGATATGCTCCGGCCTGGCCCCGCCCTCGGCGAGAATCGCCACGATATTGGCCAACGTCTGCCGCACCTGGTCGGCCAGGTCATCCGACTCGAACTGCTGCTGCCCGTTCCAGCCCACCTGCCCGCCCACGAACACCAGCTTGCTCCCCACCGTCATCTCGGTCAGGATCCCATTCGAATAGCCCCTCGGCGCCATCCAATCCGGCGGTTGCAGAATCTTCATAACGTCTCATCCTATTTTCAAAAAACAAACACCAGGGTGACCCCCGCCGAACTCATTCGGCGGCGACCAGATAATCCTGCATACGTTCACGCAGATCCGCCGGCAGCGGCATCGACTTCATCGTGCGCAGATCCACCGTCACGATCGTCAGCGTCGCCGACAGGCGCAACTGCCCGTCCGGGCCCTCGAACCGCACCAGCGCCTTGAACGACGCGCCGCCGATGCGCTGCACCTGCAGCGTCTGCCGCAGCTTCTCGTGCCAGCGGCTCGGCGCGCTGAAGTCGCACGTCACCGACGCCATCGGCGTGCCGATGTGGCGATCCACGTGCAGCGCGTGGAATGGCAAGCCCATGCCCTTGTCGAACCATTCCTCGACAAAGTCATTGATCATCTCGAAATAGCGAGGATAGAAAACGATGCCCGCCGGGTCACAATGACGGAAGCGGACCTCTACCTGACTGATGAATGGTGCTGCCATGGCATTTCCTTGATGCAAAATCACGCCATCTTGCGCAGCGCGAAACGCTGCAGCTTGCCCGTCTCGGTGCGCGGCAGCGCGGCGACGAACTCGATGGCGCGGGGGTACTTGTAGGGCGCGATATTGGCCTTGACGAACTGCTGCATCGCGGCCACCAGCGCCTCGCTCGGCTCGAAGCCGGGCTTGAGCACCACGAAAGCCTTGACCAGCTGGCCGCGCTCGTCATCGGCCGCGCCGACCACGCCGCATTCGGCCACGGCCTCGTGGCGCAGCAGCGCGTCCTCGACCTCCGGGCCGGCGATGTTGTAGCCGGCCGAGACGATCATGTCGTCATTGCGCGCCTGGTAGAACAGATAGCCGTCGTCGTCCTGCATGAACGTGTCGCCGGGCAGGTTCCAGCCCTTCTGCACGAAACGCAGCTGGCGCTCGTCGGCCAGGTAGCGACAGCCCGTCGGGCCCTTGATGGCCAGGCGGCCCACCGTGCCGTTGGGCACGGGGTTCATGTCGTCGTCCACGATCTGCGCGATATAGCCCGGCACCACGCGGCCGATGGCGCCGCGGCGCACCGACTCGGGCGGGCTGGAGACGAACACGTGGATCATTTCCGTGCCGCCGATGCCGTCGATCATCTCGATGCCGCTGGCCTCTTTCCACAGCTGGCGGGTGGCGTCGGGCAGGGCCTCGCCGGCCGACACGCTCTTCTTGAGCGAGGACAGGTCGAACTTGCCCACCAGCGCCGCCATCTGGCGGTAGAACGTGGGCGCGGTGAAGACGATGGTGGCGCGGAAGTCCTGGATCAGCTGCAACAGGCTTTCCGGCGTCAGGCGCTCGGCCAGCACGGTGCTGGCGCCGACCCGCAGCGGGAAGCACAGCAGGCCGCCCAGGCCGAAGGTGAACGCCAGCGGCGGCGTGCCGCAGAAAATGTCGTCCGGGCCCGGCTTGATGACGTGCTTGGGAAACAGGTCGCACATCGCCAGCACATCGCGATGGAAGTGCATGCAGCCCTTGGGCGCGCCGGTGGTGCCGCTGGTGAAGGCGATCAGGCAGACGTCGTCGGCGGCGGTGTCGCAGGCCGTGAAGTCGTCCGGCTTGGCCGCGGCCAGCGCGTCCAGCGCGTCGGGCGCGGTGTCGTTGAAATACACGATCTGCGCCAGCCCCGGGCAATGGTGCTCGTGATCCGGCTGGGCGCAGAACTGCGCCTCGTCCTTCAGGCGCACATCGCACAGCACCGCCTGGATCTGCGCCTTGTCGATGATCTGCTTGAGTTCCTTGGCGCGCAGCAGCGGCATGGTCGGCACTGTCACCAGGCCGGCCTTGATCGCGGCCAGCCAGGCGGCCGCCATCATCGGGTTGTTGGGGCCGCGCAGCAGCAGGCGGTTGCCCGGCACCAGCTTCATGTCCTCGACCAGCACGCGGGCGATGCGGTTGGTCAGCGCGGCCAGCTCGCGGTAGGTCATGGCGGCCGGCTTGCCGTCCTGCGCCCAGCGCAGCGCGACGCGCTCGCCATGGCCTCGCTCGACCATCGCGTCGACCAGTTCCACCGCGCAATTGAAGCGCTTGGGATAGGCCACGTCGGGACCGTCCAGCAGGAATTCTGGCCATTGTTCGCCCGGGGGCAGATTGTCCCGGGTGAAGGTGTCGATGTGGGCGGATACTTCCATGGAATTCCCCTTGCTGCTGCGGTGTGGTTGACTGTGCCGAAAGCGGAAGCTCGATGGCTTCTTCAGGCTTTCAGCAGTTCGCGGGCGATGATCAACTTCTGCACTTCGGTGGCGCCTTCGTAGATACGCAGCGCTCTGATTTCCCTGTAAAGCTTCTCCACCGGCATCCCCGACACCACGCCCGCGCCGCCGAACATCTGCAGCGCGCGGTCGATCACGGTCTGCGCCGATTCGGTGGCCGTCATCTTGGCCATGGCCGCTTCGCGCGTGGTGCGTTGTTTCTGCACGTCGCGCATCCACGCGGCGCGATAGGTCAGCAGCGCCGAGGCGTCGATGGCCGTGGCCATGTCGCCCAGCGCGGCCTGCGTCAGTTGCAGGTCGGCCAGGGTCTGGCCGAACATGCGGCGAGACTTGGCGCGCGCCAGGCCTTCGTCCAGCGCGCGGCGGGCAAAGCCCAGCGCGGCGGCGGCCACCGAGGCGCGGAAGATGTCCAGCGTCATCATGGCCAGCTTGAAGCCCTGCCCCGCTTCGCCCAGCCGCTGCGACGCCGGGATGCGGCAGTTGTCGAAGGTGATGGTGGCCAGCGGGTGCGGCGCGATCAGCTCGATGCGCTCCGAGATCTCGAAGCCCGGGGTGTCGGCATCCACCACGAAGGCGCTGATGCCGCGCGCGCCCGGCGCCTCGCCGGTGCGGGCGAACACGCAATAGAAGTCGGCGATGCCGCCGTTGGAAATCCAGGTCTTGGCGCCGTTGAGCACATAGTGGTCGCCCTCCAGCCGGGCCTCGCAGGCCAGCGCGGCCACGTCCGAGCCGGCATCCGGCTCCGACAGCGCGAAGGCGGCGATGGCCTCGCCGCTGGCCACGCGCGGCAGGTAGCGCTGGCGCAGCGCGTCCGAGCCCATCAGCGAGATCGCGCCGCTGCCCAGGCCCTGCATGGCGAAGGCGAAGTCCGCCAGGCCCTCGTGGCGCGCGAACGTTTCGCGCAGGATGCAGACCGCGCGCGAATCGACCTCTGGCAGCGCGCCGCCCCAGGCGCCGCCGGGGCCGCCGGCGACCGCGTAGCGCAGCCAGCCGGCCTGGCCCATGGCCTTGACCAGCTTGCGGCAGGCCGCGTCGGCATCGTGGTGGTCGACGTGGCCCAGGGCGCTTTCGCACCAGCCATCCACCTCATGCGCCAGTTTGCGATGGGCGTCGTCGAAGAACGGCCAGTCCAGCCAGCTTGCGTCGCGCATCATCAGTTCCCCTCGAAGACCGGCTTCTGTTTGGCCACGAAGGCCTCGTAGGCGCGATGGAAATCGCGCGTCTGCATGCAGATGGCCTGGGCCTCGGCTTCGGCCTCGATGGCCTCGTCCACGCCCATGTTCCATTCCTGGTGCAGCAGTTTCTTGGTCACGCCGTGCGCGAAGGTGGGGCCCGCGGCCAGCTGCGCGGCCAGTTTGGCCGCCGCGTCCATCAGGGCGTCCGACTCGTGCAGCGCGTTGAAGAAGCCCCAGCTGGCGCCCTCCTCGGCGGTCATGGCGCGGCCGGTGTACAGCAGTTCGGAGGCGCGACCCTGGCCGATCATGCGCGGCAGCAGCGTGCAGGCGCCCATGTCGGCCCCCGCCAGGCCCACCCGCGTGAACAGGAAGGCGGTGCGCGCGGCCGGCGTGCCCAGGCGCATGTCGGAAGCCAGCGCCACCATCGCGCCGGCCCCGGCGCAGACGCCGTCCACCGCCGCCACGATGGGCTGCGGGCAGGCGCGCATGGCCTTGACCAGGTCGCCCGTCATGCGGGTGAAGTCCAGCAGCTCGGGCATGCTCATCTTCGTCAGCGGCCCGATGATTTCATGCACGTCGCCGCCCGAGCAGAAGTTGCCGCCGGCGCCGGCCACCACCACCACCTTGATGTCGGTCGCGTACACCAGCGCGCGGAACAGGTCGCGCAGTTCGGCGTAGGAATCGAAGGTCAGCGGGTTCTTGCGCTCGGGGCGGTTGAGCGTGATGGTGGCGACCTTGCCGTCGGCCGACACCTGCCACAGGAACGTCCGCGCCTGGTAACCGGCCAGCGGGCGCTTGTGGTGCTTCATGGTGTGCTCTTCGGGCTGCGTGCTCATGGTGTCTCCGTTCTGGAATCGTGGGGTGGGCGCCGGCTCAGCCGGTCATCACTTCGCCGCCGTCGACGGCGATGGCCTGGCCGTTGATGGACGACGAGGCCGGCAGCGCCAGCCAGGCGACCGTCTCGGCCACTTCCTCGGGCTGCACCAGGCGGCCCTGCGGATTGCGCTCGGCCAGCTTGGCGCGAGCCGCTTCCGGCGTCATGCCGGTCTTCTCGACGATATTGGTGACCGCGCCGCGCACGATGTCGGTCTCGGTGTAGCCCGGGCACACGGCGTTGATGGTGACGCCCTTCTGCGCCGTCTCCAGCGCCAGCGAGCGGGTCAGGCCGATCACGCCATGCTTGGCCGCGCAGTAGGCGCTGACGTAGGCGTAGCCGATCAGGCCGGCGGTGCTGGCCACGTTGATGACGCGGCCCCATTTGGCGGCCAGCATGCCGGGCAGGGCCGCCTGGATGCAGTGGAAGGTGCCGGTCAGGTTGACCGCCAGCATCGATTGCCACAGCGCGGCGTCGGTGCGGTCGAAGCGCTGGCTGACGGCCTGGCCGGCATTGTTGACCAGCACCAGCACCGGGCCGAGTTCGGCCTCGGCCTGGGCGAAGGCCTGGCGCACCGAGGCCTCGTCGGCGATGTCGGCGCTGACCGCCTGCACCTGGCCCAGGCTGGCCAGGCTGTCGACGGCCGCCTCCAGCGCGCCGCCGTCGCGGCCCAGCAGCGTGACCCGCGCGCCGCGTTCCAGCAGGGCGCGGGCGCTGGCCAGGCCGATGCCGCGGGCGCCGCCCGTCACCAGCGCGTGGCGGCCGGCCAAGGGAAGGGAGGACGTGCTCATTTGATGTCCAGTTGCGCCATGGCGGCGGCGCGTTCGAAATTGGTTTCCAGCTGGCGCTTGCCGGCGAAATACTGGCTCGGCCAGGCCACATCACGATAGCCCACGCGGGCCGCTTCGCGCAGCGTCCAGGAGGCGTCCGCCAGGTGCGGCCGCGCCAGCGCGCAGAGGTCGGCGCGGCCCGAGGCGATGATGCCGTTGGCGTGGTCGGCCTCGAAGATGGCGCCCACCGCGATGGTGGGGATGCCGGCCTCGTTGCGCACGCGGTCGGCGAACGGGGTCTGGAACATGCGGCCGTAGACCGGCTTTTCTTCCTTGCTGACCTGGCCCGACGAGCAGTCGATCATGTCGGCGCCAGCGGCCTTGAAGTGGCGCGCGATCTCGACGGCGTCATCGGCGGTGATGCCGCCCTCGACCCAGTCGCTGGCCGAGATCCGCACCGACATCGGCTTGTCCTCGGGCCAGACGGCGCGCACCGCGCGGAACACTTCCAGCGGGAAGCGCAGGCGGTTTTCCAGGCTGCCGCCGTATTCGTCGTCGCGGCGGTTGGTCAGCGGCGAGATGAAGCTGGACAGCAGGTAGCCGTGGGCGCAGTGCAGTTCGAGCCAGTCGAAGCCGGCGGCCTGGGCGCGGCGGGCCGCGGCCACGAAGTTGTCGCGCACCTCGTCCATGTCGGCGCGCGTCATGGCGCGCGGCGTCTGCGACACGCCTTCGATGTACGGCAAGGCAGACGCCGACAGCAGCGGCCAGTTGCCTTCGGCCAGCGGATGGTCGATCTTCTGCCAGCCCAGCTGGGTCGAGCCCTTGCGGCCGGCATGGCCGATCTGCACGCCGATGCGGGCGTCGCTGTTGCCGTGCACGAAGCCGACGATGCGGGCGAAGGCCTGCTGCTGCTCGTCGTTCCACAGGCCCGGGCATCCCGGGGTGATGCGGCCGTCGGGCGACACGCAGGTCATTTCCACCATCACCAGCCCGGCGCCGCCCATGGCGCGGGCGCCCAGGTGCACCAGGTGGAAGTCGCCCGGCACGCCGTCGGCGCAGGAGTACATGGCCATCGGCGACACCAGGATGCGGTTCTTCAGCGTCACGCCGCGCGCCCGGTACGGCGTCAGCATCGGCAGCGCGGGCCGCTGGCCGGCGGGCGCCGGCGCGCCGGCATGCTCGGCGATCCAGCGCTCGAAGCCTTCCAGCCAGGCCGGGTCGCGCAGCCGCAGGTTTTCGTGCGAGATGCGCTGCGAGCGGGTCAGCAGCGAATAGGCGAATTGTTCGGGTTCGAGTTCGGCGTAGCGCGCCACGTTCTCGAACCACTCGGTGGAGTTGCGGGCGGCGTTCTGGATCTTCAGCACTTCGACGCTGCGCACTTCCTCGTAGTGCTTCAGGCCGTGCTCGACGCTGCCCTCGGCGCCGCTCAGGCAGCGCGCCAGTTCGATGGCGTCTTCCAGCGCCAGCTTGGTGCCCGAGCCGATGGAGAAGTGCGCGGTATGCGCCGCGTCGCCCATCAGCACCACCGGCACGGCGCGCTTGCCGCGGCGGGTTTCGAGCTGGTTCCAGTGGACCCAGGTGTTGCAGATGACGCGCGGGAAGCGGATCCAGATGGCCGAGCCGCGCAGGTGCGAGGCGTTGCTGATGAGCGCGTTGCCGTCGAGCCAGGGCGCGAACAGCTTTTCGCAGTAGGCAATGCCCTCTTCCTGGCTCATCTGCTCGATGCCGGCGGCCTGCCAGGTCTCTTCGGGCGTTTCGACGATGAAGGTCGACATGCCGTCTTCGTAGCGATAGGCGTGGGCCTGGAACCAGCCGTGTTCGGTCTGGACGAAGGCGAAGGTGAAGGCGTCGAAGACCTTCTTGGTGCCGAGCCAGACGAAGCGGCAGCGGCGCTGGTCGATGTCGGGGTGGAAGGTGTCGGTGTAGCGGGTGCGGATCTGGCTGTTGATGCCGTCGGAGGCGATGACCAGGTCGGCGTCGTATTCGCGGGCGATGGCCTGGTCGTCCTGGACGAAGTTCTCGAACACCAGCTTGACGCCGACGTCTTCGCAACGCGCCTGCAGGATGTTGAGCAGCTTCTTGCGGCCGATGCCGATGAAGCCGTGGCCGCCGCTGCGGATGCTGCGACCCTTGAAGTGGATGTCGATGTCGTCCCAGTGGTTGAAGGCGTCGCCGATGGTCTGGGCGGAGACGGGATCGGCTTCGCGCAGGTTCTGCATGGTGGCATCCGAGAACACGACGCCCCAGCCGAAGGTGTCGTAGGGCCGGTTGCGTTCGATGACGGTGACTTCGTTGGCCGGGTCTTGCAGCTTCATGAGGAGCCCGAAATACAGGCCGGCGGGACCACCACCAATGCATACGATTTTCATTGCCGTAACGCTCCAAGAAGTGCGGCCCGGACGCGGGGGTGGGTCGCTGCTATTTTTAGGCCTTGATAGTTTAGGCTTGAAATATATACCTGGATGGGGAGGATCGCAAATGGGGGAAACGTGGGGGCCGGGAATTGGGGGACGGGCTTGAGTTGGCCTGGGTGGTTCCATGGGGGAACCGCGTTCTGGATGCGGGCGGTGTTGAGCTTCGTAGGTCGCCCCTCGGGCAGGCGGATTTCGAGGCTTGTCGCGCTGCTAGATCTGTGTGCAAGGCATGGAACCTGCGGGGCTGCCCATCGCGACCGCGCGGGCGGTCACGATGGGCGTCTGGGCAGTTGAAGGCGGGGCGGGTGCGCTGCGCGCGGGTGGGGATCGGGTTTCTGTTGTTTCCCCACGTTGGGGGAGGGGCGGTGGTGGTCGGCGCGGCGGAAAGCGGGTTGCGCGTGGCGAGTCGCTCGCGCCGACCACAAACAGTCTTGGTGCGGGCAGGCGTTCAATGGCAAAGGGTTTGGGTGCAGGTGTGCCTTGGTGGCAATGCGTCGCGGAGCGGGCATGTCTTCAATGGCAAGTGAGTCGCGGTGCTGGCATGCCTTCAATAGCAAATGCGTCGCGACGCTGGCACGCTTGCAATGAAAAACCATGCGAAGTGCCAGCAAACCTTCCAAAGAAAACAATCTCGCCGCCGCCACACGCGATAGCGTCATCACCAATCGCAAGACATCGCGTAAGCCTCAAAAGGCCGCCCGCGCGGCCGGCTTGAGGCGGGCCCCGCCCCACCATTCACCGCAAGCGCGAAGCGGCATCCTCAACCGCAAGACCCCGCGAATGCCCTCCGATGGCCGCCCGCGCGGCCGAGGAAGGGCGACCATCGCAAGATCTTCCACTTCACGCCAGCCCAACATAAGAACGCCAGCACCGTCACCCACACGCGAGAGCGCCATCGCTCAGACGCAAGACACCGCGTAAGTCCTAAAAGGCCGCCCGCGCGGCCTTTTAGGACGGGCCCCGCAAATCTCTCCCCCCAGCCTTGACGTTGCATCAGCATGCCAAGCACACCACCCGCCCCAGAGACCGGCAGTAAGTCTCATCGCGAGCGCGTGGCGGGGTCGGTGGGGGATGGCGGGGCGTGTAGATGCGCCCGAGGGAATCTGAAGGAACAGCCGAAGGCTGTGACGAAGATGACGAAGGGAAAGTCCGGAGCGAACGCTCCGGACCGCAATCGTAGCCCCGCCATCCCCCACCGACCCCGCCACGCGCGCCTTAAGAACCCACCCCGCAACAGCAAAACAAGCCCCTCACCCCCGCGCCCGCAACCAATCCTCCAAATCATTAGCCGGCAACGGCGGCGAAAACAAAAACCCCTGCCCCGCCGCACACCCCTGCTCGATCAAGAAGCGCCGCTGTTCCTCATTCTCGATCCCCTCGGCCACCACCGGCAGGCTGAGACTCTCCCCGATGCGGATGACGGCGCTGGTCAGCGCCCGCGCCGCGTCGTCGTTCTCCAGCCCCTGGACGAAACTGCGGTCCAGCTTCAGTTCGTCCACGATCAGGCGGCGCAAGTGGCCCAGGCTGGAATAGCCCGTGCCGAAATCGTCCATCGACAGGCGCACGCCCAGGCGGTGCAGCTCCGCGATCGTGCGCAGCGTGCCCGCCGTGGCGTCCAGCACCACGCCTTCCGTGATCTCCAGCATCAGGTCCGACGCCGCCAGCCCGAACTCGGCCAGCGTCGCGGCGATCATGCGCGGCAGGTTCAGGTTGTGGAAATTGGTGGCCGACAGGTTCACCGACACCGACGGCACGCGCAGGCCGTTGTTGCGCCAGATGGAGAGCTGCGAGCAGGCCTCGCGCACCGCCCAGTCGCCCAGGTCGCCGATCAGGCCGCATTCCTCGGCCAGCGGCACGAAGCGCGCCGGCGAGATGTCGCCCAGCGTCGGGTGGCGCCAGCGGGCCAGCGCCTCGACGCCGTACAGGCTGCCGTTCTTCAGGCCCACCTGCGGCTGGTAGTGCAACCGCAACGCGCGACCTTCCAGCGCGTCGCGCAGCGCCGCCTCCAGCGCCAGGCGTTCCTGCGCCTGGCGGTTCATCTCGGCACTGAAGAACGAGATGCGGTTGCGGCCCGCCGTCTTGGCCTGGTACATGGCCATGTCGGCATGGCGCAGCAGCGTGTCCATGTCGCGGCCGTTCTCGGGGAACACGCTGATGCCGATGCTCACCGACGGATTGAGCGTGATGCCGCCCACCACGAACGGCTGCGCCAGCGACACCAGGATGTGCTCGGCGGCGGCGGTCAGGCGGCCATGCTCGAAATCGGGCATCAGCATCACGAACTCGTCGCCCGACAGGCGGCCGACGATGTCGGTGGCGCGCGCCAGGCGTCGCAGGCGCTGGGCGATGTCGCGCAGCAGCGCGTCGCCGATGGGGTGGCCGAGCGTGTCGTTGACCTGCTTGAAGCGGTCCAGGTCCAGGAACAGCACCGCCACGCGCTTGCGCTCGGGCTCGGCGCGGGCGATGGCCTGCTCGGCCTGGGCCAGCAGCAGGTTGCGGTTCGGCAGGCCGGTCAGCTCGTCGTAGAACGCCAGCTGGCGGATGCGGGCGCGGGCCTCTTCGCGTTCCAGCGCCAGCGCGCACAGGTACACGCAGACGTCCACCAGGCGGTGGTGGAAGTCGTCCGGCAGGCGGCGTTCGCGGAAGTAGAAACCGAAGGTGCCGATGACGCGGCCGTCGCTCGACTTGATCGGCGAGGACCAGCAGGCCTTGATATCGTCCGGCAGCGGCAGATGGCGGTAGTCATCCCACAGCGGATCGGTGGCGATGTCGGGCACGATCACCGGCCGCCCGAGGAAAGCCGCGGTGCCGCAGGCGCCCACCTGCGGGCCGATGGCCATGCCGTCCAATGCTTCGTTATAGGCCGGCGGCATGCTCGGCGAAGCCAGCGTCCGCAGCTTGCCGGCCTCGTCCACCCGCAGCACCGTGGCCGCGACTTCGGGCGCCAGGCGCTCGACCTCGCGGCACACCATGTTCATCACTTCCACCACCGAGGCTTCGTTGACCATTGCCTGCAGCACGCGGCGCTGCAGCACCTCATGCACCTTGGTGGGGGTGATGTCGGTCAGCACGTCGACGATGTTGACCAGCGAACCGCGCTCGTCGAACACCGAGTTGGCCATGACCGACACCCACAGCGGCTTGCCGCTGCGGTCGTAGACCAGCACGTCCTTGTGATAGCCCTCGCGGCAGGCGATGCGGCGGTCCAGCTCCTCGCGGGTGCCGCCGTCGTGGCGGGTGCCGGCCAGCAGCTCGCCGAGCTCCTGTTCCAGCGCGTCGGCGCGCGAGAAGCCCAGCATGCGCTGGAAGCCGTCGTTGACGTAGACGATGCGGCCGTCGCGGCCGGACACGGCCACGGCGTTGCCGGTTTCGTTGATGCCCAGCAGCAGCAGGCGGACTTCCTCCTGGCGCTCGGCGTCGGCGATCGACTTGCGCGAGATCACCGCGATGCGGCGCACTTCGCCGCTTTCGTCGCGCATCGGCAGGTAGGTCGCCTCGATCCACAGCGACGCGCCGCTCTGCTTGCGGTAGCGGCAGGTGCCGGAAAAGACCTCGCCGCGGCGCAGCCGCGCCCAGATATGTTCGGCGCTGGCGATGCCCTTGCCTTCGTCCATGCTGTCGCACAGCAGGTCGTGGCGCAGCCCGGCGATGTCGGCGCGGGCATAGCCCAGCGCGGCCAGGAAGTTGTCGTTGGCGTTGATGAGAGCGCCGGCGGCATCGAAATCGAACAGCAGCAGTGCCCGGTCCATCGACGCCAGATAGTTGCTCACCTGCCACGCGGCGCCCTGCGGGGCCGCGCTCGAACCGCCTGGATGAGAATCAAGCATAAGGGGCTCCATACCGGAAGAACAACGATTCCGGGTTCATTTCAGGGCCGGGGGAAGCCAAGTGCGACGCGGTCGCGTCCGTCCTGTTTGGCCAGGTACAACGCCTGGTCCGCCCGGCTGAGCGTTTCTGAAAAGGTTTCTCCGAGCTGGTGACAGGCCATGCCGATGCTGACGGTCAGGCGCAACACATCGGCGCCGACATCGATGGCCAGGCCGCGCACCGCGCCGACCAGCCGGTCCATCACGCCCTGCGCCGTTTCCGGCGGGGTCGCGGGCAGCAGCACGAGGAATTCCTCGCCGCCCCAGCGGCCGCACAGATCGTATTCGCGCACGCTGCGGCGCATGGCGCCGGCCAGCTCGACCAGGGCGCGGTCGCCAATCTCGTGGCCGTAGCGATCGTTGACCGACTTGAAATGGTCGACGTCGAGCATGGCCACCACGAAAGCCTGGCCGCCGCGGGCGGCGCGCTGGACTTCCTGCTTGATCATTTCCATCAGGGCGCGGCGGTTGAGCAGGCCCGTCAGGGGATCGCGGCGCGAGGTTTCCTCCAGCGTGGCGTTCAGGTCGCGCATCATGCTCTGATAGTGGTCGGAGATGCGCGCGATGCGCGCCAGCCGCCGCAGCTGCCGGTCGAATTGCTCGCACAGGCCCATTTCGCGCTGGTGCGCCATGGACTGGTAGGCATCCGACAAGTGCGTGACGCGCTCGATCCGCGCCATCTGTTCCGCCGTGTGCCGCCACAGATCCTGCAACGCCTCGCGCAACGGATGCCCGGCATAGGCCGGATCCGCCAGCAAGCCGACGATGCGGTCATCCAGCTCGGCGTTGCCGGCCTTCATTGGCGGCCGACGACGGAGAACGGGAAGGAGCAGTCTTCCTTGAATTCCTCGGCCAGCTCGCCGACGCGCTCGTTGCGCATGTCGTAGAACCAGGTGACGCTGACGCTGCGGCCCTTGCCGTGGGCGGCCTCCAGCACATCGAAGATGTCCATGACGGACTTGATGCTGCTGGTGTTCAGATAGAGCAGTTCGAGTTCCAGGTTCAGCGGCGCGGCGCTGCTGAGCAGGTAGGCCTCGACCCACTCGATCACCGGGCCGAACAGCTCGAACGAATTCTCGGGGTAGGAGTCGCCGCGCATCGCCAGCACGCCGGCGGCGGCGTCCGCGGTGATGGCGGGCGTGGACTGGGTCCCCGCGATATTCAGGTCTTTCATCAGTAACTCCGAAAAGGGTCTAAGGCTCAGGGGCGGCGGTCAGATCACGACGCTCAGGCTGAAGAACGCCTGGCCCTCGCCCGCGGCGGGCGTCAGGCTGGCCTCCAGCGGCGCGCCGGCCCGACGCGCGATATCGATCAGTCCCAGGCCGGCGCCCGAGGCCACGCCTGGGGTGCGCGGCTTGTGCAGCTGGGTCTTGTATTCCGCCTTCAGGGCGGCCTTGTCCAGCGCGGCCAGCTGCTGGATGCGGGCCACCAGGCTGCGGCCGTCCTCGGCCTTGACCAGGTTGCCGGCCGACACCACGTAGCGGCTCTCGCCGCGGCGCCCGATGACCACGGTGGCGGCGGCGTCCGTGTCGCCGTTCTGCGCGGCGTACTGGCGGATGTTCTGGATCATCTCGATGTAGACCGAGAACACGTCCATGGCCTCCGCCGGCCGGGCATGCTCGGCGTTCAGGTAATTCTTCAGCGCATTGCCGATTTCCTCGATCAGGCTGCGGGAGATCGGCCCGTTGAAGCACAACAGCGTGCGATTCTGGTCGAACCGCTCGCCCAATGCGTAGAGATCGGAGGCATTCATGGGAGTTACCGCCCTGATAACGATTATTCGAAACGGAAAGACAGCAAGGTAATGTCGTCGCGCTGCGGCCGTTCGCCCTGGTAGCGAGCCAGGGCCTCGGTAAACGCGGCCGCCTGGTCAGTTAACGGCTGCCGCGCGTGTCTCTTGAGCATTTCGGCGAAACGCGTGTTGCCAAAGCCGAAACCGTGCTCGCCGCCGGCCTGGTCCAGGAAGCCGTCGGTCGCCAGGTAGTAGGTCCAGCCCGGCTCCATGCGCAACTCGATGTTCTGGTAGGCCCCGGTCCGCTTGTCGCCCAGCGCGCGCTTGCCCCCGGGCACTTCGCGCAGGGTTTCGCCGTCGCTGGCAAACAGGCTGATCTTGGCGCCGGCATACCGCAACATGCCGGACTGGCGGTCAATATATACCAGCCCCGCGTCGGTATTTGTCGCGAGGGCCCGCGGCAGTTGCGCATCGGCAAGCATGGCGCGGATGGCGCTGTCGGTGCGGGCCAGGATCCCGGCGGGATCGGCCGGGCCGGCCTCGGTGATGGCCAGGTCGATGGCGGCGCGCGCCAGCATGGTCATCAGGGCGCCCGGCACGCCGTGGCCGGCGCAGTCCATGATGCCCAGCAGGCAGTTGGGGCCGTCCGAGCGGAACACGTAGAAGTCGCCGCCGACCACGTCGCGCGGCTTCCACAGCACGAAGTGATGGGCGCCGAGCGACTGGGTCAGCTGGCGGTCCGGCAGGATGGCGCGCTGGATCAGGCTGGCGTAGTCGATCGAATCGCCGATCTTCTTGTGCGCCGCCGCCATGGCGCGGTTGGCGTCCTCCAGCTCGGAGGTGCGCTCGCGCACCTTGCTTTCGAGTTCGGCGGTGTGCTGACGCACCTTGTCGGCCATGACGCCGAAGGCGCGGCTCAGGTCGCCGATCTCGTCCTGGCCGCCCGGCGGCAGGCGCACGTCGTAGCTGCCGTTGGCGATGGCGCGGGCCGACTGCTGCAGGCGGCGCAGCGGCCGCAGCATCAGGCGCTCGATGGCGTAGCCGAAGCACAGCAGCAGGGCCGCGAACAGCAGCACCAGGCCGATCGCGGCCGGCCACAGCCAGTCGGTATCGAGCACCCGGGCGGCGCCCAGGTCCACCACCGTCAGCACGTGTCAGTGCAGCTCGGGCATGTAGGCCACCGACACCAGCTGGCGCACGCCGTCTATCGCGACCCAGGCGGTCTGCACCGATTGCGGGTCGGCCTGGGCGGCGTGCAGCGCCGAACGCAGCTCGTCGCGGCCGCTGCCGGGGTCGAGCAGGTTGAACACCATGCCGCGGCCGTTGGCGCCGCTGGCCCCCGAGTTGTAGGCGATCAGCGTCGGATCCATGTGCGCCTGGATCGCCCCCTCCTCGTCGACGATGATGGGGGTGACGCCCGGCTGGCCGCTGTTGACGAAGTCGCGCAGGAAGCCGCCCACGTCCAGGCCGGCGCCGGTCAGGCCGATGACCTTGTCGCCGTCGCGCACCTGCACGTTGATCCAGACCCGCGTGGTCTTGAGCTTGAGGTCCGGATTGACGTTGATGTTGTAACGCGCGCTCGCCTTGAGCGAGTTGTAGAACCAGCCATCGTCGGCCGCCTCGCGGCTGAGCGTATAGCGCGGCGCTTCCGACAGCGGCTGGTCATCGTTGAAGTAATAGTGGCCGGTGGCGGCGCTGGCGATGAAATAGGCGCGGCCCAGCAGGTCGCGGCGGTAGCCGTCGGCCTCGCGGAAGAACAGCTCGCGCGCGGCCGGATCGGCTTCGTTGCGCAGCCAGCGGCGCGTCACCTCGCTGTCGGCCAGCCGCTGCGACAGCGCCAGCTCGCGCGACACCGGCGCCAGGATGCGCTGGCGGTTCAATTGCGTGAAGTTGTCGGCGAAGGCGCGCCCGAAGTGGTCGCGGACCCCGTCCAGCACCTGCCAGCCTATCAGCGCGGCCGGCGCCAGGGCGACCAGGCACGCCAGCAACAGCGCCATCAATGATTTTTTGCGCAAACCCCATTTCGCCATGCGAAGTCTTCCCTGACAGCTTGATAAGACGTGACGCATCCACGCGGTACGCACGGCGCGCTAAGTGTAGAGAACCACGAGATGAATTGAAACAGGCGTAAACACGCGGATTTGCCAAAGGTCAGCCTATTTCAGGCCCTGCCCCGCAAACCGCGCATTTATTGCGTTTTATATCGAAAGAAAGGCCGCGCTCCGCGCCGGGATTGCGGCTTTCGCGCTACACGCCCAGGTAGCGTTCCCACAATCCGCGGTCGGCATCGAGCGCCGCGGAGTCGCCGGTCCAGACCACCTTGCCGCGTTCCAGGATGACATGGCGGTCGGCCAGGCTCAGCAGGCGCTCGACGTACTTGTCGATCACCAGGATGGTCTGGCCGGCCTGGCGCAGGCGCGCCAGGCAGCTCCAGATCTCCTCGCGGATCTTGGGCGCCAGGCCCTCGGTGGCCTCGTCCAGGATCAGGAGGCGCGGGTTCGTGACCAGGGCGCGGCCGATGGCCAGCATCTGCTGCTCGCCGCCCGACAGCTGGTTGCCCATGTTGCGGGCGCGCTCGCCCAGGCGCGGGAACAGCTCGAACACGCGCTCGGGCGTCCACGGCTCGCCGATGGCGGGATTGCGCGCCGCCACGAAGGCCGTCAGGTGTTCGCGCACCGTCAGGTTGGGAAAGCACTGGCGCCCCTCGGGCACGATGGCCATGCCGGTGCGGGCGATGCGGTCGGGGCTCCAGCCGCTGATGTCCTGGTCGACGAAGCGGATCTTGCCGCCGCGCAGCGGCAGCTGGCCGAACAGGGTGCGCAGCAGCGTGGTCTTGCCCATGCCGTTGCGGCCCAGCAGCGTCACCACCTGGCCCGCGCCGATCTGCAGGTCCACGCCGAACAGCACCTGGCTGGCGCCGTAGCCGCTCTGGGCCGATTCAATGCTGAGCATCAGGCAAGCTCCTGGCGCGCGGGCGCCGTTTCGTCATCGCCGAGGTAGGCCTGGCGCACATCCGGGTTGGCGCGGATCTCGTCCGGCGTGCCGGTGGCGATCACGCGGCCGTACACCAGCACCGAGATGCGGTCGGCCAGCCGGAACACCGCCTGCATGTCGTGCTCGACCAGCAGCATGGCGGCGCGGCCGCGCAGGGATTCGATCAGGTCGGTCAGGCGCAGGGTCTCGTCGGGCCCCATGCCGGCCATGGGTTCGTCCAGCAGCAGCACGCGCGGCCGCGCGGCCAGGGCCAGCGCGAATTCCACCTTGCGCTGCTCGCCATGCGGCAAGGTGCCGGCGGCGCGGTCCAGCAGGGCGGGATCGATGGCGCATTCGCGCGCCAGCTCGCGGGCCTGCTCGTACAGGGCCGACTCGGCGGCGCGCGGCCGCCAGAAGCGGAAGCTGCTGCCGGCGTGGGCCTGCACCGCCAGCACCAGGTTATCCAGCACGCTGGACTGCTTGAAGATGTTGGTGATCTGGTACGAGCGCGACAGGCCCGCCGCCACGCGCTGGTGCGCGTTCATGGCGGTGACGTCGCGGCCGTCCACGGCCAGCGCGCCGGAGTCGGCCGCCAGCGTGCCGGACAGCAGGTGGATCAGGGTCGACTTGCCGGCGCCGTTGGGGCCGATCAGGGCATGGATCTCGCCCGGGTTCAGGGAGATCGACACATTGTCGGTGGCCACCAGCGCGCCGAAGCGGCGCACCAGGTTGCTGGCCTGCAGCGCGGGGGCCTGCGTCGAGGTATGGGTCTGGTTCATGATCCCGCCTTGCCGGTTTGGGCGGCGGCGCGGCCGCCGAACAGCGGGCCGAACAGGCCCACCAGGCCGCGCGGCGCGCCGAACACCACGCACAGCAGCAGCACGCCCAGGGGCAGGTGCCAGTATTCGGTCCACTGGCGCAGCACTTCCTCCAGCACCAGCATCACCACCGCGCCGGCCACGCCGCCGTAGCGCAGGCCGATACCGCCCACCAGCACCATGATCAGCAGGTTGGCCGACTGGGTCCAGTGCATCAGGCTGGGCGAGATGAACAGGTTGTGGTTGGCCAGCAGCGCGCCGGCCAGTCCGGCCACGGCGCCGCTCAGCGTGAAGGCGGTGAGCTTGATGCGGTAGACCGGGTAGCCCATGGATTCCATGCGCGACTCGTTTTCACGGATGCCCTGCAGCGCGGTGCCGAAACGCGACAGCGTCACCCGCCCGAACAGCCACATCATCACGGCGAAGATCACCAGCACCAGGTAATAGAACGCCACGTCGTTGGCCAGGTCGATGCCCGGCAGCGACGAGTAGCCCGGCAGGTTCAGGCCGTCCTCGCCGCCGTACTGGCGCAGCGAGATGAAGATGTAGAACAGCATCTGCGCGAACGCCAGCGTGATCATGATGAAGTACACGCCGCGGGTGCGCAGCGAGATCGCGCCCGTGATGAAGGCCAGCAGCGCCGCCAGCAGCATCGCCACCGGCCACGACACCAGCGCCGAAGTCACGCCCGACATCGCCAGGATGCCGACCGCGTAGGCGCCGGCGCCGAAGAAGGCCGCGTGGCCCAGCGCCACCATGCCGCCGTAGCCCAGGATCAGGTTCAGGCTGGTGGCGGCCAGCGCGTAGATCAGCACGCGGCGCACGAAGGAGATATAGAAATCCAGGCCCAGGGCCGGCGCCACCAGCGGGAACGCCGCCAGCGCGGCCAGCAGGGCCAGGGTCCAGAGGATCGAAGAGGTCCGCATGCTCAGCCTCGCGCCGGAAACAGGCCGGAAGGCCGGAACACCAGGACCGCCGCCATCAGCACGTAGATGGCGATGGCCGCCAGCGTCGGGCCGACGCTGGACGCGACCGCCGGCGAGAACACCTGGCGCAGCAGCATCGGCAGGAAGGCGCGCCCGGCCGTATCGACCATGCCCACCAGCAGCGCGCCGACGAAGGCGCCGCGGATCGAGCCGATGCCGCCGATGACGATGCACACCAGCACCAGGATCAGGATTTCCTCGCCCATGCCGACCTGCACCGAGGTGATCGGGCCCAGCAGCGCGCCGGCCACGGCCGCCAGCATGGCGCCCAGCACGAACACGCCCAGGAACAGCAGCGGCACGCGCACGCCCATCAGGGTGGCCATCTGCCGGTTCGAGGCGCCGGCCCGCACCAGCACGCCGGCGCGGGTGCGCGTCACGAACCAGTACAGCCCCACGGCCGAGGCCACGCCGAAGACGATGATCATCAGGCGGTAGGCCGGATACAGCAGGTCGGGCAAGAGGCGCACCGGCCCGGACAGCAGCGCCGGCATGTTCAGCATGACCGGGGCCGGGCCCCAGATCATCTTGACTAGGTCATTGGCGATGAGGATGACGGCGTAGGTGCCCAGCACCTGCGCCAGGTGGTCGCGCAGCGCCAGGCGGCGGATCAGCGTCAGTTCCAGCGCCACCCCGACCAGCCCGGTGGCGACGGCGGCCACCAGGACGGCGGCGGTGAAGGACCCCGTGCGCTGCATGGTTTCGGCGGCGACATAGGCGCCTGCCATATAGAGCGAGCCATGCGCCAGATTCATGATGTCCATGATGCCGAACACCAGGGTCAGCCCGGCCGCAATCAGAAACAACATCAACCCAAACTGCAGACCGTTCAGCAATTGCTCGATGATGAGCGTGAACGTCATGAAAAATCCCCTGGTGGGCCCACCCCCGAAGCGCTGCGCGCTTCCCCCTCAAGGGGGTGTCGCGACGGACCGGCGAAGCCGGATCCGTGCGACCCCGCGGGGCCGGGCTGCATCGTGTAGCCGCGGCGCTTTACGCGTCCCGCCGCCTTTTATAGCTTGCAGTCGCCGACGTAGACGTCCTGGTACTTGTCGAACACCTTGCCGACCAGCTTGTTGGTGATGCGGCCGTTGGCGTCCTTGTCGACCACGCGCAGGTAGTAGGCCTGGATGGGGTAGTGGTTCTTGCCGTAGGTGTAGCTGCCGCGCACCGAGGGGTAGTCGGCCTTGGCCAGCGCCTGGACGATGGCCTCGCGGTCGGAAGCCTTGCCGCCGGCCTGCTTGACGGCGGCGTCCATGGCCATGATGACGTCATAGGCCTGGGCGGCGTAGACCGACGGGTAGCGGCCGTTGTATTCCTTGCGGAAGGCCTCGACGAAGGCCTTGTTCTGCGGCACGTCCAGGTCATGCGCCCACTGCGCGGTGTTGTACATGCCCAGCATCGGCTCGCCCACGGCCTGGATCACGTCCTCGTCGGCCGAGAAGCCCGGGCCGATCAGCTTGACGCTCTGCGACAGGCCGGCCGACACGAACTGCTTGACGAAGTTGATGCCCATGCCGCCCGGCAGGAAGATGTAGACCGCGTCCGGCTTGGCGGCGCGGATCTGGGCGATCTCGGCGGCATAGTCGATCTGGCCGAGCTTGGTGTAGACCTCGTCGCCCGGGGCGGTCTTGTAGCCGCGCTTGAAGCCGGTCAGCGCATCCTTGCCGGCCGGGTAGTCCGGGGCCATGATGAACATCTTCTTGAAGCCGCGGTCGGCCGCGACCTTGCCGGCGGCTTCGTGGAAGGCGTCGTTCTGGTACGACGAGCCGAACCAGTAGTTGTTGCACTGGGCGCCGGCGAACTGGCTGGGGCCCGGGTTGTTCGACAGGTACGGCACCTTGGCGGCGAACAGCGCGGGGCCGACGGCCAGCGCCACGTTCGAGCCGATCGGGCCGGTGAAGAAATCCACCTTGTCGCGCTGGATGTAGCGCGTCACCAGCTGGCGGGCCTGGTCGGGGTTGCCGCCCATGTCGGTCTGCAGGAATTCGGCGGGCTGGCCGCCCAGCTTGCTGCCCAGCTGCTTGATGGCCAGGTTGAAGCCATCGCGGGCTTCGGCGCCCAGCGCCGAGAACGGGCCGGAAATGTCATTCGCGATGCCGACCTTGACCGGATCGGCGTGCGCCAGGGCCGGGATCAACGCGGCGGCGGCAACGAGGGAAGTGATGAAACGCATGGTGGTGTGCTCCGTGCGCGAGCCGCGCAGAGGGTGTTTTTCTGGGATTGCGATTCGAAGGACTTCTATGCCCGGCCTGCCGGCCCGATCAGGCGGCCATCAGACCGGCGCCCGCAGCAGCCGATCCCGGGGTGCGGCATGGGGAGAACTGGCGTGGTTCATAGTTTAGGTTTAAAGTATTCGGCAAAACAAGTCTAGGGTTTTTACCAATGATCCGCGGCGCGGGCCCGCCCGCGCGGACATTACCCGACATCGGCCCGATACTCAAGAATACAGACCTCTCCACGCATTCCCGGTAACCTTCCCGACCATGACAGACGCTCCCGACCTGGAATCCCGCGCCGCCCCCGACGATCACCATGCGCTGCGCCTGTGGCTGCGCATGCTGACCTGCGCCAATCTCATCGAAGGCGAGATCCGCAGCCGGCTGCGCAACGAGTTCGACACCACCCTGCCGCGCTTCGACCTGATGGCGCAATTGCAGCGCGCGCCCAAGGGCATGAAGATGGGCGAGCTGTCGCGCCACATGATGGTGACCAACGGCAATATCACCGGCATCACCGACCAGCTCGAAAAGGAAGGCCTGGTGGTGCGCACCAAGGTCGAGTCCGACCGCCGCAGCTCGCTCATCAAGCTGACGCCGCAAGGCAGGAAGAGCTTCGCCAAGATGGCGCGGGCCCACGAGACCTGGGTCAAGTCGATGTTCGGCGAACTGCCCGAGGCCAGCCGCAATGCACTGTTCCAGGCGCTGGGCGAACTGAAGCTGCAGGTGGTCGCCACCCGCTCGGCCGCCGCCGGCGACTGAGCCGCGTCCCGCGCGCCGCCCGGCCGGTCCGCCGCCGGCGCGTTTGCGCCCCTGCCGGCCCCTCGGGCCGGCAGAAAAACGACAACGGTTTGGCGCATAATTGCCGCCATGATTCCGGTATCTCTTCCTGGCGGTAATTACTACGTGCTGATGGCCGTCTCGCTGGCCTGCCTGTCCACGCTGCTGACCTGGCTGGCCGTCCTGGCCACCAGCCGCGGCGCCCGGCTGTGGCTGGGCGACCATCGCCGCGGCGGCACGATCCTGATGGCGCTGCTGGCCCTGGTCGGCGGCATCTTCCCCTACCAGCAACTGAGCCAATGGCTGGTCGCCCAGCGCGACGCCCGCCTGGGCGCCAGCCTGGACCGCGTGCTGGACCAGCCCACCCGGCTGGCCGGGATCGACATGCCGGCCGGCACGGTGCTGCGCCTGACCACCGCCGGCGATCCGGCCTCGTTCGACCGCGCCACCTTCCCGGAAGGCCATCCGGCCAGCGTGCAGGGCCTGAGCGCCACCCGCCTGTTCCATTACCCCGCCAGCGCCCGCCAGCCCGAGGCATTGTCGGCCGAGATCGCCCGCGACCAGGCCCAGGAGGGCTGGCTCTGCGCCCACGGCCACCGGGTCGAATTCGTCATGCTGGGCGGCCAGCCGCGCTTCGCCAGCTGCCACCTGGCCATCGGCAACACCCTGAATCAGCAGCCGATCCCGCCCGGGGCCTGGCTCAAGGTCGACGACGCCGCGCGCGGCAGCGCCCCGGACCCGGCCAGCCCGGCGCCGCGCTGGCTGCTGCGCGCCGAGGGCAGCGAGCCGCTGTCGGTGGACGGCATGCCGCTGCTGAAGGTGGACATGACGCTGGACGCCCAGCGCCGCCTGCTGGCGTTCGAGGGCCTCCTGGGGCGCGAAAGCGCCTTCGGCGGCATCACCTACCCCACCGGCACCCGCATGCTGACGGCCGGCCCGCGCGTGCCCGGCATGCAGCCCGGCGACCTGCTGTTCTCGCCCTCGCGCGGCCGCTCGGCGCGGCAGGCCGACGGCAAGGAAGTCGCCGCCGGCATGTCGGTGCTGCAGGCGCCCGACGGCACCGTGCGCCGCGTGCTGTCCAACCGCGAGGCCGGCGTGCTGGACGTGGCGGCCATGCGGACCGCTCCCTGACAACCGGCTTTCAGGCCGGCGCCGCCGGCTGTCGCAAAGCAGTGGGATAATACGAAGCTTTCCCCCGCGCGCCGCCTTGCCCTGGCGGCGATTCCGTCCTGCTCATTCATGAGACGAAGTCATGGCCGTTAACCTGCAGATCCCCTCCGAGTCCGAAATTTTCCCTGTTGCCGGCGTTGAAATCGGCGTCACCGAGGCCGGCATCCGCAAAGCCAACCGACGCGACCTGACGGTATTCCGCCTGGCCGAAGGCAGCAGCGTGGCCGGCGTGTTCACCCGCAACCGCTTCTGCGCCGCCCCGGTGCAGGTCTGCCAGGCCCACCTGGCCGACGGCGGCCCGATCCGCGCGCTCGTCATCAACACCGGCAACGCCAACGCCGGCACCGGCGCCGAGGGCCTGAAGAAGGCCCAGGACACCTGCGCCGAGCTCGGCCGCCTGCTCGGCGTGCCCGCCGCCCAGGTGCTGCCGTTCTCGACCGGCGTGATCCTGGAGCCGCTGCCGCTGGACCGCCTGTTCGCCGGCCTGCCGGGCGCCATCGCCAACCTGGGCGCCGACCACTGGTCGAGCGCCGCGCACGGCATCATGACCACCGACACGCTGCCCAAGATCTCGTCGCGCCGCGTCCAGATCGGCGGCAAGACCGTCACCTTCACCGGCATCAGCAAGGGCGCCGGCATGATCCGCCCCAACATGGCGACCATGCTGAGCTTCCTGGCCACCGATGCCGGCATCGCCCAGCCGCTCTTGCGCAAGCTGGCGGTCGAGATCGCCGACGCCTCGTTCAACCGCATCACCGTGGATGGCGACACCTCCACCAATGACTCGTTCATCATCGTCGCCACCGGCAAGTCGGGCGTCGAGGTCAACGCCGAATCGGACGCCGCCTACGCCGCCGTGCGCGAGGCCCTGACCGCCGCCGCGCTGGAACTGGCGCAGAAGATCGTGCGCGACGCCGAAGGCGCCACCAAGTTCATGACCATCCGCGTGGAAGAAGCCGGCACCACCGAGGAAGCCCTCAAGGTGGCCTACGCCGTGGCCCACTCGCCGCTGGTCAAGACCGCCTTCTTCGCCTCGGACCCCAACCTGGGCCGCATCCTGGCCGCCGTCGGCTATGCCGGCATCGACGACCTGGACGTGTCGAACATCCGCCTGTGGCTCGACGACGTGCTGGTGGCCAAGGACGGCGGCCGCAATCCGGCCTACCAGGAAGCCGACGGCCAGCGCGTCATGAAGCAGGCCGAGATCACCGTGCGCATCGCGCTGGGCCGCGGCCAGGTCAACGACACCGTCTACACCTGCGATTTCTCGCACGAGTACGTGTCGATCAACGCCGACTACCGTTCCTGATCAAGACCCGCCATCCGCCCGGCTGACCCCGGGCGCGGGGCGCTGGCGTGCAAGGGCGCGCCGGACTCCGCGGGATGGCGGCAGCAATGAAATCCAGTGGCTGCGCCTTACCCATCGCCGGTCACTGCCCCCGGGGGATCCGTGGCATCACCGCGGTCCCCGGCAGGTGACAGCCGTTGAGCGGCGCGCGTCCCCACGACGCCTTGCGGCGGGACACGCGCCCTCTTCTTCCGACGATGCCCGCGAATGCGACGCGGGCCCGGTGCCGGGCCCGCCCGTTCGCTCTTCCAGGATCACACCGTGACCGCGACCGAATTCACCACCCTCATCCAGCGCGCCGAGCGCGTCCTGGCCCAGCTCGAAGCCTGGCTGCCCCCGGCGCCCCCCGATATCGACTGGAACGCCCACGCGTTCCGCTGGCGCAAGCGCGGCTCGCGCGGCTGGCTCGACGCCGTGCGCCACGTGGCCCGCATCGAACTCGAGGACCTGCAGCACATCGAACGCCAGAAAGGCATCATCGAGCGCAACACGCAGCAGTTCATCGACAAGAAGCCCGCCAACAACGTGCTCATGACCGGCGCCCGCGGCACCGGCAAGAGCTCGCTGGTCAAGGCCATGCTGGCCGCCCACGGCGACCGCGGCCTGCGCCTGATCGAGGTCGACAAGTCCGACCTGGGCGACCTGGCCGACATCGTCGAGCTGGTGGCCTCGCGCCCCGAACGCTTCATCGTGTTCTGCGACGACCTGTCGTTCGAGGAAGGCGAGGCCGGCTACAAGGCGCTCAAGTCCGTGCTGGACGGCTCGGTCGCCGCGTCGGGCGACAACGTGCTGATCTACGCCACCTCCAACCGGCGCCACCTGATGCCGGAATACATGAGCGAGAACCTGCAGGCCAAGCACCAGCCCGACGGCGAGATCCACCCCGGCGAGACCGTCGAGGAAAAGATCTCGCTGTCCGAGCGCTTCGGCCTGTGGCTGTCGTTCTATCCCTTCAAGCAGGACGACTACCTCGACATCGTCTACCACTGGCTGCGCGAGCTGGGCTGCCCGGAAGACCAGATCGAGCCGTCGCGCACCGAGGCGCTGCAATGGACCATCGAGCGCGGTTCGCGCTCGGGCCGCGTCGCCTACCAATTCGCCCGTGACTGGGCTGCCCGCCATGTCTGACAAAATCATCGATGTCGCCGCCGGCCTGATCCTGCGTCCGGACGGCATGCTGCTGCTGGGGCAACGTCCCGAAGGCAAGCCCTGGTCGGGCTGGTGGGAGCTGCCCGGCGGCAAGCTCGAACCCGGCGAGACCGTGCTGCAGGCGCTGGCGCGCGAACTGCAGGAAGAGATCGGCATCCGCGTGACGCAGTCGCGGCCGTGGGTGACCTATGTGCACGCCTACCCCCACACCACGGTGCGCCTGGCGTTCTGCCACGTCACCGGCTGGGAAGGCGAGCCGCGCAGCCTGGAGAACCAGCGCCTGGAATGGGTCGACCCGGCCAACGCCGCGTCGGTCGGCGACCTGCTGCCGGCCACGCTGCCGCCGCTGCGCTGGCTGCAGCTGCCGACGGCCTACGGCATCAGTTCCATCGGCGCGCGCGCCGGCCTGTCGGCCTTCCTGGACCGGCTGGACGCGGCACTGGCGCGCGGCGTCAAACTGGTGCAGCTGCGTGAACCGCAGTGGCCCGACGGCCCGGCCTCGGCCTCGCTGCACGAGGCGCTGCAGCAGATCGTCAAGCGCTGCCGCGCCGCGGGCGCGCGGGTGCTGGTCAACAGCGCCCATCCGGCCGCCTGGTGGCGCGAGGCCGATGGCGTGCACCTGCGCGGCGCCGACGCCGCGCGGCTGACCACCCGCCCCGAATTGCCGGCCGGTGCGCTGGTCGGCGTCTCGGCGCACGACAACGCGCAGGTGGTGCATGCGCGCGAACTGGGCGCGGACTTCGCCGTGCTCGGCCCGGTGCTGGACACCCCCAGCCATCCCGGCGCGCCGACGCTGGGCTGGGACGGCTTCGTCGAAGGCAACCGCGACGCCGGCATTCCGGTGTTCGCGCTGGGCGGGCAATCCGCCCAGACGGTCTCGCACGCCCTGCGCCACGGCGCGCACGGCATCGCCGGCATCCGCGGCCTGATCTGACGCCCGCGGGCCGGCAGCCGGCAACGCCGGCCCGGCCCCTCTGCCGGAACCGCGAAGTCTGGCAAGATGGCAGCCACATCGGCCCTTCCCCCGCACGCCAGCGGCGGTTGCGGCCGACGGCCGGGTGCCCGGTTCACCGGACCCCGTCCGCTCCCACCTCACCAAGAAGGAACCGGCCCATGTCCCGACGTGAGAATACCGAGCGCCAGATCCTGCAGGCGCTCGAAGAGCAGATCAAGGAAACCGGCATGGGAGGCGTCGGCATCAACGCCATCGCCAAGCGCGCCGGCGTCAGCAAGGAACTCATCTACCGCTATTTCGACGGCATGCCCGGGCTGATGCTGGCCTGGATGCAGGAACAGGATTTCTGGACCCGCAATCCCGACCTGCTGGCGGCGGACGAGTCCAGCCAGCGCAGTCCCGGCGACCTGGTGCTGTCGATGCTGCGCGCGCAGATCGAGGCCCTGTCCGGCAACGAGACGCTGCGCGAAGTGCGGCGCTGGGAACTGATCGAACGCAACGAGGTGTCGGCGCCGCTGGCCGAGCGCCGCGAACGCGCCGCGCGCGGTTTCATCGACCGCGTCGACGGCCTGACCCCCGACATGGACGTGCCCGCCGTCGTCAGCGTGATGCTGGCGGGCGTGCTGTACCTGATGCTGCGCGCCAAGACCGAAAGCCATTTCCTCGGCGTGCCGCTGCGCACGGCGGAAGGCTGGGCGCGCATCAACGACGCGCTGGAACACCTAGTGAAACAGGGCTTTCCGGACGCGCTCAACCAGCAATCCCTGGCCCACCTGGAGGCGCGCCGCAAGAAAGCGCGGCCGCCCGCCGAGCCCGTGGCCTGAGTTCGCCCCGGATCCAGGCCGTTGCGGCTCACCGGGCCGTCGCCGGCCGTTGGCGCCGCCGCGTCTATCTGGCGGGCGCCGCCGAAGCGGCAGGCGCCGCGTCGGTCGCCGCCGGGCC
>NZ_CADIJR010000055.1 GCF_902859645.1 Achromobacter insuavis | reverse complement strand
GGCCCGGGCAGGCGCCTTGGCCGCGCCCTTGGCCGGCGCCTTGCGCGCGCGGGCGGCCTTGCGCGCCATCCAGCCCAGCAGCAGCGCGCCGGCCAGGCAGGTCAGGTCGAATCCCGCCATGACCCAGTCGCCCGCCGGCAACGACACGCCGAGGTGGCGCGAGGTGGTCAGGGCATTGACCACCGGCACCAGCGCCAGCGAAGCGGCGGCCAGCGTCAGCAGGTCCACCCACTTGCGCTTCTGGAACAGGAACGCATACACCAGCGACAGGCCCCAGGCGGCGAAGAACGCGCGCACTTCCCACAACTGGCGGCCCGGCAGGTCGGCCGGCACCAGGCGGTTGGTCCAGAAGAACGCGGCGACCGCGATGAACAGGCCGGCGATGGTGCCGGCGTTCAGGCCGTCCACCAGGCGCAACGAGAAGGCCTCGCGGGCGCCGGGGCGCGCTTTCTGGCGGCGCTTGGCGATCCACAGCACCAGGCCGGAACCGACCATGCCGGTGCCCGCCAGGCTGACCAGGAAATAGAACCAGCGCAGCAGCGGCTCGGCGAACAGGCCCAGGTGCAGGCCGACCACCACGCCGGCGGTGCGCACGGTCGGGCTCAGTTCGTCCTGCCCTTCCTGGAACGCGCCGGTGACGCCATCGAAGCGCGCATAGGGCGCGAGCCGGCCATAGGACACGCCATCGGCCGCATCGCGCGTCACGGTGACGGTGGCGCCGGCATCGCCGGGGTTGTTGACCGTGACGCGGCCCACGCGGCCATGCCAGCGCTGCTGCACCTGGTCCACCAGCGGCGCCAGGGCGACGAGAGGCGCGGGTTCGTTGCGCGGCGGCGTGACCTTGAACGCCGCGAACACGTCATCCGAATACTGGCGCGGGTTTTCATAGACCGCCATGATGCCGGCCGGCATCAGCATGGCCATGAACAGCACCAGGCCGCTGAAGGTGATCATCAGGTGGAACGGCAAGCCCAGCACCGACAGCGCGTTGTGGCCGTCCATCCAGGCCCGCTGCCCGCCCTTTTTCGGACGGAAGGTGAAGAAGTCGGCGAATATCTTCTTGTGCGTGATGATGCCGCTGATGATGGCCACCAGCATGAACATGCCGGCGATGCTGGCGAGCCAGCGCCCCCACGGGAACGCGGTCTCGAGTTCGAAATGGAAGCGGTAGAAGAAGTCGCCGCCGCGCGTCTCGCGCCCTTCGACGGCCTGGCCGGTCCGCGGGTCGAGCTTGGCGCGCACGAAGCCGCGCTCGCCCGGCTTGGGCTTGGGCACCTGGTACAGCAGCTGGATCACCGGTTCGCGGTCGGTCGGCGGCGTGATGAACCAGCGCTTGGCGTCAGGCGCGTGCTCGGTCAGGTAGCGCTGCGCCATGGCCACGGACTCGAGCGTGGGCGCGGCCTGCACCTGGATCTCGGGCTGCATCCAGCGGGTGATCTCGGGCCGGAAGAACGACAGCGTGCCGGTCAGGAACATCGCGAACAGCACCCAGCCGAAGATCAACCCCGACCAGGTGTGCAGCCACGACATGGATTGGCGCAGGCCCTCTTCGCCTTGCGCTTTTCCGTTAGCGGGTTTCATGCGCCCCCCACCATGCGGCCGATCAGGAACAGGCCGCCGAACAGCGCCGCCGGCAACAGGATGCCGGCCCAGGCGCGCCAGGCGTTGCGGGTGGCGAACACCCAGATGACGCCACAGGTGTAGACCACGAAGGCCGACATCTGCGCCGTGACCACGGCATCGGCGCGCTGCATGGGCAGCCAGACGGCCAGGCAGGCCGCGGCCGCCGAGGCCAGGCCGTAGCCGCCGAGGATGGCGGCCAGGGCCCGCGAGGCCACGGCAAGACGGTAGCGCATCATGCCTGCGCCGGCTGCGGGAGCTTTCACTTGGTCACGTTGAAGGTCAGGGTGGAAACGTAGCGGATCTTGGCGTAGGCCTTGCCGTCGGCCTCGCCGGCCTTGTCCTCGACGTGGGCGGCTTCCAGCACGTACTGGCCCGGCCACGGCGTGGTGATCTCGATGCGGCCGTTCTCGTCGCTGTGGAAACGCTTTTCCCACTTCGGCGGGCCGAACACGGTGACTTCGGTCTTGGCGAGCGGCTTGCCCTTGAACTGCAGCACGAAGGTATTGCTGCCCGCGGCGGCCGGCACCAGTTCCAGGTCGAGCTTGCCCTGGGTGTCTTCGCGGCCGGCCTTGGCGCCGTACTGCATCAGCGTGTCCTTGAACTGGATCGGCTGCGACAGGCGCACGTCGCCCTTGCCGGCGGCGGCGAACTCGACGAAATCCGCGCCCTCGGCCGACGCCTTGAGCGCCTTGCCGTCGGCGCCGGTCACCACCGGCGCCACCAGGACCTTGCCCAGGAGGCCGTCGCGCTTTTCACGCAGGTCGTCCGCCCATTCGCCGAAGTACGCCTTTGCCGGGCCCTGGTCGGCCCGCTCGAGCCAGACGAAGTGCGCCTGCGCCGCGCCGGCGCTGCCCAGCAGCGCAATGGCTGCCAAAGTCCTTGCGAATTTCATTGTCGATCTTCCTGTTATGAATGCCGGTCCGGAACCGCCGCCCGCGGCGGCCGCCTTATCGGCAAGGGTCTGAATTATAACCATTCTCACTACGATGTGAGGATCTGCGCGCGCGCCCGTCCACGGCCGGGCCGTGGACGGGCCATCTGGCCTACCAGCGATAACGCAGGCTGGCCTTGATCGAGCGCTGGTAGCCGTACCAGCACCAGGAATCGCCCGAGCACGAGGCGATGTATTCCTTGTCGAACAGATTCTGCACGTTCAGCGCCACCTGCATGCCCTTGAGCGATGGCGACACGCGGCCCAGGTCGTAGTCCAGCATCAGGTCGAACAGCGTGACCGACGGCACCTTCATGGTGTTGGCCTCGTCGCCGTACGACGATCCGATGTAGCGCACGCCGCCGCCCACGCCCAGGCCGGCCAGCGGACCGCCCTGCAACTGGTAGCGGGCCCAGGCCGAGGCCTGCTGCGACGGCACGCCCACCGGCGCCTTGCCCTTGAGATTCAGACCGGTCGTACCGGGATTGGCCTTGGAATAGGCGTTGTCCAGCAGCGAATAGCCCGCCATCAGCGTCAGGCCGCGCAGCGGCTCGGTCTTGGCTTCCAGCTCGATGCCCTGCGTGCGCAGTTCTCCCGACTGGATCTGGCAGCGCGCGTTCGACGTGCCGCACAGGTGCGCCGGGTCCGGATCGGTGGTCAGCATGTTCTCGCGGCGGATGTCGAACGCGGCCACCGACAGCAGCGTCGCGCTGCCCGGCGGCTGGTACTTGATGCCGACCTCGTACTGGTTGCCCTCGATCGGCTTGAACGGCGCGTTGTTCCAGCCGGTGCCCGATTGCGGCTCGAACGATTCGGAATAGCTGAAGTACGGCGCCACGCCGTTGTCGAAGTTGTAGATCACGCCGAAACGGCCGGTGAAGGCCTCGGCCCGCAGCGACGAGGGCGTGGTGCGGCCGGTGGCGATGGCGGTGCTTTCACCGACGTTGCGCGACCAGTCGTAGCGTCCGCCCAGCAGCACAGAGAGGCGATCGATCTTGATCTGGTCCTGGAAGTACAGGCCGGTCTGGTACTGCGTGGTGGTGGCGTCGGTCGAGAACGGCGGCACCGGGATGTTCTGGTGGTTGTCCGGGTTCATCACGTTCAGCGCGGGCGCGCTGCCGAAGCCCGACAGCGTGTCGGTCTTGACGTGCTGGTAGTCGAAGCCCAGCAGCACCGTGTGGCCGAAGGCGCCGGTGTTGAAACGCGCCTGCAGGTTGTTGTCGATGGTCAGCGCGCCGACCTCGACGTCGGTCGCGATCGCGGCGCGCTGCTGATACAGGTAGCGGCTGTCGGTGTAGCCGTAGAAGCGGCTGGACGCGCCGTAGATGCTGCGGTACTTGGCGTCGGAATGGGTCCAGCGCAGGCTCTGCGTCGCCTTCAGGCTGTCGCTGAAGCGGTGGTCCAGCACATAGCCGAGCGAATAGCTCTTGCGGTCGCTTTTCTCGAAGTTGGCGTCGCCGTCGTAGTAGCTCGGAGACAGGCGGATGCCGTCCGGCGCCGACAGCAGCGAGCGCATCGGCGGCACGGCGCCGTAGGAACCCATGTCGGGATCGCGCTGGAAATTCGTCAGCACGGTCAGCGAGGTGTCGCCGCTGGGCTTCCAGGTGAAGGCCGGCGAGACGAAATAGCGGCGCTCCTTGGTGTGGTCGATCTGGCCGTCGGACATGTAGCCCGATCCCACCAGGCGGTACAGGTACTTGCCGTCCGTATCGAGCGGGCCGCCGAAATCGAAATTGGCGCGCCGGTAGTCGTAGTTGCCGACCTGCAGCTCGACTTCATGCAGCGCTTCTTCCAGCGGCCGCTTGCTGACCTGGTTGACCACCCCGCCGGGGCCGCCCTGCCCATACATCACCGAGGCCGGCCCTTTCAGCACGTCCACGCGCTCCAGGCGGTAGGCATCCACCTGCGGCAGGGCATCGCGCCCGCCAAACACGCGCAAGCCGTCCAGGTAGGTCGACGCGGAGAAACCGCGCACGCTGAACTGGTCCAGCCGCGTGGCGGTGGCGCCGCGCGTTTCGGTCGCCACGCCGGGCGTATAGCGCAGCACCTGGTTCAGCGTCTGCGCGCCCTGCTCCGCGATCTGCTCGCGCGTGACCACGGACACCGATTGCGGCGTCTCGATCAGCGGGGTGTCGGTCTTGGTGGCGCTGACGCTGGCGCCGGCCACATAGCCCACGGTCGGCGCGAACGCGCTGAGGGAATTGCCCGACACCGTGACTGGCGCCAGCGTATGCGTATCACCCGCCTGCGCGGCCGGGGCCGCCACCAGCGTCCAGGTGTTGCCGGACTGGGCGCGCGCCTGCAGGCCGCTGCCCGCCAGGATGCGGGCAAAGCCCGCGCCCACCGAATAGGCGCCGTCCAGGCCGTCGGAGCGCAGGCCGCGCACCTGGGCCGGGTCGAACGACAGCACCACGCCCGCGCTGCGCGCGAACTGGGTCAACGCATCGCCGAGCGGACCGGCGGCGATCTGGTAGGTGCGCGGGGCCTGGGCCGCGGCGGGCGAGGCTTGCGCCCAGGCGGCAGGCGCGGCGGCCAGCCAGGCGCCGGCGCAGGTCGCGGCAAGCACGGCCAGGCGGCCGGCGGTCAAGGTCGCGCGCGGGCGCGGGCAGGATGAAGCGGACACGAAAAACTCCCTGTACGTAGGTCTCTATCTCTGCCTTTCCGTACCGGGAACAAAAACCTGCAATGCGTCGAGCGAGAAAATTGTAACGATCAGGCCGCGCGTGGACCGACCTGCAGCCAATACTGCGTATGCCGCGTCACCACGATGGGCAGCGCCGGCTCCAGCGCCCTGAGCGCGCGTTCGGCGTCGTCCAGCGGAAAGACGCCCGACAGCCGCAGCCCGGCCACCGCCGGGTCCACCCGGATCACGCCGATCCGCTGGCGCGCCAGGTATTGGGCGAAGTAATCCAGGCGCCAGTCCTTGGCCACCACCAGGCCGTCGACCCAGGCCAGGCGGTCCGGATCCGCGGCATGCCGCTCGACGGCGCCCTGCGCGCCATAGGTCAGGCGCTCGCCCGCCTCGGCCTGGGCCTGCCGCCCGTCGCGCAGCAGCGCGACGCTGCCCTGGTAGACCCCCAGCCGCGCGCCGTCATCCATGCGCCGCACGTCAAAGCGCGCATTCTCGGCCAACAGCACGCCGTAGCCCGTATCCACCCGCAGCGCGGTCGCGCCCGCCCGCGCTTGCGCGTTGACCAGAATCTCGCCGCGCAGCAGATCGATGCCGCGCGCGCCGCCATCGAGCCGCAAGCGCAGCGCGCTATCGCTGTTCAAGGTGATCAGCAGGCCATCGGCCACCGCGACCGTGCGCCGTTCGCCGACGCCGGTGCTCAGGTCCGCCGCCAGGCGTTGCCACGGCGTGTGCCGGTATCCGGCCCACCCCGTCACGCCGACGCCCGCAAGCGTCAGCATGGCGCGCAAGGCCCGGCGGCGGCCGGCCGGCCCCGGCGCGTCCAGCGCCGCATGCGCCAATGCCGCGGGAACGCGGCGCGCATCGCGGCCGATCATTTCCAGCCGATCCCAGGCCTGCCGGTGCAGGGGATCCCGCGCCAGCCAGGCATCACAGGCGTCGCGGTCGTGCGCATCGGCCTGACCGGATTGCAGACGGGCCCACCAGGCGATGGCCTCGCGCACCACGGACTCCGGCGGCCTGCCGAGGACGCTAGTCATAAAGCGCCGCATAGCAGGCGGACATGGCGCGCACCATGTACTGCTGCACGGAACTGAGCGACACGCCGAGCCGCTGCGCGATTTCGGGATAGGTCAGGCCGTCCAGCTGCGACAACAGGAACGCCGAGCGCGCCTTGGGCGGCAGGCTGTCGAGCAGCCGGTCGAGCTGCATCAGGGCCTGCATCTGCTCGGCCTGCGTTTCGGGCGACGGCGCATGGGCCTCGGGCATCGCGGCCAGATAGGCCAGATAAGCGTGTTCCAACGCCGCGTGGCGCTGATGATCGACCACCAGGCCCTTGGCGATGGTGGTCAGCAGGGCGCGGGCATCGCCGGCGCGCACCGCCTTGCGGCCCTGGATGACGCGCACGAACACATCCTGCGCCAGGTCCTCGGCGCGGTGCGCGCAGCCGAGCTTGCGGCGCAGCCAGCCGAACAGCCATGGCCGATGGTCGCGGTACAGGCCATCGACGGGCGTGACGGACGCATCGGCGCACGAGGCCGAAGACGGAATGAAGGGGGAAGACACTTGAAGACTGCGGTACGGGACCTGAAGTCTTCGGATCTTAATTGATAATGACTTGCATTACTAATGCTAACCACGCAAACCGCCCCGCGCGCGTCCACGAGGCGGGCGCTTGCGGCATAACTACAACGTTACGGTCAGGCGGCGCTCGGATTCCAGGTATTCGCGCGACTGCATTTCGAGGATGCGCGAGACCGTGCGGTGGAATTCATTGGCCAGCACGCCCTCGGTATAGATTTCCTCGGGTTCGCACTCGGCCGACATGATCAGCTTGACGCGGTGATCGTAGAACACGTCGATCAGCCAGGTGAAGCGGCGCGCCTCGGAGGCCTGCCGCGGTCCCATGCGCGGCACGCCGGACAGGATCACGGCGTGGAAGCGGTTGGCCAGCTCCAGGTAATCATTCTGCGAACGCGGGCCGCCGCACAGCGTGGCGAAGTCGAACCA
The DNA here is from genome assembly GCF_902859645.1 of Achromobacter insuavis. Lineage (GTDB taxonomy): Bacteria > Pseudomonadota > Gammaproteobacteria > Burkholderiales > Burkholderiaceae_B > Achromobacter > Achromobacter insuavis. The sequence goes on along the minus strand of NZ_CADIJR010000055.1, from coordinate 34,700 downwards.
CACCACCGAACCGGCCAGCGCCAGCGCGCGGATCTCGCGGTGCTCGATGTGCAGCACCGGCTCTTGCGGCGGCGTGTCGGCCAGGCTGTCGAACGCCTGCTGCAGCGCCTGCTGCGCATGCTCATCGAGCGGCGAGTGATAGCACTGCACCTGCTCGAGCGAACGGCGGCGGTAATCGACGCCGGCATCCACGTTCATCACGTCCATGCGCGCCTGGATCAGCTCGATCGCCGGCAGCACGCGGTCGCGGTGCAGGCCGTCGGGATACAGCGTCGATGGCTCGTAGTTGGAGGTCATCACGAACGAGGTACCGTACTCGAACAGCTTGAACAGCAGACGGTGCAGGATCATCGCGTCCGCCACGTCCGACACATGGAACTCGTCGAAACAGATCAGGCGATAACGCTTGGCGACGCGCTTGGCGACCTCGTCCAGCGGGTCCTGCATGCCCTTCACTTCTTCCAGCTCGCGGTGCACGCCGCGCATGAACTCGTGGAAGTGCAGGCGCGTCTTGCGCACCACCGGCACGGTGGCGTAGAACGCGTCCATCAGGAAGCTCTTGCCGCGCCCCACCCCGCCCCACAGATACACGCCGCGCGGCACGTCGGGGCGGTTCAGCAGCTTCTTGAGCGCGTTCGAGCGCAGCGCCTTGAACTTGACCCATTCGTCGTAATAGCGCTGCAGCCGGTCGATCGCCTTTTTCTGGGCGGCGTCGGGCTGGTAGCCGCGTTCGGCCAGGGCTTGTTCGTAGTATTCGCGGACGTTCATGGGGAAGGCAGGTCAGGCAAATGAAAAAAAGGGCGGGTCCGAGAACCCGCCCCTTTGGCTAAGCCGCAGCGCGGTGCCGGATCAGAAGTTCAAGGCGCGCTTGTCGACGGCCAGGGCGGCTTCCTTCACGGCTTCCGACAGCGTCGGGTGCGCATGGCAGATGCGGGCGATGTCTTCGGCGGCGCCGCGGAATTCCATGATGGTCACGGCTTCCGAGATCAGTTCCGAGGCCATCGGGCCCACGATGTGCACGCCCAGGACTTCGTCGGTCTTGGCATCGGCGATCACCTTGGCGAAGCCGGTGGTGTCACCCAGCGCGCGGGCGCGGCCGTTGGCCAGGAACGGGAAGCTGCCGGCCTTGTACTCGCGGCCTTCGGCCTTGAGCTGCTGCTCGGTCTTGCCGACCCAGGCGATTTCCGGCGAGGTGTAGATGACCCACGGCACGGTGTCGAAGTTGACGTGGCCGTGCTGGCCGGCGATGCGCTCGGCAACCGCCACGCCCTCTTCCTCGGCCTTGTGCGCCAGCATCGGGCCGCGCACCACGTCGCCCACCGCCCAGACGTTGGGCAGATTGGTCTTGCAATCGCCGTCCACGGCAACGAAGCCGCGCTCGTCGAGCTTCAGGCCCACGGCGTCGGCGTTCAGGCCGCCGGTGTAGGGCACGCGGCCGATCGAGACGATCAGCTTGTCGACCACCAGCTTCTGCTCGGCGCCCTTGGCGTCGACGTAGGGCACGGTCACCGACTTGGCGGTCGCCTTGATCTCGCCGATCTTGACGCCCATCTGGATATTCAGGCCTTGCTTGGTGAAGGCCTTCAGGGCTTCCTTGGCCACTTGCTGGTCGGCGGCGGCCAGGAATTCCGGCATCGCTTCCAGGATGGTGACTTCCGAACCCAGGCGGCGCCACACGCTGCCCATTTCCAGACCGATGACGCCGGCGCCGATCACGCCCAGCGACTTCGGCACGGCGCCGATGTTCAGCGCGCCGTCGTTGGACAGCACGACCTTTTCATCGAACGGCAGGCCGGGCAGCTCGCGCGCCGACGAACCGGTGGCGACCACCACGTGCTTGGCAACCAGGTCTTCCTCGGCGGTGCCGGTGACCTTGATGGCCCAGCCGCCCTCGACCTGGCCGACGAACGCGCCCTTGCCATGGAAGAAGGTGACCTTGTTCTTCTTGAACAGGTACAGGATGCCGTCGTTGTTCTGCTTGACCACCGAGTTCTTGCGGCCGATCAGCGTGTCGAGCTTCAGGCTGACGCCCTTGACTTCGATGCCGTGCTCGGCGAAGTGGTGGTTGGCCTGCTCGTAGTGCTCGGACGATTGCAGCAGCGCCTTGGACGGGATGCAACCAACGTTGGTGCAGGTGCCGCCGGGGGCCGGGCCGCCCTGGCCGTTCTGCCAGGCGTCGATGCAAGCCACCGACATGCCGAGCTGCGCGGCGCGGATGGCGGCGATGTAGCCGCCGGGGCCCGCGCCGATGACGACGACGTCGAATTGTTTGGACATAGTGTTCTCGCGAATGAGGAGGGAGTGAAACTCGCCCCGGCCCGCGCGAGCCGGCCCGAGGGGCCGGCCGGGCGCCGCCGGCCCGAAGGCCGCGGCGGCGCCGGGCTCAGGGCGCCGAGATTACAGGTCCAGCAACAGGCGCTGCGGATCTTCCAGGGCGTCCTTCATGGCGACCAGGCCCAGGACGGCTTCGCGGCCGTCGATGATGCGGTGGTCGTAGGACAGGGCCAGGTAGTTCATCGGGCGGATGACGATCTGGCCGTTTTCCACCACGGCGCGATCCTTGGTGGCGTGCACGCCCAGGATGGCCGATTGCGGCGGGTTGATGATCGGGGTCGACAGCATCGAGCCGAACACGCCACCGTTGGAGATCGAGAACGTGCCGCCGGTCATCTCTTCGATGCCCAGCTTGCCGTCGGCGGCGCGGCGGCCGAAGTCGGCGATGGTCTTTTCGATCTCGGCGATCGACAGCTGGTCGGCGTTGCGCAGGATCGGCACCACCAGGCCACGCGGGCTGCCGACAGCGATACCGATGTCGAAGTAGCCGTGGTAGATGATGTCCTTGCCGTCGATCGAGGCGTTGATCAGCGGGAACTTCTTCAGCGCGGCAACGGCGGCCTTGACGAAGAACGACATGAAGCCCAGCTTGATGCCGTGTTCCTTCTCGAACTTGTCCTTGTACTTGTTGCGCAGATCGATGACCGCTTGCATGTTCACTTCGTTGAACGTGGTCAGGATCGCGTTTTCCTGTTGCGATTGCAGCAGGCGCTCGGCGATGCGGGCGCGCAGGCGGCTCATCGGCACGCGCTGTTCCGGACGGCCGTCCAGCGACAGCGTGGTCGGGGCCGGAGCGGCCGGGGCCTTGGCCGGCACGGCCTTGGCGGCGGGGGCGCTGGCGTTCAGGGCGTCGCCCTTGGTGACGCGGCCGTCACGGCCGGTGCCGGCGACGTTGGCGGCGTCCACGCCCTTTTCGGCGAGGATCTTGGCGGCGGCGGGCGAAGCCACGCCGGCGGCGGCGGTCGAGGCGGGAGCGGCCGGGGCGGCGGCGGCTTGCGCGGCGGCCTTGGGCGCTTCGGCGGCGGGGGCGGTGGCCGGGGTGGCGGCGGCCTTGCCGGCGGTGTCGATACGGGCCAGGACTTCGCCCGAGGTGACGGTGCTGCCATCGCCCTTGACGATTTCAGCCAGCACGCCCGAGGCGGGAGCCGGCACTTCCAGCACGACCTTGTCGGTTTCGACTTCGATCAGGATTTCGTCCGCTTCGACGGCAGCGCCGGGCTGCTTCTTCCAGGTCAGCAGGGTCGCTTCGGAAACGGATTCGGAGAGTTGGGGGACGACGACGTCGGTGATAGCCATTTTGTTTATTCCGTAGAGTGTGTGTTCTGGACCGCGCGGCGCGGGCAAAGTTCGAAAGCGGGTTGCTGGAACTTGCCGCACGCCGCGCGTGCATCGGGTTGGTTACTTGGTCAGCATGACCTTGAACTTGGGCGCGAAAGCCGTTTCGATCAGGGCCTTCTGCTGTTCCTGGTGCTTGGCCAGGTAGCCCACGGCCGGCGATGCCGACGCGGCGCGGCCGGCGTAACCCAGCTTCTGGCCTTCGACCATGTTCTCGTACACGTGATGCTGAACGTAGAACCACGCACCCTGGTTCTGCGGCTCGTCCTGGACCCAGATCACTTCGGTGGCCTTCGGGTACTTGCGCAGTTCGGTCTCGAACGACTTGTGCGCGAACGGGTACAGCTGCTCGACGCGGACGATGGCGACGTTGTCGGCGCCACGTTCACGGCGGGCATTGACCAGATCGTAGTAGACCTTGCCCGAGCAAGCCAGCACGCGCTTGACCTTGGCGGCGTCGATGGCCTCGTCGACCTCGCCGATGACCGGGCGGAAGCTGCCGCCGGCCAGTTCGGTCAGGGGCGAACCGGCGTCCTTGTTGCGCAGCAGCGACTTGGGCGTGAACAGCACCAGCGGCTTGCGGAACGGGCGGATCATCTGGCGACGCAGCACATGGAAGATCTGCGAGGCCGAGGTCGGCTGGATCACTTGCATGTTGTTGTCGGCGCACAGCTGCAGGAAGCGCTCGATGCGGCCCGACGAGTGCTCGGGACCCTGGCCTTCGTAGCCGTGCGGCAGCATCAGCGTCAGGCCCGACTGGCGGCCCCACTTGGCTTCGCCGGAGCTGATGAACTGGTCGATCACGACCTGGGCGCCGTTGACGAAGTCGCCGAACTGGCCTTCCCAGATGGTCAGCGTGTTGGGTTCGGCGCTCGAGTAGCCGTATTCGAAGCCCAGCACGGCCTCTTCGGACAGCACCGAGTCGATCACGGTGAACGGAGCCTGGCCTTCCGAGACGTTCTGCAGCGGAATGTAGGTGCCGTCGTTCCAGCGCTCGCGGTTCTGGTCGTGCAGCACGGCGTGGCGGTGCGTGAACGTGCCACGGCCCGAGTCCTGGCCGGTGATGCGGATCGCGTAGCCCGACGAAACCAGCGTGGCGAAGGCGAGGTGTTCGCCCATGCCCCAATCCAGGTTCATCTCGCCCTTGGCCATGGTGCGGCGGTCGTTCAGCAGCTTGGCGACCAGCGGGTGCACCGTGAAGCCTTCCGGCACCGTGGTGATGCGCTCGCCGATGCGCTTGAGCTCGGCCAGCGGCACGGCGGTGTCGGCCTGGTCGGTCCACTTGGCGCCCAGGAACGGCGACCAGTCGATGGCGTACTTGCTCTTGTAGTCGGTCAGCACCGGTTCAATGGTGCGCTGGCCGTCTTCCATCAGCTGACGGTAGTCCTTGACCAGCTGGTCGGCTTCGCCTTCGGCCAGCACGCCTTGCGTGGTCAGCTTGTCGGCGTACAGCTTGCGCGTGCCGGGGTGGTGGCCGATGCGCTTGTACATCAGCGGCTGCGTCAGCGACGGGGTGTCCTGCTCGTTGTGGCCCAGCTTGCGGAAGCAGACGATGTCGACCACGACGTCGTGGCGGAACTGCAGGCGGTAATCCAGGGCCAGCTTGGTGATGAACACGACGGCTTCGGGATCGTCGCCGTTGACGTGGAACACCGGGGCTTCGATCATCTTGGCCACGTCGGTGCAATACAGCGTCGAGCGCGAGTCGCGCGGATCCGACGTGGTGAAGCCGATCTGGTTGTTGATGACGATGTGCATCGTGCCGCCCGTGCCGTAGCCGCGGGTCTGGGCCAGGTTCAGCGTTTCCATCACCACGCCCTGGCCGGCGAAGGCCGCGTCGCCGTGCACCAGCACCGGCAGCACTTGCTTGCCTTCGGCGTCGCCGCGGCGTTCCTGGCGGGCGCGCGCGCTGCCTTCGACCACGGGGTTGACGATTTCCAGGTGGGACGGGTTGAACGCCAGCGACAGGTGCACCGGACCGCCACGGGTCGACAGGTCGCTCGAGAAGCCGTTGTGGTACTTCACGTCGCCATCGGTCAGGCCTTCGGCGTGCTTGCCTTCGAACTCGGCGAACAGGTCGCCGGGCATCTTGCCCATGATGTTCACGAGCAGGTTCAGGCGGCCGCGGTGGGCCATGCCGACCACGATTTCCTGGACGCCGTTTTCACCGGCGTGGTTCACCACTTCGTCCATCGAGGCGATGAAGCTTTCGCCGCCTTCCAGCGAGAAGCGCTTCTGGCCGACGTACTTGGTGTGCAGGAAGCGCTCGAGGCCTTCGGACTCGGTCAGCTGCTGCAGGATGTGACGCTTTTCCTCGACCGAGTAGGTCGGCGCGCCCAGCGTGGTTTCCAGGCGTTCCTGGATCCAGCGCTTGGCGGCGGGGTCGGAGATGTGCGTGAATTCAGCACCGATGCTGCGGCAGTACGTGTCGCGCAGCGCCTTCAGGATGTCGCGCAGCGTCATGGTGCTGGCGGTCGTGAAGTAGGTGTTGGTGGCCGAGTAGGTCTGGTCCAGGTCGGCTTCGGTCAGGCCGTAGAAGGCCGGATCGAGTTCGGGGATCGGGGGACGTTCCTGGCGCTTGAGCGGATCCAGGTCGGCCCAGCGCGAACCCAGCGAGCGGTAGGCGGCGATCAGCGATTGCACCGAGACTTGCTTGGAGGCGACGCTCAGATCGGGTTCGGCGGCGCGTTGCACGAAGGCATTGGCCTTGGCGCGCTGGGCGAACGATTCGACGATGGGAGCGTGGGCCTGGTCGCGGGTGGATTCCTGGCCGTCGGTCGCGGGAGCGTGCTGCAGCTGGTCGAAGTATTCGCGCCAGTTGTCAGGTACCGAACCGGGGTTGTCGAGGTAGGCTTCGTAAAGCTCCTCAACGTAGGGGGCATTTCCCCCAAACAAGTAAGACGTGGATAGGGATTCTATTTCCGAAGACATAATCGCTTCACCTTTACGAGTGCTTCACTCGATTACGATGCAGGAAAACCTTCCGCGACACGGGCTTCCCGTTTAGCGGATAGCAGGGGCAGAAGGCGCGTACAAGCCTTGAAAGCCGTATGGATGAAAGTATAACCCTTTGAGTTTATGGGCGTCTTCTTGCGATTGCGTGACGCAAAAGCGCAAGCGGAATGGCTCCATGCGGTATTGGAATGTCCGCCCAACCCCTGCAATTACGCTGTCTACTCGCCACCAATTTCCGCTAACGAAAAATGCCGCAATGCGGCATTTTTTTTGGCCCGCGCACGGGGTGTTGCGCAATAGCCTCGTCAGAGCGGCAGCTCGGTGGTCGACAGGATCTCTTTCAGGACGAAAAAAGTGCGGATCTGGCGCACCCCGGGCAGCTTGATGATCTCGCCCGCGTGCAGCTTGTTGAAGCGCTCCAGGTCGCGGATGCGCAGCATCAGGAAGTAGTCGAACTCGCCCGCCACGAGGTGGCATTCGAGGCAGCCGCTGATGCCGCGCGCCGCCGCTTCGAAGTCGGTGAAGGACTCGGGCGTGGAGCGGTCCAGCACCACCCCGACGATGACCAGCGTGGCCATCTCGACCTCGGCCGGTTCGAGCAGCGCCACGGTCTTCCGGATGATGCCCTCGGCCTTGAGCTTTTCCACGCGCCGCAGGCAGGCCGCGGGACTGAGGTGCACGCGCGCGCTCAGGTCCAGGTTGGTGATCTGGGCGTCCTGCTGCAGCAGGCGCAGGATCTGGCGGTCGATGCGATCCAGCCCGGCGATGGCGGCCATTCAATATGTCCCTATAAAATTTAATTTGGTCTTTATTTTTTATTGATAAATATTAAATCTAAAAATCCAATTTCCTAAAAATTTAAAAGGAAGAAATTAAAAAAATACGCAATTGACCAACAATCCGACGGGTTCCTATGATTTTTCCATCCGCGGCGCCGTCCGCCCGGACCCTTCCCCACCAGGAGCCCGCATGGATCTGCAACGCTTTCCCCGCCATCGCCTGACCTTCGGCGACACCCCCATCGAGAAACTCGACCGCCTGTCCGCCCATCTGGGCGGCAAGGTCGAGATCTATGCCAAGCGCGAGGACTGCAACAGCGGCCTGGCATTCGGCGGCAACAAGCTGCGCAAGCTGGAATACCTGATTCCGCAGGCGCTGGAACAGGGCTGCGACACACTCGTCACCATCGGCGGCATTCAGTCCAACCACACCCGCATGGTGGCGGCGGTGGCCGCCAAGCTCGGCCTGGCCTGCGTGCTGGTGCAGGAAAACTGGGTGGACTACTCGGACGCGGTCTACGACCGGGTCGGCAACATCATGATGAGCCGGCTGATGGGCGCCGACGTGCGCCTGGTGGACCAGGGCTTCGACATCGGTTTCCGCCGCAGCTGGGAAGAGGCGCTGGAAGACGTGCGCAAGCGCGGCGGCAAGCCCTATGCGATCCCGGCCGGCGCCTCCGACCATGAGCTGGGCGGGCTGGGCTATGTCGGCTTCGCCGAGGAAGTGCGGCGGCAGGAGGCCGAGCTGGGCTTCAGGTTCGACTACATCGTGGTCTGCGCCGTCACCGGCAGCACCCAGGCCGGCATGGTGGTGGGCTTTGCCGCCGACGGCCGCGCCGACCGCGTGATCGGCATCGACGCCTCGGCCACGCCCGACCAGACCCGCGCGCAGATCCTGCGCATCGCGCGCCGCACCGCCGACATGGTGGGCCTGCAACGCCCCATCACGGACAGCGACGTGGTGCTGGACACGCGTTATGCGTACCCGGCCTACGGCCTGCCGTCGGCCGAGACCAACGAGGCCATCCGCCTGTGCGCGCGGCTCGAAGGGATGATGACCGACCCGGTCTACGAGGGTAAATCGATGCAGGGCATGATGGACATCGTGCGGCGCGGAGAGATTCCGGCCGGTTCCCGGGTGCTGTACGCGCATCTTGGGGGGGTGCCGGCGATCAACGCCTACAGCTTTCTCTACCGCAACGGCTGACGGCGGCTACGGCGCCAGCGCCTGGCCCTGCGGCGACCTGCGCTGACCCGACCGATTACCGATGCCCACGAACAACCCGCCGGCAGCGCATGCCGGCGGGTTGTTCGTTTCAGGACGACCGATTTTCCCTGGCGTATTAGGGTCATCACTAATGATGTACATAAATTGTATACAGACAATGCGGTTTACCTTATCGTGTCGAACACGATGTCCACGCCCGCCCCGCCATGAGCACCTACGACGCCACCCAGCCCTACCCGCGTGACCTGATCGGCTACGGCCGCAACCCGCCGCATGCGCAATGGCCCGGCGGCGCCCGCATCGCGGTGCAGTTCGTGCTCAATTACGAGGAAGGCGGCGAAAACTGCGTGCTGCATGGCGACGCGGGGTCCGAGCAGTTCCTGTCCGAGATGTTCAATCCGGCCAGCTACCCGGAACGCCACCTGAGCATGGAAGGCATCTACGAGTACGGCTCGCGCGTGGGCGTCTGGCGCATCCTGCGTGAATTCGAAAAGCGCGGCCTGCCGCTCACGGTGTTCGCCGTCGGCATGGCGCTGCAGCGCCACCCCGAGCTGGCCTCGGCGCTGGTCGAACTCGACCACGAGATCGCCTGCCACGGCTGGCGCTGGGTGCACTACCAGAACGTGGACGAAGCCACCGAACGCGAGCACATGCGCCTGGGCATGGACGCCCTGGCGCAGCTGACCGGCGCCCGCCCGCTGGGCTGGTACACCGGCCGCGACAGCCCGCGCACGCGCCGCCTGGTGGCCGACTACGGCGGCTTCGAGTACGACAGCGACTACTACGGCGACGACCTGCCCTTCTGGATGCAGGTGCAAAAGAGCGACGGCAGCGTGGCGCCGCAACTGATCGTGCCCTACACCCTGGATTGCAACGACATGCGCTTCGCGCTGCCGCAGGGCTACTCGCACGCCGACCCGTTCTTCCAGTACCTCAAGGACAGTTTCGACGCGCTCTACGCCGAAGGCGACGAGGCCCCCAAGATGCTCAGCATCGGCATGCATTGCCGCCTGCTGGGCCGGCCGGGCCGCATCGTCGCCCTGCAACGCTTCCTGGACCACATCGCGCGCCACGACCGCGTCTGGGTCTGCCGCCGCCTGGACATCGCCCGGCACTGGCAGGCGCGCCATCCCTATCAACCCGCTCCCTGAACGGCGCAACCATGGCCCATACCCTCGCCCGATTCAACGACGCCGCGCCGCAAGACGCGGCCGCCATGCTGGCCGACCTGTATCCGCACGCGCCCTGGGCCGTGGACCAGGCGGTGCGCGCGCGGCCGGTGCACAGCGTGGCCCAGTTGCAGCTGGCGCTGCAACGCGCGGTGGACGACGCCGATGCCGCCGCGCAATTGGCGCTGCTGCGCGCCCAGCCCGCGCCCGCGTTCGCCGCAAACGCCGCAGCCGCGCTGGCCGCCGACCATGCCGCGCGTTTCGGCTTCCCGTTCGTGCTGTCCCGCTACGACCCGCGCGGCGCCCCCGTGCAAGACGCGCAGTGGGTCCAGGCCCTCGAACGCCGCCAGCACAACGCGCCGGACGATGAGCGCCGCGAGGCCCTGCGCCAATTGCACCGCGACGCCGAAGTGCAGTTGCACGAACGCTTCGGCGCCGAACCGCAACAGGGCAACGACATCTGGGACTGGCAGGAAAAACTCAGCGCGCACAGCGACCCCGGCTATGCCGAGAACGGCCAGCTCACCGTCACCTACCTGACCGATGCGCACCGCGCCTGCGCGCAGCGCATCTCGCACTGGATGCGCGATTGCGGCTTCGACGAAGTCGGCATCGATGCCGTCGGCAACGTGGTCGGCCGCTACCATGCGGTCCGCGCCGATGCGCCCATCCTGATGAGCGGCAGCCATTACGACACGGTGCGCAATGCCGGCAAATACGACGGCCGCCTCGGCATCTTCGTGCCGATGGCCTGCGTGCGCGCGCTGCACCGTCAGGGCCGCCGCCTGCCCTACGCGATCGAAGTCGTCGCATTTTCCGAAGAGGAAGGCCAGCGCTATCCGGCCACCTTCCTCGGATCCGGCGCGCTGATCGGCGACTTCCAGCCGCGCTGGCTCGAACAGAAGGACGCCGACGGCATCAGCATGCGCGACGCCATGGCGCACGCGGGGCTGTGCGTCGACGACATTGCCAAGCTCAAGCGCGACCCGGCCCGCTATCTGGGCTTCATCGAAGTGCATATCGAACAGGGCCCCGTGCTGAACGAAATGGGCCTGCCGCTCGGCGTGGTCACCTCCATCAACGGCTGCGTGCGCTACCGCGCGCGGATCCACGGCACGGCCTGCCACGCCGGCACCACGCCGATGGACCGGCGCCGCGACGCCGCCGTGGCCGCGGCCGAGCTGATCGTGTTCGTCGAAGGCCGCGCCGCGCGCGACGGCGACTCGGTCGGCACCGTCGGCATGCTGGAAGTGCCCAATGGCTCGATCAACGTGGTGCCCGGCGAATGCCGCTTCAGCCTCGACCTGCGCGCGCCCAGCGATCCGCAGCGCGATGCGCTGGCCACGGACGTGCTGGCCGAACTGGAAGCGATCTGCCAGCGCCGCGGCCTGCGCTACACACTGGAGGAAACCATGCGCGCCGCCGCCGCGCCCAGCGCGCCGGCCTGGCAGCAACGCTGGGAGCGCGCGGTCCAGGCGCAGGGCGTGCCGGTCCACTGCATGCCCAGCGGCGCCGGCCACGACGCCATGAAGCTGCACGAGATCATGCCGCAAGCCATGCTGTTCGTGCGCGGCCAGAACGCCGGCATCAGCCACAACCCGCTCGAATCCACCACCAACCACGACATGCAGCTGGCCGCGCAGGCAATGCAGCGGCTGCTTGACGATCTCGCCAACGAAGCAACGAGCTGAACCATGACCGACTACGCCCGACTCGACGCCTGGGTGGACGCCCACTTCGATGAAGAAGTGCGCTTCCTGCAGGAACTGGTGCGCGTGCCGACCGACACGCCGCCGGGCAACAACGCCCCCCACGCCGTCCGCACCGCCGAACTGCTGCAGGGCTTCGGCCTGCAGGCCGAGTCCCATCCCGTGCCCGCCGACGAGGTGCGCGCCTATGGCATGGAATCCATCACCAATCTGATCGTGCGCCGCGAATACGGCGCCGGCGGCCGCCGCATCGCGCTCAACGCCCACGGCGACGTGGTGCCGCCGGGCGATGGCTGGGAGCACGATCCGTACGGCGCCGAGATCGTGGACGGCAGCCTGTACGGCCGCGCCGCCGCGGTCAGCAAGAGCGATTTCGCCAGCTTCACCTTCGCGCTGCGCGCGCTGGAAGCGGTGGCCCGTCCGAGCCACGGCGCGGTCGAGCTGCATTTCACCTACGACGAGGAATTCGGCGGCCTGCTCGGGCCCGGCTGGCTACTGCGCCAGGGGTTGACGAAACCCGACCTGCTGATCGCGGCCGGCTTCAGCTATGAAGTCGTGACGGCGCACAACGGCTGCCTGCAGATGGAAGTCACGGTGCACGGCAAGATGGCGCACGCCGCCATTCCCGCCACCGGCGTGGACGCGCTGCAGGGCGCGGTCGGCATCATGAACGCGCTGTATGCGCAGAATGCGCGCTATCGCGGGATCACCTCGCAGGTCGAAGGCATCAGCCACCCCTACCTGAACATCGGCCGCATCGAAGGCGGCACCAACACCAACGTGGTGCCCGGCAAGGTCGTGTTCAAGCTGGACCGCCGCATGATCCCCGAAGAGAACGCGGCCGAGGTCGAGGCCGACATCCGCCGCATCATCGAAGACGCCGCGGCCGCCGCGCCCGGCATCCGCGTCGAGATCAGGCGCCTGCTGCTGGCCAACGCCATGCGGCCGCTGCCCGGCAACCAGCCACTGGTGGACGCCCTGCGCAAGCACGGCCAGGAGCTGTTCGGCGAGCCCATCCCCGCCATGGGCACGCCGCTCTATACCGACGTGCGCCTGTATGCCGAGGCCGGCGTTCCCGGTGTGATCTACGGCGCCGGTCCGCGCACCGTGCTGGAATCGCACGCCAAGCGCAGCGACGAGCGCGTAGTGCTGGAAGACCTGCGGCGCGCCACCAAGGTCATCGCCCGCACATTGGCCGACCTGCTGCGATCCGCATGAAAAAAGGGCATGGCGCCCGCGCGCCATGCCCCTTGATCGATGCGTCGCGGCGCTACGCCAGCCGCATCACCCGGCGCCAGAACAGCACCGCCACCAGCGCGAATACCGCCAGCCCCAGGAAAGAGGCGGTGCGCGCGAACTCCTCGCCCGCGATCGCCAGCGGCGCATCGGTGCCGGCGGCGCCGATGATGGCCGCCATCACCACGCCCACCAGGCTCTCGCCCACGATCAGGCCGGAGGCGATCAGCACGCCGCGCCGGTTGGCGGCCTCGGCGAACGACTCGTAGTCCTTGCCGGCGGCCGCGGCGCGGCGGCGCAGCGCCCGCTCCAGCAGCCAGGCCAGCAGCGCGCCGGCCACGATCGGCGCCGCCACGGTCGGCGGCAGGTAGATGCCGATGCCCACCGCCAGCACCGGGATGCGCGCCACCTTGCAGGTGCGCTTGAGGATCTCGTCCAGCACGATCAGGCCGACGCCCACCGCCATGCCGATCAGGATCATGGTCCAGTTCAGCTGGTGCGTGAAAATGCCGCGCGCGATCGCCAGCATCAGCGTGGCCTGCGGCGCCGACAGCGCCTGCGCCGGATCCATGCCTTCGCGCGGCATGGCGTCGGCAAAGCCGTAGGCGTTGTACAGCAGCTCCAGCACCGGCGAGATCACCGCCGCGCCGACCACGCAGCCAATCAGCAGCGCCACCTGCTGGCGCCAGGGCGTCGCGCCCACCAGCCAGCCGGTCTTCAGGTCCTGCAGGTTGTCGTTCGAGATCGACGCCACGGCCACCACCGCCGACGTGCTGAAGATGGCCAGCGCGATCGTCATCTGCACGCCGTTCTGCACCGCCAGCAATTCGCCGCCCAGGGCCAGCATCAGCAACGACACCAGCACGATGGCGACGATGCCCACGCCCGAGATCGGGCTGGTCGACGACCCCACCAGGCCGGCCATGTAGCCGCAGGCGGCCGCCACCAGGAAGCCGAACACGAAGGCGAACAGCACCGCGTAGGCCACCAGCTTCCAGATGGCCGCGGCCGACAGCGGCGCGCCCGCCAGGAACACCTGGAAGGTGATCACCAGCACCGCCACCAGCACCAGCGTGACCACCGAGATCCAGCCGGCAGACAGGTCGCGCTCGGTGCGCGGGGCCTTGCCGGCGCGCGCCGCGCCAGCCTTTGTCAGCGCCGAGAACGAGGCCTTGACGCCGCGCGCCATCGGCACGAACAGCGTCGCCAGCGTCCAGATGGCGCCCACGCCGATCACGCCGGCGCCGATGAAACGCACCTGCGACGACCACAGCCCGGTGGCGAACTTGGCCAGCGTCATGCCGGCGGGCATCTCGGCCATCGAGGTCAGGATCGGCACCGCGATGCCCCACGAGATCACCAGCCCGGTCAGCATGGCCAGGCCGGCCACGATGCCGATCAGGTAGCCGGCGCCGAGCAGCGCCAGCGAAAAACCCATCGGCAGCCGGAACACCGCGCCGCCCAGCGCGAACCAGCCGCTGACGCCTTCGCCCAGCACCCGCAGGCCGCTGGCGGCGAAGCTGACCGCCGCCGCGACCACGCCGCCGCTGACGATGTCGCCCATGCCGGTGGCGGCCGGCTTGGCCGGCGCTCGGCCCGCCTCTTCGGCCGCTTCCTGGGCGCGCTCGGCGCTGCCAACCCGCAGGATCTCGGCCGCGGCCACGCCTTCCGGATACGGCAGGTCGCTCTGCACCACCATCACATGGCGCAGCGGAATCGTGAACATCACGCCCAGCATGCCGCCGGCCGCGCAGATGCCCAGGGTCTGCCAGAACGGAAAGCCCTGCCAGTGGCCCATCATGACCAGGGCCGGCAGGATGAAGATGATGGAGGACAGCGTGCCGGCCGCCGAGGCCTGCGTCTGCACCATGTTGTTCTCGAGGATGTTGGCGTCCTTGAACAGCCGCAACACCGACATGGAAATAACCGCCGCCGGGATCGCCGAGGAGAAGGTCAGGCCGACCTTGAGCCCCAGGAACACATTGGAGGCGGTGAAGATGATGGTGATGACCGCGCCCAGCAGCACGCCGCGGAACGTCAGTTCCGGTAGCGTGACCTCTGCCGGGACGGTGGTGGGTTGAGTCATTGAAGTCTCCCTTTACTGGCCGGGGTCGACCCGCCGCGGGAGCGGGACGGCCACGGCCTTCAGGGCGTTTACGCCCTGTTGGTTGCCGGTTTGTTTTTTCTGAAGCGCGAATTCTAGCGCCTCGGCGTCCAGCAGGTGGTCACCACCGGTAAGCGGCCCTTGGCGGCAGATCCTGCCGCCCACCCTGAAATCGGCAAACGATTATGCTGAAAACCTGGATTTCCTCCTGGCATTTTGATTACCCATGCCCCAGGGACAGGACTAGCATGGCGCTTACAAGGAGACAAAACCATCATGTGCGACGCCAGCCATTCCCCCGCCGGGACAGACCCCCGGCATGACGCCGATCCCGCCGAAACCGCCGAATGGCGCGACGGCCTGCAGTCCCTGGTCGAGGCCTCGGGCGCCGACCGGGCGGGCTATGTGCTGGACAACCTGCTGGGGCATGCCGCCACGCTGGGGCTGCGCGCCAACAGCCAGACGCGCACCGCCTACCTGAACACCATTCCCGCCGACCAGGAGCCGCCCTTCCCCGGCAACCTGGCGGTCGAGGAACGCATTGCCCGCATCAACCGCTGGAACGCGCTGGCCATGGTGGTGCGCGCCAACCAGGCCCATGGCGAGCTGGGCGGACACATCGCCAGCTACGCCTCGGCCGCCGACCTGTTCGAAGTCGGCTTCAACCATTTCTTCCGCGCCGCCGGCGCCGACGGCCCGGGCGACCTGGTCTACATGCAGCCGCACTCGGCGCCCGGCGTCTACGCCCGCGCCTACCTGGAGGGTTTCCTCAGCGACGACGACCTGGCCCACTTCCGCCAGGAAATCACCGCCACCGCGCGCGGCCTGCGCGGCCTGTCGTCGTACCCGCATCCGTGGCTGATGCCGGATTTCTGGCAGTTCCCGACCGGCTCGATGGGCATTGGCCCCATCAACGCGATCTACCAGGCGCGCTTCATGCGCTACCTGGAGCACCGCTCGCTGGTGCCGGGCGCCGACCGCAAGGTCTGGGGCATCTTCGGCGACGGCGAGATGGACGAGCCCGAATCGATCGCCGCGCTGACCCTGGCCGCGCGCGAGAAACTCGACAACCTGGTGTTCGTGGTCAACTGCAACCTGCAGCGCCTGGACGGCCCGGTGCGCGGCAACGGCCGCATCATCGACGAGCTGGAAACGCTGTACGCCGGCGCCGGCTGGAACGTCATCAAGCTGGTCTGGGGCAGCGACTGGGACGCCCTGCTGCGCCGTGACACCAACGGCGCCCTGGCGCGCGCCTTCGCCAACACGGTGGACGGCCAGTTCCAGACCTTCGCCGCCAACGACGGCGCCTTCAACCGCGCGCACTTCTTCAACCAGAATCCCGAACTGGCGGCGCTGGTGGCCGACTGGACCGACGAAGCCATCGACCGCCTGCACCGCGGCGGCCACGACATGGTCAAGATCCATGCCGCGTACCACCGCGCCGCGCATCATCGCGGCCAGCCCACCGTGATCCTGGCGCAGACCAAGAAGGGCTTCGGCATGGGCACGGCCGGCCAGGGCAAGATGACCACCCACCAGCAGAAGAAGCTGGACGACGAGGCGCTGCTGGCGTTCCGCGACCGCTTCGCGCTGCCGATTTCCGACGCCGACTGTCTGGCGCTCAAGTTCTACCGCCCCGCCGAAGACAGCGCCGAGCTGCGCCACCTGCAGGCGCGCCGCGCCGCGCTCGGCGGCCACATTCCGCGCCGCCAGACGCAGGCGCCGCGCCTGGCGCCGCCGGCGGTCGAGCAATGGGCGCGCTTCGCGCTCAGCGCCGACGGCAAGGAAATGTCGTCCACCATGGCCATCGTGCGCATGCTGACAGCGCTGCTGAAGGACCCGCAGGTCGGCCCGCGCATCGTGCCGATCGTGGCCGACGAAGCGCGCACCTTCGGCATGGCCAACCTGTTCCGCCAGATCGGCATCTACTCGGCGCAGGGCCAGCTGTACGAACCCGAAGACATCGGCTCGGTGCTGTACTACCGCGAGGCGCGCGACGGCCAGATCCTGGAAGAAGGCATCACCGAGGCCGGCGCGATCTCCTCGTGGACGGCGGCCGGCACCAGCTACTCGGTCAATGGCCTGCCGATGCTGCCCTTCTATATCTATTACTCGATGTTCGGCTTCCAGCGCATCGGCGACCTGATCTGGGCCGCGGCCGACCAGCGCACGCGCGGCTTTCTCATCGGCGCCACGTCCGGCCGCACCACGCTGGGCGGCGAAGGCCTGCAGCACCAGGACGGCTCCAGCCACATCATGGCGGCGGCCGTGCCCAACTGCCGCGCCTACGATCCGGCCTACGCCTACGAAGTCGCGGTCATCGTCGAGTACGGCATGCGCCGCATGCTGGACGAGCAGCGCGACGAGTTCTTCTACCTGACCGTCACCAACGAGAACCTGGCGCAGCCCGACCTGCCGCAGGACGGCGCGGCGGCCGAAGGCATCCTGCGCGGCATGTACCGCCTGCGCCCGGCGCGCCAGCAGGCCGCGGTGCGCCTGCTGGGCGCCGGCCCCATGCTGCGCGAAGCGGAAATGGCCGCCGAGCGGCTGCACGCGGAATACGACGTGGATGCCGAGGTCTGGAGCGTGACCAGCTTCTCCGAACTGGCGCGCGACGGCCGCGAGGCCGAACGCGCCCGCGCGCTCGGCCTGGCCACCGCGCCGGACGCGGACTGGGTGCGCGCCTGCCTCGGCGGCAGCGACGCGCCGGTGGTGGCCGCGACCGACTACGTGCGCGCCGTGCCCGAACAGATCCGCGCCTGGGTGCCCGCGCCCTACCGCACGCTGGGCACCGACGGCTTCGGCCGCAGCGACACCCGCGCCCGCCTGCGCGACTTCTTCGAAGTCAGCGCCGACTGGATCGTGCTGCACGCGCTGGACAGCCTGGGCCTGCAGGCGCAGGCCGACACGCTGCGCCAGAAACTCGGGGCCAAGACCCGCGCCACGCCACCCTGGGCGCAATAACGCGCTGAAAGCAAAGGAAAAAGCCCCGAACGCCGGGGCTTTTTCCTTTTGCGTGCCGGAGGCGCGAAAGTGCGCCGGCTTGATCAAAATCGGACGATCGCTGCGGTGCAGCAACCAATTCGCGCCGCTTTCTGTTGAAATACGGGTGTTCCCTAAGCATTTCCCAAAGAATACGGCGGGCCGCGAGCCCGCTTTTTGCTTTCCGTTTTTTACCTACAGTTAGCGCCGAAAAGGCTATATCCCATGGACGAAACCCTCACCAAGCTGGCGTTGGATTACCACGCCTATCCCACCCCCGGCAAAATCTCGGTCACCCCGACCAAGACCCTCGCCAACCAGGACGACCTGTCGCTGGCGTACTCGCCCGGCGTGGCCGCCGCGTGCATGGCCATCTTCGACCAGGGCGACGACGCCGCCTCCAAGTACACCTCGCGCGGCAACCTGGTGGGCGTGATCACCAACGGCACCGCCGTGCTGGGCCTGGGCAACATCGGTCCGCTGGCCGCCAAGCCGGTCATGGAAGGCAAGGGCTGCCTGTTCAAGAAGTTCGCCGGCATCGACGTGTTCGACATCGAACTGGCCGAGAACGACCCCGACAAGCTGGTCGACATCATCGCCGCGCTCGAGCCCACGCTCGGCGGCGTCAACCTCGAGGACATCAAGGCGCCCGAGTGCTTCTACATCGAGAAGAAGCTGCGCGAGCGCATGAAGATCCCCGTCTTCCACGATGACCAGCACGGCACCGCCATCATCTCGTCGGCCGCCATCCTGAACGGCCTGAAGGTCGTGGGCAAGGACATCGGCACGGTCAAGCTGGCCTGCTCGGGCGCCGGCGCCGCCGCCATCGCCTGCCTGGACCTGCTGGTGCACCTGGGCGTCAAGCGCGAGAACATCTACGTGGTGGATTCGCGCGGCGTGATCTGGGAAGGCCGCGATGAAAACATGGAAGCCAACAAGAAGCGCTACGCGCAGAAGACCGACGCGCGCACGCTGGCCGACGTGGTCAACGGCGCCGACGTGTTCCTGGGCTGCTCGACCGCCGGCGTGCTGACCGCCGACATGGTCAAGACCATGGCCGACCGTCCGCTGATCCTGGCGCTGGCCAACCCGGAACCGGAAATCCGCCCGGAAATCGCCAAGGCCGCCCGCCCCGACTGCATCATCGCCACCGGCCGTTCGGACTACCCGAACCAGGTCAACAACGTGCTGTGCTTCCCCTTCATCTTCCGCGGCGCCATGGATGCCGGCGCCTCGCGCATCACCGAGGAAATGAAGCTGGCGTGCGTCAAGGCCATCGCCGAACTGGCGGAAGCCGAACAGAACGACGAAGTGGCCCGCGCCTACGCCGGCCAGGAACTGTCGTTCGGTCCCGACTACATCATCCCGAAGCCGTTCGACCCGCGCCTGATCGTCCAGATCGCCCCGGCCGTGGCCCAGGCCGCCGCCGACTCCGGCGTGGCCGCCCGTCCGATCGAGGACATCGAGGCCTACCGCCAGAAGCTGATGGGCTTCGTCTACCACTCGGGCCAGCTGATGCGCCCGCTGTTCGCCCAGGCCAAGAAGGCGCCCAAGCGCGTCATCTACGCCGACGGCGAAGACGAGCGCGTGCTGCGCGCGGTGCAGACCGTGGCCGACGAAAAGCTGGCGTTCCCGATCCTGATCGGCCGCCCGTCCGTGATCGAGATGCGCATCAAGAAGTTCGGCCTGCGCCTGGTCGCCGGCCAGCACTTCGAGATCGTCGATCCCGAAGACGACAGCCGCTTCAACGAAACCTGGAACGCGTACTACCAGCTCAAGGGCCGCGAGGGCGTGACCCCGGCCATCGCCAAGGCGATGATCCGCAAGCACAACACGCTGATCGGCGCGATGCTGCTGCGCCGTGGCGACGCCGACGCGCTGCTGTGCGGCGTGGCCAGCAAGTACGACAACCAGCTCAAGTACATCGACGAGATCATCGGCAGGAAGGAAGGCCAGACCTACGCCGCCCTGAACGTGCTGATGCTGCCCGACCAGACGCTGTTCGTCACCGACACCCACGTCAACGAGAACCCGTCGGCCGAGGAAGTCGCCAACATCACCATCCAGGCCGCCGACGAGATGCTGCGTTTCGGCGTGGTGCCCAAGATCGCCCTGCTGTCGCACTCGAACTTCGGCAGCCGCGTCACGGAATCGTCGCGCAAGATGGCCGCCGCGCGCCAGCTGGTGCAGGACCGCGCGCCCGACCTGGAAGTGGACGGCGAAATGCACGCCGACGCCGCCCTGTCGGAAAAGATCCGCGTGCAGGCCTACCCGGACAGCACCCTGAAGGGTCCGGCCAACCTGCTGGTCATGCCGACGCTGGACACCGGCAACATCACGTACAACATGCTGAAGATGACCGGCAGCAATGGCGTCGCGATGGGCCCGATCCTGCTGGGCGCCGCGCGTCCGGTGCACATCCTGACGACCAGCGCCACCGTGCGCCGCATCGTCAACATGACCGCCCTGGCCGTGGTCGATGCGCAGCAGGAAGCCGCCGAGGCCGCCAAGAAGCGCCGTTGATCGCATTGCGTTGATCGGCACGCAAGGGACGCCCCACGGGGCGTCCTTTTTTTGTGCGGCTTGATGGCGCGATAGTGCGTGGCGACGGGCGAATGGTAAAAACGGGGCAGAGACTCCCCTCGACCCCTTCCCTACCGGAGCCCGACCCTATGTTGCTCGACGCCTTCCTGGCCTGGTTTCACTTCCTGGCCATCTTCGTGCTGGTGGTGGTGCTGACCGCCGAAGCGGTGCTGCTGCGCCCCGACCTGACGCCGGCCACGCTCAAGCGCCTGGTGGTCTATGACCGCCTCTATCTGCTCAGCGCGATCCTGGTGCTGGTCACCGGCGTGCTGCGCCTGACCCTGGGCGTCAAGGGCGCCGCGTTCTACATGGGCAACCCGTGGTTCCACGCCAAGGTCACGCTGTTCGTCATCATCGGCCTCTGTTCGGCCCCGCCCACGCTGGCCTTCCTGCGCTGGGCGAAACAGGCGCGCCAGCAGCCCGCCTTCGTGCCGGACGCCGCGCAGATCAAGCGCGCGCGCCGCTGGGTGATGATCGAATCGCACCTGTTCATCTTCCTGCCGCTGTTCGCCGTGCTGATGGCGCGCGGCATCGGCGCGTAACGCGCGCCGCGACCCGCGCGGCCCGCCCGGCTCAGGGACAGCGCGCGCGGGTCGGCTGGGGCGCGTCGTCGCCCACGATGATGGTGGCGAAGTGGAACACGCCCACGGCGTCGTTCTTGACCACGTCGATGACCTCGCCCGACAGCGTCTGCCTCACCGACATGCCCTCGGGCACGTCGGCCTGGCCGTCGCGCCTGGCGACGTCGCCATTCCACGGACTCAGCACCAGCACGCCCGGGAACGGCTCGCGGCCATCGCCGCGGCCGCGCCGCATGGTCTGGACCTGCGTGCCGGCGGCGTAGCGGACGCCGCCAAAGGTCGTCGGGCAGGCCAATTCGGCATCGCTGACACGCAGCAGGCGCCGCTCGCCATCGAGGTAGAGCCGGGGCTCGCTCAACGGCAATCCGAACACCTTGACCGCCACCGGATCCTTGACCTCGATGCGCCATTGGTCCGGGTCGCGCGAGCCATCGGTATAGACGGTGCCGCCCGATCCATACACGATGGAGCCGGGCGCAAGATCGAGCGCATCGACCCGGTTGCCCGGGCCCAGCACGCACGTGTTCAGCGCCTTCATGGCGCCATCCTGCATCACGTCGAACTCGATGTCCTGGGTGGCGTCGCACTGCCAGCCCTGCACCGCCTGGCTGCCGGCGCCCCGCAGCAGGACGGTGCGCGGATGCCGGCCGCGCAGCGCGTAGGTCTCGCTGTCGTACTCGGCGTCCAGATAGCGCCGCGCGCTCGACGCCTGCACGCCGTACATGGCCACCGGCCGCGGGAACTCGGCCTCGACGTAGGTCTCCAGTTGCCCCTCGTCCTGCAGCTTCAGGCGCGTGCCGGCCGGCATGGCAATGCCGCCCACCGTGGTCGTCGCCGCGAGGGTGACATTGCGGGCGGCCTCGGCGCGATCGCCTTCGCGCTCCACCTGCCAGATCACCGCCTGGACCCAGGCATAGAAGGCAAAGGGAACCGCCAGCACCACGAACAGCAGGCTGGAGGTCTTCCAGTACTTGCGCACCGTGCGGCGCGCGCCGCCGCTGGCGACCAGCACCAGCGCCCAGCCAAGCAGGATAAGCCCCGCCAGGAAGCCCAGGGAAACGAAGATATAGAAGCCCGCGGAGGGCAGTGCTATCGGAATCATGGCAAGGATGATAAACGCCAAAGCGCCCGGCCGCGACGGCGCGCTCGACGGCGGCGCGAGCGGGCAACAAAAAACCGCCCGAAGGCGGTTTCTTGTTCAAGCCAGGCAGCGTATCAACGCTTGTCCATCGGGGGCACGTCGCGCGTGACCGAACCGGTGAACAGCTGGCGCGGACGGCCGATCTTGTAATCGGGATCCGACAGCATTTCGTTCCACTGGGCGATCCAGCCCACCGTGCGGGCCAGCGCGAAGATGGCCGTGAACAGCGAGGTCGGGATGCCGATGGCGCGCTGGACGATACCCGAGTAGAAGTCCACGTTCGGGTACAGCTTGCGCTGCACGAAGTAAGGATCCGACAGGGCGATGCGTTCCAGTTCCATGGCCAGCTTGAACAGCGGGTCGTTTTCCAGGCCCAGGGCCGAGAGCACTTCCTTGCACGTTTCCTGCATCAGCTTGGCGCGCGGGTCGTAGTTCTTGTAGACGCGGTGGCCAAAGCCCATCAGGCGCACGCCCGAGTTCTTGTCCTTGACCTTCTCCATGAACTCGCCGACCTTGGCGATGCCGCCGTTGGCTTGCAGCTCTTCCAGCATCTGCAGGCAAGCTTCGTTGGCGCCGCCGTGAGCCGGGCCCCACAGGCAAGCCACGCCGGCCGAAATGGCGGCGAACGGATTGGTGCCCGACGAACCGCACAGGCGGACCGTGGAGGTCGAGGCGTTCTGCTCGTGGTCGGCGTGCAGGATGAAGATGCGGTCGAGCGCGCGCTCGACGACTTCGTTGACCTTGTAGTCTTCGCACGGCGTGGCGAACATCATGCGCAGGAAGTTGCCCGTGTAGGACAGGTCGTTCTGCGGGTAGATGAACGGTTGGCCTTGCGAGTACTTGTACGCCATCGCGACCAGCGTCGGCATCTTGGCGATCAGGCGGATGGCCGAGATGTGACGGTGTTGCGGGTTCGTGATGTCGGTCGAGTCGTGGTAGAACGCCGACAGCGCGCCCACCAGGCCCGTCAGGACGGCCATCGGGTGGGCGTCGCGACGGAAGCCGCGCAGGAAGAAGTGCAGCTGTTCGTTGACCATCGTGTGATGGGTCACTTGCGAATCGAAGTCGGCCTTCTGTTCCTGGTTCGGCAGTTCGCCGTTCAGGATCAGGTAGCAGATGTCCATGAAGTCGCAATTGACGGCCAGTTGCTCGATCGGGTAGCCGCGGTACAGCAGCTCGCCCTTGTCGCCGTCGATGTAGGTGATGCCCGATTCGCAGGCGGCGGTCGACATGAAGCCGGGGTCAAACGTGAACATGCCCGTCTGGCCGTACAGCTTGCGGATGTCGATCACATCCGGACCGACCGTACCCTTGTAAACAGGGAACTCAATGGGTGCGCTGCCGTCCGAGAAGGACAGAGTGGCTTTTTTGTCAGACAGGTTCATGTTTTTTCCTCTCAATTAATCAGAGCGACCGCATCTGGCCGATGATGCCGCGGAGTCGGGGCGTGTCGAGTTCGCCCTCGAGTTCCTTGCGGGCCAGCAGCAGGTCGAGAAGATCGTTGTCTCCCAACTCGAAGAGCTGCGTCAATGCCGTCACGTCATCGTCGGTAAGCTCGGCTTCGTGGGCGTCGAGATACCGGGTGATGATCAAGTCGTTTTCGAGCAGGCCCCGGCGCGCCCGCCAACGCAGACGCGCCCGTTCCAGTTCAGTAAGCCTGCTCATCATTACACCTTAAATACACCAAACTACTAGACCGTCCGACGGACCATCAGTTCCTTGATCTTGCCAATGGCCTTGGTCGGGTTCAGCCCCTTGGGACAGACGTCGACGCAGTTCATGATGGTATGGCAACGGAACAGGCGGTACGGGTCTTCCAGGTTGTCCAGACGCTCGCCGGTGGCTTCGTCGCGGCTGTCGGCGATGAAGCGGTAGGCTTGCAGCAGGCCGGCGGGGCCGACGAACTTGTCCGGATTCCACCAGAAGGACGGGCAGGAAGTGGAACAGCACGCGCACAGGATGCACTCGTACAGGCCGTCCAGCTCTTCGCGCGCCTCGGGCGACTGCAGGCGCTCTTTCTCGGGCGGCGGCGTGTCGTTGATGAGGTACGGGCGGATCGAGTGGTACTGGTTGAAGAAGTGCGTCATGTCCACGATCAGGTCGCGGATCACGGGCAGGCCCGGCAGCGGGCGCAGCACGATCGGTTCCTTCAGCTCGCGCAGGTTCGTCGTGCAGGCCAGGCCGTTCTTGCCGTTGATGTTCATGGCGTCCGAACCGCACACGCCTTCACGGCACGAGCGGCGCAGGGCCAGGCTGTCATCGACGTCGTTCTTGATGCGCACCAGCGCATCGAGCAGCATCTTGTCGGTGGGCTGGAGTTCGACTTCCAGCTTCTGCATGTACGGGCGCTCGTCCTTGTCCGGATCGTAGCGGTAGATTTCGAACTTGACGATTCTCTTGGTGCTCATAGTAGGCTCTATCCGGACTTAGAAGGTACGCGCCTTGGGCGGGAAGGACTCGACCGTCAGCGGCTTCATCTGCACAGGCTTGTAATCCAGGCGGCTGCCTTCGGAGTACCACAGGGTGTGCTTGAGCCAGTTCTCGTCGTCGCGGGTCGGGTGGTCGTCCAGCGCATGGGCGCCGCGGCTTTCGGTGCGGTTGGCGGCCGACTTGATCGTGGCGCGGGCCACTTCGGTCATGTTGGCCAGTTCCAGCGCCTCGACGCGCGCGGTGTTGAACACCTTGGACTTGTCCTTGAAGTAGATGTTGTCGGCTTGCTTGGCCAGGTCTTCGATCTGGGTCACGCCTTCGTTCAGCAGCTCCAGCGTGCGGAACACGCCGCAGTGGCGCTGCATCGAGAAGCGGATGGCGTTGCCGATGTCCTGGGTCTTCTCGCCCGAGGTGCGCGATTCCAGCTTGTTGACGCGATCCAGCGAGAATTCGACGGCCTGCTGCGGCACGGGCTGGTGCGCGTGCTGGCGTTCCGGATGCGAATTGACGATGTGGTTGCCGGTGGCGCGGCCGAACACGATCAGGTCCAGCAGCGAGTTGGTGCCCAGGCGGTTGGCGCCGTGCACCGACACCGCGGCGCATTCGCCGATGGCGTACAGGCCGTTGACGATCTTGTTCTCGCCGTTTTCGCGCGTCAGCACCTGGCCGTGGTAGTTGGCCGGGATGCCGCCCATCTGGTAGTGGATGGTCGGAACGACGGGGATCGGTTCCTTGATCGGGTCGACGTTGCCGAACTTGATGGCGATTTCGCGGATCGAGGGCAGGCGCTTGTTGATGACGTCGGCGCCGAGGTGATCGAGCTTGAGCACCACGTAGCTGCCGTCCGGACCGCAACCGCGGCCTTCCTTGATTTCCTGGTCCATCGAGCGCGACACGAAGTCACGCGGAGCCAGATCCTTCAGCGTGGGCGCGTAGCGCTCCATGAAGCGTTCGCCATCCTTGTTCAGCAGGATGCCGCCTTCGCCGCGCACGCCTTCGGTGATCAGCACGCCGGCGCCGGCCACGCCGGTCGGGTGGAATTGCCAGAATTCCATGTCCTGCAGCGGGATGCCCGCGCGGGCGGCCATGCCCAGGCCGTCACCGGTGTTGATGAAGGCGTTGGTGGAAGCGGCCCAGATACGGCCGGCGCCGCCGGTGGCCAGCACCGTGGTCTTGGCTTCCAGGATGTAGATCTCGCCGGTTTCCATTTCGAGGGCGGTCACGCCCACGACGTCGCCAGCTTCGTTGCGCAGCAGGTCCAGCGCCATCCATTCGACGAAGAACTGGGTGCGGGCGGCAACGTTGCGCTGGTACAGGGTGTGCAGCAGCGCGTGACCGGTGCGGTCGGCAGCGGCACAGGCGCGCTGGACCGGCTTTTCACCGAAGTTGGCGGTGTGGCCGCCGAACGGACGCTGGTAGATGGTGCCATCGGGGTTGCGGTCGAACGGCATGCCGAAGTGCTCGAGCTCGTACACGGCGTTCGGGGCTTCGCGGCACATGAATTCGATGGCGTCCTGGTCGCCCAGCCAGTCCGAACCCTTGACGGTGTCGTACATGTGCCAGTACCAGTTGTCTTCGCTCATGTTGCCCAGCGAGGCGCTCACGCCGCCTTGCGCGGCCACGGTGTGCGAACGCGTGGGGAACACCTTGGACAGCACTGCAACGGACAGGCCCGCTTGGGACAGTTGCAGCGAACAACGCATGCCGGCTCCGCCGGCGCCAACGACCACCACATCAAACTGGCGGCGCGGCAAGGATTTCAGGACAGAGACCACGGCTTAGATGCTCCAGAGGATTTGCGCGAAGTAAACGACCGTACCGATCAACCAGAGGATCGTCAGCACTTGCAGCAGCAGGCGCAGGCCCACCGGCTTGACGTAGTCCATCCAGATGTCGCGCACGCCAATCCAGGCATGCCAGGCCAACGCAAAGAAGGCAAGGGAGGCCAGGATCTGGCCAACCGGAATGAAGCCCACGTAGAAATTGAACAGCTTGACCCAGTGTTCGTACGTGAAGGCGGGCATCGTCAGGATGCCGATGAGCAGCACCAGCGTGTACACGGCCATGATGACGGCGGTGATGCGCTGGATGATGAAGTCCATGACGCCGTAATGGGCGCCGACGACCAGGCGCTTGGGTCCGTAGTTTTTAGCGGCGGCCATTTACAGCACTCCGAACAGTTTGAGACCGAACACCAGCGTCAGCGCCAGGCTGACACCGAAGACCACGCCGGCGCTTTTCTTGGCCGACAGCTTGTCGATACCCAGGTGCAGGTCCAGCAGCAGGTAGCGGATGCCAGCACAGAAGTGGTGCAGGTAGCCCCAGATCAGGACCAGGAAGACAAGCTTGACGATCGGGTTGGCCGCGATGGAAGCGATCCATGCGAACGACTGCGGCGCGGCCACGCTCGCTGCGAACAGCGGAACGATGACCAAGGGCAAACAGAGGAACAGCAATATGCCGCTGATGCGGTGCAGGATGGACAGCTTGCCGGCCAGGGGCAGGCGATAGGAGAACGCAACTTGGGCAAGCCCAATATTGCGAAACTGCGGACGTGGCTTGGCAGCGGTGTCGGACATGACGGCCTCGGTGTTTCGGAACTAGGGAATCGTGACGGCGCTAATGCCGTGGCCCTTGCGGGCAAACACGGTATTTTCGCCCAGAGATCGGGTTGGTATCAAATCGTAGATAAAAAGCTCATCAATTCAGACTATTGCGGTAGTGGTAGCGATCGGTCAAGTACAAGCCCCGCCGAATTTCCATGGGGCGGTCACCATACGTGTACGACACGCGATCCACCTGCAACAACGGCGCGCCGGCGGCAACATTAAGCAGCGTACAGACTTCGGCCGGCGCCGCCACGGCGCGCAGCTTTTCGTCCGCGCGCACCATGCTCACGCCGAACTCGGATTCAAACAGGCCATAGAGCGGCGCCTTGTTGGCGGTCAGCAGCTCCTGGGTGAGGCCGCGGAAGATCGACCCGGGCAGCCAGATGTCGTCCAGCACGGTGGGCACCTGCCCCATGCACAGCAGCCGGCGGATCGAGATCACGGTTTCGCCGGCGCGCAGGTCGAGCGCGCGCGCGATCTCGGCCGGCGCGCGCAGGCGGCGGCACTCGAGGATGCGGCTTTCCGCCCGCACGGCCTCGCCCTCTTCATCGGGGGCCAGGCGCAGGAAACGGTAGCGCACGCGGGCTTCATGGTGGGTGGCGACGAAGGTGCCCTTGCCCTGGCGACGCAGCAGCAAGTGTTCGGCGGCCAGCTCATCGACCGCCTTGCGCACCGTGCCCTGGCTCACCTGGAAACGGGCGGCCAGATCGATTTCGCTGGGGATGAGTTCGCCGGGCTTCCATTCGCCGCGGTCCAGGCTCTGCACGAGCAGGTCCTTGATCTGGCGGTACAGCGGACTGAAAGCGGCCCCCTCGCCCGTCGGACGGGCGGCGCGTGTGCGTAGGGGAGTTTCGGGCCGGGGGTCTGCCATGGATCGTCTTGGAAGTGTCATGTTCATCCGGAGAATGGAAAGGCAGCGCAAACGATGCGGTTTCCATTCGCATGCGCTGCTGCGTTGCCGGTGTTCTGGCCTGATACAGGCGCGCAGCCGGCGGTGCTGCGGCGCATTCGAACAAACGCTCTATTGTGGCATATCGGGGGCGGCGCTGTCCAACGTCTTATGTCTTATATAAGATATAAGATCAATTGACGCACCCGTAAATTAGTTCTAGGATTTCTGTCTGTCCGGCAACCTGTCCGCCCCTCGCGCGCGGAGGGCCTTCGCCGCTCAACGGATTACACTGATTGGTGAGATTTTTTTCTCGCCACACCATTACGGAGAACGTCCATGTCTAAGCCTGCCTTGCGTGTCGCCGTCACCGGCGCCGCCGGCCAAATCGGTTACGCCCTGCTGTTCCGCATCGCCTCCGGCGAAATGCTGGGCAAAGATCAGCCCGTCATTCTGCAACTGCTCGAAATCCCCGACGAGAAAGCGCAAAAGGCCCTGAAGGGCGTCATCATGGAACTGGATGACTGCGCCTTTCCGCTGCTGCAGGAAGTCACCGCCCACAGCGATCCGCGCACGGCGTTCAAGGACGCGGACGTGGCCCTGCTGGTCGGCGCCCGCCCGCGCGGCCCCGGCATGGAACGCAAGGACCTGCTGTCGGTCAACGCCCAGATCTTCACGGCGCAGGGCAAGGCCCTGAACGACGTCGCCAGCCGCAACGTCAAGGTCCTGGTGGTCGGCAACCCGGCCAACACCAACGCCTACATCGCCATGAAGTCGGCGCCGGACCTGCCGGCCAAGAACTTCACCGCCATGCTGCGCCTGGACCACAACCGCGCCCTGTCGCAACTGGCCGCCAAGTCGGGCAAGGCCGTGGCCGACATCGAGAAGCTGGTCGTGTGGGGCAACCACTCGCCCACCATGTACCCCGACTTCCGCTTCGCCACCGTCGGCGGCGAATCGCTGTCCAAGCTGATCAACGACGACGCCTGGAACCGCGACACGTTCATCCCCACCGTGGGCAAGCGCGGCGCCGCCATCATCGAGGCCCGTGGCCTGTCGTCGGCCGCCTCGGCCGCCAACGCCGCCATCGACCACGTGCGTGACTGGGTCCTGGGCAGCAACGGCAAGTGGGTCACCATGGGCATCCCGTCGGATGGCTCCTACGGCATCCCCGAAGGCATCATCTACGGCGTGCCGGTCACGACCGAAAACGGCGAATACAAGCGCGTCGAAGGCCTGGAAATCGACGCCTTCTCGCGTGAGCGCCTGGACTTCACGCTGAAAGAGCTCCTCGAAGAGCGCGACGGCGTCAAGGACCTGCTGAAGTAAGCAGTCATCAAGCAGAATTGGGCCCGTTGACGCGGGCCCAATTCGCAAGCGGACGGCGCATCGACAGAGGCGCCATCCGCGGAACGCAAACCTGTCTCTTTGCGCCCGCGCAATGAATTGTCGCGAAGGGGACAGATTTACGTTCCGCGACCGCGGTAAGGTCGTGGCCAGGCGCCGGAACCCGATCCGGCACGGCCACACTCGCCGCGGGCCCGCAGACCCAGCCATCCCAGCCGGGGCAACGTCACGACACCCGGCCCTCTATAACGGAGACCCCTCATGTCCAGACCCGAATCCGCCGGCGCCCAGTTCCGCCGCGCGCTCGCCGAAGAAAGCCCGCTGCAGATCATCGGCGCCATCAACGCCAACCACGCCCTGCTGGCCAAGCGCGCCGGCTACCGCGCCATCTATCTCTCGGGCGGCGGCGTGGCGGCGGGTTCGCTGGGCCTGCCCGACCTGGGCATCAACACCATGGACGACGTGCTGACAGACGTGCGCCGCATCACCGACGTCTGCGACGTGCCGCTGCTGGTCGACATCGACACCGGCTTCGGTCCGTCGGCGTTCAACATCGCCCGCACCGTCAAGAGCCTGATCAAGTTCGGCGCCGCCGCCTGCCACATCGAGGACCAGGTCGGCGCCAAGCGCTGCGGCCACCGTCCGGGCAAGGAAATCGTCAGCACCGAGGAAATGGCCGACCGCGTCAAGGCCGCGGCCGACGCCCGCACCGACAGCGACTTCTACCTGATCGCGCGCACCGACGCCATCGCCTCGCACGGCGTGGACGCCGCCATCGAGCGCGCCCTGGCCTGCGTCGAAGCCGGCGCCGACGCCATCTTCGCCGAAGCCGCCTACGACCTGCCGACCTACGACCGCTTCGTCAAGGCCGTCAACGTGCCGGTGCTGGCCAACATCACCGAATTCGGCAAGACGCCGCTGTTCTCGGTGGAAGAGCTCAAGAGCGTGGGCGTGGGCATGGTGCTCTACCCGCTGTCGGCCTTCCGCGCCATGAACAAGGCCGCCGAGGCCGTCTACACCGCGATCCGCCGCGACGGCCACCAGAAGAACGTGGTCGACCTGATGCAGACGCGCGAGGAACTGTACGACCGCATCGGCTACCACGAATTCGAATCGCGCCTGGACGCCCTGTTCCAGAAGGGCAAGGCCTGAGCGCTTGCCACCGTATCCGGCGCCACGGCGAACCCGCGGCGCCACGCTTCCCCCATTGCATTGCATTGCATCGACCACCGCGAAAGGAAAGGAGTAGAGACATGAGCACGGCTCCCAAGAAGCAAGCAGCCAAGACGGACGCCACCCCGGATGCCAAGCCCGAAGAAAAGGCCGGCTTCAAGCCCAAGAAATCGGTCGCGCTGTCCGGCGTGGTCGCCGGCAACACCGCGCTGTGTACGGTCGGCCGCAGCGGCAATGACCTGCACTACCGCGGCTACGACATCCTGGACATCGCCCATACCAGCGAGTTCGAGGAAATCGCCCACCTGCTGGTGCACGGCAAGCTGCCCAACAAGGCCGAACTGAAGGCCTACAAGGAAAAGCTGCGCTCGCTGCGCGGCCTGCCGGTGCAACTGCAGGACGCGCTCGAAGCGCTGCCCGCCGCCAGCCACCCGATGGACGTGATGCGCACGGCCGTCTCGGTGCTCGGCTGCGTGCTGCCCGAGAAGGACGACCACAACCTGCCCGGCGCGCGCGACATCGCCGACCGCCTGATGGCCAACCTGGGCTCGGCCCTGCTCTACTGGTACCACTACAGCCACAACGGCCGCGTGATCGACGTGCAGACCGACGATGACAGCATCGGCGGCCACTTCCTGCACCTGCTGCATGGCGAGAAGCCCAGCGACGAGTGGGTCAAGGCGATGCACATCTCGCTGAACCTGTACGCCGAGCACGAGTTCAACGCCTCGACCTTCACCGCCCGCGTCATCGCCGGCACCGGGTCGGACATGTTCTCGGCCATCACCGGCGCCATCGGCGCGCTGCGCGGCCCCAAGCACGGCGGCGCCAACGAGGTCGCCTTCGACGTGCAGAAGCGCTACGAGACGCCCGACGAAGCCGAGGCCGACATCCGCCGCCGCGTCGAGGCCAAGGAAGTCATCATCGGCTTCGGCCACCCGGTCTACACCGTGTCCGACCCGCGCAACAAGGTCATCAAGGAAGTGGCCAAGAAGCTGTCCAAGAAGGCCGGCAGCACCAAGATGTTCGACATCGCCGAACGCCTTGAGACGGTCATGTGGGACATCAAGAAGATGTTCCCCAACCTGGACTGGTTCTCGGCCGTCAGCTACCACATGATGGGCGTGCCCACCGCCATGTTCACTCCGCTGTTCGTGATCGCGCGCACGGCGGGCTGGTCGGCCCACATCATCGAGCAGCGCGTCGACAACAAGATCATCCGCCCGACCGCCAACTACGTCGGTCCGGAAGATCAGAAGTTCGTGCCGATCGACAAGCGCAAGTAAGACGACGACATGGGCCTGCCGACGCCATTCCCCGCGCCGCGCGGGCCCAGTGCCGCCTGTAAACACTCAGGAGAGGTACCAAATGTCTGCCCCGATCTCCAACGTCCGTCCCGAGCCCGACCAGGTCCTGGTCGATATCGCCGACTACGTACTGAACTATGAAATCCAGAGCGGCCTGGCCTACGAGACCGCTCGCAACTGCCTGATCGACACCCTCGGCTGCGGCCTGGAAGCGCTGGAATATCCGGCGTGCCGCAAGCTGCTGGGCCCCGTCGTCCCCGGCACCGTCGTCCCGCACGGCGCCAAGGTGCCCGGCACCCAATTCCAGCTGGACCCCGTGCAGGCCGCGTTCAACATCGGCGCGATGATCCGCTGGCTCGATTTCAACGACACCTGGCTGGCCGCCGAATGGGGCCACCCGTCCGACAACCTGGGCGGCATCCTCGCCACCGCCGACTGGCTGTCGCGCACCGCCGTCGCCGCCGGCAAGCCGCCGCTGACCATGCGCGCCGTGCTGACCGGCATGATCAAGGCGCACGAGATCCAGGGCTGCATCGCGCTGGAAAACTCCTTCAACAAGGTCGGCCTGGACCACGTGGTGCTGGTCAAGGTGGCATCCACCGCCGTGGTGGCGCAGATGCTGGGCCTCACCCGCGACGAAGTCATCAACGCCGTCTCGCTGGCCTGGGTCGACGGCCAGAGCCTGCGCACCTATCGCCACGCCCCCAACACCGGCAGCCGCAAGAGCTGGGCCGCCGGCGACGCCACCAGCCGCGCCGTGCGCCTGGCGCTGATCGCCCGCACCGGCGAGATGGGCTACCCCTCGGTGCTGTCGGCCAAGACCTGGGGCTTCTACGACGTGCTGTTCAAGGGCCAGCCGTTCAGGTTCCAGCGCCCCTACGGCAGCTACGTCATGGAAAACGTGCTGTTCAAGATCTCGTTCCCGGCCGAGTTCCACTCGCAGACCGCGGTCGAGTGCGCCATGCAGCTCCATGACCGCCTCAAGTCCCTGGGCAAGTCCACCGACGACATCGCCAGCATCACCATCCGCACCCACGAGGCGTGCATCCGCATCATCGACAAGAAGGGCCCGCTGAACAACCCCGCCGACCGCGACCACTGCATCCAGTACATGGTCGCCGTCCCGCTCCTGTTCGGCCGCCTCACCGCCGCCGACTACGAGGACGACGTCGCCGCCGACCCGCGCATCGACGCCCTGCGCGACAAGATCACCTGCGTCGAGGACCCGGCCTACACCCGCGACTACCACGACCCCGACAAGCGCTCCATCGCCAACGCCCTCACCGTCAGGTTCACCGACGGCACCCAGCTCGACGAAGTCGTCTGCGAATACCCCATCGGCCACAAACGCCGCCGCGCCGACGGCATCCCCCTGCTCGAAGCCAAGTTCCGCACCAACCTCGCCCGCATCTTCCCCGCCCGCCAACAGTCCCGCATCCTGGACGCGTCGCTGGACCAGAAAAAGCTGGAAGCCATGCCGGTCCACGAGTACGTCGACCTGTATGTGATCTGAGGCGACAAGCGCGGATCGGAAGCAACAAGCAGCACCCCACAGGCCCCGTCACGACAAAACCGACGGGGCCGCGCTTTTCCCCAGCAAGCCACCGCGCGCCAAGCAAGCCCCCCACACCACCGCGCAGCGAACACCCTCCCGACGCAAACCACCGCGTAAGTCAAGACCGGCCGCCCGCGCGGCCGGCCTTGACGGGCCCCGCAAACCTCTCCAGCCCCCCCACCGCTCTGGCAGCGCATCATTTCTCGAACTCCGTAGCCCGTCGCGGCGGCGGTTTTGGGGGCGGGCAACCTCGATGCGCCCGAGGGAATCCGAAGGAGTCGCCGAAGGCGAGGACGAGGATGACGCAGGGGCAGTCCGGAGCGAACGCTCCGGACCGCAATCGTGGGCGCCCGCCCCCAAAACCGCCGCCGCGACGGGCGACCTACGAAGAACCCCCAGCCCCCCAGCAATTACAATCTCCCTTCCCCAAGAAAACAGAGACCGCCCCCACCATGTCCATGCTCTGGGTAAAAACCTTCCACATCGTCTTCATCGCCTCCTGGTTCGCCGGCCTGTTCTACCTGCCCCGCATCTTCGTGAACCTGGCCCAGCAATCGGATTCGGCCGTGCAGGTCACCCTGCTCGGCATGGCGCGCCGCCTCTACCGCTTCACCACCATCCTGGCGGTCGTCGCCGTGGCGCTAGGCATGTGGCTGTACCTGGGTTACGGCATCGGCGTCGGCCCCGGCAACGGCTGGATGCACGCCAAGCTCTTTTTCGTCCTGCTCGTCATCGGCTACCATCACGCCTGTGGCGTCATGCTGCGAAAATTCGAACAGGGCAAGAACACCCGTTCGCACAAGTTCTATCGCTGGTTCAACGAAGTTCCCGTCTTGCTGCTCTTGGTGGTGGTGGCGCTGGTCGTCGTCAAACCCTTCTGATTCCCCCCTACCTTTGCACATTCGCCAGGATTCGTATGTCCGCTGATGACCAGGACCGCCCGCGCAAGACGCTGACGATCAAGAAGACCGCGCGCGACGCGCATGCCGAAGCCGCGCCCAAGCGCGTGCGCACCGGCGCCCGTGCCCGCCTGGTCGCCCAGAACGAGCGCGCCAAGGACAACGTCGAGCGCCAGAAGGACCCCGAGGGCTACCAGCAGCGCCAGGCCGCCGCCCGCGCCGCGCGCCGGCCGGACGACCGTGAACGCGGCGATGGCCCCCGCGGCGACAATCCGCGCCGCGGCGACGGTCCCCGCGGCGACAGTCCGCGCCGTGGCGACGGCCCCCGCAATGACAGCCCGCGTCGTGGCGATAG
>NZ_CADIJR010000054.1 GCF_902859645.1 Achromobacter insuavis | reverse complement strand
GCCTGCTGGACCGCGGCTCGCGCGGCATCGGTGGCTGGCTGGGCTCGGCGCTGATGGCGCTGCTGCTCGCCGCCGCGGGCTGGGCGTTGTTCGATTGGGCGCTGCTGCGCGCCGTCTGGAGCGGCGGCCCCGCCACCTGCGCCGCCGCGGCGGGCGCCTGCTGGGCCGCGGTGGGCGAGAACCTGCCGCTGCTGCTGTTCGGCGCCATGGCGCAGGCCGACCGCGCCCAGGCGCTGGCGGCCTGCGCCGCCCTGCTGGCCGGCGTGGCGGTGGCGCTGGGCCTGGGCCGGCTCGCGCCGCGAGCGCGTCTGGCATGGGTCGCGCTGATGCTGGTCGTCACCGTGATCGCGCTGGCCGGTTGGCCCTGGGGCGGCGCGGCCATCGGTCCGCTGCGTTGGGGCGGCCTGCTGGTGACGCTGATCCTGGCGATCGCGGCGCTGCTGGCGGCGTTGCCGCTGGCCTTCGGCCTGGCGCTGCTGCGCCGTTCCGGCAGCCCCGGCGGATCGCTCGCGGCCGCCGCATTGATCGAGGCCGTGCGCGGCGTGCCGCTGGTGACGCAATTGCTGTTCGCATCCTTCGTGCTGCCGTTGCTGCTGGGCGGCGGCGTGTCCAAGTTCGGCATGGCGCTGGCGGCGCTGACGCTGCATACCGCCTGCCTGCTGGCGGAGGTGCTGCGCGGCGCGCTGCAGGCGATTCCGCCCGGCCAGATGATGGCGGCGCGCGCGCTCGGCATGCGCCCGGCCGTGGCCTACTGGACGGTGATCTGGCCGCAGGCGCGCCGCATCGCCGCGCCGGCGGCGCTGGGCGTGTTCGTGGGCGCGGTCAAGGACACCTCGCTGGTCAGCATCATCGGCGTATTCGACGTGCTGGGCGCGGCCAAGGCGGTGGTGGCGGGCACCGACTGGCGGCCGTACCACGTCGAGGTCTACCTGGCGGTGGCGCTGCTGTACTTCACGGCCAGCCTGGCGCTGTCGCGCGTGGCGCGGCGCATGGAAGGACCGGCGGCGGCCTGAGCCGCGCGGCGGGCTGGCGGCCTAGTGGCCGCGCGCGCCCAGCCGCTCCAGCCAGGCCGGACGCGGCGCGGCGTCCAGCCAGTTCTTCACGATCAGGCCCAGCTCGGTATCACCCGAGATGCGCAGCCGGCGCTGGAAGAACAGCGTGTCGGCGTCGGTCTCGGCGCGCATCAGCGCCAGCAGGTCGGCGACCTTGGCGCCCAGTTCCAGCTCGCAGGCCTGGCCGTTCCAGAGCGGCCGGAACGCGCCGCCGCGCACCATGAAACTGCTACGCACGCCCAGGTCCTCGACGGTGATGGCGAAGCTGCGCCCGTCCAGTTCCGCCGGCGGACTGAGCCAGTCCAGGCGCCGGGCCAGCTCGAGCCCGGCCACGAAATGCAGCGACACCAGGGGCGCCGGCAGGCGCCGGCCCACGCGCGCGACCAACCCCGGCACGGTGAATCCGGCGCGGCTCATGGCGCCTCCTGCCAGGCGATGCCCGATTGCCCGTGGAAGTAGCCGTTGCAGCGGCCGATGCCCACCGGCGGATTCACGCTTTCCGGGACGCGGCCGCCGCGCACCGCGTCGAGCGCGGCGATGGCCTCCAGCGTGCCGGACGATTGCGGGCTGACGCGCAACACGTCGGCGCCCATGTCCGCCAGATAGCCCGCCTGGTCGAGCAGGTCGAGACAGGCCGCCGACTGCACCTGGATGCCATTGATCGCGAGGAACTCGCGCGATTCGCGGGTGCGCATGTCCAGACCGTCTGGATGCTCGATGCAGCGAAAGCCGCAATCATCCTTCTTCAGGCGGAAATGGCGCGCCGTGAAGCAGCGCGCCGAGAACGCCAGGGCCATGCGGCCCCACACCATGATCTCGGCCTCCAGCCCCGCCGGCCGCTCGGCCAGCAGCCGCGCCAGCGTGTTGACGTGCATTTCCAGCGGCGCCACGAAGCGCGTCGCGCCGCGCGCGGCCAGCCATTCCAGCGTGCCGCCGTGGTAGGCGTTCATGTGCGGTCCGGCCACGAACGGCCGCCCGCCCAGGTGCCGCAGCGCGCCGGCCTCGCCGGCCTCCACCTGGAAGTCCTGCTGCTCGCACAGGCGCCGCAGGGCCGAGGCCTCGGCGCCGGTCTCGATCAGCGTGCGGCCGGACAGCACCACTTCCTTGCCCGTTGCCGCGAGGTCGCGCGCCAGGTCGAGCCAGTCGTCGGCGCGCAGCTCGTGGCGCCGGCTACAGACGGTTTCGCCGATATAGAGGATGTCGGCCGGACTGTCGGCCAGCGCCGCGTAGAACGCCAGCGTGTGCTGGCGCGGCCAGTAGTACAGCAGCGGTCCGACCGAGATGCGGAAAGCCTTGGGTTTCATTTCCATGGACGTTCAAATGCGCCTTGCGTGACTTGGGAACCCTCGGCATGGCGCGCCAGCGTGGCGTTCCATTCGGGACGGGGGGAATAGCGGTTGGGGTCGACGTGGGCGCTGTCGAGCGCGGCGCGCAGCGTGGACACCACCTGCGTCACGTAGGCCGGGCTGCGCTGGCGCCCTTCGATCTTGATCGCGGACACGCCCATCTCGGCCAGCCTGGGCAACAGGCCGATGGCGTTCAGGCTGGTGGGTTCCTCCAGCGCGTGGTCGGCGACGCCGTCGACTTCGAAGCGGCCCTTGCACAGCGTCGGATAGGCGGCCGCCTCGCCCGGTCCATAGCGGTCGATCAGGATGCCGTTCAGGCGCGCGTCCAGGCGGCCGTCTTCCTCGACCCAGCGCACCGCGCTGGCGGGCGAACAGACGCCCTTGTTGTTGGGCGAATCGCCGGTGGCGTACGACGACAGCAGGCAGCGGCCCTCGGCCATGACGCACAGGCTGCCGAAGCCGAACACCTCGACCTCGACGCTGACGTTGGCGCAGATGCGGGCGATCTCGGCCAGGGTCAGCACGCGCGGCAGCACCACCCGGCGGATGCCGAATTGCTCCTTCATCAGTTCGATGGCGTCGGTGTGGGTGGCCGAGCCCTGCACCGACAGGTGCAGGCGCAGGTCGGGATAGCGGTCGCGGGCATAGCCCAGCAGGCCGGCATCGGCCATGATGACCGCGTCGGCGCCGAGCGCGTGCGCGGCATCGACCGCCTCGCGCCATTCGTGGCCGCGGCCCGCCTGCACGAAGGTGTTGATGGCGAACAGCACCTGGCGGTTCTTGCTGTGCGCCAGCTCGACGCCGGCGCGGATGTCGCTTTCGGTGAAGTTGAGCCCGGCGAAGTTGCGGGCGTTGGTGGCGTTCTTCAGGCCCAGGTAGACGGTGTCGGCGCCAGCCTCGATCGCCGCCTTCAGCGCGGCCAGGCTGCCTGCCGGCGCCACGAGTTCTAGGGGAGAGGTTCGGGTTTGCATGCCGGCCAGTCTAGGGGCCGGCACGGCCGCGGGCCTTGTCGCAGATCAAACCGCGCGGCGGCGGCGCCGCGCACGCGCGATGTCAGACCGGATCGTCGCCGTGCAGGCCGTGCTCGACGGCGTAGACCGCCACCTGCACCCGGCTGGTCAGGTTGAGTTTCTTCAGCACGTTCTGCACGTGGATCTTGACCGTGCTTTCGCTGACGTCGAGCTCGCGCGCGATGACCTTGTTGCTGGCGCCGCGCGCCAGGCATTGCACGATCTGGCGCTCGCGCGCCGTGAGGCGATGGCGCTCGGCCTGCCCCGCCGGCGCCTGCGCGGCCAGGCTGGCCTGGCCGCGGAACTGCTCGACCAGCTTGGCCGTCATGCTCTCGGCGATCACCGGCTCGCCGCCGGCGGCGCGGCGGATGGCGGTGGTCAGCGCCTCGGCGTCGATGTTCTTGAGCAGATAGCCGCGGGCGCCGTCGCGCAGCGCCTGGCCAAGCTCGTCGGCTTCTTCCGACACGGTCAGGATGATGACGGCGCAGGACGGCAGGTCCTGGGTCAGCAGCTGCAGCGTCTCCAGGCCCGACAGGCCGGGCATGTTCAGGTCCAGCAGCACCACGTCGGGCTTGAGTTCCTTGGCGCGCTTGAGGCCCTCGACGCCGTCGCCGGCCTCGGCCACCACCTCGAAATCGGGCTGGCGCTGCAGCAGCAGCCGCATCCCCGAGCGGAACAGGGTGTGGTCGTCGACGAGCAGGATACGGATGGGCATGGTCTTGAAGGGCTCAGGCGGCCTGGCGTTCGGCGCCGGGCAGCGTCAGCGCGATGCGCGTGCCGCCGCCGGGTCGGGATTTCATTGTAATCGTGGCATGCATGCGGGCGGCGCGTTCGCGCATGATGTGCAGGCCCACGTGGGCCTCGCCGCGCTGCGACACCTCGGCCGGGTCGTAGCCCTGGCCGTTGTCGGCGATCAGCAGGTTGAAATCGCGGTCGTTGCGCACCACGATGTCGACCCGGTCGGCCTCGGAATGCTTGCGCACGTTGGACAGCGCTTCCTGCAGGATGAACAGCACCTGCAGCTGCTGCTCGGGCGCCAGCGGCGCGCCCACGCCCTGGCTGAAGGCCAGGTCGGTGCGCATGCCGGTCTGGCGGCGGAAGCGTTCGACGATGTCGCCAATGGAGCCCTTCAGGTCGCCCTGGCCCAGCTTGGCGCGGAAGTTGGTCAGCAGCTCGCGCACGTCCTTGTAGCTTTCGTCGACCCCGGTGCGCAGCAGCGGCAGGATCTCCTCGACTTCAGCCTGGTCGCCGCGCTTGACGGCCGCGTCCAGCAGCTGCAGCTGCAGGTTCAGGAAGTTCAGCCCCTGGGCCAGGCTGTCGTGCAGCCCCTGGGCCACCAGGCCGCGCTCCTGCACCACCGCCAGCTGGCGCGCCTGGGCGCTCAGGCGGCGGTTGTCCAGCGCCACGCCCAGGTGCTGCCCCAGGGTCTCCAGCAACTGCGAGTCGGACGGCGCTAGCCGCCGCTGGCTGCGGAAATGCAGCGAGTACGAGCCCAGCACCTCGTCGCGCGTGACGATGCGGAACACCGCCACGCTGGCGAAGCCGTCCTGCTGGCAGTTCAGGTCCAGCTGCGGCGGCGCCTGGCGGAAATCCTGGATCACGATGACGCCGGCCTGGCGCGTGGCCACGCCGCAATAGCAGTCGTCGACCCGCATGCAGTGCTCGGATTCGACCAGTTCGTCGGACAGCCCCAGCGACACCACCAGGTTGAGCTTTTCGTTGTCCGGGTCCAGCGCGCGGATGCTGCCGCCCTCGGCGTCGAACTGCAGCATGACGCGGCGCAGGAAGCCCTGGCACATGGCCTCGATGTCGTTGGGCTGGTTCAGGAACGCCGCCATGTCGTAGAGGGCGCCGATGTCGCGGTTCTGCGCCGCCAGCTGGGCGGTCTTTTCGCCCACGCGCTGCTCCAGGCCGGTGTACAGGCTCTGCAATTCGTCGGCCATGCGGTTGAAGCCGCGTGACAGCACGCCGAATTCGTCCTCGCTCTCGACCGGCAGGCGGGTGCTGAACTCGCGCGCCGCCATGCGCTGCAGGCCGTCGCGCAGGCGCAGCACGGGCGCGATGATCCACAAGTACAGCAGATAGATCATGGCCAGGGTGCCGGCGCTGGCGATGGCCGCCAGCACGCCCTGCGACAGCCGCAGCGAGGTCGTCTTGCCGGCGTT
The DNA here is from genome assembly GCF_902859645.1 of Achromobacter insuavis. Lineage (GTDB taxonomy): Bacteria > Pseudomonadota > Gammaproteobacteria > Burkholderiales > Burkholderiaceae_B > Achromobacter > Achromobacter insuavis. The sequence goes on along the minus strand of NZ_CADIJR010000054.1, from coordinate 38,436 downwards.
GTCCTGTTCGATCATGCGCACCAGCTCGTCGGCGCGGGCGACGAAATCGGGCAGCGTCTGCAGGTACTCTGCCGCGTCTTCGCGGGCGATGGCGCGCATTGCCGCCGGCCGCATGATGTCGCGCCAGTACTCGGCCACGCCGTGCCAATGCTGGCGGATGGTCGGGTCGTTGGGAATGAACAGCGGCCGCGCCGGGTTGCCGCGCTCCAGGCGGGCGATGGTGTCGTCCATCAGCCGCACCTGTTCCTCGGTGCGCACCTGGCGCCCGGCCTGCGGCCGCATCAGCTCGACCGCGACGCGGTTGGCGCGCATGCGCAGGCTGCCGGTGTCGTTGATGGCCGCGCCCGCGCCTTCCAGCTGCCACGACAGCCACAGCGTCAGGCCGATCATGCCCAGCACCACGATCAGCGCGATCAGCGAACTGGCGACAATGCGCGTCGACAGCCGGTGCCGCGGCGACGGCAGGCCCTGGGCGTCGGGGGAATGGTCGGGCGTGGTCATGAAATGGGCTGGCGGATGGGCGGGGTCGGGACGGTCGCGAGGCGAGCATGGCGCCGCGCGGTCCACAGCCTCAAGTGTAGTTCAGCCCCGCCCCACCGTGCGCGCGATGAAGTCCGCCACCGCCGCCGGATCGTTCAGCGGCAGGCAGGGCAAGCCGGTATCGAGCGCCGCGTCGGTCACGACGGCCAGGAAGCTGCCGTCCTCGGCGTGCAGCGGCGGCTTGCCCAGCGCCGGGCGGTAGACCTCGATGCGGGGGATGGCGGCCTGCTTGAAGCCCTCGACCAGCACCAGGTCGGCCGGCGCCAGGCGGGCCACCTGCTCGGCCAGCGGCGGCTCGGGCGCGCCGCGCAGCTCGTGCACGATGGCGTAGCGGAACGGCGACGCCACCATCACCTCCTGCGCCCCGGCCTGGCGAAAGCGCGCGCTGTCCTTGCCGGGCGGCTCCATCTCGAAGTCGTGGTGGCTGTGCTTGATGACGCTGACCTTCAGGCCGCGCGCGCCCAGCAGCGGCAGCATGGCCTCGATCAGGGTGGTCTTGCCGCTGCCTGAGCGGCCGGCGATGCCGAAAACGGGGGTCATGCTGGCTCCGTGAACAAGGGACAGACGATGGGCAGGAACGCGTCCGCCCGGGCCGAGTATGCCAGCAAAGCGCCCGCCACCAGGTCGAAGTACCAGCCATGCAGGGTCAGGTCGCCGGCCTGCAGGCGCCGCTGCACGCACGGCAGGGCTTCCAGGTTGCGCAGCGAGATCAGGATGGAGGCCTGCTCGCAGGCCTGCCGGTGTTCCGCCAGGGACGCCGCCGGCATCTGGCTCAGCACCTGCTGGCGGGCCGGCTCGGCGATATCCATCCAGCGGTTCAGGTAGTCGGGCTCGCCGTCGGCGCGCGCCGGCCGCTCCATCAGCGCGCGGATGCCGCCGCACTGGGCATGGCCCAGCACGATGATGCGGCTGACCTTGAGTTGCTCGACCGCGAACTGGATCGCCGCCAGCACGCCGTGGTGGCCCTGGTCGCGGTCGGGCGGCGGCACCAGGTTGGCGACGTTGCGCACGGTGAAGATGTCGCCCGGGTCGCAGCCCAGCAGCATGGCCGGATCGACCCGCGAATCGCAGCAGCCCACCAGCAGCGTGCTGGGGTGCTGGCCGTCGCGCAGGTTGCGGTACAGCGACGGCGCCTCTTCGTAGTATTGGTGCTGGAAGCGCTGGAAGCCGTCCACCAGCCGTTCTAGATCGCGCATGGTTCAACCTCCGGTCTGCGACATGAAGCGCACGATGCGCTCGGGCCGGGTGGTGAACTCGTGGCGCTCCGGCTTGGCGGCGATGCCGGCGCGGATGGCCCGTTCCAGCTCGGCGTCGCTGGCGCCGTCGCGCAGCAGCCGGCCCAGCGGCACCTGGTCTTCCTGGCCCAGGCACAGGTACAGGGTGCCGTCCACGCCCAGCCGCACGCGGTTGCAGGCGGCGCAGAAGTGGCGCGACATGGGGGTGATGACGCCCAGCGCCGGCGCGCCGCTGCCCGTGCCCCAGTAGCGCGCCGGACCCGCGCCCTGCCCCGCCAGCGCCGGCACCAGGCCGGCGTCGGCCGCCAGCCGCGCGCCCAGCGCGCCCAGGTCGGCATGGGCATAGCGGCGGCCGCAATCGCCCACCGGCATCGGCTCGATCAGGCGCAGGATGAAGCCCTGCGCCACGGCGTAGTCCAGCAGCCGGCGCACGTCGGCCTCGGGCGTGGCGGCGTGCACCACGCTGTTGAGCTTGATCGGCGCGAAACCGGCGTCGCGCGCGGCGCGCAGGCCGGCCAGCACCGCATCGAGGCAATCGCGGCCGGTGATGCGGCCGAACTCGGCCGCGTCCAGCGTGTCCAGGCTGATGTTGAGACGGTCCACGCCGGCCGCGCGCAACGCGGCGGCATGGCGCGCCAGCTGGGTGCCGTTGGTCGACAGCGACAGGTCGTCCACCCCTGGCAGCGCGGCAATCGCCGCCGCCAGGTCGGCCACGCCGCGGCGCAGCAGCGGTTCGCCGCCAGTCAGCCGCACGCGGCGCACGCCCAGGCCGGCGAACAGGCCCGCCAGTCGCGCCATCTCGTCGTGGCGCAGCCAGTTGGACGGTTCCTCGAAGCCCTTGAAGCCCTTGGGCATGCAATAGCCGCAGCGCAGGTCGCAGCGGTCGGTGACCGACACCCGCAGATAGTCGATGCGGCGGCCGAAGCCGTCGATCAGCCCCCGCCGCGCGGCGGGCGCCAGGGTGGCGACCGCGGCCGCCGGGGCCATCGCCAGGGCGGGCGCGGGTGTCATGACGGGCTCCCGAACACCCGGTCGTCCTCGGCGCCGCCCAGGTCGATGCCGCGCACGTCGGCGCGATCCACCAGCAGCCTGGCGTACTGGCGCCAGGCGGTGTCGCGGCTGGCGGCGGCCAGGGCCGAGGCGATCGATTCATGCACCTGCTCGAACGGCAGCAGGCGTCCTTCGATGCGCCGCGTCACCCGCACGATGTGCAGCCCGTGACGGGTTTCCAGCACCTGCGGCAGCAGGCCGCCGGCCGGCAGGGCGAACACGGCCTTCTCGAATTCCGGCACGGTGTCGCCGCGCCCCAGCTGCCCCAGGTTGCCGCCCACCGTCGCCGACGGGCAGTTCGACTGCCGCCGCGCGACCTCGGCGAAACCGGACGGATCGGCCAGCAGGTCGGCCAGCACCGCGCCGGCGTGGGCCCGCAGCATGTCCAGGTTCACCCCGGGGGTGACCTGGAACAGGATGTGATCGGCCTCGATCAGCTCGCCCACGATGAAGCGCTGCGGATTGGCCTGGTAATAGCGCCGGCAGGCCGCCTCGTCGGCCTCGGGCGCCGGCGCGTGGCGTTCCAGCAGGATGCCGATGGCGTCGTCTTCCGAGGCGAGGTCCAACCCCTGCCGCGCCGCCTCGTCCCGCAGCACCCGGCGCAGCACCAGCGCGGTGGTGGCGGCGCGCATCGGGTTGGGCGCGTCCGCGTGCAGCGGCAGTTCTTGCTCCATGTCGGCGTCGGTCAGTTCGACGCCATTGATCGTCACAGGCATGTCGGCCTCCTCGGGTCAGCGCGGACGCACCAGTTGCCAGGCGCGGCCCAGGTAGCCGACCGAGGCGAAGCCGCTCCAGACGTGCACCAGGCGCGTGAACGGGAAGATCACGAACAGCGTCAGGCCCATGAACAGGTGCGCCTTGAACAGCGGCGGCACCTCGGCCACGAAGTCAGCGGCGCCACTGCGGAAGGTGACGATGTGCTGCGCCCAGTGCATCAGGCGCACCATCATCTCGCCGTCCATGTGGCCGGCCGACAGCGCGATGGTCGACAGGCCCAGCAGCAGCGTCACCAGAATCCACGCCAGCAACAGCTTGTCGCCGGGCCGGGTGGCCTTGCGGATGCGCGGGTCGCTCAGGCGGCGGTGGATCAGGATCAGGAGGCCGATCAGGCACAGCCCGCCCATGACGCCGCCGGCCACCATGGCCACCGTCTGCTTGAGCGTGTGCGACACGCCCAGCGTGTCCCACACCACCACCGGGGTCAACAGGCCCGCCAGGTGGCCGAAGAACAGCCCCAGGATGCCGACGTGGAACAGGATGTTGCCCAGCCGCAGCTGGCCGCGATGCAGCAATTGCGAGCTGTCGGTCTTCCAGGTGTACTGCTCGCGCTCGAAGCGCGCCAGGCTGCCCAGCAGGAACACCGTCAGGGCGATGTAGGGATAGATGCCGAAGAAGAACTGGTTCAGGGAATTCATGATGCGTGTCCTGGAAATTAGCGGGTGACCGGCGCCCGGGGATAGAAGCGCACGGCCTGCGCGCCGTCGCCCGAGAACGGGCGCAGCAGCGGTTCGACGCCGTCGGCGCCGGTGCCGAAGGTCTCCATGGCTTCGTCCATGTCGCGCACCGGCGGCGCGGTCTGCTCGCGCGGCGTGACCCGCGACAGGCCGCGCAGCACGACGAAGACGCTGGCGTACGGGCTCTCGTTGCGCGCCAGGCGCGCGCCGATGGCGGCCAGCACGTGGATGGCGTCGTCCAGCAGGTCCTGCGCCACGGCCGGGTCGATCACGCCCAGGAACTCCAGGAACAGCGGCACGTGGTCCGGCAGTTCCGACACCACCGGTTCGAAGCCGTGCTGGCGGTAGGTCTCCAGCAGGTCGACCATGGCCTGGCCACGGTCGCGGCTTTCGCCGTGCACGTGCTCGAACAGGTGCAGCGAATGGGCGCGGTTGCGGTCGAAGGTGGCGACGTAGGTCTCCTGCAGCGCGATCAGGTCCTGGCTGGCCAGGTGGCCGATCAGCGGTTGCAGGGTTTCCTCGGCTTCCGGATAGGCGGCCAGCGCGCCCTCGACCTCGGTCAGGGCGTCCAGCAGTTCCTGTTCGGGGTAGCAGAGCAGCGCGGAAAGCAGGCGATAAAGGCTCATGGTGTTCTCCCGTCTCAGGCCGCGGCCTTCTTGCGCGACTTCGGCATGTCGATGAAGATCTCGCTGCCCTGCGGCTTGCGGCCGAACAGCGTGCCTTCCGAGACGCCGCCCGAGCAGCCGTTGCCGAAGGTGAAGCCGCAGCTGCCCTTCTCGTTGAAGCTGTCCTCGACGATCTCCTTGTGGCTGCTGGGCACCACGAAGCGGTCCTCGTAGTCGGCAATCGCCATGATGCGGTACATGTCCTGCACGGTCGCTTCCGACAGGCCGACCTGATCCAGCAAGGCCGTATCGCGCTCGCCGTGCACGGTCTCGGCGCGCTTGTAGGCGCGCATCGCCAGCATCCGTTCGAGCGCCTGCAACACGGGGGCTTCCTTGCCCGCCGTCAGCAGGTTGGCCAGATAGCGCACCGGGATGCGCAGGCTGGCCACGTCCGGGATCATGGCGCTGGTGCCGAGCGTGCGCTGCGGCATCTTGCCAGCCTCGGCCGCGGTCTGGATCGGCGACAGCGGCGGGATGTACCAGACCATCGGCAGCGTGCGGTATTCCGGATGCAGCGGGAAGGCGACGCGCCACTCCACCGCCATCTTGTAGACCGGCGACTGGCGCGCGGCTTCCAGCCACGATTCCGGGATGCCCTGCTCGCGCGCGGCGGCGATCACCTCGGGCGCATGCGGGTCCAGGAACAGGTCCAGCTGCGACTCGTACAGATCCTGTTCGTTGCCGACGGCGGCGGCGCGCTCGATCTGGTCGGCGTCGTACAGCATCACGCCCAGGTAGCGGATGCGGCCGACGCAGGTCTCCGAGCACACGGTCGGCTGGCCGGCCTCGATGCGCGGATAGCAGAAGGTGCACTTCTCGGCCTTGCCGCTGTGCCAGTTGTAGTAGATCTTCTTGTACGGGCAGCCCGAGATGCACATGCGCCAGCCGCGGCACTTGTCCTGATCGACCAGCACAATGCCGTCGTCCTCGCGCTTGTAGATCGAGCCCGACGGGCAGCTGGCGACACAGGCCGGGTTCAGGCAGTGTTCGCACAGGCGCGGCAGGTACATCATGAAGGTATTCTCGAAGGTCGAGTACATCTCCTTCTGCACGCCCTCGAACAAGGCGTCGCGGCTGCGCGCGGCGAATTCGCCGCCCAGGTCGTCCTCCCAGTTCGGGCCCCAGACGATCTTGTCCATCTTCTTGCCGGTCAGCACCGACACCGGGCGCGCGGTGGGCGGCGTCTGCGACAGCGGCGCGTTCTTCAGGTGCTCGTAATCGAAGGTGAACGGCTCGTAGTAGTCGTCGATCTGCGGCAGGTTCGGGTTGGCGAACAGGTTGGCCAGGATGCGCAGCTTGCCGCCCTGGCGCGGTTCCAGCTTGCCCGCCGCCGTGCGGCGCCAGCCGCCCTTCCACTTCTCCTGGTTCTCCCATTCCTTGGGATAGCCGATGCCGGGCTTGGTCTCGACGTTGTTGAACCAGGCGTACTCGACGCCGTCGCGGCTGGTCCAGACGTTCTTGCAGGTGACCGAGCAAGTGTGGCAGCCGATGCACTTGTCCAGATTCAGCACCATGCCGATTTGGGCGCGTATCCTCATGATTGCTTCTCTTCCTGTTGCGTTTGGGCGGCGGGATCCTCGACCAGCGGGCCTTCCAGCCAGTCCACCTTCTTCATCTTGCGCAGCACCACGAATTCGTCGCGGTTGGCGCCCACGGTGCCGTAATAGTTGAAGCCGTAGGCCTGCTGCGCGTAGCCGCCGATCATGTGGGTCGGCTTGAGCACGGTGCGCGTCACCGAGTTGTGGATGCCGCCGCGCTTGCCGCTGGTCTCCGCGCCCGGCACGTTCACGATCTTTTCCTGGGCGTGGTACATCAGGCACATGCCGACCGGCACGCGCTGGCTCACCACCACCCGCGCGGTCAGCGTGCCGTTGACGTTGAACACCTCGACCCAGTCGTTGTCGACCAGCCCGGCCTGCTTGGCCTCGGCCTCGGAGATCCACACGTGGGGACCGCCGCGGCTCAAGGTCAGCATGCGCAGGTTGTCGGAATAGGTGCTGTGGATGCCCCACTTCTGGTGCGGCGTCAGCCAGTTCAGCACCAGCTCCTTTTCGCCATTGGGATAGCGGCCCAGCATCGGCGCCACGGTCTTGGTGTCGATCGCCGGCTTGTAGACGCACGAGCCCTCGCCGAAGTCCAGCATCCAGCGGTGGTCCTGGTAGAACTGCTGGCGGCCGGTCAGGGTGCGCCACGGGATCAGCTCGTGCACGTTGGTGTAGCCGGCGTTGTAGCTGACCTCTTCGCTTTCCAGGCCCGACCAGGTCGGCGCCGAGATGATCTTGCGCGGTTGCGCCTGGATGTCGCGGAAGCGGATCTTGTCGTGCTCGCGGCCCACCGCCAGGTGGGTGTGGTCGCGGCCGGTGATCTTGCCCAGCGCTTCCCAGGCCTTGACCGACACGTGGCCATTGGTCTCGGGCGCGAAGGTCAGGATCATTTCGGCGGCGTCGATGGCGCTGTCCAGCCGCGGCCGGCCCTGGCTCACGCCGGCTTCGGCCACGCGCTCGTTGATGCCGGCCAGCTCGCCCACTTCATGCTCGGTGTTCCAGTTGATGCCCTTGCCGCCGTTGCCCAGCTTGTCCAGCAGCGGACCGACCGAGGTGAACTTGCGGTAGATGTCGTTGTAGTCGCGCTCGACCACGGTCATGTTGGGCGCGGTCTTGCCCGGCACCAGGTCGCATTCGCCCAGCTTCCAGTCCTTGGGTTCGAAGGCCTGCCCCAGTTCCCCCGGGGTGTCATGCATCAGCGGCGTCAGCACCAGGTCGCGGCGCTTGCCCAGGTAGGGGCCGCCGATCTCGCTGAACTTCTTGGCCAGCAGCTTGTAGATCTCCCAGTCGGTCTTGCTTTCCCAGAGCGGCTGCACGGCTTCGCTCAGCGGGTGGATGAAGGGGTGCATGTCGGACGTGTTGAGGTCGTCCTTCTCGTACCAGGTGGCCGTCGGCAGCACGATGTCGCCGTACAGGCAGGTGGTGCTCATGCGGAAGTCCAGCACCGTCAGCAGGTCGAGCTTGCCCTCGGCCGCGTCTTCCTGGTAGGTGACCTCGACCGGCTTGATGGCGTCGGCCTCGTCGCCGAACACGGCGTTCTGCGTGCCCAGCAGGTACTTCAGGAAATACTCGTGGCCCTTGCCGCTGGAGCCCAGGATGTTGGAGCGCCACACGAACATGTTGCGCGGGAAGTTGGCGGGATCGTCGGGGTCTTCGCAGGACATGCGCAGTTCGCCGGACTTGAGTTGTTCGACGGCGTGGGCCACCGGGTCCTTGCCGGCGGCTTCGGCCTGCGCGGTCAGGTCCAGCGGATTGGTGCGCAGCTGCGGCGCCGACGGCAGCCAGCCCATGCGCTCGGCGCGGGCGTTCAGGTCGATCATGCTGAGGTCGCCATAGCGGCCGCGGTCGGCGGTCGGCCCCAGCACTTCCTGCACGTTCAGCTTTTCATGGCGCCACTGGCTGGTATGGGCGTAGAAGAACGAGGTGCCGTTCATCTGGCGCGGCGGGCGCACCCAGTCGGACGCGAACGCCAGCGGCGCCCAGCCGAACTGCGGGCGCAGCTTTTCCTGGCCCACATAGTGGGCCCAGCCGCCGCCGCTCTTGCCGACGCAGCCGCACATCATCAGCATGTTGATGATGCCGCGGTAGATCATGTCCATGTGGTACCAGTGGTTCAGGCCGGCGCCGACGATGACCATCGACTTGCCCTCGGTATCGTGGGCGTTCTGGGCGAACTCGCGCGCCACCTGGATCACCTGCGCGCGCGGCACGCCGGTGTGCTTTTCCTGCCAGGCCGGGGTGTAGGGCACGTCGTCGTCATAGGACGTGGCCACGTTGCCGCCGCCCAGGCCGCGATCCAGGCCGTAGTTGGCCATCTGCAGGTCGTACACCGTGGCCGCCAGGGCCTCGCTGCCATCGGCCAGGCGGATGCGGCGCACCGGCACATTGCGCACCAGCAGTTCGTCGTGCTCGGCGCCGAAGTACGGGAAACCCACGCCGACCACGGCGTCGGCGCCGTCCGCCAGGCTCAGGCGCGGCTCGATGGCGCGGCCGCTGCCGCCGTCGCGCGCTTCCAGGTTCCAGCGGCCGACCTTCTCGCCGCCGTTGACCGCGCCCTCGCCCCAGCGAAAGCCGATGCTGCCGTTGGGCGCCACCAGGTCGCCGCTGGTTTCGTCGAACACCAGCGTCTTCCAGTCGGGGTTGTTCTGCTCGCCCAGCGCGCCGTCCAGCTGCGAGGCGCGCAGGAAGTGATCGGGCGCATGGAAGCCGTCGCGCTCCTTGAGCAGCACCAGCATCGGCATGTCGGTGTAACGGCGCACGTAGTCACGGAAATAGGCCGAGGCGCCCGACAGGTGGAATTCCTTGAGGATGACGTGGCCCATGGCCATCGCCAGCGCGGCGTCGGTGCCCTGCTTGGGCGCCAGCCAGATGTCGCCGAACTTGACCATTTCGCCGAAGTCGCTGGACACCGCCACCGTCTTGGTGCCCTTGTAGCGGACCTCGGTGTAGAAGTGGGCGTCAGGCGTGCGGGTCTGGGGCACGTTCGAGCCCCACACCATCAGGTAGGTCGAGTTGTACCAGTCGGCCGATTCCGGCACGTCGGTCTGCTCGCCCCAGATCTGCGGACTGGCCGGCGGCAGGTCGCAATACCAGTCATAGAAGCTCAGGCAGGCGCCGCCCAGCAGGCTCAGGTAGCGGGCGCCGGCGGCATAGCTGACCATCGACATGGCGGGAATCGGCGAAAAGCCGATGACGCGGTCGGGGCCGAACTTCTTGATCGTCAGGGCGTTGGCCGCGGCGATCATTTCCATCGCCGTGTCCCAGTCCGTGCGCACGAAGCCGCCCAGGCCGCGCACCGACTTGTAGCGCTTGGCGCGGGCCGGGTCCTGGCTGATCCATTCCCAGGCCGCGATCGGGTCCATGGTCTTGCGCGCCTCGCGCCACATTTCCATCAGGCGGCCGCGCATCATCGGGTATTTCACGCGCTGCGCCGAATAGACGTACCAGCTGTAGGACGCGCCACGGGGACAGCCGCGCGGCTCATGGTTGGGCAGGTCCGGCCGCGTGCGCGGGTAGTCGGTCTGCTGGGTCTCCCAGGTGATCAGGCCGTTCTTGACGTAGACCTTCCACGAGCACGAGCCGGTGCAGTTGACCCCATGGGTCGAGCGCACCACCTTGTCGTGCTGCCAGCGGGCGCGATAGGCGTTTTCCCACTTGCGGTCCTCGTTGACCACTTCGCCGTGACCGTCCGCGTAGGTGGATTTCACCCGCGACATGAACTTCAACCGGTCCAGAAAATGACTCATTGCGTTTCTCCAAGAGCGCCGGCCCGGCCGGCGCGTACTGCAATCTGTGCTGTCAGAACCACTTTAGGCGTCGCCCGCCCGGCCGACCATTCGCCGGTGGCACAGGGCGGGCGCGGCAGAGTGACTAGTCACCCCGGCCAACCCCGCCCTCAGCAGGGCACGGGCGCGTTGCGGCGCGCGTAGAACCACCACGTGATCAGCACGCAAGTGGCGTAAAAGCCGATGAAGCAATACAGGGCCGCCTGGGCGCTGCCGGTCAGCTCCAGCGAGGTGCCGAAGCTGCGCGGGATGAAAAAGCCGCCATAGGCGCCGATCGCGCCGGAAAAGCCCAGCACCGCGGCCGATTCGCGCGCCGCGTCGGTCAGCGCCTGCTTCTGCGCGGCCTCGCCCTTGCCTTGCGCGGCCTGGGTGCGCTCGCGCAGGAAGATCACCGGGATCATGCGGAAGGTCGAGCCGTTGCCCACGCCGGTCAGCGCGAACAGCACGATGAACATGGCCAGGAAGCCGTTGAAGTCGCCGCCCTGCCCGTTCAGCGGCAGGAACATCACCACGCCCAGCACCGCGGCAATCATGCCGATGAAGGTGAACAGCGTGACGCGCGCCCCGCCCAGCTTGTCCGAGACCCAGCCGCCCACCGGCCGCGTCAGCGAGCCGACCAGCGGGCCCAGGAAGGCGTAGGTGGTCGGGTCGACCTGCGGGAACAGCGTCTTGGTCAGCATGGCGAAGCCGGCCGAGAAACCGATGAACGAGCCGAAGGTGCCCACGTACAGCCAGCACATCAGCCAGTTGTGCTTGCGCTTGAAGATCACCGCCTGGTCGGCGAACGAGGCGCGCGCGTCGGCAATGTCGTTCATGCCGAACCACGCGGCCAGCGAGGCCAGCGCGATGGGGATGACCCAGATGAAGCCGGCATTCTGCAGCCACAGGCTGCGCTGCACGTCACCCGCCGTGACGGTCTGCGGCTCGCCGCCGAGGGCGCCGAACACGCCCATCGAGATCACCACCGGCACCACGAACTGCACCAGCGACACGCCCAGGTTGCCGATGCCGGCGTTCAGGCCGGTGGCCAGGCCCTTCTTGTCCTTGGGAAAGAAGAAGCTGATGTTGGCCATGCTGGAGCTGAAGTTGCCGCCGCCCAGGCCGCACAGCAGCGCCAGGATCAGCAGCGTCGGGAACGAGGTGGTCGGGTCGCGCAGCGCGAAGCCCATGCCCAGCGCCGGGATCAGCAGCGAGGCGGTCGAGATCGCGGTCCACTTGCGGCCGCCGAACACCGGCACCAGGAACGAATAGAAGATGCGCAGCGTGGCGCCCGACAGCGCCGGCAGCGCGGTCAGCCAGAACAGCTGGTTCTTGGACAGCATGAAGCCGGCGCGGTCGAGATTGACCACCACCACGCTCCACAGCATCCAGATGCTGAACGCCAGCATCAGCGCGGGAATGGAAATCCACAGATTGCGGTTGGCGATGCGGGCGCCGGTCTGTTTCCAGAAGCCGGGGTTTTCCGGCTCCCAGCGCGCCAGGACATGGGAAGACATAGGTTTTCTCCGGTGAGGTCGGGGGTTAGGGCCTGTTCACACTGAAAGGAGCCTCGCACAGGCCGGTAATCGGCCGCCAGGCTAGGCGCGGTCGCCGCCGCGTGGCTGTGCCACGCAAGGTGAGCGCAACGACGCCTGGCGGCCGATTACCGGCCTGCCCGAAGGGTGAGTACCCAAATGAGCGCCTCTCGTCGTTGCGAATGCTCGTCGGGGGCCTGCCACGTCTGCGCTTCGCGCCTTGATAGTCACTCATTTGGGTGCTCATGCGAGGCTCCTTTCAGTGTGAACAGGCCCTGAGCGGCTTGCCGCCGCGCGGTGGCGGCGCTTTCGGGCCGGAAACTGAAGTGCATGAAGATGAGCGAGACGCAGACCGTGCCGTACAGCAGCATGAAGGCGCTGGAACGCACGCCGGTCAGGTCGAGCAGCACGCCGAACAGGATCGGCAGGATGAAGCCGCCCAGGCCGCCGGCCAGGCCGACGATGCCCGAGACCGCGCCGATGTTCTGGCCGAACTCATCCGAGATGAACTTGAAGACCGAGGCCTTGCCGATGGCCATGGCGATGCCGACAATGAACAGCAGGATGGTGAAGCTGGTCGGGCCCAGGGCGATGTCGAACTGGCGCGGGCCGCCGGTGGTCAGGACGGTGAAGTGCGTCTGCGGATAGCTGAGGATGAAGAACGCCACCCAGCACACCCACATCACCCACCAGGTGGTCTTGTAGGCGCCGTAGCGGTCCGAGATCCAGCCGCCCACGGCGCGCAGCACGCCGCCCGGCAGCGAGAAGCACGCGGCCAGCAGCGCCGCCAGCTTCATGTCGAAGCCGTATTCGCCGATGTAGTACTTGGTCATCCAGAGCGCCAGCGCCACGTAGCCGCCGAACACCACCGAGTAGTACTGGCAATAGCGCCACACGCGCGGGTCCTTCAGCATCGCCATCTGCTCGCGCAGCGAGGCGCCGCCGGCCACCCGGTGCGACGGATCCGAGGCCGAGAACAGCCAGAACAGGATCGCCGTCACCAGCAGGGCCACCGCGTAGACCTGCGGCACGATCACCCAGGCGCCGCCGGCGGCGGCGATCAGCGCCGGCGCCACGAACTTGGTGATGGCCGAGCCCGAATTGCCGGCGCCGAACACGCCCATGGCCAGGCCCTGCTTGTTGCGCGGAAACCAGCGCGCCACATAGGGCGTGCCGACCGAGAACGAACCGCCGGTCAGGCCCACGAACAGCGCCAGCACCAGGAACTGCCAATACTCGGTGGCGTAGGACAGCAGCCAGATCGGCACCACCGCCAGCAGCATCAGCACGAAGAACACCGGGCGGCCGCCGTAGCGGTCGGTCCAGATGCCCAGCGGCACCCGCACCAGGGAGCCGGTCAGCACCGGCATGGCGGCCAGCAGGCCGAATTCGGTCTCGGACAGGCCGAGCTGCGTCTTGATGGGAATGCCCAGCACCGCGAAGATCATCCATACCGCGAAACAGATGGTGAAGGCGAAGGTGCTGGATACCAGGACCCGCATGGGCGCGCTGGCCGAGGGGTGGGTTGATGCCATGGTGGTTCTCGCTTTTTTTGCACACGGAATACGACAGCCCCAAGCCTAGGCATCCTCGCCCCCCGCCACCATTCGCCGGCCGACCAAATCCCCCCTGCCGATGTGACTAGTCACCCCGGAAAAGCCGCCGCGTTTGCGCGCGATCAAGCGCGCGCGGTGGGCGACATCCGCCGGACGGCGTTAATATGTATTTCAAATACATATTCAAGGCCGGTACGCTGGCCGCCCCGTGCAAAGGCCCCCATGTCCACCCTGCTCACCCTGGAAGAACCCGCCGCCGACGGCGCCGCGCGGCCGAACTGGCGCGCCTTCACCGAAATGGGCTTCCGCCCGTTGTATCTGGCCGGCTGTTCCTGGGCGCTGGCGTCCGTGCTGCTGTGGGTGTTCGCGCCGGCCCGGCTGGCTGGCGTGCTGACCGCCATGCCCTGGCACGCGCACGAGATGCTGTGGGGCTTCGTGGCCACCATCGCGGTCGGCTTCCTGCTGACGGCGGGCGCCAACTGGACCGGCCGCAATCCGCTGCGCGGCGCGCCGCTGGCGGCGCTGTGCGCGGTCTGGCTGGTGGCGCGCGGCGCCTACCTGGCGCCCGGCATGACGGCGTTCACCCTCGCGGCCGCGGCCGACCTGCTGTTCTTCCTGTGGGCCGCCGCCGCGCTGGCGCGCGCCGTCTGGATCACGCGCAACCGCCGCAACTACGGCGTGCCCCTGCTGCTGCTGGCACTGGCCGCGGCGCATGCGCTGTACCTGCGCGCCGCCCTGGCCGGCGATTACGTGGCGCTGATGCGCTACTTCAACACCGGCCTCCTGGCCATGGCGGTGCTGACGCTGCTGATCGCGCGCCGCGTGCTGCCGTTCTTCGCCAAGCGCGCCGTGCAGGGCCTGGAGATTCCGCCCCACACCCGCAGCGGCCATTGGCAACTGGGCGCCGGCGTGATGGCGATTGCCTGCCTGCTGGCCGGCGCGCCTCGCGCCGCCGCGCTGCTGCTCGCGGTCACCGGCGTCCTGGCGCTGGCGCAGTGGCTGGCCTGGAAGCCCTGGGCCGCGCGCCGCGTGCCGCTGCTGTGGATCCTGTACGTGGGTTATCTGGGCCTGGGCATCGGCCTGCTGGCGGGCGCGGCGCAACTGGCCGGCTACGTGGCGCGGCCAGCCTGGCCGGCGCACGTCATCGGCGTGGCCGGTTTCTCGGTGCTGATCATCGGCATGGCCACGCGCACGGCGATGGGCCACCTGGGCCGGCCGCTGCGCGCCGACCGCAGCATGGTGCTGAGCTACGCCCTGGTGATCCTGGCGGCGCTGCTGCGCCTGGCCGCCCTGATGCCAACCGGCGCCGCGGCGGGGTTGCTGCACGCCTCGGCCTGCGCCTGGGCGCTGGGGTTCGGCCTGTATCTGTGGCGCTTCTTCCCGTGGATGATCCGGCCGCGCGCGGACGCCGCGGCCAAGCCGGCCGCGCCGCTGATGAAGATCGTGCCCGCCGGGCCGCGCCGGGCGCCCTGAGATCCGGGCGGCCCCGGCCTCAGCCGCGCGCTTCGCGCCGGCGGGTCGCTTCCAGCTGCTTCTTCATGGCCTTGAGCCAGGCCTTGAGCTGCTGCATGTCGACGAACTGCGACAGCTCGAACTCCAGCTCGCCGATGTAGTCCTGCACATCGGCGATTTCCGCCTCCAGGTCTTCCATCAGGTCGGCCGGGTCGATCGGCTGCTCCGGATCGAAGCGGTATTCGGCCTTGAAGTCGCGCTCGAACACGGCCAGCTCGCGGTTCAGCGCGGCCAGTTGTTCCCGCAGCACCGGAATGGCCAGCGCGAGCTTGTCCTGGGGCACGCCGTCCAGGCCATCCGGCCCCAGCGCCAGCAAGGCCTCGGCCTGCGCCAGCGCGTCGGGCGCGAACGTCGCCGCGGTGGCGGGCGCGTCTGCCTGGGCCTGCTCGGAGGCGGCCATCTCGGCCATCTCGGCCGCCTCGGCCTCGCGTTCCTCGGCCACTTCGGCGTCGATGTCGGAATCGCTGTGCTTGCGGTAGACCGCCTTCAGGCGCTCGACGTCGCATTCGGCCGGCGTGCCATCCAGCAGGATCGAGAACAGCGTTTCCTGCCCCAATTGCGCGGCGATCTCGGACACCAGCTGGCGTTCCGCCTTGGTCAGCTCCTTCTGCTTGGCGGCATGGTCGAAGCAGAACACCAGCCTGGCCTTGAGCTCGATCTCGGTGACCTCCAGCGGCGCCAGCACCTCGGCATGCTTGCCCTGGTACTCGCGCGCCACGGTTTGCCACAGCTGCAACGCGGCGCGGTCGGTGCGCAGCGCGTCGATCAGCGCGGCGGCGGAGGTATTTTCTTGCATGGATGAAACCCTATGAGCGGCCCGGCGTGCGCCGGGGCGGAAACTGGCTGGAAAACCGTATTATCCCCGTTCACAGCCCTTCGCCCCAGGCGCTGGCCAAACCCCGTAGCGCCGCCGCCGGGTCGGCCGCCCTGGCCTGCTGGTCGCGCAGGCGGCAGATCTCCGGATCGCGCTCGAACAGGCCGCGCGCATGGACGCGGGCCAGCTCGGTCAAGCCGGCGGTCTTGGGCTGGCGGATCGCGGTGAAGGCGCCCAGCGCCGCCTCCAGGTCGCGTGGCCCGGCCGCCAGGCATTGGCCCAGATGCCAGGCATCCTCCAGCGCCTGGCAGGCGCCCTGGCCCGAGGTCGGCAATGGCGCATGCGCGGCATCGCCCACCAGCAGCACATTGTCCCGGTGCCAGACCGCCGGCGTGTCCAGGTCATGCACGGCGATCAGGCGCACGGCGTCGGCGGGCGTCGCCCGGATGATGCGCGCGACCGGCGCGGCCCAATCGGCGAAAAGGCCGGCGACCTCCGCGCGCGGATCCGCCCCCTGCCCGGCGGCGGACAGCGGCCGGACCTGGGCCCCCGCCCAATAGACCAGATCCGGCCGCACCGCGACGCAGCCGAAACGCTCGCCGACGCCCCAATAGTCCTGGATGGCGATGTCATCGGCCAGGCCCGGCGCCGACGCGACACCGATCCAGTTCACGAACCCTTGGTACACCGGCGTGTTGTCACCCGTGACGAACCGACGCGCCACCGAGTCCATCCGGCCATCCGCGCCGATGAGCAGGTCCGGCCGGATGGCGACGCCATTGCCGAACCGTGCGGTGGCGCGGCCATCATCGCCCGGCTCGATCGCCACGGCGCAGTGGTCATACTCGACCGTGATGCCGGCGCGCGCCGTGTGCGCCAGCAGCGCGGCCAGCAGGTCGCGGCGCAGGATCGTATGGGTCGGGTAACCCATCAGGCGATCCAGCGCGGTGATGTCGAGTCCCCCCAGGGCATTGCCCGCGGGGTCGTAACGGCGCATCGCCACCGGCTTTCCCCCCAGCGCCGCGATGTCCGGCAGCAGGCCGAGCCGGTCGAGCACGAACCCCGCATTGGGCCATAGCGTCACGCCGGCCCCCATGGCGGCCGGCGCGGCGCCGCGTTCGTAGACCCGCGGCCGATGCCCCGACCGATGCAGGGCGAGCGCCACGCTCAGGCCGGCAATCCCGCCGCCCAGTATTCCGATGTCCATGCTGAATTCCTGTTCAAATTCCGCGTGCCGGCCCGACGCCGCACACAGGATCCGCATCGTAGATTCCGCCGGATGCGAGAACTAGTATGGAAAAATGGGTTCCTTTCATATCTCAAACGGGATAATCATGGGCCAGGCCCTGGATCTGAACAGCGTTCGCGTCTATGCGGCGGTCGTGGATGAACAGAGTTTCGCGGGCGCGGCGCGGCGTCTGGCCATGCCCTCATCGAACGTCAGCCGCCATGTCGCGGGACTGGAGCGGCGGCTGGGCGTGAGGCTGCTGGAACGCAGCACCCGCCACCTGCGCATGACCGAAGCCGGCCAACTGCTGTACCAGCGGGCCAAGCCGCTGCTGGATAGCCTGGCCGCCACGGAAGAGGAACTGGGCGCCGTCCGCCAGGCGCTGCGCGGGCCGCTGCGCCTGTGCATGCCCGGCGAAGCGCCACGGCTGCTGGCGCCGATCCTGGCGGAATTCTGCGATCGTCATCCCGGCATCGACCTGGCCTGCGACACCCGCCTCGACGGCATCGACGCCCTGCGCGAGGATGTCGATCTGTCGATCGTGTTCCATCGCGGCCGCCAGGACGACAGCAGCCTCATCACCCGTGAACTGGCCATCCTGCCCAGCATCGTCGTCGCCGCGCCGGCGCTGCTGGCCCGCGTCGGCGCCCCGCGCCAGGCGCGCCAGCTCAAGGCGCTGCCCTGCATCACCACCCTGAGCGCGCTCAAGGGCATGCCGTGGCAATTCGTGGACGCGGCCGGTGACATCGTCAAGGTGCCGGTGCGCAGCCGCTACCGCGTCAACAGCGGCGAACTGGCGCTGGTGGGCGCGCGCCAGGGCATCGGCTTCGCGATCCTGGCGGCCGCCTCATGCCAGGAAGACCTGGCCACCGGCCGCCTGCGCGAAGTGCCGCTGGACCTGCAACCCGCGCCGCTGCAATTGCTGGGCGTCTACAGTCACCGCCAGTCGGTCAGCGCGCGGGCCCGGGCGCTGCTGGATCTGATCCAGCAACGCCTGGCCGAGGTCGGCCTGGGCCCGGCCGCCGCGCCTGCGCCGCAAGCATAGGGGTCCCTGACCCGCCCGGGTTCAGCCCATGGCCGGCTCGGCGCCGGGGATCAGCGGGATCTCGCACTTGAGCAGCACCGCCCGGACCTTGTGCAGTTCGGCCGCATGGTCATGCAGGAAGGTCCGCAGCACCGCTTCGCGGTCGATCAGCTCGATGCATTGCGGGTGCTTCATGTGGGTGACCTCCGGGTGATGATGGCTCAGGCGCTCGCCCGCCAGGTAGCCGGACTGGATGGGGTGCAGCACCGCCTGCTGGATGCCGGCGCGGCGCGCGGCGTTGATCAGGTGGTGGGCCAGCGCGGGCGCGCTCAGCCGGTGCCAGAAGCGCGTGGCCCGCGCCCGGGCCGAAATGGGAAAGTACAGGCGCAGCGCGGTCAGGTCGGTCGTCATCGGGTCAGGTCCTCGGGTCATTGCTCAGGGGTGCGCGCCACGGACTGCTGGCGCAGCCGCTTGCGGTACGCGCCCAGTTCCGACAGCCGCAGTTCCCCGGGCAGCGCGCGGTGCTTGGCGTGTCCCACGCGCTGCGCGTGGTAGATGCCGCTGTGTCCCGAGAACAAATAGGCCGCGATGCAGGCGATGGCGGCGAACGGCGCGATGTCCGGCCCGAACAGCTCGATCGCCATGACGATGGTGGCGATGGGCGTGTTGGCGGCGCCGGCGAACACGGCGACAAAGCCCAGCCCGGCCAGCATCGAGAACGGCAATTGCAGCAGCGGCGCCAGCGCGTTGCCGAGCGTGGCGCCGATGTAGAACAGCGGCGTCACCTCGCCGCCCTTGAAGCCGCTGCCCAGCGAGGCCACGGTGAACAGCAGCTTGCCGGCGAAGTCCCACGGCGCCGCCGGCTGCTGGAACGCCTGCACGATCGAGGGGATGCCCAGGCCGATGTAGCGATAGCCGTCGGTGGCCCACACCGCCGCCGCGATCACCGCTCCGCCCGCCAGGGGCCGCAGCGGCGCGTAGGCGATATGCCGCTTCATGAAAGCGCCGATGGCGTGCGCGCTGTTGGCGAAGACCATGCCGATCAGGCCGAACAGGATGCCCGCCACCACCACGCTCAGCACGCTCACCAGGCCCAGCGGCGCGACCTGCGACACCGCATAATGGGTGTGGTGGATGCCCAGGGCCTGGCCCACCTGGTCCGCCGCGATCGCCGCGACCACGCAGGGAAAAAGCGCGTCATAGCGCATGCGGCCGATCGCCAGCACCTCCAGCCCGAAGATGGCGCCGGCCAGGGGCGTGCCGAACACCGAGGAAAAGCCCGCCGCGATGCCCGCCATCAGCACGATCCGCCGATCCTCCGGGCGCAGCCGCAGCAGATGCGTCAGCTGGTCGGCCAGCGCCCCGCCCATCTGCACCGCAGTGCCTTCGCGGCCGACGGACGCGCCGAACAGGTGCGAGATCACCGTGCCCCCCAGCACCATGGGCACCATGCGCAGGGGAATGACTTTCTTGGGATCGTGGATCTCGTCGATGATGAGGTTGTTGCCCGCTTCCACCGGACGCCCCAGGCGCAGATAGCACCAGCCGACGAAAAAGCCCGCGACGGGCAGCAGCCAGATGAGCGCCGGATGCGCCAGGCGGGTGGCGGTCGCCCAATCCAGGGCGTGCAGGAAAAGCGCCGAGGCGGCGCCCGCCAGGCAGGCGACGATGAAGGCGATGACGAGCCATTTGCCGATGTACGGCAGCAGTTCCAACTGTTCCAGGCGGGAGGGGCGAGACATGGTGTTCCGGGTCCGAGGATAAAAACTCCCCTGAATCCACCAGGCTGCGGGATGCGTCGGGCGCGGGCAAGAAAACCGCGGACGCAAAAAATGCCTACAGCCCCGGCGGTGCCAGGGATCTGTAGGCATCATCAGCCGCGCAAGGCGCGCGGCGGTTGGTGGAGGAATGCCATCTCCGACGAACGGACGAATGCTAGCAGCCCGCCAACGGCGAGGCAAGCGCGTCGCGATGCGCCCGCCGCGCGGCAGGCCGGCCGCGCCGCAACCTGACAGAAAACTGATTCCAAAACGCTAATAATTATTATTCAGATAGAATCCGTCCTGTCCCCAACTTTCCGTCCCCGGCAGTACCAAGATGTCCCTGCCCCCTTCCGTGGGCGCCGCCTCCTCGCGCCAGCGCCTGGTGCTGGCCGCTCTCCTGGCCGTGGCCGCGCTGGCCGCGTGGGCGCTGTGGCGCTACGCCCTGCAAGGCCCCGCGCCCGCCGCCATTCCCAATTACGGCCAGCAACCGGTTCCCGTCGGCATCGCCGCCGCGCGCAGCGGCCCGCTGCCGCGCGACCTGCACGCGCTGGGCACGGTCACGCCGCTGGCGCAGGTGGTGCTGCGCAGCCAGGTCGACGGCCAGTTGCAACGCCTGCACTACACCGAAGGCCAGGCGGTGAGCCGCGGCCAACTGCTGGCCGAGATCGACCCGCGCCCCTACCAGACCGCGCTGGCGGCGGCCGAAGGCGAACTGGCGCGCGTCGAGGCGCTGCTCGGCAATGCCGAGATCGACCTGCGCCGCTACCGGCAGCTGGCGCGCCAGGAAGCGGTGGCGGGCCAGCAGCTGGACACCGCCGAGGCCCAGGCGCGCAGCTACGCCGCGCAGCGCCAGCGCCTGGCGGCCGGCGTCGCCGACGCCCGCCGCCTGCTGGCGCAGACCCGCATCCAGGCGCCGCACGACGGCCGCATCGGCTTTCGGCGCGTGGACGCCGGCAACCACGTGCGCGCCGCCGACGCCAATGGCCTGGCCACCCTGGTGCAGACGCGCCCGATCTCGGCGCTGTTCTCGATTTCGGAGACCCATCTGGACTTGCTGCGCCAGGCCCAGGCGCAGGCCGGCGACGCCGCCCTGCAGGTGCAGGCCTGGGACGCCGACGAACGCCGCCTGATCGCGCTCGGCACGCTGCAGGCGCTGGACAACCAGATCCACGCCGCCAGCGGCACGGTCAAGCTGCGCGCCCTGTTCGAGAATGCCGATGAGGCGCTGTTCCCGAACCAGTTCGTCAATATCCGGCTGGCGCTGGCGCGGCAGGAAGACGTGCTGTCGATTCCCACGGCGGCGGTGCAGTACGGCGCCGACGGCGCCTTCGTCTTCGTCATCGATGACGACCAGCGCGCCACCCGGCGCGACCTGACGCTGGGCCGCGCCAACGCCGGCCGGGTCGAAGTCCGCTCGGGTCTGGCCGCGGCCGAGCGCGTGGTGGTCGAAGGCGTGGACCGCCTGCATGACGGCCGCGACGTGCTGATCGTGGAAACCCAATGAGCCTGTCACGTCCCTTCATCCTGCGGCCGGTCGCCACCTCGTTCCTGATGCTGGCGCTGCTGCTGTCGGGCATCCTCGCCTGGCGCATGCTGCCGGTGGCGGCGCTGCCGCAGGTCGACTACCCCATCATCCAGGTCACCACGCCCTATTCGGGCGCCAGCCCCGACGTCACCGCGCGCGCCGTGACCGCGCCGCTGGAGCGCCGCTTCGGCCAGATCCCGGGGCTCAAGCAGATGTCGTCCTCCAGCGGCAGCGGCATCTCGGTGATCACGCTGCAGTTCTCGCTCGACGTCTCGCTGGGCGTGGCCGAACAGGAGGTGCAGGCCGCCATCAGCGCCAGCGGCTCGCTGCTGCCGTCCGACCTGCCGACGCCGCCGGTGTACCGCAAGGTCAACCCGGCCGACGTGCCGATCCTGACGCTGGCCGTGACCTCGGATTCGCTGCCGCTGCCGCAGGTCTACGACCTGGTCGACACCCGAATGACGCAACGCCTGGCGCAACTGTCGGGCGTGGGCATGGTGAGCCTGGCCGGCGGCCAGCGGCCCGCGGTGCGGGTGCAGGCCAACCCGATGGCGCTGGCCGCGCGCGGGCTGCAACTGACCGACCTGCGCGAGGCCATCGCCAAGGCCAACTCCAACCAGCCCAAGGGCAGCTTCGACGGTCCGGTGCGCTCGGTCATCATGGACGCCAACGACCAGCTGCAAAGCGCGCAGGAATACCGCGACCTGATCGTGGCCTGGCGCAATGGCGCGCCGGTGCGCCTGGGCGACGTCGCCACGGTCGAGGACGGCGCCGAGGACCGTTACCTGGCCGCCTGGGTCGACCGCCAGCCGGCGGTGCTGGTGAACATCCAGCGCCAGCCCGGCGCCAACGTCATCGCGGTGGCCGACCAGGTCAAGGCTCTGCTGCCGCAGCTGACCGCCAGCCTGCCGGCGGCGGTGCAGGTGCGGGTGCTGACCGACCGCACCGAAAGCATCCGCGCCTCCGTGCGCGGCGTGCAATGGGAGCTGGCCTTCGCCGTCGGGCTGGTGGTGCTGGTGACCTTCCTGTTCCTGCGCAACCTGCCGGCCACGCTGATCCCCAGCCTGGCGGTGCCGCTGTCCCTGATCGGCACGTTCGGCGTGATGCATCTGGCGGGCTTCTCCACCAACAACCTGACGCTGATGGCGCTGACCATCGGCGCCGGCTTCGTGGTCGACGACGCCATCGTCATGCTGGAGAACATCGCCCGCTACCGCGAACAAGGCCACAGTCCGATGGCGGCCGCGCTCAAGGGCGCCGGGCAGATCGGCTTCACGCTGGTGTCGCTGACGCTGTCGCTGATCGCCGTGCTGATCCCGCTGCTGTTCATGGAAGACGTGGTCGGCCGGCTGTTCCGCGAATTCGCCATCACGCTGGCGGTGGCCATCCTGATCTCGCTGGCGGTATCGCTGACGCTGACGCCCATGATGTGCGCGCGCCTGCTGCCGCCGCACGCCGAGCGCCCGCCCGGCCTGCTCGACCGCCTGCAGGCGCGCTACGCCGGCTGGCTCGACATCACCCTGCGCCACCAGCGCCTGACGCTGCTGGCGATGCTGGCCACCGTCGCGCTGACCGGCCTGCTGTACCTGGCGGTGCCCAAGGGCTTCTTCCCGGTGCAGGACGGCGGCGTGCTGCAAGGCGTGACCCAGTCGGCGCAAAGCACCTCGTTCGAGGCCATGTCGCGGCGCCAGCAGGCGCTGGCGCAACGCCTGCTGGAAGACCCCGACGTCGCCAGCCTGTCGTCCTTCATCGGCATCGACGGCATGAACGCCACCCTCAACACCGGCCGCCTGCTGGTCAACCTCAAGCCCTGGAGCGAGCGCGGCGCGCCGCTGGCCGACATCATGGCGCGGCTGGACGCCCGCGCCCGCCAGGTGCAGGGCATCTCGCTGTACCTGCAACCGGTGCAGGAGCTGAACATCGAGGATCGCGTCAGCCGCGGCCAGTACCAGTTCACCCTGACCTCGCCCGACAGCGCGCTGCTGGCGCGCTGGAGCCACGCCCTGACCCAGCGCCTGGCCGCCGCGCCGCAACTGGCCGACGTCTCGTCGGACCTGCAGGACGGCGGCCGCCAAGCCTACCTGGAGGTCTCGCGCGACGCCGCCGCGCGGCTGGGCCTGACCATGGACGACGTGACCCAGGCGCTCTACAGCGCCTTCGGCCAGCGCCAGGTCGCCACCCTGTTCACCCAGTCGAACCAGTACCGCGTGGTGCTGGAAGTGGACCGGCGCCTGGCCGCCAGCCCCGAGGCGCTGGAGCGCATCCACCTGAAAACCGCGGACGGCCAGCCGATTCCGCTGGCGGCGCTGGCCACGGTCAGCGAGCGCGCCGTGCCGCTGGCGGTCAACCACCTGTCGCAGTTCCCCGCCGTCAATTTCTCGTTCAACCTGCCGCCGGGCGGCTCGCTGGGCGCGGCCATCGCCGCCATCGAGGCGGCGCGCCAGGACATCGCCATGCCGCCGAGCGTCGAGCTGCGCCTGCAGGGCGCGGCGTCCGCCTTCCAGGCCTCGCTGTCCAACACCCTGTGGCTGATGCTGGCGGCCGTGGTCACCATGTACCTGGTGCTGGGCATGCTGTATGAAAGCGCGATCCATCCGGTCACCATCCTCTCGACCCTGCCGTCGGCCACGGTGGGCGCGCTGCTGGCGCTGCTGCTGACCGGCCGGCCGCTGGACCTGATCGCCGTCATCGGCATCATCCTGCTGATCGGGCTGGTCAAGAAGAACGGCATCATGATGGTCGACTTCGCGCTCGAAGCCGAACGCAGCCGCGGCCTGGCGCCGCGCGAGGCGATCCGCGAAGCGGCGCTGCTGCGGCTGCGGCCGATCCTGATGACCACGCTGGCGGCGCTGTTCGGCGCCCTGCCGCTGATGCTGGCCACCGGCTCCGGCGCCGAGCTGCGCCAGCCGCTGGGCTGGGTGATGGTGGGCGGCCTGCTGGTCAGCCAGGTGCTGACGCTGTTCACCACGCCCGCCGTCTACCTGTTCTTCCACCAGCTGGGCGCGGGCCGCCGCAAGACCGCGCCCGCCGCCGCGGACCGGCCGGCGCCATGATCCGCGCGCTGCTGCACCGGCCCGTCGCCTGCATCTTCCTGGCGCTGGCCCTGACGCTGCTGGGCGCGGTGGCCTGGCGCCTGCTGCCGGTGGCGCCCCTGCCGCAGGTGGACTTTCCCACCATCGAAGTGCGGGCCAATCTGCCCGGCGCCAGCCCCGAAAGCATGGCCAGCACCGTGGCCGCGCCGCTGGAACGCGCGCTGGGCGGCATCGCCGGCGTCAGCGCCATGAGCTCCTCCAGCAACCAGGGCGCCACCCGCGTGCTGCTGCAGTTCGCGCTGGACCGCGACATCAACGCGGCCGCGCGCGACGTGCAGGCCGCCATCAACGCCGCCCGCGCCGAGCTGCCGTCCGGCATGCCCGGCAACCCCACCTACCGCAAGGTCAACCCGTCGCAGGCGCCCATCATGGCGCTGGCGCTCAGCTCGCCGACGCGGCCCGCCGGCCGGCTCTACGACCTGGGCGCCACGGTGCTGGCGCAGAAACTCTCGCAGATCGTCGGCGTCGGCGAAGTGACGCTGGGCGGTAGCTCGCTGCCGGCGGTGCGGGTGCAGGTCAACCCCAACGCGCTGGCGCACTATGGCGTGGCGCTCGACGACCTGCGCCAGTCCATCGCCAACGCCGCCCCCATGGGACCGCAGGGCCAGCTCGACTCGGCCGACCAGCGCTGGGAGGTCGGCACGCCCGGCCAGCCGCGCACGGCCGACGACTACAACGGCCTGATCGTGCGCCACCAGGACGGCGCCACCATCCGGCTGGCGCAGATCGCGCGCGTCAGCGACTCGGTCGAGAACCGCTACAGCAGCGGCTTTCACAACCACGACCCGGCGGTGGTGCTGACCATCAGCCGCCAGCCGGGCGCCAACATCATCGAGACCATCGCCGCCATCAACCAGGCCCTGCCCGGCCTGCGCGCGCTGATGCCCGCCGATGTCGACCTGACCGTGGTGCTGGACCGCTCGCCCGGCATCCACGCCACGCTGCGCGAGGCCCACGTGACGCTGGGGCTGGCGGTCGGGCTGGTGATCCTGGTGGTATGGCTGTTCCTGGGCAGCGCCCGCGCCGCCGCCATTCCCAGCGTGGCGATCCCCGTGTGCCTGATCGCCACCTTCGCCGTCATGTACCTGTGGGGCTTCTCGCTCAACAACCTGTCGCTGATGGCGCTGATCGTGGCCGCGGGCCTGGTGGTGGACGACGCCATCGTGGTGCTGGAGAACATCTCGCGCCACCTCGAGCGCGGCCTGGGTCCGCGCCAGGCGGCCCTGCGCGGCGTGCGCGAGGTCGGCTTCACGCTGGTGGCGATGACGCTGGCGCTGTCGGTGGTGTTCGTGTCGATCCTGTTCATGGGCGGGCTGGTGGAACGGCTGTTCCGCGAGTTCTCGATCACGCTGGTGGCCGCCATCCTGATCTCGCTGGTGGTGTCGGTCGCCATCATTCCCAGCCTGTGCGCGCGCTGGCTGCGCCCGCCGGCCGAGGCCAACCCGCGGCCCTCGCGGCTGCGCGCCGCATTCGCCCGCGCCCACCAGTGGTACGGCGCGTCGCTGGCGCGGGTGCTGGGCCACGCCCGCCTGACCCTGCTGCTGCTGGCCGCGGTGGTGGCGCTGAACGCCTACCTGTACGCGCAGGCGCCCAAGGGTTTCCTGCCGCAGCAGGACACCGGCCAGCTGATGGGCTTCGTGCGCGGCGACGACGGCTTCTCGTTCCAGGTGATGCAGCCCAAGATCGACGTCTACCGCCAGCTGGTGCTCAAGCATCCGGCGGTGCAGGACGTGATCGGCTACAACGGCGGCAGCCTGGGCATCAGCAATTCGCTGTTCCTGATCCGCCTGAAGCCCGTGGCCGAGCGGCGCGAATCCTCGGCCCAGGTGATCGACTGGCTGCGCGCCAACGCGCCGCCGGTGCCGGGCGGCATGTTCTTCCTGAACGTCGACCAGGACCTGCGCATGCCGGGCGGCTTCGGCAATTCCGGCGACCACGAGCTGGCCATCATGGCCAGCGACGTGCCGGCGCTGCGGCAATGGTCGCGCAAGATCTCGCGCGCGATGCGCGACATTCCCGAGCTGCGCGACGTCGACGCGGTGGGCGACGCCGCCACCCAGCAGGTGGTCATCAACATCGACCGCGCCGCCGCCCAGCGCCTGGGCGTGGACATGCGCACCATCGCCAGCGTGCTCAGCAATTCCTTCAGCCAGCGCCAGGTGGCGACGCTGTACGACCCCATGAACCAGTACCGCGTGGTGCTGGAGCTGGATCCGCGCTACACCGAGGACCCCGAGGTGCTCGAGCGCGTCCAGGTGGTGGCGGCCGACGGCAGCCGCGTGCCGCTGTCGGCCTTCGCCACCTACGAGCACGGCCTGGTCAACGACCGCGTGTTCCACGACGGCCTGTTCGCCGCCGTCGGCGTCGGCTTCTCGCTGGCCGAGGGCGTCTCGCTGCAGCAGGGCCTGGCCGCCATCGACGCCGCCATGGCGCGGCTGATGGTGCCGGCCCACATCCAGACGCGGCTGGGCGGCGACGCCCGCAGCTTCCAGCAGAGCCTGCAGGACCAGCCCTGGCTGATCCTGGGCGTGCTGGTGGCGATCTACCTGGTGCTGGGCATCCTGTACGAAAGCCCGCTGCATCCGCTGACCATCCTGTCGACCCTGCCCTCGGCCGGCGTCGGCGCGCTGCTGGCGCTGCGGCTGGCCAATATCGAATTCAGCCTGATCGCGCTGCTCGGCCTGTTCCTGCTGGTGGGGGTGGTGATGAAGAACGCCATCCTGATGATCGACTTCGCGCTCGGCCTGGAACGGCGCGAGGGCCTGACGCCGGAACAAGCCATCCACCGCGCCGCCATGCTGCGCCTGCGTCCCATCGTCATGACCAACCTGGCCGGCCTGCTGGGCGCGCTGCCGCTGGTGCTGGGCATGGGCGAAGGCTCGGAACTGCGCCGGCCGCTGGGCGTGACCATCGTCGGCGGGCTGATGATCAGCCAGTTCCTGACGCTGTACACCACGCCGATCGTGTACCTGGCGCTGGAGCGGCTGCGGCTGAAGGTGGCCGGGCGGCGCGCCTGACCCGCCCGTCCGCATCGCGCCTGCGGCGCCTCAATCCGCCGCGCGCGCCAGTTCCGGGGCGCGCGGCGCCTCGCCCAGGCGTTCGGCCAGCAGCGCCAGGAAGGCCCGCGCCAGCGGCGGCAGGTGGGCGCCGCGCAAGGTCACGACCTGGATGCTGCGCTGGCGCATTTCGGGATTGCTGAACGGCACCGCCACCAGGCCGGCGCTGTCGAGCAGGCCGATCACCGTCAGGTAGCCCGTCAACGCCACGATCTGGCTGCCCGGCAGCATCGGCAGAAAGGCCGCCGAATGGTTGGACACATAGGCCGGCTCGATGTGCACGCCGGCATTGGCGCAGGCCGTGTCGAACAGGTCGCGCACCGTCGTGCCCGGATCCCCCAGCGACAGCGGCGCCTGCGCCAGGTCGCGCACGCCGACGCTGCGGCGCGCGGCCAGCGGATGATGCCGGCACATGATGGCGTAGACCGGCGCGCGGCACAGCAGCTCGGTCTTGAGGCGCTCGTCGGGCGCCACCGTGTAGCGCAGCGCCAGCTGCGACAAGCCCTCCAGGATCAGCCGGTTGACCTCCTCCGGCCGCTCCACCAGCAGATGGAAGCGCGCCTCGGGATGCAGGCGCTTGAAATCGGCCATGCACTGCGGCAGGAAGCGGTGCGCGAAGCCCTCGGTACAAGCCAGCCGCACGGTCACGTCGCCCAGCGCGCTGCGCTGGCGGATGCCGGTGGCGATGCGCTCGGCCTCCAGCGCGGCGGCGCTGGCGTAGGCGGCCAACTGGCGCCCGGCCTCGCTCAGCGCCATGCCGCGCGCCTGGCGCTCGAACAGCGCGACGCCCAGCTCGTCCTCCAGCTTGGCGATCTGGCGGCTGACCGCCGACGCCGCCACGTGCTGCGCGGCCGCCGCGCCGGCGACCGAGCCGCAGCGCGCGACCTCCAGGAAATACCTCAAACCGAGCGAAATCACGACACTCTCCCCAGGGTCATGCCGAGCGCCTCGGAACGACCGCGCAAACCATTGCCAAAATAGCAACGATCAAATGCGAATTATCTAATTGTGGCATGTGAACAAGCGTAATAACTTTGTGCCTTCTTCGCCTCCGAGACCGCTGTGATCCGCGAACAAGCCATTCTTCACGCCACCAACGCCTACGACGACGGCACCCTGCAGGCCGAGCTGGCCCGCAGCGTGGCCTACCCGACCGAGAGCGAGGAGCCGGGCCAGGCGCCGAGCCAGCACGCCTATCTGAACGACGAACTGGCGCCGCAACTGCGGGCGCTGGGCTTCACCTGTCACGTGCATCCGAACCCGACGGGCGTGGACCTGCCGATCCTGGTGGCGCGGCGCATCGAGGACGCCTCGCTGCCGACGGTGCTGCTGTACGGCCACGGCGACGTGGTGCGCGGCAACGCGGCCAAATGGGACGCTGGCCGCGATCCCTGGCGCCTGCGGGTCGAGGGCGACCGCTGGTACGGCCGCGGCACCGCCGACAACAAGGGCCAGCACACCATCAACCTGGCGGCGCTGCGCGAAGTCCTGCGGGCGCGCGACGGCAGGCTGGGATTCAACGCCACCTGGCTGATCGAGACCGGCGAGGAAGCCGGCTCGCCGGGCCTGGCGGCGTTCTGCGAGGCGCAGCGCGAGAGCCTGGCCGCCGACGTCTTCATCGCCAGCGACGGCCCGCGCCTGGCGGCCGCCCGCCCCACCCTGTTCATGGGCTCGCGCGGCGCGGTCAATTTCGAACTGTCGCTGCGCGCCCGCGACCGCGGCTATCACTCGGGCAACTGGGGCGGCCTGCTGGCCAACCCCGCCATCATCCTGTCGCACGCCATCGCCACGCTGGTGGACGCGCGCGGCCGCATCCAGGTGCCGGGCCTGCGCCCGCCGCCCATCCCGGCCCCGGTGGCCGCCGCGCTGGCCGACCTGGAGGTCGGCGGCGGTCCCGACGATCCCGCGATCGACAGCGACTGGGGCGAACCGGGGCTGTCGCCCGCGGAACAGGTGTTCGGCTGGAACAGCCTGGACGTGCTGACCTTCGGCGCCGGCGATCCGGCCAAGCCGGTCAACGCCATTCCGCCGGCCGCCTCGGCCTGGTGTCAGCTGCGCTTCGTGGTCGGCACCGACTGGAAGGCGCTGGAACGCCACGTGCGCGCCCACCTCGATGAGGCCGGCTTCGGCGACGTGCAGGTGCGCGTCGGCATGCAGGCCGGCGCCACCCGGCTGTCTCCCGACAACCCGTGGGTGCGCTGGGCCGCCGCCTCGATCGAGCGCAGCACGGGGCTGCGGCCGGCCCTGCTGCCCAACCTGGGCGGCTCGCTGCCCAACGACATCTTCGCCGACCTGCTCGGCCTGCCCACGCTGTGGGTGCCACATTCCTACCCCGCCTGCGCCCAGCACGCGCCCAACGAGCATCTGCTGGGCAGCGTGGCGCGCGAGGGCCTGGCCATCATGGCCGGCCTGTTCTGCGACCTGGGCGACCAGGGCGCCGCGCTGCGCCTGGCCGCCCGCAACACCGTTACCATTGCCCAACCCTGACCGGACCCGACCATGATCGCCAGAATCCGCGCCGCCGCGCTGGCCTGCTTTTCGGCCCTTGCCCTGCAAGCCACCGTGGGCGCGCCCGCCGCCCATGCCGCCTACCCCGAACAGGCCATCAAGCTGGTGGTGCCGTTCACGCCCGGCGGCGCCACCGACGCCGTGGCCCGGCTGCTGGCCAACCGGCTGTCGGGCAAGCTGGGCCAGGCCGTGATCGTCGAGAACCGGCCCGGCGCCTCGACCGTCATCGGCGCCAACGCCGTGGCGCAGGCCCAGCCCGACGGCTACACGCTGATGCTGTCGGGCAGCACCACCTACACCGTGCTGCCGGCGCTCAAGCGCGACCTGCCCTACGATCCGCGCCGCAGCTTCGAGCACATCGCCATCGTGGCGCTGGCGCCGGTGGTGCTGCTGGTGCAGAACAGCCTGCCAGCCGAGACCGCGCAGCAGGCGGCCGACCTGGCCCGCCGCCAGACCGCCAGCGGCGGCCTGATGTACGGCACCTTCGGCCCGGGATCGGCGCCGCACCTGGTGGGCGAAATGTTCGCCGAGGCCGCCGGCGCCAAGATGACGCCGGTGCCCTACAAGGGCAGCGCGCAGTTCATCACCGCCCTGATCGGCGGCGAGATCGCGCTGGGCGTGGACACGGTGTCGTCGGCCGCGCCGCAGGTCAAGGCCGGCAAGGTGCGCGCGCTGGCCGTCACCGGCGAACACCGCGTGCCGCAGTTGCCGGACGTGCCGACCTTCATTGAAAGCGGCCTGCCGGGCGTGTCGATGGTGGGCTGGTACGGCCTGGTGGCGCCGGCCCGCACGCCGCAACCGGTGCTGGCCACGCTGAACCGCGCGGTGGCCGAAATCATGGCCGATCCACAGGTGCAACGCGCCGTCACGGATCTGGCGCTGGAACCGGTCTACCTGGACGGCGCGGCCTTCACGGCGCGCATGCAGCAGGAATTACAGACCTTCGGCGAAGTGGGCCGGCGCGCCGAGATCAAGCTGGATTGAGGCCGGCGGGGGCGGCGGATCGCATGCAGCCACCCCACGCCATCAGGGCGAAGGCTGCAGGCGCCATCCTCGCGCGCGCTGCTGCCTGTGCCACATCGAGGCATAGACGCCGTCCCGCGCCAGCAACTCGGCATGCGTTCCGGATTCGCACAGGCGCCCGCCATCGAGCACCAGGATCTGGTCGGCATGCTGGACCGCATTGAGGCGATGGGCGATGACCACCACGGTGCGTCCGCGCGCCAGGTCGCCGATAGCGCGCTGGATCTCGGCCTGGGCCGACGGATCCACGCTCGCGGTCGCCTCGTCCAGCAGCAGGATCGGCGCGTCCTTGAGCAGCGCCCGGGCGATGGACAGCCGCTGGCGCTCGCCGCCAGACAGCGACTCCGCATTCTCGGACAACCGCGTGTCGTAGCCTTGCGGCAAGGCCATGATGAAGTCATGCGCGTAGGCGCGGCGCGCCGCGGCCTCGATCTCGGCCTGGGTCGCGTCGGGCCTGCCGATCAGCAGGTTGTCGCGCACCGAGCCGGAAAACAGCACGACCTCCTGGAACACGATCGCCACGCGCTCGTGCAGCGCCCGCGTGCCCAGTTGCCGCACATCCACGCCCCCCAGCCGGATGCTGCCTGCCGTCACATCCCACAGCCGCGCCAGCAGGTGCGCCAGCGTGGTCTTGCCGGCCCCGCTGCGGCCGACAATCGCGGTCAGGCCATTGGCCGGAATGCGGCACGACACGCCGGCCAGGACCGGCTCGCCGCCGTCATAGGCAAAGCTCACGTCGCGCAACTCGAAATCCTGGCCTTGCGGCAGGGATGGGCATGCCGGTTCGGGCAGCGGCGGCTGCCGCAGGATATCCTCGATGCGCTGCATGGCGCGTTGCGCGAAGCGCAGCAACAAGGTGGACAGGCCGACCTCGAACAGCTGGCGGTACAGCGGCAGCGCCACTACCAGGAACAGCAACAATTGCTGCGGCCCGTAGGACGCATCGGCCAGGCGTGCCGCGCCCGCCAGCGCCACGGCCACGAACCCCGCTTCCAGCACGAAGCCGAACAACGCCAGCCAGGGCGCCGGCCGCGATTCCACCGCGGTCACCGCGGCCAGCTGCTCGTCCAGGATGCCGCGCAGCCGGCGCCAGGCCTGCCCGTGGCGACCGAAGCCGCGCCATACCGGAACACCGGCCACATACTCGGCCAGCGCAGCCTGTGCCGTCTCGTTGGCGGCGAACATCCGTTCGCCGGGCCGTCGCGCCACGCGCTGCGTCCAGGCCATCGCCAGCGCGGCCAGCGGCATCACCGCCGCCACCCATAGCGCCATCGGTCCGTCCAGCCAGGCCAGGAACAACAGCAGAAAGCACGGCATCGCCAGTCCCGTCACGAAAACGCCCAGGAAGTGCGACCAGATCGACTCGACCATGTCCAGATCCGAGGTCAGCCGGGCGGCCAAATCGCCATCGCGCTGACGCGCGAACCAACCCATCGGCAGGCGCCGCAGATGGTCCGCGAGCCGCAGCCGCGCTTCGCCCATCATGGCGTAGGCGCCGGCGAAGATCAGCGGCATGGCGCGCTGGCCGGCCGCGATGCGCAGCCAGACCAGCGCGGCCAGCCCCGCGGTCGCCGCCAGGATGAAGCCTGGCGAAGCCTGGCCCGCGAATCCGCGCCGCAGCAGAAGGTACAGCGCGCCGTAGAACGCGGCGCTCAACGCCCCTTCCGCCACCGCCCAGGCGACGCCCCGCGCCAGGCGCGCGTCGCGCCGTCCCGCCAACCTGAATCCGGCCTGCGCCAACGCTCGGATCATGCCTGTTCTCCCTGCGCGCCCAGGCGCCAGTCGAGCGCGTCCTCGTGGTCGCGCCATAGTTCACGATAGGCGGCGCAACCCGCCAGCAGGCACTCATGCGTGCCCTGCCCCACCACCCGCCCCCGCGCCATCACGACAATGTGGTCCGCCTGCATGACCGTGTGCAGCCGGTGCGCGATCATCAGCACGGTGCGGCCGCGACACAGCCGGGACAGCGCGTCCTGCACCAGGTCTTCGTTCTCGGCATCGATGCTGGAAGTGGCTTCGTCCAGCAACAGGACCGGCGCGTCCTTGAGCAGCGCCCGGGCGATCGACAGCCGCTGGCGCTCGCCGCCAGACAGCCGCGCGCCGCGTTCGCCGATGACGGTCTGGTAACCGTGCGGCAACGCCATGATGAAATCGTGGGCGCTGGCCGCGCGCGCGGCGCTTTCGAGCTGCCCGGCGCTGGCGTCGGCCCGCGCCAGCCGCAGGTTGTCGGCGATGGTGCCATGGAACAGGAACACGTCCTGGAACACCACGCTGACCTGCGCCAGCAACGCATCCAGCGGCCAGTCCCGCACGTCTCGTCCGCCCACCCGCACCTGGCCCGCGCTGGCGTCATACAGGCGCGGCAACAGCCGCGCGAGCGTGCTCTTGCCCGACCCGCTCGCCCCCACCAGCGCGGTCAGGCGACCGGCGCCGGCCCGAAACGACACGCCGTCCAGCGCCAGCCGGTCGCCATAGCGATGGCTGACGCTGTCGTATTCGATCGACAGCGCGCCCGCCGGCGCGGTGGCGCCCGGCGTCTGTGCCAGCGCCGGCTCGGCCAGCACGGCATTGATGTGGGCCAGCGCCTGCGCTCGCTGCGACTGCTCGCCCAGGGCGAACGTCAGGCGCAACAGCGGTTGCAGCACGGCGGGCGCCAGCAGCAGGAACAGGAAGAGCGTCGGGATGTCCAGCGCGCCCCGCGCGTGCAGCCAGACCCCCAGCGGCGCCACCAGCAGCAGATTCGAGGACAGCAGCCCCACGTACACCAGCCAACCCCGGGCGCTGGCGCGCGCATACTGCGCCACCCAGTCCGCGGAACCGTGGATGGCGGCCGCCAGCCGGCTGAAGGAACGCGCCTCGAGTCCGAACGACTTCACCACCTGCACGCCGCGCACATACTCGCCGACCTGGTCGGCGATCTCGCGCTGCAACGCGCTCCAGCGGCCCGCGCCGCTGGCGGCGCGGCGCATCAGCACCGCCTGGGCCGCCAGCGCCGCCGGCAAAGGCGCCACCGCCGCCAGGGCCAGGCGCCAATCGACCGCGAACAGCACGGCGAGCGCCGCCAGCGGCACCACGGCCGCCGCCACCGCGTCCGGCAGCATGTGCGCCAGGAAGCCCTCCAGTCCGTTGACATCGTCCGTCAGCACGCGCCGCAACCCGCCACGGCCACGCGCGGCAAAGAAAGACAGCGGCACCTGGCCGAGCTTGCGGGCCAGCGCCAGGCGCAGGCGGTGCTGGATGCTGAAGGCGCCGCGATGCGCCAGGACGTGGCTGGCCGCCATGGCGGCCCAGCGCAGCGCCAGCGCCGCGAGTGTCCAGCCGGCCAGCATGCGGACGGACGCCAGGTCGGGCGCCGGACCGCACCATTCCACCGCCATCCGGTAGATGAGCCAGAACGGCGCCACGCTCAGCGCCGCCGACACGATCGCCGTCGCCACCGACAGGCCCAGCAGTCCGGGCGAATGCCGCACCAGGCTGGCGAAACGATGGCCGCCCGCGTCCATCGCGGGATCGGAGGCATCGGCGTCCGGGATGGCGACGCCCTGCGGCGCCTTGGGCGCGCTCATCGGGCGGCTCCCTCGAGCCGGCGCAGGCCCAGCGCGATCAACAGCAGGGCCACCAACGCCGCCGCCCACGCCAGCCCGAACGCGTAGCGGTAGCCCAGCGCCTGGCCGAGCCCGCCGATGACGGCCGCCGCGGCGGCGTTGGACAGGCTTTCACAACATTGCATGACGGTGTAGTCCGTGCCCGGCCGGCGCGGCGAAGCCCAGTTCATGAACAGCGCCCAGACCGTCACGTACATGGCGCCTTCGGCCAGCGATTGCACCGCGAAGGCCGCGAAGATCACGCGGACATCACTGACCTGCGCCGCCTGCAGGCCCCACGCCGTGCCCAGCAGCAGCGTCGCACCCGCCAGCGACGCCAGCACGGCGCCGCGGTCGCCCAGCCAGCGAATCAGCGGAATGCCGATCACCACGCCGCCCACGGCGCTGGCCACCAGGTTACTGACCTGCAGGCCGCCCGCCTGCGCCACCGACATGCCATGATCGATGAGCCAGGGTTGCAGCAAGGTCGCCACGGCCGTGCCGGCGCACTTGAACAGGATGGCGATCAGCAGCGCCCAGCCCAGGTCGCGGTGTTCACGCAGGTCTCGCAGGCGCACTCGCCCTTCAGGGCCGGGCGCCGGGTCGCCTTCGGCGGCCGTCGCCGGCGGTTGGCGCCAGCGCCGGCCGAGCAGCAGCGGCAGGTAGAGCAGCAGCATCAGGCCGGCCAGGCCCTGCATGGCCACGGCCCAGCCCCAATGCTGATACACGACCAGCAGGCCGCCGCCGCCCGCCAGCATGCCGCCGATGAACGCCGACACCTGGATCGCGTTGGCGGCGCCCGCCGTGCGGCCGCGCATGCGGGCCACGGCATAGGCATTGGTCACGATGTCCTGCGTGGCGCAGACCAGATTCAACGCCACCGCGCCCGCCACGCACAGATAGAGCTCGGTGGACGGCGGGAAATTCGCCAGCAGCAGGCACAGCACGATGGCCAGCCATTGCGTCGCGCCGACCACATAGGCATGGCTGCGTCGCGCGCACCAGTTCTCGATCGGCCCGGCCCACAGGAATTTCAGCGCCCAGGGCAGGAACGCCAGGCCCGTCAGGCTCACGTCGGACACGCTGTGGCCGCCGTCGCGGATCAGCACGCCCAGGGCATTGAAGGCCAGGCCGCTCGGCAGGCCCTGCGCGAAATACATCAGGCCCAGGGCCACGAACTGGCTGCGCCGGTCCGAAGAACGTTGCGTCGCCATGCTAGAAATCCAGGCCCACGCGCACGCCCACCACCCGGCCCGTGCCCGCCACCACCAGGTCGTTGAGCGCGCGGGTGTAGTAGACGCGGTCCGTCAAATTCTTGCCGTAGACGCCGACCGTCCAATGGCGGTCGACGCGGTAAGTCAGTTGCGCATCCAGCAAGGTGTAGGCGTCGTTCTTGGCCGTGGCGGTGGGATAGAGATAGGACGAGCCCTGATGCCGCACCGCCAGGCCCGCCTCCCAGCCCGGCGCGAAGCGCCACGCCGCCGTCACGCCATAGCTCTGGCGCGGCGTGTTGGGAAACTGCTGGCCGGCATAGTCCACGCCGCCCTTGTGGTAATCGTCATAGACCGCCTTGACCAGGCCGACGAAGGCGCTCAGGTCCACGCTGCGCACGGGCCGCCAGGTGCCGGTCAGTTCCATGCCCACGTTGTGCGATCGGCCCGCGTTGCTGGTCAGGCTTTGGCCGCCGCTGCCGATGGTCACGACCTGCTGGTCGCGCAGCTTGGTGTAGAAGCCGACGGCGCTTACATTCCAGCTCTCGTCGAGTCCCTGCAGGCGGTAGCCCAGTTCGGCGTAGTTGCCATACTCGGGCTGGTAGGCCTGCGCGGCGGAAGCGCTGTCGGTCGCGTACTGGTTGAAGCCCGAGGCCTTGTAGCCGCGCGCCAGGGTGGCCCAGGCGAACTGCTGGACATCGGGGCGGTATTCGAGCGTCAGGCGCGGCAGCAGCACGGTGTCGTGCGTCTTGCCGCGCAGCGTTTCCACGGCGCTGTAGGGTCCGGCGCTTTGCGTGCTGCGCCAGTCCATGCGGCGCTCGTCGCGTTCGACGCGCAGCGCCCCCGCGATGCGCCAGCGCGGGTCGAAACGCCAGCCCAGTTCGCCGAAGATCGCCGCCGTCGCCCCCTTGATGCGGGCCGACGTCACACTGCTGAAGACATTGGGCATCGCGAAGGTATACGGCGAATCGCGGCGGATCTTCGAACCATACAGGCCGGCCATCCAGTCCAGGCCGGTCCCGCCGCTGGGCAGATGCGACAGGCGGGCCTCGGCGCTGTACTGCTCGACAGAGGAATTGAAGCCGCTGGATGCCCCCAGCACCGACTCGGGCATCCAGTAATCCCAATCCATCCGGCTGCCGCCCAGGTTGACGGCGAGCCGGTTGCCATTGGCCAGCTCACGGTCATACGAGCCCGTGACCAGGGTGTAGGACAGGTCATTCTGGCCCGCTTCGCTATTGCCGGAATGGTGCTTGTCCGCGAGTTGGCGCGTGGTGAAGAAGTCGTTGCCGCCCCGCGTTTTCACGCCGTGCACGCCCAACCGCCATTCACCGCCCGCATCGTCCACGTGCAGGAACTTGACGCGGCCGAAGCGGCTGCGCCAGCCGCCGGTGTCGTCACGGTCCAGGACGTCGTTCTTGACGTAGCCATCGGCGTTTTCGGCGCCGCCCGCGATACGGATGGCGGTGCGGTCGGACAGGGGGATATCCATGGCCGCCGTCTCGCGCCGGCGGTTGCCGGTGGCGTACTCGAGCTGGGCGTTGCCGCCGAACGCGAAGCCCGGATCGCGGGTGCGCACGGCCACCAGCCCGCCCATGCTGTTCTGGCCGTACAGGGTGCTTTGCGGTCCTCGCAGCACCTCGATCTGCTCGACATCGAACAACTGGCCCAACGTCATGACGGTCATGGGCACGCCGTCGATCAGCACGCTGGTGCTGACGCTGTCGGATTCATCGTCCGAGAAGCCCAACCCGCGGATGGTGAGGCTGGGCGTGTTTTGCGTGAAGCTGGTGAAGTAGACGTTGGGCGAACGCAACGCCACGTCGAACAGGCCGTCCAGG
The DNA here is from genome assembly GCF_902859645.1 of Achromobacter insuavis. Taxonomy (GTDB): domain Bacteria; phylum Pseudomonadota; class Gammaproteobacteria; order Burkholderiales; family Burkholderiaceae_B; genus Achromobacter; species Achromobacter insuavis. Next base: position 912 of record NZ_CADIJR010000054.1, on the reverse strand, counting down.
CCATCGCGTTCAACGGCAAGTCCGTCAATCACGGTGACGCTGGCGGGCGTGACTTGCTCGGCCGCGCCTTGCTTGGTGGCGGTGACCACCACCGGCGCCAGCCGGACGGCATCCGCGGCCGCTTCGCCATTGGCCGCGTTGGCCGCGGGTGGCGCCGCGCGCAGGGAAAGGGGCGCGGCCAGCGCCAGGGACAGGCCAACGGCCAGGGCAGTTCGGGTAGGCATGGACATGAAAATCGCACAGGGGTGAGAAGGAATCGGCCATACAATATCGATTCTCATTAACAATTACTGCCCGAATCGGCAGTATTCCTGCCCGGATCGGGAGCATTTGCAATGGACCTGCCGTTGATCGACCTTGCCCGGCACCTGCCCGACGACCCCAACCCGCCGCCCGAACTGTGGCCGTCGGCGCCCCAGCCCAATGCGGTGCACCAGACCGGCACCGGACTGACGGCGTTCGCCAGCCACAGCCGCTACGAGCAGCCGGTCGATTGCCTGATCTGCGATTCCGACCAGCGCCTGCTGCTGTCGATCTGGCCCAAGGGCGGCATGGACGTGGCCGTGGATGGCCGCCAGCAGCGGCTGCAGAGCCGTCAACTGCTGTGCGGCACGCTGGGCGGCGGCCCCTGGCACACGCAGATGCATGGCGACATGCCGCATGTCGGGCTGCTGGTATCCCCTGCCCTGCTGCGCCAGATCGCCGGCGAAGACGGCGATGCCCTGGCCGCCGACCTGGAACGCGGCCTTGGCCTGTGGCTGACCCCGAGCGATCCGCGGCTGCTGCAGGCGGCCCAGGAACTGGACAGCGCCTTGATGGGCGGCGCCAGTTCGCCGTTGCTGCGCGAGGCCCGCAGCCTGGAGTTCCTGATCCAGGTGCTGCGCGTGCGCGGCGCCGCCCGCGCCGAGGGCG
>NZ_CADIJR010000053.1 GCF_902859645.1 Achromobacter insuavis | reverse complement strand
CCGGCGCGGCCGGCCCCCAGCGCCCGCCCGGCCACGCACAGCGCCACCGGCGCCGCGGCCCCCAGCCTGGGCAGCGGCCGCTGGGAAGCCTCGCGGCAATTCACCGACGCCCATGGCCGCAGCCTGTCTTTCGCCCGTTACACGCCGCTGGCCGCGCCGCGCCAGGGCATGCCGCTGGTGGTGATGCTGCATGGTTGCCGCCAGACCGCGCTGTCTTTCGCTCGCGGTTCGCGCATGAACCAGTGGGCCGACGCCGGCGGATTCATGGTGCTGTATCCGCAGCAATCGATGACGCGGCAGGTGCAGCGCTGCTGGCGCTGGTTCCAGCCCGACGCGCAGCACGGCGGCGCCGAGGCCGACCTGATCGCCGCCCTGATCCAGGCCGAGGTGGCGCGCCACGGGCTGGACCCCGAGCGCGTCTACATCGCCGGCCTGTCGGCCGGCGCCAGCATGGCCGCGCTGGTGGCGCTGCGCCATCCCGCCCTGATCGCCGCGCTGGCGATGCATTCCGGGCCGGTGCTGGGCGACGCCCATAACGCCGCGGCCGGCCTGAACACGATGCGCCGCGGCTCGGTCAAGCCGCTGCTGCCGCTGTTGCAGGGCGTCGCGGATCCGGCCGCGTTCACGCTCGGCATGCCGGCAATGATCCTGCAGGGGCAGATGGATCCGGCGGTGGCGCCGCGCAACGCCAGGCAGTTGTTCGAGCAGTTCCGCGCCCTGAACGGGCTCGCCGCGGACGAGCCGCCGGTCGAGCGGGTGCTGGGCCTGGGCACCGAGAAGGCCTATCGCCGCGTCGATCTGTTGCGCGGCCGCAAGACGGTGCTGCGCCTGTGCGAGATCACGCGGGTCGAGCACGGCTGGAGCGGCGGCGATGCGTCGGTGCGCTATCACGCGCGCAGCGGCCCCGACGCCTCGGCGCTGATCTGGCGGTTCTTCCAGGGCCAGCGGCGCGTGGCCGCCTAGGGCGACGCGGCCTCCCGGCAGCGCGCGGGGATGGCCGGATGCGGGCCGGCGCGTTATTGTTCAGAAAACGGAAACAGACATGTCGTCTCCGGCGCCGGCCGGCCGTCGCGGCGCGGCGCTAACATCGCGCCACGCCCGCGGATCGGGCGCCGTTCCCGGCGCCCGGCCGGGCAAGCCTATTCGGAACTCATCATCATGTCCCTGTCCATGTACCAGGCCTCGGTGCCTGTCTTCATCCGCGGTTTGAGCGTGCTGGCCACGCTGCTGGAAAAGGGCGCCGCCCACGCGGCCGCCAACGGCATCGATCCGGCCGAGCTGGTCAACGCCCGCCTGGCCCCCGACATGTATCCGCTGTCGGGCCAGGTGCAGCGCGCCAGCGACGCCTCCAAGTTCGCCGCGCAGCGCCTGTCGCAGGTCGAATCGCCCAAGTTTCCCGACGAGGAAACCACGTTCGAGCAGCTGCAGAAGCGCGTCGCCGACACCATCGCCTACCTGCGTTCGGTGCCGGCCGAGGCGCTGGAAGGCGCCGAGGGCCGCAAGGTCACGCTCAGCTTCGGCGAGTTCAAGCCCGAATTCCAGGGCGACGCCTACCTGCTGACGTTCGCGCTGCCGAATTTCTACTTCCACGTCACCACCGCCTACGACATCCTGCGCCACGCCGGCGTGCCGATCGGCAAGCTGGACTTCCTGGGGCCGTACACGGCCTGACGCGGCTCCGGGCGGCGCGTCCGCCCGCGCGCGTCCGGACGCATGTCCGACGCGCGCCGGACGGGCGCTTGCCGCGGCGCCTCAGCCCGGCTTCTTCGAGGGGTCGCCGCAGCCTTCCATCTCGCCCATCTGCGCCATGTTGCGCTGGATTTCCTCGGGCGTCAGGTCTTCCTTGTGGGTGGCGATCGACCAGCGGTGGCCGAACGGATCCACCACCTGGCCGTAGCGGTCGCCCCAGAACATGTCGGCCGCCGGCATGGTGACCTGCGCGCCCGCCGCCACGGCCTGCTTGATGGCGGCATCCACATCCTGCACGTACAGGTGCAGCGTCACCGGCGAGCCCTTGAGCGCCTTGGGCCCCAAGCTGCCCCATTCGGGGAAGTCATCCATCAGCATCACCACCGAATCGCCGATGCGGAGGGCGGCATGCATCACCTTGCCGCCGGGGGCCGGCAGGCGCGTCAGTTCCTTGGCGTCGAACGCCTTGCGGTAGAAGGCAATCGCATCCGAGGCGCCTTCGCACACGATGTGCGGGGTCAGGGTGTGCATGCCGTCGGGAATCGCTTGCTTTGCGGGGGTGCCCATGATGTGTCTCCGAAAACCGGGATTGAGGTTGGGGTACTTGGGGACGGGTCGGGGGGACGCCTGCGCGTTCCGGCCCGTCCTGTTGCCACGACGAATGGGCGGCGCCGGGATCGACAGGCCGCCTCGATTTTTTTTTCAAGCGCGAGCCGACTTGCTCACCAGGGTGCTGAAGCCGCCCCAGCACATGCGCTTGAAATCGAACACGCCCTCGCAGGACATGCCCGTCAGGCGCGGGTCGGCCATGACCTTGGCGTTGATGCGGTCGCGTTCGGCCTTGCTGGCGAACGCGATCCACGAAAACACCACCGTCTCGCCCTCGCGCGCGCTGGCGGCGGCGCTGAACGAGCCGAAGCCCTCGCCGTCGATGTCGTCCGCCACGCACTCGCGGAATTCCAGCGCGCCGTATTCCAGCCAGATCGAACCGGCCTGCTCGGCCAGCTTGCGATAGGCCTCGATGTTGGCCTTGGGCACGCTCAGCAGGTAACCGTCTATGTACTGTTCCATCAGATGCTCCTTGACTCCGTGTTGTTGTACGCGCCGCCCGCAAGCCCGCATCGTCGCGGCGGCCGCGCCGGCAGCGATGCCGGTAGTTGTCACTGTATCGGGATCGGCGGCGCTTTCAGATAGGCGATTGCGACATTCTTGAGGGTGGATTGCGACAGGTCTCCGGCGTATGCTGGTGGGCATGAAAAACATCGCCTTCCTGCTGCCGGCCGGCGCCAATATCGCGTCGCTGGAAACGGCCCGGCACGGCTTCCTGGTGGCCAATGAGTACCTGGCCGCGCAGGGGCGCGCGCCGCAATTCCAGGTGCGCACGCTGGCCGCCACGCGCCAGGTCAGCCTGGACGACGGCCGCATCACGGTGCAGGCCGACCTGGTGCTGGACGAGGCCCGCGATATCGACATCTGCATCGCGCCGCCGCTGCTGGGCGCGGTGTCGGACGTGGTGCTGTCCAACCGTGAACTGGTCGAATGGATCGCCCGCCACTACCGCGGCGGCGGCGAGGTCGCCAGCCTGTGCCTGGGCGCGGCGCTGCTGGCCGCCGGCGGCCTGCTCGACGGCCAGCAGGCGGTGGTGCACTGGGCGGCGCGCAACCTGTACGCCAGCCTGTTCCCGGCGGTGGATTGGAGCATCGACCGCGTGGTCCATTCCGGCAACGGCATCTACACCAGCGGCGGCGCGTTCTCGGCCGCGCACCTGGTGCTGCACCTGATCGAGAAATACACCGACCGCGACACCGCCATCTGGTGCGCCAAGTACTTCCAGCTCGACTGGAGCCGCCAGAGCCAGCTGCCGTTCTCGGTGTTCATGGGGCAGAAGGCGCACGCCGACCAGGTGGTGCGCGCGGTGCAGGACTTCATCGAAAGCCGCTACACCGAGAAGATCACCGTCGAGGACCTGGCCGACCGCCACGCGCTCGGCCGCCGCACGCTGGAACGGCGCTTTCGCCAGGCCACCGGCAACAGCATCGTCGAGTACGTGCAGCGCGTGCGCGTCGAGGCCGCCAAGCGGCGCCTGGAAAGCTCGCGCAAGAGCGTGTCGGAAGTGATGTACGAGGTCGGCTACAACGACACCAAGGCGTTCCGCGACATCTTCAACAAGTACTGCGGCATGTCGCCCGTGGGTTACCGCGAGCGCTACCAGTAGCCGGCCCGCGTCAGCCCGCGCGCCGGCGGCGGAACGCCAGCCACGCCACGAATCCCGTGAAGGCCGCGACCAGCACGCAGATGATCCAGAAGCCGTGGTGGTCGTCCGACAGCGGAATGCCGCCCACGTTCATGCCGAACAGGCCCGCCATGATGTTGATCGGCAGCGCCAGCACCGTCACCAGCGTCAGCGTGAACAGGGTGCGGTTGTTCTGCTCGTCCAGCCGCGCCGTCATTTCTTCCTGCAGCAGCTTGATGCGTTCGACCAGGCCGGCCATGTCGCCCAGCACCACCGAGAATTCCTCGGTCGATTCGCGCAGTTCCTGCACGTCGCGCGGCCGCAGCCAGGCCGGCGGGCGCGCGAGAAGGCGGAACACCGAGCCGGGCTCCGGCGCCAGCGTGCGCTGCAGCCGCACCAGCACCCGGCGGGTGGCGGCCAAGTCCAGGCGTCCGGGGCCGCCGCGCGCGGCCAGGAAATGATCCTCGATGCCGTCGACGTCGACGCTGGCCTTGCGCACGATCTCCATCATCAGGTCGGCCTGGTCGCGCATCAGGTGCGCCAGCAGTTCGGCCGGCGAGCCGAACGGTTCGCCGCGCCGCACGTGTTCGCGCAGGCGGTCGAGCGAGCGCAGCGGCTTGCGCCGCAAGGTCACCAGCAGCTTGCGATGGGCGCAGACCCACAGCGTCGAGACCTGCGCCGGGGTGCGGTCGAAATCGAAGATGACGTCATTGAACACCGCCACCAGCGCGCCTTCCTGCTGCTCGATGCGGGTCGAATGGGCTTCCCCGCCCAGCATCGCGATGAAGGTGTCGGGCAGGTCCAGGTGGGCCTGCAGCCAGCGCACGCAGCCGGCCTGCGACAGATTCAGGTGCAGCCACAGGAAGTGGCCGTCGTCGGGCGCCGCGCCGTCGGCCGCGAGGCGCGCCAGCAGGTCGGCGACCGCCGGCGAGGCGATTTCGGCCGCGGGGCCGCCGCCCGCGAACCGGAACGCGCAGATCAGGCCGGAAATGTCGGTTTGGTAGTCGGCCGCTGCCGCTGGGGTCGTCATGATGCGCGATGGTGACGCCGCAATGTGACAGTCCCGCGACAGCGGGCCGCGCGGCCGCGATCCCCGGCGCGCCGCGCGGCCGCGCCACGGGGAAACCCGATATAAAACTTTGCACAGCCTCCATGATCCAGCGTTATGCGTGGTGGCCGGCCGTTCGCTGTGCTGTAAGGAAATAGTCCATGGAATCAGGGCGTTAGCGTTTCGGTTCGGCGCCCGTCCGCGGCCTGGCGCGGCGGCTTCCCGTCATTTCCGAATCGCACGGACCCATGCATGATGGTGCCTCCTGCCAGGCCCGCCACGGCGCGCCGGGCTATGCGTTGGGACTATTCTTGATGACAGACTTCGATCTGACCTTGCACAACGGCCGCATCGTCACGGCCGACGCCGACTTCGTCGGCGACATCGGCATCGTGGACGGCGCCATCGCCGCGATCGCGTCCTCGCTGCCGGCAGGCCGCCGCGCCATCGACGCGGCCGGCCGGCTGGTCATGCCCGGCGGCATCGACAGCCACTGCCACGTGGAGCAGCTGTCCAGCATGGGCGTGCTGTGCGCCGACGACTGGCACACCGCCTCGATCTCGGCGGCCCACGGCGGCAACACCACCATCGTGCCGTTCGCCGCCCAGCATCGCGGCCAGTCGTTGCGCCAGGTCGCCGACGCCTACGCCGCCTCGGCCGCCGAGAAGTCGGTGATCGACTACAGCTACCACCTGATCATCTCGGACCCCACGCCCGAGACCCTGAACCGCGACCTGCCCGAGCTGATCCGCGCCGGCATCACCTCGTTCAAGGTCTTCATGACCTACGACAAGCTCAAGCTGGACGACCGCCAGCTGCTGGACGTGTTCGCCATCGCCGCGCGCGAGGGCGCGCTGCCGATGGTGCACGCCGAGAACAACGACGTCATCAGCTGGATCGCGCGCCACCTGCTGGCGGCCGGCCACACCGCGCCCAAGTACCACGCCGTCAGCCACGACCCGATCGCGGAAAACGAGGCCACGCAACGCGCCATCAGCCTGGCCGCGGTGCTGGAAGTGCCGGTGCTGATCGTGCACGTCTCGACCCAGGGCGGCGCGCAGGCGATCCACGCCGCGCAGACGCTGGGCGCGCCGGTGTACGGCGAGACCTGCCCGCACTACCTGCTGCTGACCGCCGAGGACATCGACATCCCCGGCGTCGAGGGCGCCAAGTTCTGCTGCAGCCCGCCGCCGCGCGACCCGGTGTCGCAACAGGCGCTGTGGCAAAGCCTGGACAGCGGCACGCTGGCGCTGCTGTCGTCCGACCACGCGCCGTACCGTTACGACGAATCCGGCAAGCTGCCGGCCGGCGACGCGACCACCTTCAAGCAGATCGCCAACGGCCTGCCCGGCCTGGAAGTGCGCATGCCGCTGCTGTTTTCCGAAGGCGTGCGCAGCGGCCGCCTGACGCTGCAGCAGTTTGTGGCGCTGACCTCGACCAACCACGCCCGCATGTACGGCCTGTACCCGAAGAAGGGCACGCTGGCGGTGGGCGCGGACGCCGACATCGCGATCTGGGATCCGGAAAAGAGCGTGACCCTGCGCGCCGCCGACCTGCACGACGCGGTCGGCTACACGCCCTATGAAGGCCGCCAGGTCACCGGCTGGCCCACCACGGTGATCAGCCGCGGCGAAGTGATCGTGGACGACGGCGTGCTGCGCGCCGAGCGCGGCCGCGGCCAGTTCATCGCCCGCGGCCTGCCCGCCCCGCTGCAGAAGGCGCGCGAGATCAGCCCGCGCGCCGCCTTGCTGCGCAAGATTTTCCCGGCCGTGATCGAGTCCTGAGCGACACGGCCCTCAACGCATAGCGATAGAACCCCGGAGACTGACATCGTGAGCAACGCAACCCATGCGCGCAAAATGGACCTCGCGGTCGCCCAGATGGGCGCCGTCAACCTGGCCGACACCCGCGCGGTGGTGGTCCGCCGCCTCGTCGAGATGATGCGCGAGGCCGCGGCCCGCAAGGCCGAGTTCGTGGTCTTTCCCGAATTGGCGCTGACCACTTTCTTCCCGCGCTACTGGATGGAAGACGCCGAGGCGGTCGATCGCTTCTTCGAAAAGAGCATGCCCAACGCCGACGTGCAGCCGCTGTTCGACACCGCGCGCGAGCTCGGCATCGGCTTTTACCTGGGCTATGCCGAACTGACCCCGGAAGGCCGCCAGTTCAACACCGCCATCCTGGTCGACCGCCAGGCCAAGATCATCGGCAAGTACCGCAAGATCCACCTGCCGGGCCATTCCGACCACAAGCCGGAGGCGCCGTTCCAGCATCTGGAGAAGAAGTTCTTCGAGGTCGGCGACCTGGGCTTCGGCGTCTGGGAGACCAACGACGTCAAGATCGGCATGTGCCTGTGCAACGACCGCCGCTGGCCCGAGACCTACCGCGTGATGTCGCTGCAAAGCGCCGAGCTGATCGTGCTGGGCTACAACACGCCGTCGCTGAACATCCACTGGAACGAGCCGGCGCACCTGCGCACCACCACCCATGAGATCGTGCTGCAGGCCAGCGCCTACCAGAACGCGGTGTGGGTCGCCGCCGCGGCCAAGTGCGGCCACGAGGATGGCCACCACATGATCGGCAGCTCCATGATCGTGGCGCCGTCGGGCGAGATCGTGGCCCGCTCCAGCGGCGAGGAAGACGAAGTCATCACCGCCCGCATCGACCTGGGCATGGGCCAGACCTTCCGCGACCACGTCTTCAACTTCGCCAAGCACCGCAGCCCGCAGCACTACAAGCTGATCATCGAGCGCACCGGCGCCGGCGAACCGCTGCCGGTGGCGGAAATCGACTAGGCCCGCTTGAGGATTGCCTGCGTCATCGCGGGCAATTCCTTTTTGACGATCTGGGAAAACTGCGTCAGGAAGGCCTTGGCGATGGACGGGGGCGGTTCGATCCGGGAATGAGACACGTACACGAACAGCGGGATCGCCGGCTCGACGCGGCGCACCACCAGCCCGTGCATCAGGGCATCGGTCAGGCCATACGAGTCCACCAGCGCCACGCCGACGCCCTGGCGCACGAACGAGCACGCGGTCTGCGACGAGCGCACCTCGATCGCCGGGGCCAGGGTGTTGTGGCCCTGCGGGTCCAGATGCGCGTACAGCGTCTCGCCCAGCGGCGTGTCGCGGCTGTAGCCCACCAGCATCTCGCCGGCCAGCATGCCCGGCTGGATCACGCTTTCGCGCGCCAGGCGGTGGCCCGCCGGCAGCACGCAGACGATTTCGCCCTGCGCCAGCTCGGTGGTGATCAGGTTGGGATGTTCCGGCTTGAAGATGGAGATGGCGATGTCGGCGTAGCCCAGCAGCAGCTGCGGCAGCAGCGCGTCCATGCCCAGCGGCCGGTAGCGGATGCGCACGCCGGGGTTGCGGGCGCAGAACTTCGCGGTCGCCGCCGGGATCAGCCATTCGCCGAAGCTGGGGCTGGACACCACGCTGACCAGGCCGCCGCCGTGGCCGGCCAGGCCCGCGGCCATGTCGTTCAGGCGGTTGACGCCGGCCTGGATCGATTCCACTTCCTGGAACAGCTTGCGCGCTTCCTTGGTGGGATGCAGGCGGCCCTTGAAACGCTCGAACAGCGCATAGCCCAGGCGCAGTTCGATCGATGCCAGCACCCGGCTGATGGCCGGCTGGGTCACGTGCAGCAGCCGCCCGGCCGCGCTCAACGAGCCCGTGATCATGATGGCGTGGAATACCTCGATCTGGCGCAGATTCAACGGCGCGGAAGACCGGACCTTTCCGGGTAATTCAGACATGCTGCGTGCTTTCCTCTTGACCTGGGCGGTGCGCCGGCGCTTGCCGGCCCGCCTCTATTGCAAGGATTCTACTCAATCGTGCCCAACGCCCGCATTCTCCTCGTAAACCCGAATTCCCTGGACAAGGTGACCGAGGCCATCGGCCGCGCGGTCGAGCCGTTCCGCCACCTGCCGCTGGATTTCCGCTGCCTGACGTCCACCGGCGGGCCGGCCGGCATCCAGAACCAGGCCGAGGCCGACGCCAGCATCGCGCCCATGGCCGAGCTGGTGCGGCGCGAAGCGGCCGCGGCCGACGCCGTCATCGTGGCCTGCTTCAGCGATCCGGGGCTGCATGGCCTGCGCGACCTGGTGCCGGCGCCGGTGCTGGGCATCGGCGAATGCTCGGTGCTGACGGCCATGAGCATCGGCGCCCGCGTCGGCGTCATCGCCATCGCCGGCGCCGCCATCCCGCGCCACCTGCGCTACTTCCGCGCCATGGGCGTGGCCGACCGCATCTGCGGCGAACTGGCGCTGGACCTGCGCGTGAGCGACCTGGCCGACGCCGAACTGGCGTTCCAGCGCATGGTGACGGTGGGCAAGACCCTGCGCGACGCCCATGGCGCCGACGTGCTGATCATGGGATGCGCCGGCATGGCGGACCTGCGCGCGCGGCTGGAAGCGGCCTGCGGCCTGCCGGTGGTGGAACCGACCCAGGCCGCCGTGGCCATGGCGGTCGGCCGGATCTTCGGCCGCGCGTAGGCGGCCCGGCGGCGCCCGTCGCTGACGGGGCCGCCGCGCGGCGGCGTCAGGCCGCCTGTTGCACGTAGTGGCCGGCGGCCACCTGCACCAGTTGCGTCACCACCGGATCGTCGCCGATCTTGCGGATCGGGCTGGGGATCTCGCGCGCCGCGCGCACGCTGCGCTGGTGGCGCCGCGCCGGATCGGGCACCGGCACCGCCGACAGCAGGCGTTGCGTATAGGGATGGCGCGGCCGGTGCAGCACTTCCTGGGTCGGGCCGATCTCGACGATCTGGCCCATGTACATCACCGCCACGCGGTGGCTGACCTTTTCCACCACCGCGATGTCGTGCGAGATGAACAGGTACGACAGGCCCATCTCGGCCTGCAGCTCCTTCATCAGCTCGATCACGCGTGCCTGCACCGACACGTCCAGCGCCGACACCGGCTCGTCGGCCACGATGATCTTGGGATTCACGCTCAGCGCGCGGGCGATGCAAAGGCGCTGGCGCTGGCCGCCCGAGAACTGGTGGGCGTAGCGGTCCAGGAATTCGCGCGGCAGGCTGACCCGTTCCAGCAACTGGGCGGCGCGCTCGCGGCGCTGCTCGCGGCTGTGGCCGCCATGCACCTTGAGCGGCTCGCTGACCAGGTCCCAGGCGTGCAGGCGCGGGTTGAGCGATGCGTACGGATCCTGGAAGATCATCTGGATGTGGCGCCGCATCGCGCGCATCTGCTCGGGCGTCATGTGGGTGACGTCCTGGCCGGCCAGGCGGATCGAGCCGGCGCTCGGCTGCACCAGCTTCATCAGCAGGCGCCCGGTGGTCGACTTGCCCGAGCCGGACTCGCCCACCAGCGCCAGCGTCTCGCCGGCGCGCAAATCGAACGACACGCCCTCGACCGCGTGCACGTTGGCCACCACCTTGCCGAAGGCGCCGGCCTTGACCGGAAAGCGCTTGGCCAGGCCCGCCACTTCCAGCACGGCCGGGCGCTCCCGCACCGCGGCCTCGTCGGGGGAGCCATCGCCCAGCCGCGGCACCGCGGCCAGCAGGTCGCGCGTGTAGGGTTGGGCGGGCGCCTCGAACAGCGTCGCCGTGGCGCTTTCCTCGATCTTGTCGCCGTGCCGCATCACCACCACGCGGTCGGCGATCTCGGCCACCACGCCCATGTCGTGCGTGATGAACAGCACGGCCATGCCGACCTCGCGCTGCAGGTCGCGGATCAGGTCGATGATCTCGGCCTGCACCGTGACGTCGAGCGCGGTGGTCGGTTCGTCGGCGATCAGGAGCTGCGGCCGGCAGGCCAGCGCCATCGCGATCATCACGCGCTGGCGCATGCCGCCGGACAGGTCGCCCGGATACTGCGTCATGCGGCGCTCGGGCTCGGACATCTTCACCGCCGCCAGCATCTCCTGGGCGCGCCGCCAGGCTTGCTGGCGCGAGATGTCCTGGTGCAGCAGATAGACCTCGGCCAGCTGGTCGCCGACCGTCATCACCGGGTTGAGCGAGGTCATCGGCTCCTGGAAGATCATCGAGATCTCGTTGCCGCGGATGCGCCGCAGGGCCGATTCCTCCAGCCCGAACAGGTCTACCTCGCCGCCGTCGCGCGGCACGAAGCGGGCGCTGCCGCCGGCGATGCGGCCGCCGGCGCGTTCGATCAGGCGCAGGATCGACAGCGCGGTCACCGATTTGCCGGAGCCGGACTCGCCCACCAGCGCCACCGTTTCGCCGCGGCCGATGGTGAAGTCCAGCGACTTCACCGCCCGGTAGGGCTGGGCGCGGGCGCCGAATTCCACGCGCAGGCCCTGCACCGCCAGTAAGGTCTCGGTCATGGGGAGTCTCCGTCAGGCGCGGCTGGGAAAGACGCGCGGCGACATGGCGTCGATGTCGCGGCCGGCGTAGTCGCGCTGCGCCACGGTCGCGATGGTCTGCGCCTGGGCGCGTTCCACTTCCTGCATGGCGCGCTCGATGTCGATGGTCAGCAGCTTGCCGTCCTTGACCACCTGGGCGCCGTCCACATAGACGTCGCGGATGGCGCGGTCGCCGGCCGAATAGATCAGGCTGCGCAGCGGCTCGCGGCCGGGCCGCATGTACGGATGCGACAGGTCGACCAGCGAGAAGTCGGCCTTGCCGCCGACCGCGATGCGGCCGATGTCGTCGCGGCCCAGCATGCGGGCGCCGTTGATCGTGGCGGCGTTGAACACTTCCTCGGTGGAGGCGGCGCGGAAGTGGCCGGCCTGCAGGCGGGCCACGTAGCAGGCCAGCCGCATCTCATCGAGCATGTTGTGCGGGAAGGTGTCGGTGCCGATGCCGACGTTGATGCCGGCGCGCAGGTAGCGGCCCAGGAAGCTCAGCGCGATGCCGCGCCGCACGAACACCGTCGGACAGTGCGCCACGTGCGCGCCCGAGCGTTGCAGCAGGCCGAAGTCGTCGGCATGCGGCCAGTACAGCGCGCGGTGGTCGTTCAGGAAGATGCCGTGGCCGATGATGAGGTCGCCATCCAGCAGGCCCTGGTCGTCGAGCCATTCGATCGGCGTGCGGCCGTGGCGGCGCGTCATCTCCGAGAACTCGACCACGCTCTGCGCGGCGTGGATCTGCATCGGGATGCCCAGGCGGCGCGCGGCGGCCTGCGCCGCCTTGAGCAGTTCGGGCGAGCAGGTGTCGACCTGCGAGGGGCACAGCATGGCGCCCAGGCGGCCGCTGGGGTGGTTGATGGCGCTGTCGGCCACCGCCAGGGCGGCCTCGAACGACTTCTGCGCCGCCGCCTCGTCCCAGGTGTATTCGACTGAATGGCCGTCGTTGGTGCGCCAGGCGGCCGAGCGGAACATCGGGCCCAGCACCCCGCGGATGCCGGCCGCCGCCACCACGTCGGCCCAGCCGGGGCGCGGCAGCGACATGTCCACGAAGGTGGTCACGCCGCTCAGCAGCATCTCGGCCATCGCCACCTGGTTGGAATACTGCGCCGTCTCGATGCCGGTGCGGAACACCGGCATGTATTCGTACAGCGAGCTCTGGCCCAGCTTGTCGCTGCCCAGTTCCTCCAGCAGGCCGCGGTTGCCCGGCTCGGAAGAGGGGTGGCTGTGGACGTTCACCAGGCCCGGCATCGCCATCAGGCCGTTGCCGGCCACGACCCGGTCGGCCGGGCCGGCATAGTCCTTGCCGGCATGGATGACGGTGTTGCCGCGCATCACCAGGTCGGCGTTCTCGATATAGACGTGCGAGCCCAGGGCCTCGTCCCAGGCCACCAGGGTGGCGAGCTGCTTGAAATGGGTGATGCTGGCTTGATTGGTGTCGCTCACGGGAGACTCTCTGTGCTGCGGAATCAGGGGAAGGGCGGCGCGGCGGGGGCCGCGCCGCCCGATGCGGCTTACTTCAACTCGATGTCCAGGCCCTTGTAGGCGGCGGCGCCGAAGATGCCGTGCGCGCGCATCGGCTTCAGGCGCGGCCCGCCCACCAGGTAGAGCGAGTCGTGGTACAGCGGAATCCACGCCGCGCCGTCGGAGATCTTGGTCAGCGCCTTGGACAGGATGGCGTCGCCGCTCTTGGCGTCCAGCGCCTCGCTGCCCTCGGCCAGCCAGCGGTCGGTGTCGGCGTCCTTCCAGTTCATGCGGTTCGGGGTCGGGATGCTGTTGGACAGGAAGTAGCTGTTGAGCGCCTCGCCGGTGCTCATGTAGCCGAAGCTCATGCTGAACTCGTCGAACTCCTGCGTGGCCAGCTTGCCCCAGGCCGAGGTCGAGTCGAACAGCTGCACGCGCAGGTCGGCGCCGACCTTCTTCATGTCGCCCTGCACCGCTTCCATGATGTCCTTCCAGTAGCCGGTGATGCCGTAGTGCAGCAGCGACAGCTTCTGGCCGTCCTTGTAGCGGTAGCCGTCCTTGCCCATCTTCCAGCCGGCCTCGTCCAGCAGCTTGTTGGCGGCGGCGGGGTCGTAGCGGTAGGCGTCGTTGGAACCGGCCGGGGTGCTGGTGGCCAGCATGCTGGTGGCGGGCACCGCCTCGCCGAAGGTGATGGCCTCGGTCAGCGCCTTGCGGTTGATCGCCAGGTTGAGGGCGCGACGCACGTTCACGTCCGTCAGCATCGGCTTGTCGATCTTGAAGCCCAGGAAGAAGGTCCAGTAGAACGGGTCGGCCTTGCTGACGAACAGGCGCTTGTCGGCCTTCAGGTCCTTGATCGACCATTGCGGCAGGTAGCGCGACAGATCGGCCTGGCCGCTTTGCAGCGCGGTCAGGCGGGTGCTTTCCTCGGGCACGATCTTCCAGACGATCTTGTCGACCTTGGGCGTCGGGTCCTTGTAGATCGCCGGGCCCCACTTGTAGCCGGCGTGGCGGGTCAGCACCACTTCGTTGCGCGGCGACCAGCTCTGGAAGCAGTACGGGCCGGTGCCGTCGAAGGCCTTGACGCCGTAGTCCTGGCCCAGCGCCTTGACCTGGTCGATGTTGATGACCGAGTGCATGTAGTGCGCCATCTGCTGCAGCAGCTCGTTGTAGGGCTTCTTCAGCTTGTAGACCACGGTGACGTCGTCCGGCGCGGTGATGCTGTCGACCGGACCGGCGCGCCAGCGCTCCAGGCCCTTGGTTTCCGGGTCCAGCCAGCGGGTGTAGCTGGCGACCACATCCTTGGCCGTCATCTTGCGGCCGCTGCAGAACGTCACGTCGTCGCGCAGGTTGAAGGTGTAGGTCAGGCCGTCGGGCGAGATGGTCCAGCTCTTGGCCAACGCCGGCACCGGCGTCTTCATGTCGTAGTCCAGGCCCACCATGGTGTCGGCGGCCATGAACAGCACCTCGGCCGCGCCGCGCGCGGTGGTGCGGTGCGGGTCGTACTTGTCGGTGTCCAGCTCGCGCAGGATCAGGACGGTCTTTTCGGCCTGCGCCAGCGCCGGCGCGGGCGCGGCCAGCAGGCAGGTCAAGGCCAGCGGCGCGAGGGCCAGTCCCTGGATGATCTTCATGTTGCGGTTCCCCTGTGTGGTTTGTGGTGTGTGGCCGGGCGGGCCGCGGTTCAGAACCGCAGCTTGGGATCGAGCGCGTCGCGCAGGCTGTCGCCCAGCAGGTTGAAGGCGAGCACGATGAAGAAGATGGTCATCGTGGGAATGGTCGAGATGTGCGGGAAGATCTGCAGGAACTTGCGGCCGTCGGCGGCCATGCTGCCCAGCTCCGCGAATGGCGGTTGCGGCCCCAGCCCCAGGAACGACAGCACCGAGCCCAGCAGGATGGTGTGGCCCAGTTGCAGGGTGGCGTAGATCATCAGCATCGACGAGCAGTTCGGCAGCAGATAGCGCGTGATCAGGTAGAAGTTGCCGAAGCCCATGGCGTGGCCGGCTTCCATGTATTCCTGCTTCATCACCACCATGGCCGAGCCGCGCGCGATGCGCGCCATGCCGGGAATCGCCGAGATCCCCAGCGCCAGCACCATGCTGGTGGTGCCCGGGCCCATCAGCGCCGACAGGCTCAGGCCGAACAGGATCGCCGGGAACGACAGCAGCACGTCGACCACGCGCATGATGACGCCTTCCAGCGGACGGTAGTAGGCGGCCAGGATGCCGAGCAGGGCGCCCAGGCCCGAGCCGCCGATCACCGCCAGCACGCTCAGCATCAGCGTGGCGCGGATGCCGTAGATCACGCGCGACAGGATGTCGCGGCCCTGCACGTCGGTGCCCAGCAGATAGCGGATGCCGTCGGCCGAGGTCCAGCCCGGCGCCTTGCGGGCGATGGCCATGTTGGTCGAATACGGATCGTGCGGCGCCAGCCAGGGCGCCAGCAGCGCCACCAGCACGATGGCGATCACCGCCAGCAGCGACAGCAGCAGGATCGGGTCGCGGCGCAGGCGCGACGCGATGCGCGCCAGCGGCGTGGCCATGGCCTGGGGCGGCAGCCCGCCCAATGAGGAAGTGGTGCCTGCGCTCATGATTTGTTGCCTCGCGGATCCAGGTAGCCGTAGAGCAGATCCACGATCAGGTTGATGAGGATGAAGCCCAGCGCCGTCACCAGGATCGCGCCCTGGGCCAGCGGGAAATCGCCGGCGAAGATGGCGCCGACGGCCATGCGGCCCACGCCCGGCCAGGAATAGATCTGCTCGGTGACCACCGCGCCGCCCAGCAGGTTGCCCACCTGCAGGCCCACCAGCGTCACGATCGGCAGCAGCGCGTTGCGCAGGGCGTGGCGCAGCAGCACGCGGCGTTCGCCGGCGCCCTTGGCGCGCGCGGTGCGCACGTAGTCACCGCTGAGCGTCTCGATCACCGCGGTGCGGGTGATGCGCGCCACCGGTCCGATCAGCACCGATCCCAGCGTCAGCGCGGGCAGCGCCAGCGATTGCAGGCCGGCCAGGGTCCAGATCGGGCCGTTGCGGCCGATGTACGGCAGGATGCCGGCACCGCCGATGTGCTGCACCAGCAGCAGGCCGACCCAGAACACCGGCAGCGACACGCCCACCACCGACAGCGTCATGACGAAGCGGTCGGTCAGCTTGCCGCGGCGGTAGGCGGCCAGCGTGCCCAGCAGGATCGCCAGCGGGATCGACCAGACCACGCTGGCCAGCATCAGCTCGGCGGTCGCGCCGATGGTGGCGCCGATCTCGTCGATGACGGGCACGTTGGAGATCATCGAGCGGCCCAGGTCCAGGTGCAGCAGGCGCCACACGTACAGGGACAGCTGCTGGACGATCGACTTGTCCAGGCCCAGTTCCTGGCGCACCTGCGCCAGTTCCTCGGCGGTGGCGGTGGGGCCGGCGATCACGGCGGCCGGATCGGCCGGCGCGACCTGCAGGAGCACGAAGCACACCACCACCACGCCCAGCAGGACGGGCAGCGAGATCGTGAAGCGGTTGAGGATCTGGCGGATCATGCGAGGCCCGCGCAAGTCATACGGGTTGGCTTGGGGGTGGGCTCGATGCGCGGCCCGCCTGCGGTGGGCCGTGGGGGGGAAAGGTGAACTGGTCTCGGCATGACACGACCTCGTCTCTGTGTGCGTCCAGGTGCTGCGGTGGCCAAAGAATGCCAGCGCGCCCAGGCGCCGGGGACCCAGGGAAATCCACTATGGGAAGGCTGCGGCGGGTTTTCGCATTCCGTTCTCAAGCAATTGAAATGAAAGGGTTTTTTTCGGGTTTTCGGCGGACGGCGCGACGCCTGCGATAACGCGGTGTTATGAAGCCTGCCTAAAGATTGATAGACAGCGGATCGATAGGCGGCGGGATCGGGACGCCCGGGCGGCGGATGGGGCGGCGACGCCCGCATATCCATAGTTGGAATCCTTCGTTGGCGCCGAATGGCGCGCCTCTTAGCCTGTTTGCTGTGTAAAGCGGGCG
Organism: Achromobacter insuavis; assembly: GCF_902859645.1. Taxonomy (GTDB): domain Bacteria; phylum Pseudomonadota; class Gammaproteobacteria; order Burkholderiales; family Burkholderiaceae_B; genus Achromobacter; species Achromobacter insuavis. The sequence continues at coordinate 28,432 of NZ_CADIJR010000053.1, read as the reverse complement.
TTCGACACCGAAGGGGTGGCCGAGGCCGGCGCCGCGCGGCGCCGGACGCCCGCGGGCTTTGTGGAGCGTGCGGTGTGAAGTTCTCTCGTTTCTGGACCCGGGTGCAAGGCCTGGCGGTGGCATTCCTGTTGGGCGCGATGGTTCCGGCCAGCGCCGCCTATCCCGACAAACCCGTGCGCCTGGTGCTGCCGCTGGCCCCCGGCGGCGCCATGGACGTGCTCGGGCGTGGCCTGGCCGAGCGGCTCGGGGCGCTGTGGAAGGTGCCTGTCATCGTCGAGAACCGCGCCGGCGCCGGCGGCAACATCGCCGCCGACCAGGTGGCGCGCGCCGCGCCCGACGGCTACACCCTGCTGCTGACCGGCGACATGCTGGTGGCCAACCAGACCCTGTTCCAGGGCACCATCAACTATGACCCGGTCAAGAGCTTCGCGCCCATCAGCATCGTGGCGGCCACGCCGCCGGTGATCGTGGTGCGCGCCGATTCGCCGGTCCGCGACATCGCCGGCCTGCGCGACGCGGCCAGCCGGCATGTCGTCAATATCGGCACCCCGGGCTACGGCAACAGCAACCATCGCGCGCTCACCCGCCTGCAGCAGCAAGTGCAGGGCACCGTGCAGCACGTGCCGTACAAGGGGGCGGGGCCGGCGGTGGTGGCGCTGCTGGGCGGCGAGATCGACGCCGCCATCGTGGCGCTGCCCGCCGTCTCCAGCCTGATCGCCAACGGCTAGGTGCGCGCGCTCGCCGTGCTGCAGGACAACCGCAGCGACACCGTGCCGCAGGTGCCGACGGCGGCGCAGGTCGGGCTGAAGATGGAGGGCGACACCGGCTGGTTCGGCCTGCTGGCGCCGGCCGGCACCGCGCCGGAAGTCGTCGACGACGTCTGGCGCGCGGTGCGCCAGGCCGTCACCGAACCGGACTTCCGCGCGCGCCTGCTGGCCATCGGTTTCGAGCCGATCGCCGACCAGCCGCGGGCCTTCGCCGACCGCATCGTCAGCGACGCCCTCAAATTCCCGGCGCTGCTGCGTGACAGCGGCGTGGCGCTGCAATAACGCTTCACCGACGCCCAAGAGGCCGCCATGCCCATCCTGAACATCGGCAACGCCGAACTGCATTTCGACATCCAGGGCCAGGGCGACGCCGTGCTGGCGCTGGCCCCCGGCGGCATGCTGTCGCACCGCGAACTGTGGCGCGTGACGCGCGACGGCCGGCCGCGCGAGTATCCGGATCCGGTGGCCGCGCTCGCCAGCCGTTACCGCGTGATCGCCCCGGACCAGCGCAACGCCGGCCGCTCGCGCGCGCCGGTGCTGGCCAGCGACGGCTGGACCACCTATGCGCTGGATCACCTGGGCCTGCTGGACGCGCTGGGCGTGCAGCGCTTCCACGTGATCGGCTCCTGCATCGGCTCGTCGTTCGCGCTCAAGCTGTGCGAACTGGCGCCGGAACGCGTGGCGTCGGCGATCCTGCAACAGCCCATCGGCATCGCCGGGCCGGAGGGCAAGCGCGGCGAGTCCTTCGACCAATGGGCCGACACCGTGCGCCAGCGCGACCCCGCCATCGACGAACGGGCCCTGGAAGGCCTGCGGCACAACCTGTTCGGCGGCGATTTCGTCTTCAGCGTCAGCCGCGACTTCGTGCGGCGCAACCCGATTCCGCTGCTGATCCTGGGCGGCAACGACCCGCTGCATCCGCGCGCCGTCTCGCTGGAACTGGCGCAACTGGCGCCCGCGGCCACCCTGGTCGAAGCGTGGAAGACGCAGCCGCGGCGCTACCTTGACGCCATCCAGGACTTCCTGGCGCGGCACCCGGCCTGAGCGCTGCGGGACGGTACGCGACGCCGGGCGGTGAGCGCCGCCGGGCCGCTACGAGGCCGCCAGCGCCTGCCGCGAGCGCCGCGCAAGGCGTTCGAGCAGGGCGCTGGCCAGGCTTCCCGCCAGCGCGAACCCGACCGCCACCCACAAGGCCCAGGTGGCGCCGGCGCGGGCGTTGAACACAAAGCACGCCGCCACGAAGGCCGCGCCCATCGTCTGGCCCAGCAGCCGCGCCAGGCCGGACAGGCCGCTGGCCACGCTGGCGCGGTGCGCCGGCACGCTGAACATGATGAAGCGCTGGTTGGGCGACAGGAACAGCCCGAACCCCGTGCCGCACAACGCCATCGGCAGCATCACCGCCCACATCGGCGCGCCGGCCGGCAGCGCGCTCACCGCCAGCAGGCCGGCGGCCAGCAGCGCCAGACCGACCATGCCCAGCAGGCTGGCGGACATCCGGTCCGACCACTTGCCCGAGAACGGCGCCAGGCAGGCCCCCATCACCGGCCAGGGCGCGATCAGCATCCCGACCTCGGCGATGTCGCGCCCCAGCGTCTGGTTCAGCAGGAAAGGCAGCGCCACCATGGCCGCGCCCTGCGCCGCGAAAGCCAGCACGCACACCAGCACGGCCAGCGAGAAGGGCGCCAGGCGCAGCAGGTCCAGCGGCACGATGGCGTGCGCGCTCAGGCGTTCGCGGCGCAGCAGCAGCGCCCAGCTCAGCGCGCCGCAGCCCCAGATCAGGGCGGTGGCCCAGTCCGGCTGCGCCGCGCGCTCCAGGCCCAGCACCGCCAGCCCGAACGCCAGCGCGCACAGCAGCGCCGCGCCGGCATCGAGCGCCTTGCCGTCGCCCGGCAACCTGGGCAGGTGCCGGCCGGCCAGCGCCAGCGCCACCAGACAGAAGGGCACGTTCACATAGAACAGCCAGTGCCAGCTCAGCACCGTCAGCATCGCCGACGCCAGCACCGGCCCGCCCGCCAGCGAGGCGGCCGCGATCATGGCGTTCAGGCCCATGCCCCGGCCCAGTTCCTCCTTGCGGTAGATGGCGCTCACCAGCGCCATGTTGCAGCCCATCAGCGCCGCGGCGGCCAGGCCCTGCGCGGCCCGGGCCGCCTCCAGCGACCACAGCGACTGCGCCGCGCCGCACCAGACGGAGGCGGCCAGGAACAGCCACAGCGCCGGCAGGAACACCCGCCGGTGGCCGATCTTTCCGGCCAGCGCGGCCAGCGGCAGCATCGTCGCCACCATGACCAGCTGATAGATCGTGACCACGCCGATCACGTCGGCGGCGCCGACGCCGAGCTGCGCGGCCATCGACGGCAGCGCCGTGTTGGTCATGGAGGTATCGAGCGTCGCCATCGAGATCGACAGGGACACGGCCAGCATCGCGTAACGGCGCGCGGCGGGTGTCAGGGGCGTGGGGGAAAAAGCGGCGGGTGAAGACATTGCGGCATACGGGTGTCGGGAAAACGGGCCCCAGTATGGAAGTGGCGATCCTTGCAGTGAATAGCAAAATCCGTAAAGCAGCCTTGCAGATATGAAATACTGGAGCCGCATGACATCCCGGCGGCAAGGGCCGCAAAGCGAGGGCAGGGTGAACCGATCGGAAGGCATGGCGCTGCTGGTGGCGGCGGTGGACCAGGGCAGTCTCAGCGGCGCGTCGCGCGTCAGCGGGGTGTCACTGGCCTCGGTCAGCCGCCACATCAGCGCGCTGGAGGAACGTCTCGGCACCCGGCTGCTGGTGCGCTCGACCCGGGCGCTGCGCCTGACCGAGGCGGGCCAGCGCTATTACGCCGAGGCCAAGCGGCTCCTGGCCGACATGGACGAACTGGAAAGCAGCATGCGGATCGACGCCGCCGATCCCTCCGGCCGGCTGCGCGTCACGGCGCCGACGCTGTACGGGCGCGTGCATTTGCAGCCGCTGCTGGCGAAGTTCCTGGTGCTGCATCCGAAGGTCACGCTCGACCTGCATCTGCTGGACCGCCCCGTCAACCTGCTGGAAGAGGGCATCGACCTCGCGGTGCTGGTGGGCGAGCAGCCCAGCTCCAGCCTCGTCGCGCGGCGCCTGGGGTCCATCCGCTGGGTGCTGAGCGCCTCGCCCGATTACCTGGCGCGGCGCGGCACGCCCCGCAGCCTGCAGGACCTGGCGCAACACGACGGCCTGGTGTACAGCCACCTGGCGACCGAGGACATGTGGACGCTGATGGACAAGGGCAAGCCCACCGTCGTGCGGGTGCCGACCCGCATGCGCTCGAACACCGTGGATGGCGTGGTCACCGCCGCCGCGGCCGGCGCCGGCATCGTCTACGCGCCGGCCTGGGCCATCGCCGACCACGTCGCGGCGGGCCGCCTGCGGCCCTTGATGGTGGCTTCGGAAACGCCGCCCCGGCCGGTGTTCGCCCTGATGACGCACCAGCGGCTGATGGCCGGCAAGGTCCGCTCGCTGGTGGAGTTCCTGGTGGAAAAACTGCGGGAAAAATCGCTCAACGAGCTATGACCCGCCAGCGCGTGGCGCGTGCTCGCGAGCCGGCGTTCAGAGGCCGTCCAGCAGCGCCTTGCCGGTCTCGTTCGCCGACTTGCCCTGGTTGACGGCATCGGTCAGCGTCGTCACGAACCACGGCAGCACCAGCTTGGTGTCGGGGTCGGACAGGCCGACGCGCAGGCGTTCCTGGGGGGCGGCGGGGGCCGTCTGGGATTGGTGTTCGCCTTGAGTTGCGGCAGGAAGCCGTGGAGCGGTGGGGGGAGGGGCCGATTCGGCCAAGGCTGTGGCGATTGCCAAACTGAATAGCAGTGTGGTGGTGAGAAAGCGGATGCGATGGCGGACCTGCATGGGATTTCACTCCAGTAGCCAAGGGCGGATCCAAGGCGTTCCACAGCCTTTGTGGATACCTTAGGAAACGATGGCTTCCATTGTCTTGTGGGGTCAGGCAAAGGGATATTGGGGAATTGTGATCGTCTGTGAAGAACTGTCCGCGCGGAAAAGCTCGAATGCCGATTCAGCCATGTTTTGTCCGAATGACGTCACAGAATTAGCTCCTGTTGAAATCCTCGGAGCAATTTGTGAACTCACCGGAATTCTTGACACCGGAAGCGGTATTTCAGGACCCAGTACTGGAACAGCATCAGATCGAGCTGCTCAATACCAGCATTCCTTCCACGGAAGCCAGGCATGCGCTGGCCCGGTTGAACTGTACGCGGGTCGCCTTGCATGGCCCATCAGGCACGGGAAAGACAGCATTGGCTCGCTGGTTGGCGGCCCAGCTTGGGCGGCCATTGTCGGTTGTGCGCACAGCGGATCTGCTGCCGACCTCCTGCGCAGGCTCTTCGCGGGTTGAGGCCATGACGTCCCAGGCGCGCCATCGAGGCGCGATTCTGTTGTTGGAGGACGCAGACTTTCTGTTGCACCGTGGGCGTGCGGGCAGAGAGGCCTGGGAGGTGGCGCTCGCGCATGAGGTCGAGTCTGCGCTGGGCAAGCATGACGGCATCGTCATCGCATCGAGCAGCCTTTGCGAAGTGCCGGATCCGGGCTCATTGCGGCAGTTCGAGATGAACGTCCGCGTCGATTACCTGAGGGAGGAGGATGCCTGGACCCTGTTCATGGAAGCCGCCGCCAGCTTGAATATTGAAGACCTGCTGACGGTAGCGCCGCGCGAGCTTGCCCGGCTGTATCAGCTTGCACCCGCGGATTTCGTTACGGTTGTGCGGCAGGCGAGATTTCGACCTGTGAAAAGCCTGCGCGAACTCTATGTCCGCTTGTATGCGGAATTCAGCCTGAAGCTCCTGCCTCGGGGGCGGCAAGGGGCCTTGCCTTTGCAAAAGCAGGCCATCGCATGAAATATCGCAAGTTTCATCTGTCGTTTGGGTTGCTGAATACTCTGCGCGAAGCCCGAGAGGTCGTTGTCATCACGGGGTCGGGATTGGGGGTCGCCAGTGGCCTGCCCGCCAGCCGCGACGGCATTGATGGCCTTTGGAGCCAGCATGACCCGGGGGATCTGGCCACGGCCGAGGGGTTCAGGCGTGATCCCGCGTCGGTATGGGCATGGAATTCGGTCCGTCGGGTGCGTGCCAGCAGGGCGATGCCAAATGCGGCGCATTGGGCGATAGGGGAATTGGCGAAAGTCATCCCGTTGATGACGGTCATCACCCAGAACGGCGACAATTTGCACGAGCGTGCGGGAACACCGCGCGCGATATATCTACATGGCAGATTGGATGATGCCTGGTGTCCTGCCTGCGGTGTTCCCCACGTTTCTCAACCCTACGGCGGCAACTTTGCCACTCGACCGCTTGAGCACACCCATTCGGCGCCTCCCGCATGCCGGCTCTGCGGGGCATTTGTGCGCCCTGGCCGGCTCTGGCACGGAGAAAGGCCGCAGGCAGCATTGTGGAGGACCTGCCACATCCTGGCTACGTCCGCCAACCTTGTGCTGACGGTCGGCACGTCTTGCCAATCCCCGGCTGCGGCTGAGCTTTGTTATGCGGCGCTGGCGGCGGGAGCGAAATTGGTGCAGATCAATCCAAATTCGACCTCAATGGACCGGTTGGCCTCGCATAATTTGCGCGGCAAGGCCGAAATTCTCCTGCCTTTGCTTCTCGCGTACGCGTGGCCCCGCACCTGACTGCATCTTCAAAGGTCAGGTATAGCGTTCGGCCAGTCGTCGCGCATTGTCGGCAAAGCTCGTCCGGATGGAGTCGGGTTGCAGGATCTCGATGGAGCAGCCGTAACCATGCAGCAGTTGCCATAACATGGTCGAGGGCTTCACTGTTGCCCGCAATTCAAACCCGCCCTCGCATTCCTGCATCCGCTGATCCTGCGCCAGCCAGAATTCGCGCAGCGGATGGCGACGAGGGCGGCCGTCTTCCATCAGGGGCTCATCGACTTTGAGTACGATTTCAATGTCCTCGCTGCTGTGAAAATTGAGGGCATCCTCGCGCCGTACGTAGTCCTCCAGGTCGAAAGAGGGATCCACATCAGCAGCTTCATCAAGTACTTGTACGTGGGACAAGCGGTCCATCCGGAAGAGAAATCGCCGCCCTGGGCGTTGCGTGCCCCAGGCCACCATATACAAGACACCGGCCCGGTCGACCATGGCCAGCGGCGTCATGATGTAGATTCGTTCAGCGGGCGTTTTCTCGCCGAATTGGGTGTTGCGAAACGATAGCTTTCGTCCGTAATACAGGGCTTCCGTGACGGGTCGATATACGTCCGCGCTGAAACGGGGCAGCACGACCGGGTGCGTGCCGTCGATGCGCAAGGTCTTGCGCGCCCAATTGTGTGCTCGGCCAGCGCCCGGATGCCCTTGATGGGCGGCAAGAAAGCGCGTGGCATCCGCGAAAGTGTCCGCCAGATCCTCCAGTACGACCGTTGGCAGATGACGGTCTGCCACTTGCTTTAGCGCACACATGGCCATCGCCATGTTGACATTCATGTTCTGGATATTGAATTCGCTGCGCCGAATCGTGCGGTACCAGCGGGTTGCCCGGGTTGCGCCGCGGAAACCCACGCTGTCGAGCTTGAGCAGAGTGCGGCGGATCTGGCGGGAATCCGGAACCGGCTGATGCATGCTGGCTAGTCGTTCGCGAATTTCCGACATCGAGATGCCGCCGTCTTCGGATTCTTCGTCTTCGATATAGGGAAGAATTCTCAATAGGCTGGCCAATAGAAGTTGTTGTCTATCCATTTAAAGCGGTCATGAAGCGGGAGGCTGCGCGATTCTATTCCTGAAGCGGCCGAATATCCGTTGGCCGCGCGATCGAAAAAATTACCGAGGTGTTCGAGCTGTTTTCCCTGCGACACAACTTGTCGCAGCGGTTTTCCTTGAGGAACGGATGGGTTGCCATGGTTGATCACGCCTTGAAGTTAAAGGCATGGTCATGATGATGAACAGAGGGGCGTATCTCGCTGGGGAAGTCATGAATAATGCAGGTATCATTATCTGACGCATTAAGTTACCTCCAGAAAACACTATGCCTGAGTTACAGATTGGCTTCGTGGCACAACTTCCTGGTTCTGTCGGACATACGGTGCTGCCGTATTCCGTCCGATGACCACGCGCCCCCGGAATCTGGCCACGTTGCGCATGGCCCTGGATTTGATTCAGCGCATTCCCCAACACCGAAAAATTACCGCGGTCGAGTTGCATCGGCAATTGCTGGCCGCGGGCCATATCCGAGATCTGCGCACGGTTCAACGGCAGCTGGAAATGTTGAGTGTGCATTTCGACGTCGAACGGGACGATCGAAATAAGCCGTTTGGATATCGCCGAAGATCTCCATATCCAAACGCAATGGAGGTGGATACCGGACCGTCGTCGTCATTGACGCACGCGGCGACCAATCCTCGCAGAAAAAACGTGTTGCATGCTGTCAGCGACGCCCTTGGTGCCGGGCGATGGCTGGAATTGAGTTACGGCGATCTCGGTGACCCCACTTTACCTGACAAGGTGGGGCCGCTAGGGCTGACGCAGCAAGGTGATGATGTTTTGCTGGTGTACAGCGTGCTGGCTCCTGCGCGCGTGGGTTGCCTGGCGCTGGATCGCGTTGTCGCGGCACGTGTCACGAACATTCCCTTTGAGCGCCCGGAGGGGTTCAGGCTGCAACGCTTGGATGCGGAGGCAGTTGCCGATGTGGACGGTATGGAAACGATTAACGAGTGGACTCAACCGGGTGTTTGTCATCAATGAGTAGCAGGGGAGCAAGAAGCGGCGCTCGCGCCGCGAAAAGAGGAGCAGGGGCCGCCGGCAGTCCGCGCGCAAGGAAAAAGACGGCGCTTCAGGTTGCTCCGTTGAAGGAGAAGAAAGCGACGCCCCTTTTTAATGTACTGGTGCTTGCGACGGTCAGCGCGGGCAAGAGCTCGCTGATCAATGCCCTGATCGGTCGTGAGTTACTGCATTCGGCGAACGAGGCGACCACGGCGTGTGTGGCTTCCATTGAGCATCGGCCTCATCAGGTCAGGTTTCATGGGAGGTGCCTGTCGAGTACGGGACGCGAGCTGATTCGTCATGATGATGTTTCCGCTGATCAGATCCGCAGTTGGAATAGCGACGCTCAAGTACGGCAGATTGATCTGAGCGGCCCTTTCCGCAGTTCCCAAAGCCTGGCCAACCGGTTGGTCTTGCACGACACTCCAGGCCCAAACAACAGTATGGATGCTGACCACGAAAAACGCGTGTTCGACGCTTGGCGCAAGATCCCGGCCCAGTTCGTGCTCTACGTGTTGGATATCGGTCAGCTCACGACTGCGGACAACAAGGAGTTGCTGGTCAAACTGCATCGGCGGATCAAGGCCCGTTCCGGCCTGCGTATCGCGTTCGTTCTCAATAAGGTTGACCTGCTTGATCGGGAGCGTGGCGAAGACCTGGAAGCCTATGTGGCCCAGGCTCGCGCTTTTCTGGAAGAGGCAGGTTTTATTGACCCGATGATCGTTCCCACCATGGCCGCCGCCGCCCTTTACGCCACCATGGCCCGGCATGAGGAGCCGCTGACCCGGGGGCAGCGCGCCAGGCTGCGGCAGGCGCTGCAGGCGATGGAAGACCACGAGCAGAGACTGGTATCAGCCGCGATCGTCCCGGCAGCGGTGCGGCGGCGCGTATTCAAGGATCTGTCCGATCTCGAGCCGATCAGCCCGGCCCCGCCTGGCGACGATCTGGCTCTTGCCACCGAAGACTGGCATAGGTTGGTTTGCATGAGCGGCATCAGAACCGTCGAACACCTGATCAAACATCAACGCAGTGCATACGAAAATTTATGAACTACATCGACATTACCCATAACCCCTTTACCGTCGAGACAACCTTCCTGATCAATGGCGAAGTGCCGGCCGAAGGTTGCAAACTGTCAAGTTATCGCGAAAGCCGTCTTCAGACCTGGATAGAGCGGCTGTTTGACGAGTTGAGCCAACTCTTCAATGGCGATGACCGGTTCAAGGTCAGCTTCAAGGGTGTGGAATCGGATTATCTGGACGTCGCGGAGGCTGCACAGGCAGCCAGGAACCGGGGAATGCTGGTGGAGCTGGATTGGGTTCGCACTGAGCATACCGAAGTGCGGTTGGACAAGATCCGCGAGCTCGTGGATGAAGCGCGATCGCACCCGAAGCTGCGAACCTACTTCAACGACAACGCCGAAGCCAAAACGGCACTCGACGAAGCGCTCGGCAATGACTTCGATGTTTGTGTCGTAGCCACGATGTCTGCGGGGAAATCGACGTTGATCAACGCGATGCTGGGCCGCGATTTGCTGCCCGCCGCCAACGAGGCGACGACGGCCACAATTGCCAGGATCGTTCATAACGGCGAACTCAGGGACCGCTTCAATGCCGCCCGCATTACCCGTGATGGAGAACGGGCTGAGACTGTCCAGGATGCTGAGCTTGAGTTGATTCAGCAATGGAACCGAATGGAGGATACGGCCACGATCGAGCTCGAGGGGGCGATTTCGGCAGTTCGGGATCGCGACAATGTGCGTCTGGTGCTGACCGATACTCCCGGGCCGAACAACAGCCAGGATGAGAATCATGAGCGCGTCACCATGGGTTTCATTCAGGACTCGCTGCGCAATCCGTTGATCCTGTATGTCTTGAACGCCAGCCAGCTGAGCATTGACGATGACCGCAATCTGCTTGAATTGGTCGGCCAGGCAATGCGCAAGGGCGGCAAACAAAGCAAGGATCGTTTCATCTTCGTGGTCAACAAGATGGACGTGTTTGATCCGGAGAAGGGCGAGGATCCGAAAGAAATCCTGGAACGCGTGAAGAAGTACCTGATGAGCAACGGTATCCAGAATCCCTTGGTTTACCCGGTATCCGCGAATCTGACGCGCCTGATTCGCAAGCCTGGCGATCTGCATTCACGCAAGGAACGAGGCGATTACAGCACCATGGCGGAGCTGTTTGAACAGGAGCCGTGCATGAATATGCTCCAGTACATGCCATTGACTTCCCGGGTCAGCATGGCGTTGGCCGACAAACAGTATTCGCGTCTGCTGCTCAGCAGCGGTCTGCCGGCGGTGGAGACAATGATCGACGAATACATCGACAAATACAGCTTGCCTCATCGAGCCAAACGCGCCAGCGAGGCGCTGAGTCGGGTCATTGAAATGGGTCTGAACGAGGCGGACCTGACCGACCAGTTGAATACGGACGAGCGTGCGCTGAAAAAGCTCAATAGGGAGCTGGAAGGATTGCAGCAGCGGCGCACGCGTGGATTCGATGTGGACGCATATGTCGAGGAATTGCGGTCGAACGAGAAGAGTCTGCCGTCGCGCACGATCGACACCCTCGTCGAATTGGAAACCGAGATGAATGCGTCGATCCGCAAGGTGTCGAATGGCTTCTCCGGAAAGAGTGAATTGTCCAAGGCGAAAGCCAGGGTGGAACAGGCGTCCTCGCAGCTTCGTTTCGAGTACAACAGGCTCGCCAATCTGTACCAGAGCGCATTCGAGGCCAGTCAGAAATACGTGGCCAAAGACCTGCAGAAAACGTACCAGGAATACGTTCTCGAGATTTTCGAAGACTATGAGGAGCTTGAGTTTCCAGCCATGGAGAACATTCGGAAAAGCGTTGCCGGTATCTCCTTGAATCTGGACATTCGCAAGGTCGAGGTCGAGCGAGAGCAAGTGGTTGTCGGGCACCGGAAAGTCAGCACGAGCCGGTGGTACAACCCGTTTTCATGGGGCGACGAAAAGTCCGTGCCTGTCTTCGGTGAAGAAGAATTCGTCGATCTCGCGAAGGTGTGGAAGAGCAGAAAAACCCAGGTGGACGCGGAGTTCACCAACCTGAGCCGGGCCGAGGTCGCGCGGATAAAAGAGGGTAGGGACCAGTTGGTCGACCAGTTCCTGGCATTCATGGCGGAAGAGTTCGACCAACGGTTCAACGAATTGGTTGAATCCGTGAGAGACAAGGCGCGTGACCGCGATGCTCGCGAGCGGGCCGTGGAAGAAGGCAGGGCGTTGCGCGAGTGGATTGCCACATTCAAAAACAGGCTCGAAGCCACCCTGGCGGTCTGAAACGGAGCATATGAGCATGACGACGAATTTCATTCCATCTGACAATCTCAAGCACTACGTCGATGCTGGCGAATTGAGCACGGCGCGTTCGGCGCTGTTCATGGAACTCGATGACTCCGAACTTGACGCAGCCGACCTGCGCGCCGCGCAATCCTGGGCGGCCAGCCGTGTGGCCGGTCTGTACGAGGGATACGCCGAATCCGCCTTCGCGCGGGCTGTTGACCGTGAAGAAGCGCATTGGAATGTCGAATACTTTGATACGCAGATGGTGTATTTGAAGATGAACTTTTGCGAGGCGCGCTTTTTGCATCTGATCGCTGTTCGCCAGAAGTTGCGGGATGCCAGCACTGGACGATTTCATGCCAAGGCCACGCCCGCTGGCGTTACGCGCGGCAGCCATCACCCTGCGGCGTCACCCCCGAAATCGGCATTGCCTCCGGCGGTGCGCGCGCTCTTGATTGTCGGCGGCGCTGCCGCTGCTCTGGCGTTGTTCCTGACCGTGCTGGGGAAATAGGCCGTGAACGCAGTCATTCCGAATGCCGCCGCATTGCAACGCGTCCGTGAGAATGCGGCCCAGACGCTGGATGCCGCGCGCGTGTTGATCAACCGCAGCTATCTGTCCGAACTTCAGCATTACGGCGTTCGGCCGTATTCAAGTGCGACGCCTGCGTTCAAGGCCGCTACCGACCTGCGGATATTCCGCATCGATCGTATCGTTCAGAATAATAAGCAGTCCGTCCTGGAAAGCACTACCGCCGCCTATACTGCGTTAGGCGCGGCGGGCCATGCCGTGTTCCTGCTGTTGCGGTCGGACGGCGTCGAGACCGAGGTCTATATCGGTAGCCGAGGGAAACCCGGCAAGATGCTGGGGCACAACGCTGGCGAGTTGCTGCGCGAAACGTTCAGAGGGCATTTCAGCGGCAGCGCGCTGCAAGCGCTGAACCAACCGGCGGTGGACGGCCTGCTTGACGGCGTTGCGTCGAGCAAGGACGACCCTTCTTCCAGCATTACCGCAGTCACGGGGGTCCCCGCCTTGTCCAGCGCGGATCGGGAGCAGTTTGCCCAGGGGTTGGAGCGGTTTATCGATGCAGCCGAGCAACGGGTGTATCACGCGATCATTCTGGCGGAACCCATTGCCTCGCAGGATCTGGACCTGATCCGGACCGGCTACGAGCAGGTCGCCACGCAGCTGTCGCCGTTGCTTACGCAACAACTCGCTTTTGGTGTCCAGGAAAGCGACAGCATCGGCTTCAGCATCAGCCAGGGGTTGAGCGAATCGCTCGGTCACAGTCTTGGCTTGACCAGCACGACAGGTCAATCGCAGACGCGCGGTACGTCGACCACGGAGACCACGGGAAGCTCCAGGACTTCCAGTTCACACACCGCAGCCTCGAAGGCCGGCAGCATCGTTGGTGCCTCGGCAGGCGTGCTGGCCGGTTCATTCTTCGGTCCGATGGGGGCGATGGTTGGCGGTCAGGTGGGCGCGGCAATCGGGACTGCCTTCAGCGAGCAGGTGTCGACAGGTACGAGTCAATCCCATGCGGAAGGCCGCAGCGAGAGTCACACCGATTCCTGGGGGGAGTCGAGGGCGAAGACGGAATCCGTCACCCACTCGACCAACCGTACGGATTCGCGTTCGGCGAACCGCACGAGCGGCGCCAATCGTCAGGTTTCGATCGACTTGATCGACAAGAGTATCGAGCAGTTGCTGGGGCGGATAGACCATCATTTGATGCGTATCGACGAGGCCAAGACATACGGCGGTTGGAACTCGGCCGCCTATTTCATTGGCGACAGCACCGCCTCTTCCGAGGCGTTGGCCAGCCTGTTCCTGGGGCTGGTCCGTGGCAGTAAATCCAGTCACGAGGACTTTGCCCTGACCACCTGGAATTCGGCGCGAAAGTCGGCGGCACTGGATTGGTTGGCCGCGCTCAGCCATCCGCAGCTCGATCATCATTTCTCGAAGCGTATTCCGATCCCATACGTTACCCCGGCGACCCTGGTTTCGGGACGGGAATTGGCGATTCAACTGAGTCTGCCACGCCGATCCACGTCTACCGTGGCGGTAGTGGAAACACAGGCTTTCGGCCGCAAGGTCCAGTATGTGGATGGCCGGCGAGCCGCTCCTGCTGGCAAGGGCACGCGCACGTTGAAGCTGGGGCAAATGCGCCACCTATGGGAGAATCTTCCGCAGAGCATCACCCTTGCGTTGGACCAGTTGACGAGCCACGTCTTTGTCAGCGGATCAACGGGCGCAGGCAAGAGCAACACGATGTACCAGATCCTCAGCCAGATCGAGGCCAACGGAATTCCGTTCCTGGTCATCGAGCCGGCCAAGGGCGAGTACAAACATGTATTCGGCCACCATCCCCGCGTCAGGGTGTATGGCACGAATCCGGCGCACGCTGAACTGTTGCGCATCAATCCCTTCCGCTTTCCTGAAGCCATTCATGTGCTCGAGCACGTGGACCGCCTGATCGAGATTTTCAGTGTCTGCTGGCCTATGTACGCAGCAATGCCGGCGGTATTGAAAGAGGCTTTGCTACTTGCTTACGAGCAGTGTGGCTGGGATCTGGACCTGTCCGTCAATCGGAGACACGCGGATCTATATCCGAGTTTCGGTGATCTTCTGGCCACGTTGCGCAGCGTGATCGATGCGTCGGTCTATTCACAGGAAGTGAAGGGAAACTATATCGGCTCGTTGACAACCCGGGTTCAGTCTCTGACCAATGGCCTGAATGGCCGGATCTTTGCCGCCAACGAGATTGATGCCGACGATCTGTTCGAACGTTCCGCCATTGTCGATCTGAGCCGTGTCGGTTCCGCGGAGACCAAGGCTTTGATCATGGGCATTCTGGTCATGCGCTTGAACGAACACCGGATGGCGAAGGGAGGCATGAACCAACCTCTGCGTCACGTCACGGTGCTTGAGGAGGCGCATCATCTTCTGAAGCGCGACCCCGTCGGCGCGGGTGCCGAGGGCGCGGGTGTGGCAGGGAAGTCGGTCGAGATGCTGACCAACGCCATCGCCGAAATGCGCACTTACGGGGAAGGATTCATCATTGTCGATCAGTCTCCCAACGCCGTCGATGCGGCGGCGATCCGTAATACGAACACCAAGATCATCATGCGTTTGCCCGATGAAGCGGACAGGCGTTTGATCGGCAAGTCGGCCGGGCTGCGCGATGAACAGCTGGAAGAGATTGCTCGCCTGCCCAAGGGCGTGGCCGTCGTGCACCAGAACGACTGGCTGGAGCCCGTGCTTTGCCAGGTGACGAAGTTCGAGGGCGAGACACTTCCCTATGTCTATGAGGCGCCGCAGCAAGAGGCAAGTTTCGCGCACGAGATGTTCAATCACCAGGTGCTGCGTTTGTTGTTGGCAAAACGGGTTCATGCGCCATATCCGGTGGATCTGGATGTGGTGGAGCGGGGCTTGCGTGAATTGCCCCTGCTGGCGCCGAACAAGATCGCGGTGCATGACTTCTTGCGTATGTTCCGTGAGGGTGGAGCCATTACCCTGTGGCAGCCGCAGGCGTTTGAAAGCCTGGCCCGGTTGGTCGTCGATGTGCTTGGATGCCGACTTGAGGTACGCAAACTGATCGAAACAGCAGCGGACTATGAACAGCTGCAGGCGGGCTTGGACACCATCGTTGCTACGCTTGTCCGGCATGTGGAGGATGACCTTGCCTTGGCGATACAACAGTGCATGATGAAGGACTATAGTCTGCAACGCGACAGCCATCTGGAGATCTACGCCGCCTGGCGCACAAGCATCGAAAACAGGGAATCAGCATGAATTTCGAACACCTGCGGGCCGTTGGAGGCGATGTCCCGTGCCGGCTGGCGCAGTTGGCCCGGGATATGCCAGGGAAATACGTACTGATCGCGGAACTGGATCGGCCGATGCTGGTGACGCAAGACATGCGCCAGGATCTACCGCCCCTGAGCGATGAGCGACGGGAGCGGCTCGAGAACAGTGGCTACTCGGCCACTATTCTGGAAGCCATCGGCAGCGACGCCGAAGCCAGCATTTATGAAAATGCGGATTTGAAACCGGAGACGGTCAACGGAAAGGACGTGTTGATCCGCGATGATATCGATTATGACCGGGAGGACGTGTTCGGCAAGACCAACCTGGAAAGAATGCGGGATGGCCGTGCGCCGCTCGACGATAGCGGGAAGCCCATAGAACTTCACCATATAGGCCAGTCGCAGGATTCGCCACTTGCCGAACTGACGGGCTCGGAACATCGTGGCAACGGCAATGACAATATCCTGCACAATAAATTGAAGGAGTCGGAGATCGATCGGGGAAATTTTGGCGACGAACGTGGCGACCATTGGAAGGCGCGTGCCTCGCAGATTGATAGTCAACGTGACCAGGAAACGTCATGAATCAACTCACCGCGCTGGTCGAGCGCAACCATGCCACCATTCGTCCCGCCCGGGATGAGGATATTCAGCAGTTGGGAGAAAGCCTGGGCTTTGTTCTGGCCGATGAATACGTCGATTATCTGTCCGAGTTTGGCGTCATAGTGTTTGGCGCTACTGAAACCTACGGGTTGGGAGTTCCGCAGGACTATTACTTGAATGTGCGGAACATGTACGCCGATCTGAGCCGCGACGCTACTTATCCCCGGCTCGCGGTGCCGTTGGTCGATGCGGGTGACGGGCGCTACTACCTGTATGACAATGGCAGCCGACAAGTTCTGTTGTGGGCGACGCCCAATGGGGGCATCGTCGAGACCCTGAGCGAAGGACTTGAAGCGTTTTTGGTCAAGCAGATCTTTCGTCCTTGATATGACGCGCGCCATGGTGCGGCACCACAAATCGTGTCTCAGCCGGCGTCGGGATTCGTCAAGCAGTTGTCCGTGCGGGTAAAAGGCCTTGCTTCTTGACAGCCAACCAACCAACTAGTAGATTGGCTGCCATGAACCTGGAACTTTCCCCCCGCGCCCTGGAAATCGTCGATCAGACCCGGCTGCTGCTGGCCACCGGCGGCTATCACGGCTTCAGCTATGCCGACATCTCCGAGCGGGTGCGCATCGGCAAGGCCAGCATTCATCACCATTTCCCGACCAAGGCCGACCTGGTGCTGACCGTGGTCACGCGGCATCGCGACCAGGCCCGCTCGGGGCTGGCGGCGCTGGACCAGCATGTGACGGATCCGCAGGCGCGCCTGATGGCGTATGCGGACTACTGGGCCAAGTGCATCCGCGATGGTTCCATGCCGATGTGCATCTGCGCGATGCTGGCGGCCGAATTGCCGATGATCCCGCAGGCGGTGGCGGACGAGGTGCGCGCCTATTTCGGCGAGCTGACCGCGTGGATCGGGTCGGTGCTCGGCGCCGGCGTCGCGACGGGGCAATTCGTGTTGCGCAACGGCGTGCTGGTCGAGGCGCAGGCCTTCATGTCCACAATCCATGGCGCGATGCTGACGGCCAGGGCGCTGGGCGCGCCGGAGGCGTTCACGTCGATCTCGCACGCGGCCATCAGGCAGTTGTCGACGCCGGCGTGATGGCCGGCCTGCGCGTGCCTTCGGGTGCGCGTTTTTTTGAATGGCTATACCAACCAACTAGTTGGTTGTTTTTTTGAATTTCCCGGGCGTCATGGCCCATGTCTGTCCACGTTGTCGGCGCTGTCGCCATTCCTGGCCGCGCCGGCGCTTTCAAGGAGCCCTGCTCATGCCGCATCCCATTTCGCCTCTCGGGGCCGCACACACGCTCATCAGTCTGGTCCCCGCCTTCGCGGGCCTGTACAGCTTCGTCCGCTACCGAGGCATCGACAGCACGACGCCGGTCGGCAAGGTCTATCTGGGCGGCCTGCTGGTGGCGGTGCTGACGTCGTTCGGCCTGTCCAGCACGGGCGGGTTCAATCCCGGCCATGCGCTGGGCATCCTGGCGTTGCTGTCGGTCGCGGGGGCGCTGTTCCTGTCGCGCCAGTCGCCGCAATCGGCGGCGCGGGCCCATCTGTCGCAGCTCGGGTTCGCGTTCAGCTTCTTCCTGATGTGGGTGCCCGGGATCGCGGAAACGCTGACCCGGCTGCCGGTGTCGCATCCCCTGGCCGACGGACCGCAGTCGCCGCTGGTGCGCGGCGCGCTGGCGACGTGGTTCGCGGTCTTCGTGCTGGGTGCCATCACGCAGCAATGGTGGATCCGTTCGCAGCGCCGCCGCGCGCCGTCCCGCTAGCCAGGTGACGCCGCGCGCGCCGGCGCGCGGCCAGGGGAATTGCCATGAGCGCCAACGCCATTGACCCGATCGATCCGCTGCGCATCGACGCGGTGCGCGACCCGTACCGTCTCGAACGCCTGCACGCGCAACTGCGGACCGACCGCGCGATGCGCGCGCGGGCGGCGGAGTTCTCGCGCATCCACGCCGCGCAGGCGCAGGCGGTGTCGGCGACGGCAGCGGCAGCGGCAGCGGCAGCGACGTCTCAACCAACGCCGCCGGCCGCGCCAGCCTCCACAGCGTCATCCGCGCCGCCCGCCGCGGCCCCGAAAATGGACCCACCCGGCATCGCGCTCGAACCCTTGCGCGACCAATACACGGCGCATTGCCTGAAGCTCGCGATCCAGGCGTTCCGTGATGAACAGGCTCGGCTGCAGGCGCGCACCGTCGCGATCAACCGGGCCGAACGCGATGCCCAGGCGGCGTTGCAGGCGCGCGCCGAGGCCGCCAATGACCTGGGCACGATTCAGGGCCTGCTGCCGCAACTGCCATATCGCTTCGTGGCGGGGCTGCCGGCGATCCTGCCATCGCAGACCGTGGCCGCGCCCGGCCCCGCGCCCATCACGGTGGGGCCGGTGGCGCAGGCCGCGGCCTTGCGCAATGCCACCGACGATGCGCTGGCCGGCGATCCCGCCCAGCGCGCTCGCAACCGCCGCCCGCGCCCGAGCGAGGAATGACGGGCGGCCGGCGCAACGCCGGCGGTACGCGCCCAGCGCAGCCGTAATGGGCGCGGCCACAGCGGTCCGCGTCGCGGGCACATCGCAGACACGCACAAGCGCGGCCGCCAGGGCATGCCGGCCAGCGCGCGCCCCGGCTTCGCATTCAGCGTGCCGTAAATCACCTTTCAAACCCCCTCCAAACCTAGGGTTAGTTCGCGTATCCGGCCGTTTTCGGAAGGACTACATTGACTCATTCCTTGGAATCAAGTCTCATTTTTTGGAACTTTATGGCCTCACTCGAAAACGCAGCCATCATTCTTCGCCTGATCAACAAGCTCAATCGCAAGGTCACGGTGACGGACCTGGTTGACCACCTGGGGATGCCGAAAAGCTCGGCGTCGCGCCTGTTGGCGCAGATGAAGGAACTGGGGCTGCTGGACCGTGAGGAGAGTACCCGCGCCTATGGCCCGGGGGTGATGATCCTGGAGCTGTCGCGGATGGTGCGCGAGACCACCTCGCTGTCCGCGCAGATGCAGGACGCGCTCAAGCGGCTCAGCGCCCAGAGCGGCCACACCGGCTACATCTCGGTGCTCGAAGGGCGCGACGTGATGGTGCTGCACGTGCAGCAGGGCTCGCATCCGCTGCGCGTCACGACCTATCCCGGACACCGTTCGCCCAGCTGGGCCACCTCGACCGGCCGCGTGCTGCTGGCGCGCGACGGTGACGACAAGGTGGCCAAGCGGCTGGGCAAGCAACTGCCGTTCATTTCCGACGAAGCGCCGCGGACCGTGCCGGACGTGCTGGCGCGGCTGCGCGACGTGCGCGAGTCCGGCTTCGCCGTGGCGATCAACGAGGCCATCCCGGGGGTGGCCTCGGTCAGCTGCGCCGTGAGCGATCCGGTGTCCATGGAGCGCTTCGCCATGTGCCTTTCCTTTCCGGCGGCCCAGGCCGATGCCGCCAGCGTGCAAGCGCTGGCCGCGGACCTGCTGACGGAAGCCAGAAGCCTCGG
Source organism: Achromobacter insuavis (assembly GCF_902859645.1). Lineage (GTDB taxonomy): Bacteria > Pseudomonadota > Gammaproteobacteria > Burkholderiales > Burkholderiaceae_B > Achromobacter > Achromobacter insuavis. The sequence goes on along the minus strand of NZ_CADIJR010000053.1, from coordinate 8,733 downwards.
CCGGATCGTCTGCGATCCGGCCTGGGGATCCCCCGTTCATGCCCTCCACGAGTCAGCACCATGATTGATTCCACCCCCCGCCACGCCGCCCAAGGCGGCGCCTCCGTGCAGGAAGACCCGCACCCGAGAGCGCTCTCGCTGTCCAACCTGGTCCTGTTGGCCGCACTGAGCGTGTTTGGCGCAGTGATCGGCATCCAGCTGATCGTGACCCTGGGCGTGACGCCCAACACTTCCATCATCGGCGCGCTGGTGGCGATGATCCTGGCCCGTGTGCCGATGCGCCTGCTGCGCTCCTACCGCTCGGTCCACACGCAGAACCTGGCGCAGACCGCCATCTCCTCGGCCACCTTCGGCGCGGCCAACAGCCTGCTGCTGCCGCTGGCCATTCCCTATCTGCTGGGCCGCCCCGACATGGTGCTGCCGATGTTCCTGGGCGTGGGGCTGGCGATGCTGCTGGACGCCTACATGCTGTACCGCCTGTTCGGCAGCTCGGTGTTTCCGGCCACCGGCGCCTGGCCGCCCGGCGTGGCCGCGGCCGAAGCCATCAAGGCCGGCGACCAGGGCGGCACGCAGGCCAAGCTGCTGGGCCTGGGCATCGTGGTGGGCGCGGTGGGCTCGTGGTTCAAGATCCCGATGTCGGCGTTCGGCGTGGCCTTCATCGGCAACATCTGGGCGCTGGGCATGTTCGGCCTGGGCCTGCTGCTGCGCGGCTATTCCGAGCCGCTGTTCGGCATGGACATCAACAAGCAGTACATCCCGCACGGCATGATGATCGGCGCCGGCCTGGTGGCGCTGATCCAGGTGGCGATGGTCATGCGCAGCAAGGCCGGCCCCAAGGCCAGCGGCCCGGCCGGTCCCAGCGTCGGCAGCAGCCTGCGCCTGGGCGGGGTGGGGTACATCCTGCTGTCCGCCGGCATCTCGCTGCTGGCCGGGCTGTATGCCGACATGTCGCTGCCGATGCTGCTGGGCTTCATCCTCTATGCCGCCTTCGCCGCGCTGGTGCACGAGCTCATCGTCGGCATCGCCGCCATGCACTCGGGCTGGTTCCCGGCGTTCGCGGTGGCGCTCATCACCTTGCTGCTGGGCCTGTTGATCGGCTTTCCGCCGCATGCGCTGGCGATCCTGTGCGGCTTCTCGGTGGCGACCGGCCCGGCTTTCGCGGACATGGGCTACGACCTCAAGGCCGGCTTCATGCTGCGCGGCAACGGCGCCGACATGGCGCTTGAACTGGAAGGCCGCAAGCAGCAGCTGATCGCCGCCATGCTGGCGTTCCTGATCGCGATCCCGGTGGTGTATGTCAGCTATGGCGCGCTGTTCGCGGGCGGCCAGCTGCCGCCGGTGGCCAAGGTCTACGTGGCGACCATCAACGCCGGCGCCACCCCCGGCATCGCGCAGATGCTGCTGGTGTGGGCCATTCCCGGCGCCATCATCCAGCTGATCGGCGGTCCCAAGCGCCAGCTCGGCGTGCTGCTGGCCACCGGCCTGCTGATCGCCAACCCGCTGGCCGGCTGGGCCGTGGTGGCGGGCATCGCGCTGCGCCTGCTGGTCGAGAAGGTCGGTGGCGAAAAGCACCGCAACCACATGGAAGTGTTCGCCGGCGGCATCATCGCGGGCGATGCCATCTTCAGCTTCTTCAACGCCGCCATCACCGCTCATTTTGGCAAGAAGTGATTCCCCCTTCTTGCCGTTTTTGCCCGAAAGGAAATCCATCATGAGTCTTTCCCAGACATTGCAGGCCTTCGAAGCGCTGGACAGCGCGCATGCGTCGGGCCACACCGTGGCCACGCTGCTCGAAGGCTATCCCGGCGTCAGCGTCACCGTCACCAAGATCACCGGCGCCAACGGCTCGACCGATTTCGTGCGCATCGTCATTCCCGGCGCCCAGGGCAAGCGTGCCGGCGGGCCGGCGCCCACGCTCGGCATCGTCGGCCGCCTGGGCGGCATCGGCGCGCGGCCGGGCCGCATCGGCCTGGTGTCCGACGGCGACGGCGCGGTCGCGGCCGTCGCCGCCGCGCTCAAGCTGGCGCACATGCAGGCGCAGGGCGACGTGCTGGCCGGCGATGTGATCATCGGCACGCACATCTGCCCCGATGCGCCGACGCGTCCGCACGAACCGGTGGATTTCATGGATTCGCCGGTCGACATGAAGGCCATGAACGAGCAGGAACTCAGCGCCGAGATGGACGCGGTGCTGTCGATCGACACCACCAAGGGCAACCGCATCATCAACCACAAGGGCTTCGCGCTGTCGCCCACGGTCAAGCAGGGCTACATCCTGCGCATGTCGGAAGACCTGCTGCGCATCATGGAGACGACCACCGGCCGTCCCGCCGCCACCTTCCCGATCTCGCTGCAGGACATCACGCCCTACGACAACGGCGTGTACCACGTGAACAGCATCATGCAGCCGTCGGTCGCCACCGCGGCGCCGGTGGTCGGCGTGGCCATCACCACCGAGAGCGTGGTGCCGGGCTGCGGCACGGGCGCCAGCCACGAGGTCGACATCGCGTCCGCCGCCAAGTTCGCGGTCGAAGTGGCCAAGGAATTCACCCAGGGCAAGTGCCAGTTCTTCGACCGCGACGAATACGCGCTGCTGCTCAAGCTCTACGGTTCGCTGGCCCATCTGCAGGGCGAGCAGGTCGCCCAACACTGAACGCACGGGAGCGCCACCATGTCCGCCACGGCCAAGCTCGGCACCATCACCATCGGTCAGGCCCCGCGGCCCGACATCACGCCGATTCTCGAACGGCACCTGCCGCCCGGCACCGCCTGCCTGCACGCGGGCCTGCTCGACGGCCTGGCGCGCGACGAGATCGAACGGCGCTATGCGCCGCGGGCCGGCCAGGCCACGCTCATCACGCGGCTGCTGGACGGCTCGTCGGTGGTGGTGGACAAGGCCGCCATGCTGGCGCTGCTCACGCAGAAGATCGCGGCGCTGGAGGCCCAGGGCTGCGCCTTCGTGCTGGTGCTGTGCACCGGCGCGTTCGACGACCTGCGCGCCGCCAGCGCGTGGCTGATCGAGCCGGACCTGATCGTCTCGCCCACCGTCGCCGCCCTGGCGGGCGCGCGGCAGGTGGGCGTGATCGTGCCGCTGGCGTCGCAAGTGGCGTCCGAGGCGCACAAGTGGCGCGCGCTGCAACACGCGCCGCTGTGCGCCGTGGCCTCGCCCTATGCCGATGACAGCGAGTCCCTGGCCGAGGCGGCCCGAGAACTCAAGCGGCAGGGCGCCGACCTGCTGGTGCTCGACTGCATGGGGTTCGTCGAACGCCATCGGGCGGCGGCCGCGGCGGCGTCCGGCCTGCCCGTGATGCTGTCCAACGCGGTGATTGCGCGGCTGACGGCGGAGCTGCTGACACAGGCGGACTGATGCGCGCGTGTTGACGGCGGCCGGCTAGTAACGTATCGTTTTGCGCAGTTACTAGCCGAGCGTCGCCATGCACTCCCGTTTCGACCGTTTCCGCGCCACCCCCCTCGGGCAGCAGCTCGAGGCCCTGATCGATGAGCCCGGCCGCTACCTCGAGTACGCGGCGCTGTCGCGGGTCGGCGTCGCCGCCGTCGCCGCCATCAGCGACGACATCGAGACCGTTTTCCCCGAAGTCGCGGCGGATACCACCGCGCGGCAGTTCTGCGGCGCGCTGGTGGCCGACCTGATGCGGCGCCACGGGCACGACGTGGTGCAGGCGCGCGGCCGCGTGGCGGGTCCGGTCTTCAGCTATGGCGCGGTGTTCAGCCCGCGGCCCGTGGCGCTGCCGTTCGCCGGCGTCATCGACGGGCTGGCGCGCATGCCGGACGCGCTGGCCGGCCTGATGGCGCGGGTGCCCGCCGCGTGGCGCACCCGCCGGCCCGAAGGCACCGGGTTTTCGGCCACCGAACATGTCTGCCACCTGCGCGACCTGGACGCCGTGTTCACCCAGCGCATCGCGGCCATCCTGGCCGCGCCGCTGCCGCGCATCGATTCCGTCGACGGCACGGCCATGGCGGCCGAGCGCGACTACCAGGAACAGGACCCGGACGCCGCGCTGGCGTCGTTCCGCCGCGGCCGGGCGCAACTGTGCGCCTCGCTGCGCAAGCTGGACGCGGCGGCGCTGGCGCGCTGCGGCCTGCGCGACGGCCTGCACCGCATGACGCTGGAGCAGATCGTGCGCGAGCTGCTCGACCACGACCGCACCCATTGCCAGGAATTGGAGGAACTGCTCGCCGAGCTGGCGCCGCCGGCCGCCCGCGGCAAAGGCGGCGCCGCATGAGCCGCGCGTCCGCCGCGCCGCCGATGCTGCTGATCCACGGCCTCATCGGCGCTTTCGATGTCGACGCGGGCCTGCCACGGCACGCCGCGCCGCCGCTGCTGGGCTACGGCGAACACCAGGCGACGCCGCCGGCGCGCATCTCGCTGCCGGCGCAGGTCGAGCACCTGCGCGCGTTCATCGACACGCATTTCGATGGCGTCGCGGTCGACCTGGTGGGGCATTCGGTCGGCGGCGCGGTGGCGATGCTGCTGGCGCAGGCCTATCCGCAGCGGGTGCGCCGCATCGTCAATGTCGAGGGCAATTTCACGCTGGCCGACGCGTTCTGGTCGGCGTCCGTGGCGCGCATGAGCGCGGGCGAGGCCGAGGCCATGCTGGACGGCTTTCGCGCCGATCCGCTCGGCTGGCTGGGCGGCGCGGTGGCCGAGCCCCGGCCGCATTGGCGCGACACCGCCGCCCGCTGGCTCGCCTGGCAGCCGGCCTCGACGCTGCGCGCCATGGCGGCGTCGGTGGTGGCGGCGACGGGCGCGGCCGGGTACCAGGACACCTTGCGGCAGGTGTTCGCGCGCCATCCTGTGTATCTGCTGTCGGGCGCGCGTTCGCACGCCGGCTGGACCGTGCCCGACTGGGCCTGGCGCGCCTGCGCGGGGCGGCAGGCGCTGGACGGCTGCGGCCACCTGATGATGCTGGAGCGGCCCGAGGTATTCGTGGCGGCGCTGCGCCACTGCCTGGGGCATGACGGCAACTGAGGCGGGCGCATCGGCTATATTGCCAGCGCCCCTTTTTTCTCGCGGGCCGTTGCCGGCCCCACTGAATCCCATGTCCGAAAAACCCGTCGAACCGCAAGCCGTCCTCAGCCCCAACGCCCGCTACGCGATCTTCATCGTCGCCACGCTGAACCCCGGCGCCGACAACGCCGCCGCCGTGCGCGCCTGGTGTGAAGACGTCGGCAACCTGGTGCGCACCGTCGGCACACGCGCGGTGGCGGCCGACCTGTCCTGTGTCTGCGGGTTCGGCTCGGCCGCCTGGGACACGCTGTTCGGCGCGCCGCGCCCCGCGGCCCTGCATCCGTTCCGCGAGATCGGCGCGGGCGAGCGCGTCGCCGTGTCGACGCCCGGCGACATCCTGCTGCACATCCGCGCCGAAGCCATGGACGCCTGTTTCGAGCTGGCCACCTTGCTGGTGGCCGCGCTGGGCTCGGCGGCCACGGTGGTCGATGAAGTGCACGGTTTCCGCTATTTCGACCGGCGCGCCATCATCGGCTTCGTCGACGGCACCGAGAACCCGCAGGGCTTCGAGCTGCCCGGCTACACCCTGATCGGCGACGAGGACGAAGCCTTCGCCGGCGGCAGCTACGTGCTGGTGCAGAAGTACCTGCATGACATGACCGCCTGGGAAAAGCTGTCGACCGAACAGCAGGAACTCATCATCGGCCGCCGCAAGCTCACCAACGTCGAGCTGGCCGACGACGTCAAGCCGTCGTATTCGCACAGCGCCCTGACCACCCTGGAAGAGGATGGCCAGGAGATCAAGATCCTGCGCGACAACATGCCGTTCGGCCGCGCCGGCGCCGGTGAATTCGGCACCTACTTCATCGGCTACGCGCGCTCGCCCAGGCCGATCGAGCAGATGCTCGAAAACATGTTCGTCGGCCGTCCGGCCGGCAACTACGACCGCTTGCTCGACTACAGCCGCGCCGTCACCGGCAGCCTGTTCTTCGTGCCGTCGGCCGAACTGCTGGACGAGCTGGCCGAACGCGAAGGCTGATCGGTCTCAGTCGGGAATCTGCGGCTCCACCAGCCGCATCAGCTGCGCCAGCGATTCCTGCCAGCCCAGGTAGCACATCTCCGGCGGAATCACCGCCGGGATGTTCTCCTGCACCACGGTCATCTCGGTGCCGCAGGAGACCTTGCGCAGGGTGATGGTGGTCTGCATCTGCCCCGGCAGGTTCGGATCGTCGAACTGGTCCGTGTAGCGGATCTTCTCGCCCGGCACCAGTTCCAGGTACTCGCCGCCGAAATCGTGGGCGTGGCCGGTGCCGAAATTGCGGAACGACATGCGGTGTCGGCCGCCCACCCGCGCCTCCAGTTCATGGACGGTGCAGGTGAAGCCGTAGGGCGGCAGCCAGCGCACGACCGCGTCGGGTTCGAGGAAGGCGCGGTAGACGCGTTCGGGGGTGGTGCGCAGGACGCGATGCAGGGTCACGGTGCCAGTCGTCATGATGAATCCGCCTTTGAAGGGAAGTTGAGCGTACTGGGTCGACGTTCGAGCATCCCGCGGATCGACATGGCTGGCATGAGGACAAACCCTAGGTCGTCAGCCGGTCCGCCTCCGCCAGCGTATCCCGCAGCAACACATCCTCATAGAACGCGCCGATCGGCAGCGCGCGGTCGCGCACCTGGATCTCCAGCACCCAGATGCCGTCGGCGGGCACGAAATCCGCCTGCGCCAGCTGGTGCTTGCCGTACAACGCGTGCGGAAAATCCGCCACCCGGTGCCCCGGGATCTCGCGCACCAGTTCGCAGCCATGCTGGCGGGCGTGCGCCTCGGCGCGGTCGTACAGGGCGGCGCCGGTCAGGCCCTGGAGCCAGTCCTCGCGGGTGCGCTCGAACACCTGGCGCGCGGCCTCGGCGCAGCGTTCGCGGTCGGCGTCGGCGCCCAGCACGAAGGTGTCGCCGTAGTCGCCCTCGTAGCCGTCCCAGACCGGGCCGATGTCGACCACGAACACGTCCTCTTCCCGCAAGCGGCGCTGGAAGTCGGTGGGCTGCACCGCGGGCGACTGCGAGTCGGGGCCGAAGCGGATGTAGGTGGGGTGCCAGTTGTGCGACGAACCCATCTGGCGCAGGTGCGCGTCGGCCGCGTTGACCGCCTCGCGCGTGGTCATGCCGGGCCGCATCAGCGCGGCGATCTCGCGCACCGCGTCGCGCGAGCGGCGGCGCGCCTCGAGGATGCCGTCCAGGGTGAAGTGGCTGCCGACCCGTTCCCAGGGATGGGCGGGGGCGGCCGGCGCGCCGGCGGCGGCCGCGTCCTGCGAGGGCAGGAACGCTTCCGCGTGGAAGCGGTCGCGCGCCAGTCCGGCCGCGCCCAGCCGCTCGCGCGCCGCCCGCACCATCGCCGGGTTGCCGCAGGCGTAGACCACGGTGCGGGCCCAGTCATGGTCGGCGGCGAGGGCGGCGTCCTGCACATGCCCGGGGGCGGCGGCCTGCGCGGCGGGGGTCTCCGACAGCACGGCGTGCCAGGCGAAGCCGGCGCCCTTGCCCTGCAGCGCATTGAGCAGCGGCCCCGCGTAGCAATCGTCCTCCGTCCGGCCGCCCCAGTAGAGCGTGACGCGCTTGAAGCGCGGGTCCCGCAGCGCTTCCATCAGGATCGGATGGATGCCGGCGTAGCCGGTGCCGGTGGCCAGCAGCACCAGGTGCTCGATGTCCGCGGGCCAACCGTCGGCCGGCCAGACGCAGGCGCCCTGCGGACCTTCGAGGGCCAGCGTGTCGCCGGGCATCAGGCGCGGCAGGATGCGTTCGGTGAAGCCGCCGCCGGGCATGCGGCGGATGTGGAATTCGAGTTGCGCGGGGCCGGCGGCGGCGGGCACGTTGGCGATCGAGAAGGGGCGGTGGCTGCCGTCTTCCAGCAGGAAGCGCACGTGCTGGCCGGCCTGCCAGGTGAAGGCGGCGTCGCCGCGCACTTCGATGACCAGCCGGGTGACCTCGGCCGTCAGCGGCGCGCGCGACAGCACGGTGGCCTCGCGCCGCTGCATCGGCTGGGGCGGGGCCTGCCAATGCGGGAACCGCAGCGTCAGGTCGCTGGCGGCGCGGCATTGGCATATCAACAGTTCATCGTCGGCGGTGACGTAGGAACGCTCGTTGGGCGGCGTGATGCGTTCGTGCCGGCCGGCGGTGACCACCGCCCGGCAGGCGCCGCATTCGCCGCGCTGACAGGAGAAGGGCACGGCCGCGCCCTGGGCCAGCGCGGCGTCCAGGATCGAGGTGGCGCCATCGCAGGTGAATTGGCCGCTGGCGAGCGTGATGGTGTAGGTGGACATGGCACGGTTCCGAAAGACGGGTCGATGGGCGTAATGTAGGGATAGAATGGCTGGGTGAAATAGGGCCATTTCCATGAATATGAGCAAGCCACTTATATGAGCAAGCCACTGGTGCGCGATGCCCGGCTGGAATCCAGCCTCGACCTGCCGGTCGACCCGCCGCGCGCGGGAGAATCCAAGCAGGCCTGGGTCTACCGGCAGATCCGGGAGCGGATCCTGCGCGGCGTGCTGCCCTCGGGCGGGCGGCTGCCGTCCACCCGCGACCTGGCGGCGCGCTGGCACGTGGCCCGCTCCACGGTCGAGGCCGCCTACGACCAGTTGCGCGGCGAGGGCTATACCGCCGGCACGGTCGGCTCCGGCACCTACGTGGCGGCGGTCATCCCGGACAATTTCTTCCGGCGCGGCCTGCCCGGCGACGGCGGCGCGGCCAGCGGACCGGGCGCGGCCGCGGCGCCT
>NZ_CADIJR010000052.1 GCF_902859645.1 Achromobacter insuavis | reverse complement strand
CGGCGCGGCCCGCGGCGCGCGCGGCATCGGCGGCCCGCGCCTGGGCCAGCGCGCCGTCGGCGTCGACGGTGATGAAGGCGTTGAGGTCCTGGCGGGACGCGATGCGGTCCAGGCAGCTGCGGGTCAGGGCTTCACTGGTGACGCGGCCCTCGCGAAACAGCGTCGCGGCTTCGGTCACGGTCGGGCAGGTCGGGGGCGTCCGGGGGGTGGGCATGGCGTGTTGTCTCCTTGTGGCTGCCATTTTGTCGGTTCGATCCCGATCTATACCTGTTCGACCGTGGCGCTGTCGAGCACGGCGCGTCGAGCGGGCGCTCCGGCCCGTGGCTGGAGCCGTCCCGCGGCGCCGCCGCAGGCGCTAACATAGACGGCACTTATACACGTACAAGTCCCCCGCTTATCCTGGTATGAACACTTCCCCCCAGGCCGGCGCCGCCGGTCACGAAGGCTCCCGCCTGCGCCGCCAGGCGCTGGGCGAGTTCGTGCGCAGCGCCCGCTCGCGCATCACCCCGCAGATGGCCGGCCTGCCCGAAGGCATGCGGCGCCGCACGCCGGGGCTGCGGCGCGAAGAGGTGGCGCAGCTGTGCGGCATCAGCGTCACCTGGTACACCTGGATCGAGCAGGGACGCGAGGTGTCGGTGTCGCCGTCGGTGTGGTCGCGCATCGCGGGGGTGCTGCAGCTGGCGCGGGCCGAGCGGGCCTATCTGTTCGACCTGGCCGATTGCGCCGACCCGCAGCATGCGCGCGACGATGCGATGGGGGCGCCGGGGTCGTTGCGTGAGTGCGTGGATGCGATCACCGCGCCGGCCTACGTGCTGGACCGGGCCTGGAACGTGCTGGCCTGTAATGAGCCGCTGCGGGATCTGTTCGACGACTGGCCGGCCCGGGATCCGGAGCCCAACCTGCTGCGCTACATCTTCCTGGATCCGGCGGCGCGCGAGCTGGTGGTGGACTGGGAGCAGCGGGCGCGGCGCGTGGTGGCCGAGTTCCGGGCGGATGCGGGGGCGCATCTGGATGAGCCGGCGGTGCTGGCGCTGATCGACGCCCTGAACCGGCAGAGCGCCGTATTCGCCCATTGGTGGACGCGGCACGCGGTGGTGGAGCGCGAAGGCGGTTTGCGCGAGTTCCAGCACCCGCGCCGTGGCACGTTGGCCTATCAGCAGATCACCTTTCGCCTGGCGACGCATTTGGATCTGAAGCTGGTGATGTTGCTGGGGGAGGAGTGATCTTTAGGCGCGAGTGACTTAGCAGCGGATGTTGGGGCGGGCGGTTTGCTTGGCGTTTTTGCCAGCAATCTTTGGGGTGGGAAGGGGCTTGCGGGGTCGCCAAAGACGGCCGCGCGGGCGGCCTTCTTTGGCGTTTGGGTGTCTGGCGTCGGGGCGGTGACGCTGCGCGCGGGGGGGCGGTCGGAGGGCGCTACTTGCTGTTGACCAGCAGGTCGCCGGGGAGGCCGGCTTCGATCAGGCCCAGCAGGAGTTTCTTTACGGGGGCGGGCAGGGCGGTGTCGGGGAGTTCGGCCTGGGTGATCCAGCGCTCGGGTTGCGTGGGCTGGCGCAGCGAGGCGCTGCGCACGGGCACGTACCAGGGGCGGATGTGCAGGCGGTAGTGGGTGAAGGTGTGGGCGAAGGCGGCGAGTTCGAAGCGCTGTTCGGGGTCCAGGCCTAGGGCGCGGGAGGCGGCCAGGGGGTCGCCGGCGGCGTCGAATTCGGGCAGGCTCCAGAGGCCGCCCCAGATACCGGGTTCGGGGCGCTGCTGCAGCAGGAAGGCGCCCTGGTGCTGCAGCACCAGCATGGCGGTCTCGCGTTCCGGAATCGCCTTGCGCGCCTTGGGCGTGGGCAGCTCAGCCTGGCGGCCGTCGCGCTTGGCGACACAGGTATCGGCGACCGGGCAGCGCTCACAGGCCGGCTTGCCGCGCGTGCAGAGGGTGGCGCCCAGGTCCATCAGGCCCTGGGTGTAGGCGGCCATGTCCAGGCCGGGGGCGGCGTCGACGTTGGCGTCGGCCAGGGCCCACAGGCGTTGTTCGATCTCGCGCTTGGCGGGGTCGCCGGCGATGCCGAATTGGCGGGTGAAGACGCGCTTGACGTTGCCGTCGAGAATGGGCGAGCGCTCGCCGTAGGCGAAGGCGGCGATGGCGGCGGCGGTCGAGCGGCCGATGCCGGGCAGGGTGGCGATGGCTTCGGCGGTGGGCGGGAAGCGGCCGTTCCAGTCGCGCGCGATTTCCTGGGCGCAGCGGTGCAGGTTGCGGGCGCGGGCGTAGTAGCCCAGGCCGGCCCAGTAGGGCATCACGTCTTCCTGGGCGGCGGCGGCCAGCGCCGCGACGTCGGGGAAGCGCTGCAGGAAGCGTTCGTAGTAGGGGATCACGGTGGCCACCTGCGTCTGCTGCAGCATGATCTCCGAGAGCCAGATGCGGTAGGGATCCCGGGTGTTTTGCCAGGGTAGATCGTGGCGGCCGTGCTGGCGTTGCCAGGCGACGATGCGAGGGGCGAAGTCCATGCCCGCAATTATCGCATCGCCCTATTGCCGGGGGTGGGGCGAGCGGTTACAACCGTAGGACAGAGGCGCATCGAGCGCCCGGAATTCACCTCCCGCCGCTTGCCCGCATGCGCTTCAAGAGGGCGTGGTGCGTTGGCTGCCGCGGGCGTTCCACGACCCTCGGAGTAGACATGAATGCCCCCCTCACGCCCGCGCTGCGCGCGGCGCTCGAATCCGTCCAGCTGGACGACAAATACACCCTCGAAAGTGGCCGCGCCTGGATGAGCGGCATCCACGCCCTGGTGCGCCTGCCGATGATGCAGCGGCTGCGCGACCTGCGCGCGGGGCTGAACACGGCCGGGTTCGTGTCGGGCTACCGGGGCTCGCCGCTGGGCGGGGTCGACCAGAACATGTGGAAGGCGGCCAAGTACCTGAAGGCGCACCACGTCGAGTTCCAGCCGGGCATCAACGAGGACCTGGCGGCCACCGCGGTGTGGGGCACGCAGCAGGTCAACCTGTTCCCGGGCGCCAAATACGACGGCGTGTTCGGCATGTGGTACGGCAAGGGGCCGGGCGTGGACCGCTGCGGCGACGTGTTCAAGCACGCCAACGCCGCCGGCACCTCGCCGCACGGCGGCGTGCTGGTGGTGGCCGGCGACGATCACCCGGCCAAGTCGTCGACGCTGCCGCACCAGAGCGATCACATCCTCAAGGCCTGCATGATCCCGGCGCTGTTCCCGTCGAGCGTGCAGGAGGTGCTGGACTACGGCCTGCACGGCTGGGCCATGAGCCGCTACGCCGGGGTCTGGGTCGGCATGAAATGCATCACCGACATCGTCGAGGTGTCGGCCTCGGTGGACGTGGATCCGTACCGCGTGCGGATCGTGCTGCCCGGGGATTTCCAGCTGCCGCCGGACGGCCTGAACATCCGCATCCCGGACACGCCCCTGCAGCAGGAAGCGCGGCTACTGGACTACAAGCTGTACGCGGCGCTGGCCTACGCCCGCGCCAACAATCTGAACCGCGAGCTGTGGCAGGTGCCGGCGCGCGACGCGCGCTTCGGCATCATGACCTCGGGCAAGGCCTACCTGGACACGCGCCAGGCGCTGTCCGACCTGGGGCTGAGCGAGGCGGTGTGCCAGCGCATCGGCCTGCGGCTGTTCAAGGTCGGCATGGTGTGGCCGCTGGAATCCACCGGCATGGCGCAATTCGCCGACGGCCTGGACGAGATCCTGGTGGTCGAGGAAAAGCGCCAGGTGCTGGAATACCAGTTGAAGGAAGAACTGTTCAGCTGGATCGGCAGCGGCAAGAAGATCCCGCGCGTGGTCGGCAAGTTCGACGACAAGGACGGCGGCGAGTGGTCGGTGCCGCAGGGCAACTGGCTGCTGCCGGCGCACTACGAGTTTTCGCCGGCGATGGTGGCCAAGGCCATCGCCGCGCGCCTGCTGCGCTTCGAGCTGCCGGCCGACGTGCGCGCCGGCATCGAGGCGCGGCTGGCCTTCATTGCCGGCCGCGAACAGGCGCTGGCGCGGCCGCGCGTGGTGGAGGACCGCAAGCCGTGGTTCTGTTCGGGCTGTCCGCACAATACCTCGACGCGGGTGCCGGACGGCTCGCGCGGCATGGCCGGCATCGGCTGCCACTACATGGTGACCTGGATGGGCCGCAATACCCAGGTCTACACGCAGATGGGCGGCGAGGGCGTGCCGTGGCTGGGGCAGGCGCCGTTCACCGAAGAGAAGCACGTGTTCGCCAACCTCGGCGACGGCACCTACTTCCATTCGGGCCTGCTGGCGATCCGCGCGGCGGTGGCGGCCAAGGCGCCGATCACCTACAAGATCCTGTTCAACGACGCGGTGGCCATGACCGGCGGGCAGCCGGTGGATGGCCCCATCAGCGTGCCGATGATCAGCCGCCAGGTGGCGGCCGAGGGCATCGACAAGATCGTGGTGGTGACCGACGAGCCGGAAAAGTACCAGGGCATGGCCGGCATGGCGCCGGGCGTGCCGGTGAAACACCGCGACGAGCTGGACGCGGTGATGCGCGAATTGCGCGAACACCCCGGCGTGTCGGTGCTGATCTATGACCAGACCTGTGCCACCGAGAAGCGCCGCCGCCGCAAGCGCGGCGCCTATCCCGATCCGGCGCGGCGCGTGGTCATCAACGAGCGCGTGTGCGAAGGCTGTGGCGACTGTTCGCAGAAATCGCACTGCCTGTCGGTGGAGCCGCTGGAGACCGAGTTCGGCCGCAAGCGCGCCATCAACCAGTCCAGCTGCAACAAAGACTTCTCCTGTCTGAAGGGCTTCTGCCCCAGCTTCGTCACGGTGGAAGGCGGCAAGCTGCGCAAGCCGCGCGCGCTGGCGCCGGAAGGCGCGGTCGACGACGAGGTGCCGCAACCGGCATTGCCGGGCCTGGCGCAAGCCTATGGCGTGTTCATCGCCGGCGTCGGCGGCACCGGCGTGGTCACCATCGGCCAGCTGCTGGGCATGGCCGCGCACCTGGAAGGCAAGGGCTGTTCGGTGCTGGACATGGCCGGCCTGGCGCAGAAGGGCGGCGCGGTGTATTCGCACGTGGTGCTGGCGCAGACGCCGGACCATTTGATGAATACGCGCGTGGCGATGGGCGAGGCCGACCTGATGCTGGCCGGCGACCTGGTGGTGGCGACCAGCGCCGACGCCATGGCGCGGCTGCGCCCGGGCCGCTCGCGCGCGCTGCTCAACAGCGACACCGCGCCCACCGCGGCGTTCGTGACCAATCCCGACTGGACGCTGCCGGGCGCCAACCTGACGGCGGACCTGCAGGCCGCCTGCGGCAAGGACAACCTGCACACGGTGGACGCGTCGGCGCTGGCCGTGGGCCTGCTGGGCGACGCCATCTACTCCAACCCGCTGATGATGGGCTATGCCTACCAGAAGGGCTGGCTGCCGCTGTCGCGCGAGTCCTTGCTGCGCGCCATCGAGCTGAACGGCCAGCAGGTGCCCAACAACCTGGCCGCCTTCGCCTGGGGCCGCCGCGCGGCCCACGACCTGGCCGGCGTCACGCGCCTGCTGGCCAACGGCGGCGCGCCGGCGCATCCGGACGACATCATCGAGATCCGCCGTCCGCGCGCGGCCAGTCCGGTGGTGGAACTGAAGAAGCCGGCCGGCGAGCTGGAACGCCTGGTCGAAACGCGCCGCGCGTTCCTGACGCAGTACCAGGACGCCGCTTATGCGCAGCAGTACGCCGAGCTGGTGGACAAGGTGGCGCATGCCGAGCACGAGGCCACCGGTACCCAGCGCCTGGCGCTGGCGGTGGCGCGCTACTACTTCAAGCTGCTGGCCTACAAGGACGAATACGAAGTGGCGCGGCTGTACACCGATGGCGCGTTCCTCAAGCGCATCGGCGAGCAGTTCGAGGGCGACTGGAAGCTGCGCTTCCACCTGGCCCCGCCGCTGTTCGCGCGCCGCGGCCCTGACGGCCATCTGGTCAAGAAGGCCTATGGCCCGGGCATGTTGCGGGTGTTCCGCCTGCTGGCGCGCATGAAGCGCCTGCGCGGCACGCGCTTCGACCCGTTCGGCTATACCCGCGAGCGTCGCGCCGAGCGCGAGCTGGCGCGTGAATACCGCGAGACGCTGACGGCGATCCTGTCCAAGCTCAACCGCGGCAACCTCGACCGCGCGGTGGCGCTGGCCAGCGTGCCGGAGGAGATCCGCGGCTACGGCCACGTGAAGGAGGCGGCCATGGAAAAGGCCGCCGCGCGGCGCGAGGCCCTGCTCAAGGACTTCACCGCCAACGTGGTGTCGATCGGGGGCGCGCGGGCGGCGTGAAGGGCGGCGACGCGTGCGGCTAGGCCGGATAGTGCGCGTCGTCCAGCAGCATGTCCTCGAAGAACGCGCCGTAGCGGCCCTGCGGGTCGCGCAGGTGGATCTCCAGGATCCAGCGCATCTCCGAGGGGCTGATCGCCAGGTCGGCCAGCGAGCCGGTGTGGATCGCCGCGTGCGGGAAGTCGGACACGCGGTGGCCGGGCAGGTCGAAATTCAGTTCCCAGCCCATGGCGCGCGCCTGGCGGTCGGCGTAGGCGTACAGCGCCTGCCCGCTCAACCGCTCGCGCAGCCAGACGCCGCGCACATCATGGAACAGCGCCTCGGCGTCGCGCGCGCAGCGCGCCTGCCCGGCGTCGTCGCCCACCACGTAGCTCTTGCCGCCGTCGCCTTCCCAGGCGTCCAGCCGCGGCGCGATATCGAGAAAGAAGATGTCGTGTTCGCCCAGCGCCACGCCGGGCGTGGACGCCTGGCGCATCGCCTTCATGGTGTTGGCGCCGAAGCGCACGCGGGTGGGGTGCCAGCTGAGCGCCAGGCCGGCGTCGATCAACGTCTGCTTGGCCAGGGCGACGGCGTCTTCCTCGATCATGCCGGGGCGGATGCGGGCGGCGATGTCCTCGATGGCCTGGCGCGTCTTGTTGCGGGCCAGCAGCATGCCGTCCACGGAGAAGGCGGGACCGACGCGTTCGCTGGGGTCGGAGGAGGGTGTTTGCATGATGCGTTTCCTTGCGTGGCGAGCCCGGAGGGCGATGCAGGCAGTGTCGGCGCGCGCGCCGTGGCGGACCAGCGCCGCGTGGGGCGGATTGAGGCCAGGATGGCGCGTCCGGCGGCCAGGGCCCGGGGCGGCGGCGGATGGCGGCCGCCATGGCACGGTTTACGGCCAGGCCCGGCGGCGGCGGGCCGCGCGCCCAAGGGCTTGGGCTAAGGTAGCGTGTCGCGGCGCCGTTGCCGCGTTGTCCGTGGCGTACCGCGCGGCGTTCCCCCTTTCGCCTTCCCGATCCCATGAAATCCGTCGCCATCCTCGTCTTTCCCGGCGTGCAGTCGCTGGACGTCAGCGGACCGCTGGACGTGTTCGCCGAGGCCAACCGCTTCCTGCTGCCGGCCCGGCAGTACCGGATGGAGCTGATCGGCCTGACGCGCGGCGCGGTGCCCTGTTCCAACGGCATGCTGCTGACGCCGCAGCGCCATTACGCCGACGTCGCGGACGCGCCCGACCTGCTGCTGGCCGCCGGCGGCCCGGGCCTGCCGGCGGCGCGGGAATCGGACGAGGCGCTGGCCTGGCTGCGCGCGGCCTGCGCGCGGGCCGAGCGCTATGGGTCGATCTGCAACGGCGTCTTCCTGCTGGCGCGCGCCGGCCTGCCCGCGGGCGCCATGGTCACCACCCACTGGAACGATGCGCCGGCGCTGGCGGCGCGCTATCCGGACCTGCGGGTCGAGACCGACCGCCTGTACGCGCAGGATGGCCGCTTGCACACGTCGGCGGGGGTGACGGCCGGCATCGACCTGGCCCTGTACCTGGTGGCGCAGGACCACGGGCCGGAGGTGGCGCTGAACGTGGCCAAGCGGCTGGTGGTGTTCATGCAGCGCGCCGGCGGGCAGTCGCAGTTCAGCCCGTTCCTGACGCCCTTCGTCGAGGAGACCTCGGCGGTGGCGCAGGTGCAGCAGTACGTGCTGGGGCACCTGGCCGACGACCTGGGCGTGGACGCGCTGGCGGCGGTGGCCAACATGAGCCGCCGCAATTTCTCGCGGGTGTTCCTGCGGGATGCCGGCGTCACGCCGGCGGATTTCGTCGAGAGCGCGCGGGTGGACGCGGCCCGCGCGCGGCTGGAGCGCGCGTCGGCGCCGCTCAAGACCGTGGCGTTTGATTGCGGCTTTCGCGATGCGCGGCACCTGCGCGAGGTGTTCCAGCGGCGGCTGGGCGTGTCGCCCAGCCAGTACCGCGCCAGTTTCGGCTGCTGACGCGGCGGCGGATTCAGCCGCCCGCGGTTTCCGGCTTGCGGCGGCGGGTGACGCCGGTGTCGAAGCGTTCCACGCCGGGACGCGTGGCGGGACGGTCGAAGCGCTCGACCCCCGGCCGGTCGAAACGCTCGACGCCGGGGCGATCGAAACGTTCCACCCCGGGGCGGGCGGCGGGGCGGTCAAAGCGTTCCACGCCGGGCCGCGCGAAGCGTTCGACCCGCGGCGGGCTGTGGGTCTTGGCCTGCACGCTTTCGGCGGCGGCCTGTTCGCGCTTGGCGATGATCTCTTCGGCGCGCTGGTGGTGCGGCGCCATCTTGCGGACCATCACGCGGCCATCGCGCGGGAAGTAGTTGATGCGGCGCGCGTGCACGTCGCCCAGGTCCTGCGCCTTGACCGGAATGCCTTCCGTGCGCAGGTAGTTGAGCACGAACTGGCCGTTGCGCTCGCCGATGTTCATCTGCTGCATGGCGGAGAGCACCGCGCCGCCGCCGAACACCTTGGCCTCGAGGCGCTCGCGCGACGCGCCGGCCTTGAGCAGCTCGTTGATCAGGACTTCCATGGCGAAGGCGCCATAGCGCATGGTGGCCGAGGCGGGCGACTGCATGTCGCCCTCGGGCAGCATGAAGTGATTCATGCCGCCCACGCCGTTGACGGGATCGTGGATGCAGGCAGCCACGCACGACCCGAGCACGGTCGAGATCATGATGTCTTCGTCGGTGACGTAGTACTCGTTGGGGAGTACCTTCACCGCCTGAGACTGGAACGCGCTATCGAAATAATGGCGCGTCGCACGGGCTTCAAGACGGGCGACCATGGAACGGAATCAAGGGCAAGAACAACGATTGGGACACGAAGGCAGCGCTCGGTAGGACAGTAAACGTTTCAAAATATGAGGAAAGATGTCGCTTTATTCTTGCACATCTGGCCCGTAATAGGGGGAAAACCTGTGTAACCGCAACTTTGTTATGTCCCTGATACATATGGCCGTTTCCCCGATAGCGAGGGCGCGCGCGACCCATGGCGGGACGGTGTTTCCATCCTAACCAGGGTCGGGCGGGGCCGTTCCCCGGATCACGGGGAAGAAGGGGGGCTATACGCGGGTTTAGAAGCGCGTGCTGCGGGTCACGGACCAGCGGGCCGACAGCGCGCCCAGGGCGGCCGAGGCCACGGTGGCCGTCAGCAGCACGGGGGCGCCGGGCAAATGCAGGGCGAATTCCGCCCCGTAGCTGTGGGCCAGGCCGAGCAGGGCGTTGTTCAGCGGCGACAGCGCCACCGCCGCCACGCCGATGGCCAGCAGCGAGGCCAGGGCGCCGGACAGCGCGCCCAGGTACAGGAACGGCCGCCGTACGAACGATTCGGTGGCGCCCACCAGGCGCGCCACCGCGATTTCCTCGCGCTGCGACAGGGCCTGCATGCGCACGGTGTTGAAGACCGTGGCCAGCACCACCACCGCCACGCAGGCGGCCAGGAAGCCCAGGCCGATGCGGGCGAAGCGCAGGATGGCCTCCAGCCGCTGCACCCAGGCGCTGTCCAGTTGCACCAGGTCCACCTGGTTCCATTGTTTCCAGGCCTGCGCCAGCTTGTCGGCGCGGCCGGCCAGGTCTTCGCCCTCGGCCAGGGTCACCACCACCGCGTCGGGCAGGGGGTTGCCGGGCAGCACGGCCAGCGCCTGCTGCCAGGCGGGGTTGGCGCGCAGGTCGGCCAGGGCGTCGTCGCGGCCGACCACGCGCACCGCGCGCACGTCGTTGGCGTACTCGCCCTGGATGCGCCTGGCGATGTCGGCGGCGGCGCCGGCGGGGGCGTCGACCCGCAGGAAGACGGTGACCTCGGGGGTGACGGACATCTGCCGCGCCACTGGCTGCACCGACACCAGGATGGCGCTGCCCAGCAGCGGCAGGGCCAGCGCCAGCGCCATCACCAGCAGGTTGGCGAGCGAGGAGAACGGCTGCTTGACCAGCCGGCGCAGGGTGACCATGAGCGCATAGCGATGCTGCCGCAGCCAGGCGTTCATGCCGGTTCTCCGGCGCTGCCGTGGCCGGCGTCGGCCGAGGGCGTGGCGGGACCGTGCGAGTCGGCGAACTTGCCGGGGTCGATGCGCAGGGTGCGGGTGGCGTAGCGCGCCATGAGTTCCTGGTCGTGCGAGGCGATCAGCGTGGTGACGCCGACGCGGTTGAAGTCGCGGAACACATTCATGATGCGCTGCGCGTTGTCGTGGTCGAGGTTGGCGGTGGGTTCGTCGGCGATCAGGATGGCGGGCCGGTTGACGATGGCGCGCGCGATCGCCAGGCGCTGCTGCTCGCCGCCCGACAACTCGATGGGGTTGAGATCTTCCTTGCCCGACAGGCCGACCTTGTCCAGCGCGGCGCGGGCGCGGGCGGCGGCCGAATCGCCGGGGTGGCCGGTGACCGCCAGCGGCAGCATCACGTTTTCAAACGCGCTGCGATCGAACAGCAGGTGCGTGTCCTGCAGGATCACGCCGACGGCGCGGCGCAGGTAGGGCCGGGCGCGGGCCGGCAGCTTGTCGAGCCGCTGGCCGTTGACCTGGATCGAGCCGCGGCTGGCGGGCTCGAGCCCCCCGATCAGCTTGAGCAGGGTCGACTTGCCGGCGCCGGATGGCCCCGACACGAAAACGAACTCTCCCGCGCTCACGCGGAAGTTGATGTCGGCCAGGATATTGCGGCCGCGGCCATACGATTTGAATACGTGCTGGAATTCGATCATGGCGGCTGTCGGATGAAGCCGCAATATTAACTCGGGGACAGTAAGCTGGCCTAAAACCGCGAGAGGGGCGCGCGGGAAAAAGTGTCCTGATGTGACCGCCGGCCCCACGCAAAAGTGACCGGTTGGACACGTTTTTTCGAACGAAAATGTGTCCCCGTTTTTATCGCAAAACCCCGTTTGATTTCATCCAGTGTCCCTATATTTCAAGGGAATTCCCGGATGCGGAGGCCGCTTTGTGGACGCTACCATCCGCCCCATGCGTAAAGCCCAACCCGGCCTTGCGTTCGGCTTCGCTACACCCCTACGGAGATCACGATGAAAGTACTGAAACTCGCTGCCATTGGCACCGCCCTGTTCGCTGCGTCCGCGGCTGCCAATGCGGGTGCGACCTTCGATAACGTCAAGAAGAAAGGGTTTGTCCAATGCGGCGTTTCGACCGGCATCCCGGGCTTCTCGATCGCGGACAGCAAGGGTGAATACAAGGGCCTGGACGTGGACCTGTGCCGCGCCGTCGCCGCCACCATGTTCGGCGACGCCACCAAGATCAAGGTCACGCCGCTGAACACGCAGCAGCGCTTCACCGCCCTGCAATCGGGCGAAGTGGACGTGCTGACCCGCAACACCACCGTCACGCTGACCCGCGACACCACGCTGGGCCTGATCGGCGTGGGCGTCAACTACTACGACAGCCAGGGCGTCATGGTCTCCAAGGACCTGAACGTCAAGAGCGCCAAGGAACTGAACGGCGCCACCATCTGCGTGCAGCCCGGCACCACCACCGAGTTGAACCTGGCCGACTGGTTCCGTGGCCAGAAGATCGAATTCAAGCCGGTCGTGATCGACAAGTACGACGAAATCATCCGCGCCTTCTCGGCCGGCCGTTGCGATGCCTTCACGACCGACAAATCGCAGCTGGCCTCGACCCGCACCACGCTGGAGAATCCGGACAAGTACATCA
Organism: Achromobacter insuavis; assembly: GCF_902859645.1. Taxonomy (GTDB): domain Bacteria; phylum Pseudomonadota; class Gammaproteobacteria; order Burkholderiales; family Burkholderiaceae_B; genus Achromobacter; species Achromobacter insuavis. The sequence continues at coordinate 33,631 of NZ_CADIJR010000052.1, read as the reverse complement.
TCCTGCCGGAAGACTTCTCCAAGGAGCCGCTGGGCCCCATGGTGCGCCAGGGCGACGAGCAATGGTTCAACGTGGTCCGCTGGTCGCTGAACGCGATGCTGGAAGCCGAGGAATACGGCATCACCAAGGCCAACGTCGATGAAATGACCAAGAGCACCAACCCCAACATCCAGCGCATCCTGGGCGTGACCCCGGGCATGGGCAAGAACCTGGGCGTGGACGACAAGTGGGCCTACAACATCATCAAGCAGATCGGCAACTACGGCGAGAGCTTCGAAGCCACGCTCGGCAAGAGCAGCGCGATGAAGCTGGACCGCGGCCTGAACGCCAGCTATAAGCAAGGTGGCTTGATGTACGGCTGGCCGGTGCGCTAACACACGGCTGCCCGGCATGGCGCCCTCGCGGCGCCATGCCTAGCCCGCCTTCGAGCGGGCGGCAGGAGTGGGCGGCGCGGTCTTTCGGGCCCAGCCGCCCGGTGTCCGACTTCTGTAGATTCATTCATGACGACTCCCAATAAAAACGCCCCGATTTCGGCACCCCCCCGGCGTCTGAACTGGAACGATCCCGGCGTGCGCGCCGTGGTCTATCAAGTGATAGCACTGGCCGCCGTTGCCACGGCGGTGTGGTTCCTGGTTTCAAACACGCTTCACAACCTGTCCGTGCGCAACATCGCCACGGGCTTCGGTTTCCTTCAACGCGAGGCCGGCTTCGCCATCGGCGAAACGCCCATCGCCTATACCCCCGCCGACACCTATGGCCGCGCCATCTGGGTGGGCCTGCTCAACACGCTGCGCGTGGCCGTGCTCGGCATCGTGCTGGCGACCATCCTCGGCACGCTGATCGGCGTGGGCCGGCTGTCCAAGAACTGGCTCGTCGCCAAGATCACGTCGATCTACGTCGAAGTGATGCGCAACGTGCCGCTGCTGCTGCAGCTGTTCTTCTGGTATGCGCTCATCACCGAGAACATGCCGGGTCCGCGCCAGGCGCACAACCCGCTGCCGGGCGTGTTCATCTCCAACCGCGGCCTCAAGGTGCCGGCGCTGGAGGGCAACTCGCTCGACTGGATGCTGGCCGGCCTTGGCCTGGCCATCGTCGCCATCCTGTTCCTGGGCCACTGGGGCAAGAAGCGCCAGGAAGCCACCGGCCAGGTGTTCCCGCTGGGCCGCGCGGCCATCGGCCTGTTGATCGGCCTGCCGGTGATCGGCTGGCTGGTCAGCGGCGCCTCGCTGACGCTGGACATGCCGGAACTGAAGGGCTTCAACTTCAGCGGCGGCCTGACGCTGTCGCCGGAGTTCGCCGCGCTGCTGGCGGGCCTGGTGATCTACACGTCGGCCTTCATCGCCGAGGTGGTGCGCTCGGGCATCCAGGCGGTCAACAATGGCCAATGGGAAGCGGCCGGGGCCCTGGGCCTGCGCCGCAAGCAGGTGCTGCGCCTGGTGGTGCTGCCGCAGGCGCTGCGCGTGATCATCCCGCCGATGACCAGCCAGTTCCTCAACCTCACCAAGAACAGCTCGCTGGCCGTGGCCATCGGCTATCCGGACATCGTGTCGGTGGTCAACACCACGCTGAACCAGACCGGGCAGGCCATCGAGGGCATTCTCATCATCATGGGCGCGTACCTCACGGTCAGCCTGTCGATCTCGATCTTCATGAACTGGTACAACAAGCGCATTGCGCTGGTGGAGCGTTGATATGAGCAGCACTACGCATACCCCCAGCGAAGGGCTGCCGCCGCCCAAGACCCATGTCGGCGCGTGGGCGTGGCTGCGCTCGCGCCTGTTCTCCTCGCCGCTGAACATCCTGATCACGGTGCTGGTGGCGTGGTTCCTGTTGATGTCGGTGCCGGCGCTGGTCGAATGGGCCTTCATCAAGGCTAACTACACCGCCGCCAACGCGCAGGAATGCCGCGCCTCGGTGGGCGGGGCCTGCTGGGCCTTCATCATCGAGAAGCACCGGCTGATCCTGTTCGGCACCTATCCGTTCGACGAGCAATGGCGGCCGCTGATCGCGACCATCATCCTGGTCGCGGTGATCGTGTGCAGCGGCATCCGCCGTTTCTGGAACTGGAAGCTCGCCATCATCTGGACCGTCGGCCTGACCGCCGTGGCGATCCTGATGTGGGGCGGCGTGCTGGGCCTGACCTACGTCGAGAACGCGCGCTGGGGCGGCCTGCCGCTGACGCTGATCCTGTCGACGTTCGGCATCGCCTTCGCCTTCCCGATCGGCGTGCTGCTGGCCCTGGGCCGGCGCTCGAAGATGCCGGCCATCAAGGCGCTGTGCGTCGTGTACATCGAGCTGATCCGCGGCGTGCCGCTGATCAGCCTGCTGTTCATGTCGTCGGTGATGCTGCCGCTGTTCCTGCCGGAGGGCTTCTCCATCGACAAGCTGCTGCGCGCGCAGATCGCGATCATCATGTTCGCGGCCGCGTACATCGCCGAAACGGTGCGCGGCGGCCTGCAGGCGATCCCCAAGGGCCAGTACGAGGGCGCCGATTCGCTCGGCCTGAACTACTGGCAGCAGATGCGCAAGATCATCCTGCCGCAGGCGCTCAAGATCGTGATCCCGCCGCTGGTCAGCATCTTCATCGCGCTGTTCAAGGACACGTCGCTGGTGGTGATCATCGGCATCTTCGACCTGACGCTGGCGGCCAAGGCGGCCCTGTCCGACGCGGCATGGCGCGGATTCGGGGTGGAGGCGTATCTGTTCATCTCGCTGATCTACTTCGTCTTCTGCTTCTCCATGTCCAAATACAGCCAGGCGCTGGAAAAACGCCTGGCCACCGGTCACGCACGATAGAACCTTGCCGCGGGTCCGCCCCGGGCGGGCCCGCAACGCGATATTTACGGGAGTACAGGCATGTCTGATGCCATCATTCGACTGCAGGACGTGAACAAGTGGTACGGCCAGTTCCACGTGCTGCGCAACATCAACCTGGACGTGGCGCCGGGTGAGCGCATCGTGGTGTGCGGGCCGTCCGGCTCGGGCAAGTCCACCATGATCCGCTGCATCAACCGGCTCGAAGAGCACCAGAAAGGCCACATCATCGTGGACGGCACGGAGCTCACCAACGACCTCAAGCACATCGAGACCATCCGCAAGGATGTCGGCATGGTGTTCCAGCACTTCAACCTGTTCCCGCACCTGACGGTGCTGGAGAACCTGACGCTGGGCCCGATGTGGGTGCTGAAAAAACCGCGCGCCGAAGCCGAGGCCACGGCCATGAAATACCTGGAGCGCGTGCGCATCCCGGACCAGGCCAAGAAATTCCCTGGTCAGCTCTCGGGCGGCCAGCAGCAGCGCGTGGCCATCGCCCGTTCGCTGTGCATGAGCCCCAAGATCATGCTGTTCGATGAGCCGACCTCGGCGCTGGACCCGGAAATGGTCAAGGAAGTGCTGGACGTGATGGTCAGCCTGGCCCAGGAAAGCGGCATGACGATGCTGTGCGTGACCCACGAAATGGGCTTTGCGCGCAAGGTCGCCAACCGCGTCATCTTCATGGACCGCGGCGAGATCATCGAGCAGAACAGCCCGGACGAGTTCTTCGACCACCCGCAGAACGAGCGCACCAAGCTGTTCCTGAGCCAGATCCTGCACTGAGGCCGGGCGGGCCCTGGCCCGCCGCGACCAGACCCGGAAAACCGCCCTCCCTGGAAGGCGGTTTTTCTTTTTGAACCCCGGCGGCTGCCCGGATGCCCGAGGCGCGCGGAAGGGGCTCGTCCGCCGCGCCGGTCCCCCGGGGACGACGGCTGGCGCGGGAAAAGCACCCGCTTTTCCCGGTATCCCTTTGTTACGGTGTTCATGCCACTGCGGTATGCTACCGACCGCCATCGATGCAATGAGAGGAGCAAACGAGATGAAACCGACCCCCCGCAGCGCCCTGCGCCGCGCCTTGCTGGGCGGCGCCGCGGCGCTGGCCGCCACGCTGGCCTTCGGCGCGCCCGCGCTGGCCCAGGCTACCGATTTCCCCACCAAGCCGCTGCGCTTCGTGGTGCCTTACCCGCCTGGCGGCCCGCTCGACACCATGGCCCGCATGCTGGCCGAGAAGGTGCGCGGCTCGCTCGGCCAGCCCGTGATCGTGGAAAACCGCTCGGGCGCCGGCGGCAACATCGGCGCCGACCTGGTGGCCAAGGCCCCGGCCGACGGCTACACGCTGGTGATGGGCGCCGTGGCCACCCACGCCATCAACCCCTGGCTGTTCGCCAACCTGCCGTATGACCCGGTGAAGGACTTTGCGCCGATCACCATCGTGACGTCGGTGCCGAACGTGCTGGTCATGAACGTCGAGTTCGCCGCCAAGAACAAGATCGAGACGCTGGCCGACCTGATCGACTACGCCAAGAAGAACCCGGGCAAGCTGAACTACGGTTCGGGCGGCAACGGCAGCGCCGGCCATCTGTCCGGCGAACTGCTCAAGGCGCGCGCCGGCATCAACGTCGAGCACATTCCTTACCAGGGCGCGGCGCCGGCGCAGCTGGCGCTGCTGTCGGGCCAGTCGGACTTCATGTTCGACAACCTGGCGGCGTCCGCCCCGCTGATCAAGGACGGCAAGGTCAAGGCGCTGGCCGTGACCACGGCCAAGCGCTCGTCGCTGCTGGCCAATGTGCCCACCGTGGAAGAGTCCGGCATCAAGGGCTTTGACCTGGGCACCTGGTTCGGCGTGTTCGCCACGGGCGGCACGCCCGCCCCGGTGGTGGCCAAGCTGCACAAGGCCTTTGCCGACGCGATGGAACTGCCCGACGTGAAGCAGCGCTCGCTGCTGATGGGTTCGGAAGTGGGGCCGATGACGCCCGAAGCCTTCGCCGAATTCGTCAAGAACGAAAAGGCCAAGTACCAGGAGATCGTCAAGATCTCCGGCGCCAGCCTGAACTGAGGTTGGCGCGTTCCGCCTGGAACGCGCCCGTCCGCATGCCGCCCGCCGCGAGCGGGTGAGGCATCCGCCGGGGGCCGCGATCGCGGCCCTCGCGCTTTGTTCCTGTCTTGCGGTTATCCGCGCGGGGCGGCCAGCAGGCCGTCCACCAGCCGCGCCAGCAGCTTGCGGTCGGTTTCCAGGTCGGTGCAGCCGTACTGGTCGGCCTCGCGGTTGACCCAGGCGTCATGCGCGCGCCATTGGCCGTCCATCGCGTCCAGCCGCAGCGCGTAGATCCAGATGCCAGTCCAGCTGCGATGAAAGCGCAGCACGCCGTCATCCAGATAGATGAACCACTTGTCTTCCATCTCCGCGGGGATGCGCCCCTGGCGCAACCGCGCGTATTGCTCGGCCGTGTAGACGGCGTCGAACGGCAGCTTGGCGCGCTTCTTCGGCGCGGGCAGGTGTTTCCAGGATGCGGCGTGAGCGTCGGGCATGGCAACTTTTTTGGTCTATGCTGGCTGGTGCGCGTGGCGTGTGTGCGGCGCGTCGTTTTCATGGGCGCGCGCGACCCCTCGCATACTAAGGCCTGATCATGCATTTGTCCCCCGCCATTCCCATCCTGCGCATCTTTTCGGTCGACAAGGCGCGCGAGTTCTACCTGGATTTCCTCGGTTTCGAGTGGGACTGGGAACATCGCTTCGAACCGGGCCTGCCGCTGTACGCGCAGGTGCATCGCGGCGAGCTGGTGCTGCACCTGAGCGAGCACTATGGCGATGCCACGCCGGGCGCGGCCATCTTCGTGCGCACCACCGGCGTTGACGATTACCAGGCCGAGCTGATCGGCAAGCAATACGGCTACGCGCGGCCGGGCGTCGAGGACGCGCCCTGGGGCCGGCTGCTGCGGGTGACCGACCCGTTCGGCAATCGCCTGACGTTCTGCGAATCGCAGGACTGAGTCCGCGAGCCGCGCTACCCGGGCGCGCGGCTCACATGCCCAGGTAGCGCCGCGCCCGCTCCAGCGTTCCTGGCGGATCCGCGGCGTCAGGTCCTCGGCGGCTACATCTTGCAGTCGGCCGCGTGCACATCGGTGTGGTCGCGGGCGATGACCTTGAGGTTCTTGTAGACCAGCTTGCCGTCCGCGCCGGCCTCGATGTGCAGCAGATACCAGTCCTGCACCGGATGCTGGTTGGGACCGAACTTGAACTTGCCGCGCACGCTGGGGAAGTCGGCGCGGCGCAGCGCGTCGCGGAACGCGTCGGCCTTGCCGGTGATGTCGCCGTTCACGGCCTTCAGGCCCGAGGCGATCAGGTTGGCGGTGTCGTAGGCCTGCGCCGCATAGGCGGTGGGCGCGCGGTTGTAGGTCTTGGTGAAGGCTTCGACGAAGTGCTTGTTTTGCGCGTTGTCCAGGTCCGCGCTCCACAGCGAACTCAGGTAGAAGCCCTTGCCGGCGGTGCCGGTGGCGGCCAGCATGCGTTCGTCCATCGAGTAGATGGGCGTGATCATCTTGATCTTGTCGGCCAGGCCGGAGTTGGCGTACTGCTTGGTCAGGTTGATGCCGGCGCCGCCCGGATGGAACTGGAAGATGGCGTCCGGGTTGAGCGAGCGGATGCGCGCCAGCTCGACCGAGAAGTCGGCCTGTTCGAGCTTGGTGTAGATCTCCTCGGCGATCTCGCCCTTGTAGGTGCGCTTGAAGCCGGCGACGGCGTCGCGCCCGGCCTGGTAGTTCGGCGCCATGACGACGACGCGCTTGGCGCCCAGCTCGTTGGCGGCGATGCCGGCGGTGTCGGCGTACGAGTCGTTCTGGAAGGCGACGGCGAAGTAGTTGGGGTTGCAGGCCTTGCCGGCGTAGTTGGAGGGGCCGGCGTTCAGGCTGACGTAGAAGCCGCCCGCGTTGAGCACCGTCGGCCCGACGGCCGCCATGACGTTGGAGAAGTTCACGCCGGTGAACAGGCGCACGCCGCCCTGCACCATCTTGTCGGCGATCTGCTTGGCGTTGGCCGGCTTGAGCGCGTCGTCCTCCACGCGCACGTTGACCGGCACGCCGCCGAGCTTGCCGCCGCCTTCCTTGACCGCCAGCATGAAAGCATCGCGCTCGTCCTCGCCGATGTAGCCGGCCGGCGTGGACAGCGTGCCGATGAAACCGATGTCCACGGGTTTCTGCTGGGCCTGGACGCCGCCGGCGGCCAGTGCCAGCAGCAGCGCGGCGCCGCCGCGGGTGATGCGTGTCGTCATGGTTGTCTCCTCCTGTGCCTGCTTTTTTTATGGCTGGATGGGTCCCGCGAGACAGTTCTCCACCTTCCAGCCGTAGAGCCACTGCAACGCGTCGTAGAACTGGGACTGGCCGCGGCCGGTCCACAGCATGTTGCGCACGGTGCGTTCGACGCCGCGCGCGTGATAGAGCCTGCCCATCTCCCGGGTCGACCAGACCACGCGCGCGCTGCGCGGGATGCGCACCGATTCGTACAGGCGGAAAGCGGCTTCCAGGTCGTGGTCGCAGCGTTTGACGGCTTCGCCCAGCGTCACTGCGTCTTCGAGCGCCATGCAAGCGCCCTGGGCCATGTACTGGGTCATGGGGTGGGCGGCGTCGCCCAGGATGGTGAGGCGGCCCTGGCCCCACTGTTCGACCGGCTCGCGGTCGGCGGTGGCCCAGCGCTTCCACGAAGTGGGGCGGTCCAGCATCTGGTGCGGGCGCGGGTGGATGCCCTGGAAGTACGACAGCACTTCCTCCTTGCTGCCTTCGCGCACGCCCCATTGTTCCTGCTCGCGGCTGTGGAAGGTCACCACCAGGTTGTATTGCTGGCCGCCGCGCAACGGGTAGTGCACCAGGTGGCAGTGCGGGCCGGCCCACAGCACCGGCGCGTTGATGCGCAGTTCCTCGGGCATGTTGTCGCGCTCGACCACGGCGCGGTAGACCACGTGGCCGGTCACGCGCGGCGGATCGCCGATCAGGTGCTCGCGGATCACGGACTTGACGCCGTCGGCGCCCACCACCGCGTCGGCCTGGTAGCGGTTGCCTTCGGTATCCGTGACTTCCACGCGCTTGCCGTCCTGCGCGACGCTGGCGATCTGGGTCGAGGTGCGAAAGCGGATCAGCGGGTTCTGCTGCACCGCTTCCAGGATGGACAGGTGGATGTCGGCGCGGTGGATCACGGCGTAGGGGCCGCCGAAGCGCTCGCGGAAAGCGTCGCCGGTGTCGATGCGCACCACTTCGCGCGCGTCGACCGCGTCCATCATGATGATGTGGTCGGTGAAGACCGCGCGCTGGCGTGCCGTGGCGCCCACGCCCAGCGCGTCGAGCGCGGCGAAGGCGTTGGGGCCGAGCTGGATGCCGGCGCCGATCTCGCCGATGTGCGCGGCCTGTTCCAGCAACTGCACGGCGATGCCCTGGCGCGTCAGCGCCAGCGCCGCGGCCAGGCCGCCGATGCCGCCGCCCACCACGATCACGGATTGGGGCGCGCCCTGTACTGTCGGTGTTGCGTTCATTCCTGGATTCCTTGCGTGTTCAGTCGTGGCCGCCGAGGAAGGCGCCTTGCCGTTCCAACTGCGCCTGCAGGGTGGCGACCGGCAGGTCGGCCGGCGCGATGCCGGCGCGCAGCGCCAGCGCCGAGGCAGTGCCGGCGGCCTCGCCCATGACGAAGCAGCTGCCGCTGACGCGGGCGGCCGACTGGCCCTCGTGCGTCATCGAGGCGCAGCGTCCGGCCACCAGCACGTTGCCGGCCACGCCGGGGCCGCGGCGCGGCACCATCATGCGGAACGGCAGCTGGTTGTAGCCGCGCGATTCGGGGATGGGCGGCCACATCCACTGCACGTCGCCGGCGGTGTGCATTTCCAGCGGCCAGCCGTTGACGCCGATGCTGTCCTCGAAGTCGGCGCAGCCCAGCACGTCTTCCTTGGTCAGCACGGCTTCGCCGACGATGCGGCGGGTTTCGCGGATGCCCAGCTGCGGCGCGATGTCGAGCACGTAGGCGTGCTCGAAGCCCGGCACCTTGGCGCGCAGGAACTTCAGGTACTCGGTGATCTGGCGGCGGCCTTCCAGCTCGCCGGCCGAGAGCGAGGCGGCGTCGGTGCCGTCGGCCGCGCTGCCGTCGGCGTTGGCCAGCTGGGTCACGTTGACGCGCCACTCGTAGTCATGCTTTTGCGGCCGCACGATGGCGCCGCGCCGCGGGAAGGTGAATTCGCCGCTGGCGGCGGCCTGGTCCATCAGTTGCGGAATGGTCTTCCAGGCCTCCTGGGCGCGGGCGCCGTCGACGTTGCCGACCTTGAACATCAGCGTGGGGTAGAGCATGTGGCCGTGCGCGTCGCCCTTCTCGAACGGCAGGCCGCCCCATTGCGCGATGTCGGCGTCGCCGGAGCAGTCGATGAAGACCTTGCCGCGCACCGCGCAGCGGCCGGACTTGGTCTCCAGGAACAGCGCGTCGACATTGCCGGCGGCATCGCGCGCCAGGCCGGTGGCCAATGCGTGGAACAGGATCTGTGCGCCGCTGTCCTGCACCATGCCGTCGGCGGCGCACTTGAAGGCGGCGATGTCGTAGGCCTGGGCGTGGATCTTGCCCAGGATCAGGTGCGGGTCGTTCAGTCCGTCCAGCGCGCGCATGCGGTCCAGCAGCTCGTCCGTCATGCCGTGCACGACCTGGCGGATGGCGCCGCGGATGTTGGCGTGCAGTCCGCAGAAGTTGGAGACCCCCGCCGCCGTGCCCATGCCGCCGAGAAAGCCGTAGCGTTCCACCAGCAGCACGCTGGCGCCGTTGCGGGCGGCGCTGGCCGCGGCCAGGATGCCGGCGGGGCCGCCGCCCAGCACGACGACGTCGTATTCGCCGTAGAGCGGGACCTGGCGGGCGGGTTCGGTGAGGGTCATGCTTGTCTCCTTGCTTGTCCTGCGGACTGCGTCTGGTGTTGCGAAATGCCGGGCGGCGAGGCCGCCCGTTCACGGGCCTGGTTACTGGCCCTTGATGCCGAGCTTGGTGATGAGGGGCTCCCAGCGCTTGAGCTCATCGTCCATGTAGGCGCGGAACTCGGCCGGGGTGCTGCCCACCGGGTCCATGAACTGCGCCTGCAGGCGCTTGACTACCTCGGGGTCGCGGATCGCCTGGATCAGCGCGTCCGACAGCTTCTTCTGGATGTCGGCGGGCACCTTGGACGAGATCACGAAACCGATCCAGGCCGAGCCCTCGATGCCGGGCACGCCGACTTCGGCCAGCGTGGGGATCTCGGGCAGCAGCGTGGAGCGCTTGGACGAGGTCACGGCCAGCGCCTTCAGGCGGCCGTCCTTGACCATGCTCATGACGGCGATCGGCGGCAGCGCGGCGAACTGCGTGTCGCCCGACAGCAGCGAAGTCAGCGCGGCCGGCGACGACGGATACGGCACGTGCGTGGCGCGCGCGCCGATCCGCTGCAGCAGCAGCTCCACCGCCAGGTGCGAGACGGTGCCGGCGCCGGGCGAGGGGAAGTTGTACTTGTCCGGGTTCTTCTTGAGCGCTTCCAGCAATTGGCCGACGTTGTCGATGCCGGAGTTGGCCGGCACCACCAGCACGTTGGGCTGGTGCACCGCCAGCGTCAGCGGCGCCAGGTCGGTGGCGGGCGCGTAGGGCAGCTTGTCGAACAGCAGCGTGTTGTTCACCAGCGGGCCGGTGATCGAGACGCCGAAGGTGTAGCCGTCGGGCTTGGCGTTGGCGATGGCGAAGGTGCCGATGTTGCCGCTGGCGCCCGGCTTGTTTTCCACCACCACGGTCTGGCCGAGGATGGCGCCGGCCTTCTCGCCGACGATGCGCGCCACCTGGTCGGGGCTGGAGCCCGGACCGAACGGCACCAGCGCCTTGAGCGGCTGCGACGGCCAGGCGTCGGCGGCCTGCGCCGCGCCCAGCGGCGCCAGCGCGATCAGCCCCAGCGCCAGCGCGCGCGCCGTGAAAGCGCGCGCCCGCGCCAGGGTCGAGGGGTTATGCATGCTTGTCTCCCGCAATCTTCATGTTGTTGAAATAGGTCTGTTCATTGGCGATGAAGGCCGCCACCATGGCGCGGTAGGCGGCATCGACCACCTGGTCCAGGTTCTCGAAGCCCTGGTCGTGGCGCTCGGCCAGGCGCCGCACTTTCTCGAACACCTCGGCCTGGCGCGCCGGCGCGCTGACCTGGAAGGCGTCGCGCTTGAAGCGCGCGGCGTCCTTGACGTACATGGCGCGTTCGGCCATCAGGCGCACGATCTCGTCGTCGAGCCGGTCGATGTTGGCGCGCACCTCGGCCAGGTTGGCGCACAGCGGGCGGTAGGCCGGATCGGTGTATTCGCGCAGCGGCGCGCCCAGGGTGTCGGGCTCCTGGCCCGGGGAAGCTTGCGTGGTCACTTGATGTAGTCCGGTTGGTTGCCAGGCGCGGCCCGCTGGAACGCGGGCTGCGCGGCGCAGTGTTCATAGACGGCGATCAGGCGCGGGTAGGCCGACAGGTCGCAGCCCATGCGCTGGGCGTTGGCGATCTGCGGCACCAGGCAGCAGTCGGCCAGCGTCGGCGCATCGCCGAAGCAATAGGCGCCGTGGCCATGACGCGCCAGCAGGGTCTCGACCGCGGTCAGGCCTTCGCGGATCCAGTGGTGATACCAGGCGTTCTTCTGCGCGTCGGTGGCGCCCAGCTCTTCCTGCAGGTAGCGCAGGATGCGCATGTTGTTGACCGGATGGATGTCGCAGGCGATGGCGTTGGCCAGCTCCAGCACGCGGGCGCGCTCGCGCGGCGCGGCCGGGATCAGGCGCGGCTCGGGGTGCGTGGCGTCCAGGTAGTCGATGATGGCGAGCGATTGCGACAGCTGGAAATCGCCTTCCGTCAGCAGCGGCACGCCGGCCGACGGATTCTGCGCCACGTAGTCGGCGGCGCGCTGTTCCTGTTTGCGCAGGTTCACCGGCACGATGTCGAACGGCAGGCCCTTGAGCGCCAGCGCGATGCGCACGCGGTACGAGGTGGAGCTGTTGAAGAAGCTGTGCAGTTGCATGGGCGGGCGTCCTCAGGCGATCTGCACGCTGAGCGTGCCCAGGCCGTCGACGCCGCCGACCAGCTTGTCGCCGCGCGTCACGGGGCCCACGCCTTCGGGCGTGCCGGTGTAGATCAGGTCGCCGGCTTCCAGGCGGAAGTAGCGCGACAGGTAGGCGATGGTCTCGGCCACCGACCAGATCAGCTGGCCGACGTCGCTGCGCTGCTTGTCGGCGCCGTTGACCTGCAGCCAGATGCCGGCGTGGTGGATGTCGCCGGCCTGCGCGGCGGGCACCAGCGGGCCGATCGGCGCGCTCTGGTCGAAGGCCTTGCCCAGCTCCCACGGGCGGCCGGCCTCGCGCATCTTCATCTGCAGGTCGCGGCGCGTCATGTCCAGGCCGACGGCGTAGCCCCACACGTGTTCCAACGCGGATTCGACCGCGATGTTGGCGCCGCCCTTGCCGATGGCCGCGACCAGTTCGATTTCATAGTGGAAGTTGGCGGTCTCGGACGGATAGGGCAGCGTCAGCGTGGCGTCCCGCGCCACCGGCACCACGGCGTCGGCCGGCTTGCAGAAGAAGAACGGCGGCTCGCGGTCGGGATCGAAGCCCATCTCGCGGGCGTGGGCGGCGTAGTTGCGGCCGACGCAATAGACGCGGCGCACGGGAAAACGGTCCGGGCTGCCGGCGACGGGCACGGCGACGGGGTCGGCGGGAGCAAACACGTAAGACATGAATCAACCTTTGAAGGCGGAACGGAAAGGGGGAGGGCGGGCGCGGCGGCCCGCCCGCGTCAGGCGATGCGTTCTTCGCGCCACAGGCCCAGCGCGTCCTGCACCGGGCGGTCGGAATAGCTGAACAGGGTGGCGTCTTCCAGCGCCGCCAGCTGCACCGGCAGCCACGACGGCGCCACGAACACGTCGCGCGGACCGAAATGGAATTCGGCGTCGCCGATGCGGGCGATGCCGCGGCCTTCCACCACGCTGTAGACGGTGGAGTCGGTGCTGCGATAGGTCTTGCCCTGGAAGCCGGCCGGCAGCAACTGCATGAAGGTGGCCATGGTGGGCATGGGGTAGCCGCCCGTGGCCGGATTGAGGTAGCGCAGCTTGACGCCGTCCCAGGGGTCGAGCTCGCCGTGGCGGTAGAGCGCGTCGAGCGCTTCGCGGCTGCGCTCGTAGGGGTAGTTGAAGATCGGCGAGGTGCCGCCGGCGGCGCGGTGGCGCACCGGCGCCATGTTGTGGCCGTAGCGCGCCATGCTGTCGCCTTCCGGCCGCGTGACGGGCTGGGTGGCGGACGGATAGTTTTCGGCGAAGCCGGCGTCCAGGAAGCGCAGCAGCGGAATGTCCAGGCCGTCGAGCCAGACCACCGGTTCGCCGCCGTCGACGGTCTCGGCGTTGCCGTGGTCGTGCCAGGTCCAGGACGGCGTGATGATGAAGTCGCCCGGATGCATGGTGGTGCGTTCGCCGTTGACGGCGGTGTAGGCGCCGCGGCCCTCGACGATGAAGCGCAGGGCCGACTGGGTGTGGCGGTGGCTGGGCGCGATCTCGCCCGGCAGGATCAGCTGCAGGCCGGCGTACAGGCTCTGCGTGATGCTGGCCTGGCCGGGCAGGCCCGGGTTCTCCAGGATCAGCACGCGCCGCACGGCTTCCTCGGCGGTGATGAGCGAGCCCGAGGCCAGCACGTCGTCGCGCACGTCGTCGTATTTCCAGATCGCCGGCACGCAGCGCGGCGCGGGCTGGCGCGGCACCAGGTTGTGCAGCGACTCCCACAGCGGGGCCATGTGCTTCTGGGCGATGCGCGCGTAATAGGCGGCGCGGTCCGCGCCGGGGGGGTGACCGTCGGGCATGTCTGTCTCCTGGGGGCCGGCGTCGGGGCCGGCTTCTGTTGGCCCGTCGCGGCAGGCGCGGCGGGTCACGATATGGAGACGATTATGCGTAACGAGCTATGTGTTTTGAAATGAAATTATCTTATTATCCATACCAATAACTATATGGATAAGAGACAAAAGGGGACTCCATGGACTGGACTCACCGGTTGCGCCTGCGCAACCTGAAAATGCTCCTCAGCCTGGCCCAGACCCGCAACATCAGCCACTCGGCCGCCATGCTCAACACGACCCAGCCGGGGTTGTCGAAATGGCTGAAGGATCTGGAAGACGACATCGGCCTGCCGCTGTTCGAGCGCCATGCGCGCGGCCTGCGGCCGACGCCGCACGGCGACGTGCTGATCGCGCACGCGCAGCGGGTCGAGGCGCAGCTGGACCGCGCCAGCGCCGACATGGCTGCGCTGCGCGAGGGCGGCGGCGGCCGGGTGGTGATCGGCGCCTCGGGCGCCTCGGCCTCCGACACCGTGCCGCTGGCGGTGATGAAGCTGCTCGAACGCATGCCGCAGGCCCGCGTGAAACTGGTGGAAGGCACCACCGACCGCCTGTTGGCGCAGCTGGCGCAGGGCGACCTGGACATCGTGGTGGGCCGCTCGGCGCCCGAGCACCATGATCCGGCCATCCGCTTCGAAGCGCTGTACCTGGAGCCGATCCACCTGGTGGCGCGGCCGCGCCATCCGCTGTTCGCGCTGGAGCAGCCCGGCTGGCCAGAGCTGCTGTCATACCGCTGGATCCTGTGGCCCAAGGGCACGCCGATCCGCAACGCGGTCGACGCCGCGCTGGCCGCGGCCGGCCAGGCGCCGCCGGCCGACCACGTCGAGTCCAATTCGGTCACCATCAACCTCACCCTGATCAACAACAGCGACATGATCGGCGTGGCCTCGCACCGCGCGGCGCTGCGCTTCACGCAGATGAAGGCGATGCGCATCATCCCGGTGCGCTTGTCGGGCTTCGGCTCGGTGGCCATGTACTGGCGCGAGGACGCCTTCCGGCCGACCGCCGTGCAGGAGGCGATGGCCGCGCTGCGCAACACGGTGGCCGAACACGCCCCGGGCGTCACGAGGCTGTGATGGCGCCGTCCGGCCCCGGGCTGAATGCGCTGATCGCGCAATGCCGCCGGCTGGAGGCGGCGCTGCGCGACGAGGCGGGCGCGCCGGATGCGTCGGCGGCCATGCACCGCTTCGTCGCCGAGATGGATGCGCGCGCCGCGCCGCCGGGGCTGTGGTCGCCGCTGGCGCTGGCGGTGCTGACGATGGTCGGCGGCATCGGCGTCGGCATCGGCCTGTTGAGCCTGCTGCTGCGCCCGGCCGGCCCGGCGCTGGCGGCCTTCGCGCTGGTGCTGGCCTGCGCCGTCACGGCGCTGGCGCTGGCGATCGGCGTGGTGGCGTTCATGGGCGGCTACAGCCTGGGGCTGGTGCTGCTCAAGCGCACCGCGCTGACATTGGCCGCCGCGGGCGGGTTGGGGCTGATCGCGTGGTCGCAGGGCGACATGCGCGCGGTCGGCCCGGTGGTCGCGCTGCTGGGCGGCGCCGGCGCGTGGCTGCTGATGAACAGCAATGCGTTCTATGTGTTCGCCGGCTATCGCGTGGCGTTGCGGCTGATGCAGGCGCAGGCGCGGCGGCCGTAAGTCGCCGGGCCGCGGCCGTTCACTTCGCGGTGTTGGACCAGCCCTTGGACAGTTCCACCGCCTGGCTCCAGCGCCGCATGCGGGCCTCGCGCACCGAGTCCGGCCAGGCCGGCTCGAAGGTGCGCTCGGCCTGCCACTTGGAGGCGAACTCGTCCTGGCCCGACCAGAAGCCGACCGCCAGGCCCGCCAGGCCCGCCGCGCCCAGCGCGGTCGATTCCGGCACCCGCGGGCGCACCACCGGCACGCCCAGCAGGTCGGCCTGCATCTGCATCAGCAGGTCGTTGCGGGCCGCGCCGCCATCGACCCGCAGCTCGGTCAGCGCGATGCCGCTGTCGCCGTTCATGCAGGTCAGCAGTTCGGCGCTCTGCAGCGCGATGGATTCGAGCGTGGCGCGGGCGATGTGGGCGCGGGTGGTGCCGCGCGTCAGGCCCACCAGGGTGCCGCGGGCATAGGGATCCCAGTGCGGCGCGCCCAGGCCGGCGAAGGCCGGCACCATGAAGACGTCGTCGGTGTCGGCCACGCTGGCGGCCAGCGATTCGATTTCCTCGGAGCGCTGGATGATGCCCAGGCCGTCGCGCAGCCATTGCACCGCGGCGCCGGCGACGAACACGCCGCCTTCCAGCATGTAGGCCGGCCGCCAGCCTGGCTGGCCCTGGACCGGCAGGCCCCAGCCGACGGTCGACAGCAGATGGTTGTGCGACTGCACCGGCTTGTCGCCCACGTTCATCAGCATGAAGCAGCCGGTGCCATAGGTGTTCTTGGCCATGCCCGGCTTGAAGCAGGCCTGGCCGAAGGTCGCGGCCTGCTGGTCGCCGGCGACGCCGGCGATGGGAATCGAGCCGCCCAGCCATTCGGGCAGGGATTCGCCCACCACCGCGCTGCTGGGCGCGATCGACGGCAGCACGCTGCGCGGAATGTTGAGCAGCGCCAGGATCTCGTCGTTCCAGTCCTGCGTGTGCAGGTCGAACAGCATGGTGCGCGAGGCGTTGCTGGGGTCGGTGCTGTGCACCGCGCCGCCGGTCAGCTGCCAGATCAGCCAGGTGTCGACGGTGCCGAAGGCCAGCTCGCCGCGCTCGGCCTTCTGGCGCGCGCCGGGCACGTGATCCAGTAGCCAGGCCAGCTTGGTGCCCGAGAAATAGGCGTCCAGCACCAGCCCGGTGCGCGATTGCAGGAAGTCGGCATGGCCGTCCTGGCGCAACTGGTCGCACATCGGCGCGGTGCGGCGGTCCTGCCAGACGATGGCGCGGGCCAGCGGGCGGCCGCTGGCGCGGTCCCAGATCAGGGTGGTTTCGCGCTGGTTGGTGATGCCGATGGCGGCCACGTCGGCGGCGCTGGCGGCGGCGTTGCGCAAGGCCTCGCGCGCCACGTCCAGCTGGCTGTGCCAGATCTCGCCGGGATCATGTTCGACCCAGCCCGGCCGCGGGTAGTGCTGGCGGAATTCGCGCTGGCCGATGCCGCGCACCACGCCGTCGCGATCGAACACGATGGCGCGGGAGCTGGTCGTGCCCTGGTCCAGGGCTAGGACAAATTCATTCGTCGTCACTGTTTTTGGCGCCGTTCAGGTGTGCCCCGGCCAGCGGGTCGAGGCGTCTAAAGGAGAAGACCGAAGCCGCGCACAGCAGGCCGATGACGATGAAGCCGGCGATCACGTCGCCCACCGCCAGCGTTTCGGCCCCGCGCAGGGTCATGCTGATGTTCAGGGTCACCGCGGCCACGCCCACGCCCAGGCTGATGCCGAGCTGCTGCGCCATGGCGGCGAAGCTGCTGGCGCGGCTCATCTTGGCCGGGGGAATGTCGGCATAGGTTAGCGTATTTACGCCGGTGAACTGCAGCGAGCGGAAGAAGCCGCCGATCAGCAGGATGGCGATCAGCAGCCAGACCGGCGTGGCCGCCGTGAAGGTGGCGCAGACCATGATGAAGGCGCCGGTCAGCACCGCGTTCACGGTCAGCACGCGGCGAAAGCCGAAATGCCTGACGATCGGGGTGGCCACGAACTTCATCAGCAGCGCGCCGGCCGCGCTGGCGAAGGTGATCAGGCCGGCCGAGAACGGCGACAGGCCGAAGCCCACCTGCAGCAGCATGGCCAGCAGGAAGGGCGTGGCGCCCACCGCGAAGCGGCACAGGTTGCCGCCCAGCGTCGAGATGGCGAACGTGGGAATGCGCATCAGCGACAGGTCGATGATCGCGTAATCGATGCGGCGCGCGTGCCAGCCGTAGAGCAGGCCGCAGATGATGCCCACCGCGATCAGGCCCAGCAGCAGCGGCAGCGGCATGACGTCGCGGCCGATGGCCTCGAAGCCGCTGACCAGCGTGGCCAGGCACACGGCGCTGAGCAAAAAGCCCAGCCAGTCCAGGCGCGGCGCCGTTTCTTCCTTGATCTCGGCCACGTAGCGCAGCACCAGCGCGATGCCGAGCACGCCGATGGGAATGTTGATCAGGAAGATCCAGTGCCACGACATGTAGGTGACCATGAAGCCGCCCAGCGGCGGCCCGATCACCGGGCCCAGCAGCGCCGGGATCGACAGGAACGACATGGCTTTGAGCAGGTCCTGCTTGGGCACGGTGCGCAGCAGGATGATGCGGCCCACCGGCACCATCATGGCCCCGGCCATGCCCTGCACGATGCGGGAGATGACCAGTTGCGGCAGGTCCTGCGACAGGGCGCAAGCCACGGAACTGAGGGTGAACAGGCCGATGGCGGCGATGAAGACGCGGCGGGCGCCGTAGCGGTCGGCGGCCCAGCCGCTGACCGGCACGAACACGGCCACCGACAGCAGGTAGGAGGTGATGGCCACGTTCAGCCGCACCGGGGTCGATCCCAGGGCCCGCGCCATGGCCGGCAGGGCGGTCGCCACCACGGTCGCGTCCAGCATCTGCATGAACAGCGCACAGCCGACGATGAAGGGAATCATGCGTGCCGCGCGCACCGCGTCCGGGGTTGAAGGAGGAGCGGGATTGGCTGCGGCTGCGGATTCGGCGGACATGGCGGAGGGGGGCGGTGGGAGCCGGAAGATTGTAACGCCGGGTTCCGGCCCCGGGTGCAGTAAACTGGCGGCATCCGAAACCCACTGAAATTGGTGCCATGGCGACCAACTACGAATCCGAGATCACCCAGTTCCTGAAAGACTACAAGCAGTCGCACCCTGGCACCGAAGAACGCCAGCGCGAAGGCCGCGCCCGTCTTTGGGACAAGACGCAGGACGCGGAACTGCTGGAAGGCTTCCGCGCCGCCCGCGTGCCGCAAAAGCCGTACGTGTATCAGGCCGACTGATACCGTTGCGGCAGCCATGGCCCACACCCCCTCCGTCCCGGGCGATGCCCTGGCCGCGCTAGTGGAACCGTCCGTCGACAGCACGCCCGACACCGTTGATAGCGTGGCGTTCGCGCGTCTGTACGGCGAGCCGCTGTTCCAGATGCCGACGGATCTGTACATTCCGCCGGACGCGCTGGAGGTCTTCCTCGAGGCCTTCGAGGGGCCGCTGGACCTGCTGCTCTACCTGATCCGCAAGCAGAACTTCAACGTGCTGGACATCCCGATGGCGGATGTCACGCGGCAGTACCTGTCCTATGTGGAACAGATCCGCATCCACAACCTGGAGCTGGCCGCCGAGTATCTGCTGATGGCGGCCATGCTGATCGAGATCAAGTCGCGCATGCTGCTGCCGGTCAAGAAGACCGACACCGGCGAAGAGCCCGAGGATCCGCGCGCCGAGCTGGTGCGCCGCCTGCTCGAGTACGAGCAGATGAAGCTGGCCGCGCAGAAGCTCGACGCCTTGCCCCAGCTGGGCCGCGACTTCGTCACCAGCCACGCCGTTGCCGACCTGAGCGTCGAGCGCATGCTGCCCGAGGTCAGCGTCGATGACCTGCGCGCCGCGTGGGCCGACATCATGAAGCGGGCCAAGCTCAACCAGCACCATCACATCACTCGCGAACAGCTGTCGGTGCGCGACCACATGACGCACATCCTGCGGCGCTTGAACGACGTGCGTTTCATCGAGTTCGGCGACCTGTTCATGGAACGGGTGCGCGAAGGCGCGCCGGCCGCGGTGGTGGTGGTGCACTTCATCGCCATGCTGGAGCTGGCGCGCGAGTCGCTGCTGGAAATCACGCAGGCCGAGCCTTACGCGCCCATCTACGTGCGCCTGGCCTATACCAGCGTCGCGGCGGTCGCGGCCTGATCCCCCCGGGCTGTGCGCCCGATCCCGGAGATTCCCCTTGAAAGTCGTCCACACCATCCAGGAACTGCGCGATCACCTGCGCGGCCAGAATCGCGTGTCGTTCGTGCCCACCATGGGCAACCTGCACGAAGGCCACCTGGCGCTGATGAAGCTGGCGCGCCAGCACGGCGACCCGGTGGTCGCCAGCATCTTCGTGAACCGCCTGCAGTTCGGGCCGAACGAGGACTTCGACCAATACCCGCGCACCCTGGCCGCCGACATCGAGAAGCTCGAGCGCGAACGCGACGTCTACGTGCTGTTCGCGCCCAACGAGCGCGAGATGTACCCCGAGCCGCAGAACTACCGCGTGCAGCCGCCGGACGACCTGGGCGACATCCTCGAAGGCGAGTTCCGTCCGGGCTTCTTCGCCGGCGTCAGCACCGTGGTGCTCAAGCTGTTCTCCTGTGTGCAGCCGAAGGTGGCGGTGTTCGGCAAGAAGGACTACCAGCAGCTGATGGTGGTGCGCAACATGTGCCGCCAGTTCCAGCTGCCGGTGGAAGTGCTGGCGCACGAGACCGTGCGCGCCGATGACGGCCTGGCGCTGTCCTCGCGCAACCGCTACCTGAGCGACGCCGAGCGCGCCGAGGCCCCGGCCCTGTACGCCGCGCTGCACAACGTCGGCCAGCGCCTGGCGGCCGGCGAGCGCGATGCCGCCAAGCTGGAGCGCGAAGCGGCGCAGCACCTGACCGATCGCGGCTGGAAGGTCGACTACATCGCCCTGCGCCGCCAGCGCGACCTCAAGCGTCCGGAAGCCGCCGACCTGCAGGCCGGCGAGCCGGTGGTGGTGCTGGCCGCCGCCAAGCTGGGCGCGACGCGCCTGATCGACAACCTGGAACTGTCCTACACGGCCTGAGCCGGTTGCGCCGCGGCCCGATCCTCCCGGGCCGCACCCCTGGCAAAATTGCCAGCTTATGCCGCCGCCGGGGGCGGGGCAGACTCTCTGCAAGTCTTCATTGCAGAGCCGTTCCATGCACGTTCCCCGCACCGACCTCGATCGCCTCCTGTCCACCCTGACGCCGCGCGAACGCCAGATCGTCGCCTATGTCGCGGCCGGCCGTCCCAACAAGGTCATCGCGATCGACCTGGACATTTCCCTGCGCACCGCCGAGGCCCATCGCGCCCGGATCTTCGCCAAGCTGGGCGTGCGCAACGCCATGCAGCTGGCCTGCCGGCTGTGCGCCCATGGGCAACTGGGCGTGTCGCCGGTGCTGGGCGCGCCGCTGCCGTGCGGGCGGGGCGCGGCGGGGCCGGCCGAGCCCCTGCATGAATGGCCCCTGCGCGAACCCGCCCAGCCCGGGCCGACGCCATTCGAGCCGACCGCGCTCGATCCGGCCCGGCCCGCACCGATCCCGCCTGCGCCGGATGGTCACGCGCCAGTCACGCGCTATGCGCCGCGGGCGGAGCCGGTCCACGTCATTCTTGCGGATTGTTGCGCAGCGCTTATTAATAAAGGGTATTGGAGTAAGTAGGCACTTACTTATAGAGCCAACCGACCATGCATGGGCCGTCACGTCGCCCGGGGCCCGCCGCAAAAACCAAGGGCCTGCGGATGCGGCATCCGGCAGGCCCTGTGGGGGGAAGGGTCAGGCCAGGGTCGATGCCCGGCCCGCCGGGCTCAGGGGCACTGGGGCGCCTGGGCCTTGGCCAGTTCGTCGATCGGATCCAGGTCCGGCTGGCGGGTCAGGTTGTAGTTCAGGTTGGGCGTCTGGCCGCCGATGGAGCGCACGCGCAGCACGTTGTTGGCGGCGACCACGAATTCGACCCGCATGTTGCCCTTGCTGTCGAGCAGCAGGACGCGCGGCGGGCGCTCGTCGGTGGCGTCCCAGCAGCCTTGCTCGACGATCGGCGCGGCCTTCTGGGGATCGTTTTCCAGGTAGGCGGTGCGGCCGCGCCAGCGGCCGTTGGGCGCCAGGGTCAGGGTGACGCGTTGCGCCGTGCATTGCATGGCGGGCGAGAAACACGGCAGGGTGCCCATGTAGGTCTGCGGCTGCGGCACCAGGCTGTTGGCGGCGGCGCTCTGCGCGGCGGCGGGCGCCGGAACGGGCGCGGGGGCCGCAGCGGCGCCGCTGTCCGCGCCTTCCGGCACGGGCTGGCCGTCCTCGGTGGTGGCGCCCTGGGCCGCGGCGGCCTGGGTCGGGGTCTTCTTCTGGTCGGGTTTCAGCGCGATCTGCACCTGCGAGGGCGCCCGCAGCACGGTGCGGTAGCCGGCGCCGGAACCCTGGTACTGGGCGTCGGTGACGGTGCTTTCGACCGGAGGATCGTAATAGCCTTCGGTGCGTTGCTGGGCGCAGCCCGCGGCACCCAGCACCGTGCCCGCTAGCAGCAGCCCCATCATGCTGAGTTTGCGGGGGCGGGTAAGGATTTCGACGCGCGCGGCCATGGCAGCTGATCCGTAAGTTGAGTCTGTCTCCGATTTTACGCACTTATGCGAAGATTCGATACGATCCCCATCATCCTGAAAGGCGTTGCCGGCACTTTATGCACAAATTACGACACGGCTCCCGGCTGCCCACCCGCCGCCTTGCCGCCAGCGCTCGCGCGCCGGCGCGACGGACCGCGTCGCGGGAGCGCGCATGACGCTGTGGCATGTCTTCCCGGTGCCGCTGGCGGCGTTCATCGCGCTGGCCGCGCTGGCCGGCCTGCTGGTCGGCGGCTGGCTGACGCGGGTGACTTACCGCCTGCCGCGCATGATGGAGCGCGAGTGGCAGGCGCAGTGCCAGGAGGCCGCGGGCCAGGCCCGGCCGGTCGCCGATTCCGGCCTGCTGGCGCCGGCCTCGCATTGCCCGAGCTGTGAGACCCCGGTGACCGGCTGGCGCCGCCTGCCGCTGCTGGGCTGGCTGGCGCTGCGCGGCCGCTGCGCCGCATGCGGGGCCGGGATCGGCTGGCGCTATCCCGCCATCGAGTCGATCACCTGCCTCCTGTTCGCCGCCTGCGCCTGGCGTTTCGGCGCCACGCCCATCGCGCTGTGCGCCATGGGCCTGTCGGCGGCGCTGGTGGCGCTGGCCTGGATCGACCTGGAATCGACCCTGCTGCCGGACGCGATCACGCTGCCGCTGGCCTGGGCCGGTCTGCTGGTGAATCTGTTCGACGCCTTCACGCCGCTGTCGATGGCGGTGGTGGGCGCGGTGGCCGGCTACCTGTTCCTGTGGGTTATCTTTCATGCATTCCGGCTGCTGACCGGCCGCGAAGGCATGGGCTACGGCGATTTCAAGCTGCTGGCGGCGCTGGGCGCCTGGTTCGGCGTCGGCGCCTTGCCGATGCTGCTGCTGGGCGCGTCGGTGGTCGGCGTGGTGGTGGGCGGCGCCCTGACGCTCAGCGGCCGGGCCAGCCGTGGCCAGGCGCTGCCGTTCGGCCCGTACCTGGCATTGGCGGGCGTGGCCGTGCTGCTGCTGGGCGGCGAGCAGGGCCTGGGATGGTTGCTGCATTGAATTGAACGCGCGCGCGGCCAGCGGCGGCTCGCGCCCGATGGCGCGGCGGTCCTGTCCAGTCCGCGCCGCAAACGAAGGACGAACATGTTCAAGATCGGTCTGACAGGGGGCATCGGCTCGGGCAAATCGCGCGTGGCCGACATGCTGGGCGAATGGGGCGCGTCGGTGGTCGATACCGATGAGATCGCGCGCGCGCTGACCGCGGCCGGCGGCGCCGCGATGCCCGCCATCGAACGCGAATTCGGGCCCGACGCGCTGACGCCGGCCGGCGCCCTCGACCGCGACTGGATGCGCGAGCGCGCGTTTGCGGATCCGCAGGTCCGCCTGCGCCTGGAAGCCATCCTGCACCCGGCCATCGGCCACGAAACCGAACGCCAGGCCGAGGCCGCGCAAGGCGCCTATCTGGTGTTCGTGGTGCCGTTGCTGGTCGAGTCGATCGGGCGTTGGCGCGACCGCGTCGACCGCATCTGCGTGGTCGATTGCGATCCCGACACGCAGGTGGCCCGCGTGCAGTCGCGCAGCGGGCTGACGGACTCAGCCATCCGGCGTATCATGGCGGCACAGGCTGCGCGGGCGGACCGGCTCGAAGTCGCGGACGACGTCATCGACAATGGCGGCGCGACATCGCCGGAGCAATTGCGCGTGCAGGCGAAGACCCTGCATGATCGCTGGCTCACGTTGGCGGCCACGACGGGCCGGCAAGCCCCGGGCTTGGCCGGCACCCCTGAATAATCTCGGCCCGCCGGCCGACCTCTGATGGGCCTGTTTACAAGCGTGATTGTTTACGAATATCCCTTCAATGAGCGCATCCGCGCCTACCTGCGGCTTGAATACCTGTTCGACAGGTTGTTCTTCTTTGCCCGCGAGGGGGATTCACGCCAGCACCAGGTCGCCGTCACCTCGTTGTTCGACCTGCTCGATGTCTGCGAGCGCACCGACGTCAAAGGCTCGGTGCTGCAGGACCTCGAACGCCAGCGCGTGGCGCTGGTGGGCCTGCGCGACCACCCCGGGGTGGCGCAGGACGCGCTCGAAGGCATGCTGCGCGAACTCGAAAAAGTGGCCTCGGCCCTGGCGGCGCCCGGCAAGACCGGCCAATCCCTGCGCGAGAACGAATGGCTCACCAGCCTGCGCGGCCGCCTGGCCGTGCCCGGCGGCGCGACCCAGGTCGACATGCCGTCGTACTACGCCTGGCAGCACAAGTCCGAAGCCGCGCGCTGCGCCGACCTGCAGGCCTGGCTGGCGCCCTTCACCGCCCTGAACGACGGCCTGACCCTGGCGCTGCGCCTGTTGCGCGAGTCCGGCCGCAAGACCGACATCGTGGCCGAGCAGGGAGCCTACCAGGAGATGCTGGGCGGCAAGCAGTTCCAGCTGCTGCGCGTCTGGGTCGATCCGGCGCAGGGGGTCTTTCCCGAGATCAGCGCGAACAAGTACATGATCTGGATCCGCTTTTCGACCCAGGACGGCGAATTCAAGCCCCAGCAGGTGGCGCGCAGCATCCCCTTCCAGATCACGCTCTGCAATTCGTAGCCCGGCGGGCGCGGGCGGGGGTCATCCCGCCCCGATTCCTGTTGCGGCCGATTTCAGCAGTAACGGACAATGGCTGAAATGTCGGTCGTCTAGGTCACAATACGGCTTTCTCCGTCAGTGCCGGAACCGTTCCCCATGTCCGATAGCCGTCCCGTTTCTCCGCCCTCTCGCTGGACCCGCCGCAGAATCATCGGGTTAGCGGTGCTTTTGCTGGTGGTGGCCGGCATCGCCTGGCTGGCGTTGCGGCCGGCGGCCAAGCCGGGCGGCGGCGGCCCCGGCGGGCGCTCCGGCGGCGGACGGCCCAACATGGCCGCGGCCTTGGCCAACCTGGCCGTGCCGGTGCGGGTGGCCAGCGCCGTGACGCAGGACATCGACATCTTCCTCAAATCCCTGGGCACCGTGACCGCCTACAACACCGTCACCGTGCGCAGCCGCGTCAGCGGCGAACTGGTCGACGTGCCGTTCCAGGAAGGCCAGCAGGTCAAGGCCGGCGACCTGCTGGCGCAGGTCGACCCGCGCGCCTTCCAGGTGGCCCTGGACCAGGCCCGCGGCACCCAGATGCAGAACCTGGCGCTGCTGGAGAACGCGCGCCGCGACCTGCAGCGCTACCAGGCCCTGTTCAAGCAGGACTCGATCGCCAAGCAGCAGGTCGACACCCAGGCCGCGCTGGTGCGCCAATACGAAGGCACCATCAAGAGCGACCAGGCCAATGTCGACAATGCCCGCCTGCAGCTGGACTACGCCCGCATCACCGCGCCGATCAGCGGCCGGCTGGGCCTGCGCCAGGTCGACCGCGGCAACCTGGTGTCCAGCTCGGACACCAACGGCCTGGTGGTGATCACCCAGACGCAGCCGATCTCGGTGGTCTTCACGCTGCCCGAGACGCAACTGCCGGAAGTGCGCGCCGAGCTGGCCGAGGGCAAGACCCTGGCGGTGGAGGCCTACGACCGCGCCGATACCCGCCGCATCGCCTCCGGCACGCTGGCGACGCTGGACAACCAGATCGACGTCACCACCGGCACCCTCAAGCTCAAGGCCAAATTCGAGAACCAGGACGACGCGCTGTTCCCCAACCAGTTCGTCAACGTGCGCCTGCACGTGCTGACGCGCAAGGGCGTGACGGCGATCCCGACGGCGGCGGTGCAGCAGGGGTCGGCCGGCGCCTTCGTGTTCCTGGTGCAGCCGGACAACACCGTGCAGGTCAAGCAGGTCAAGCTGGGCGCCATCAACAATGGCATGGTGGCCGTGAACGAGGGCCTGCAGCCGGGCGACCGCGTCGTGACCGAAGGCACCGACCGCCTGCGCGCCGGCGCCAAGGTCGACGTGGTGGGCGGCGACGAGGTGATTCCCGCCGCCAAGGACAAGTCGCTGGGCGGGGGCGCGCCGGCGGGCACCACGCCCGCGACGCGATAAGCGGGGGGCCACGCCGTGAGCCCGTCGCGCCTGTTCATCCTGCGGCCCGTGGCCACCACGCTGTCGATGGTGGCCATCCTGATCGCCGGCTTCATCGCCTACCGCCTGCTGCCGGTCTCGGCCCTGCCCGAAGTCGATTACCCCACCATCCAGGTGACCACGCTGTATCCGGGCGCCAGCCCGGACGTGATGACGTCGCTGGTGACCTCGCCGCTGGAGCGGCAGTTCGGCCAGATGCCGGGCCTGAACCAGATGTCGTCGACCAGCTCGGGCGGCGCCTCGGTCATCACCATGCAGTTCAACCTGACGCTGCCGCTGGACGTGGCCGAACAGCAGGTGCAGGCCGCCATCAACGCGGCGTCGAACCTGCTGCCCAGCGACCTGCCGGTGCCCCCGACCTACAACAAGGTCAACCCGGCCGACGCGGCGGTGCTGACGCTGGCGATCACCTCGCCCACCATGCCGCTGCCGCAGGTGCGCGACCTGGTGGACACGCGGGTGGCGCAGAAGCTGTCGCAGATTCCGGGCGTGGGCCTGGTGAGCGTGGCGGGCGGGCAGCGCCCGGCCGTGCGCGTGCAGGTCAATCCGCAGGCGCTGGCGGCCAACGGCCTGGGGCTGACCGACCTGCGCACCGCGGTGGTGGGCGCCAACGTCAACCAGCCCAAGGGCAACCTGGACGGGCCGCTGCGCTCGACCACCATCAACGCCAATGACCAGCTCAAGTCGCCGACCGACTACAACGACCTGATCATTGCCTACAAGAACAACGCGCCGCTGCGCCTGTCGGACGTGGCGCGCGCGGTCGAGGGCGCCGAGGACACGCGCCAGGCCGCCTGGGCCGGCGACAAGCCCGCCATCCTGCTCAACATCCAGCGCCAGCCCGGCGCCAACGTCATCGACGTGGTCAACCGCATCCAGGCGCTGCTGCCGCAACTGCGCGCCGCGCTGCCGGCCACGCTGGACGTGACGGTGGTGTCGGACCGCACCCAGACCATCCGCGATTCGGTGGCCGACGTGCAGTTCGAGATGCTGCTGGCGGTGGCGCTGGTGGTGATGGTGACCTTCGTGTTCCTGCGCAGCATCACGGCGACGCTGATTCCCAGCGTGGTGGTGCCGCTGTCGCTGGTGGGCACGTTCGGCATCATGTACCTGGCCGGTTTCTCCATCAACAACCTGACGCTGATGGCGCTGACCATCGCCACCGGCTTCGTGGTGGACGACGCCATCGTCATGATCGAGAACATCGCCCGCCACATCGAAGAGGGCGAGACGCCGCTGCAGGCCGCGCTCAAGGGCGCCTCGCAGATCGGCTTCACGCTGATCTCGCTGACCTTCTCGCTGATCGCGGTGCTGATCCCGCTGCTGTTCATGACCGAGGTGGTGGGGCGGCTGTTCCGCGAGTTCGCCATCACGCTGGCGGTGTCGATCCTGATCTCGCTGGTGGTGTCGCTGACGCTGACGCCGATGATGTGCGCGCGCCTGTTGCGCGCCGAGTCCGAGCAGAAGCACGGCCGCTTCCACCAGGTCACCGGGGCCTTCATCGACCGCACCATCGCCGCCTACGACCGCATGCTGCAGAAGGTGCTGCGGCACCAGCCGCTGACGCTGCTGGTGGCGCTGGCGACCTTCGCGCTGACGGTGCTGCTGTACATCCTGATTCCCAAGGGCTTCTTCCCGCAGCAGGACACCGGGCTGATCCAGGCCATCACGCAGGCGCCGCAGTCGATTTCCTTCTCCGCCATGGCCGAGCGCCAGCAGGCCGCGGCGCGGCTGGCGCTGGAGGATCCCGATGTGCAGGCGGTGTCGTCGTTCATCGGCGTGGACGGCAGCAACGCCACCCTCAGCGCCGGCCGCATGCAGATTGCGCTCAAGCCGCAGTCCGAGCGCAAGGGCGACCTGCCGACCGTGATGGCGCGGCTGCAGGAGGCCTTCGGCAAGCAGGACGGCGTGACCGTCTACATGCAGCCGGTGCAGGACCTGACCATCGAGGACCGGGTCAGCCGCACGCAGTACCAGATGACGCTGTCCAACCCGGACCTGAAGGTGCTGAGCGAATGGACGCCCAAGCTGATCGACCGGCTGCGCCAGGTGCCGGGCCTGAAGGACGTGACCGATGACCTGCAGGACGACGGCCTGCAGACCTGGGTCGAGATCGACCGCGACGCGGCTTCGCGGCTGGGCATCACGGCGGCGGTGGTGGACGAGGCGCTGTACGACGCCTTCGGCCAGCGCCTGATCTCGACCATCTTCACCCAATCCAACCAGTACCGCGTGGTGCTGGAGGTGCAGCCGCAGTTCCAGATGAACCCGGCCTCGCTCGGCCAGATCCACGTGCCGACCTCCACCGGGGCGCAGGTGCCGCTGTCGTCCATCGCCCGCATCACCGAGGGCAAGACGGTGCTGGCGGTGAACCGGCTGGACCAGTTCCCGATGGTCACGGTGTCGTTCAACCTGGCGCATGGCGCGTCGCTGTCGGCCGCGGTCGAGGCGATCACCGCGGCCGAGGCCGAGATCGGCATGCCGGCCAGCGTCGAGACGCGCTTCCAGGGCGCGGCGCTGGCGTTCCAGAACTCGCTGTCGAGCACGCTGTGGCTGATCCTGGCGGCGATCGTCACCATGTACATCGTGCTGGGCGTGCTGTACGAAAGCTACATCCACCCGATCACCATCCTGTCGACGCTGCCGTCGGCCGGGGTGGGGGCGTTGCTGGCGCTGCTGATCAGCGGCACCGAGCTCGACATGATCGGCATCATCGGCATCATCCTGCTGATCGGCATCGTCAAGAAGAACGCCATCATGATGATCGACTTCGCGCTCGACGCCGAGCGCAAGCGCGGCCTGTCGCCGCGCGCGGCGATCCATGAGGCGGCGCTGCTGCGCTTCCGGCCGATCCTGATGACCACGCTGGCGGCGCTGTTCGGCGCGCTGCCGCTGATGCTGTCGACGGGCACCGGCGCCGAGCTGCGCCAGCCGCTGGGCCTGGTGATGGTGGGCGGCCTGCTGCTGAGCCAGGTGCTGACGCTGTTCACCACGCCGGTGATCTACCTGATGTTCGACCGCATGTCGCGGCGCTGGCGCGGCATGCGCGAGGCGCGCGCCGGGAGCGCGCCGTGATCCTGTCGGCGCCCTTCATCGTCCGGCCGGTGGCGACCACGCTGCTGTCGCTGGCGATCGTCCTGGCCGGCATGCTGTCGTTCTTCCTGCTGCCGGTGGCGCCGCTGCCGCAGGTGGACATTCCCACCATTTCGGTGTCGGCCAGCCTGCCGGGCGCCAGCCCCGAGACCATGGCCTCCAGCGTCGCCACGCCGCTGGAACGCTCGCTGGGCAGCATCGCCGGCGTGACCGAGATGACCTCCAGCAGCACCCAGGGCTCGACCCGCGTGACGCTGCAGTTCGACCTGTCGCGCGACATCAATGGCGCGGCGCGCGACGTGCAGGCGGCCATCAACGCCGCCCGCTCGCTGCTGCCGACCAGCCTGCGCAGCAACCCCACGTACCACAAGTCCAATCCGTCCGACGCGCCCATCATGACGCTGGCGATGACCTCCGACACGCTGAGCCAGGGCCAGATGTATGACCTGGCCTCGACCATCGTGGCGCAGAAGCTGTCGCAGGTGGACGGGGTGGGCGAAGTGACGGTGGGCGGCAGCTCGCTGCCGGCGGTGCGCGTGACGGTGCTGCCGGGCGCGCTGGCCAACCGCGGCGTCTCGCTCGACGACGTGCGCACGGCGCTGGCCAACGCCAACGCCAACCGCCCCAAGGGCGTGCTGGAAAACGACCAGTACCACTGGCAGATCATGGTCAACGATCAGCTCAGCCGCGCCGAACAGTACCGGCCGCTGCTCGTGGCCTGGCGCGACGGCGCGCCGGTGCGGGTGTCGGACGTGGCCAGGGTCGAGGATTCGGTCGAGGACCTGTACCAGACCGGCTTCTACAACCAGCGCAACGCGATCCTGATGATCGTGCGGCGCCAGGCCGACGCCAACATCATCGAGACCGTGGACGCGGTGCGGGCCCAGCTGCCGGTGCTGCTGGCGCTGATGCCGGCCGACGTGCAGCTGACCGTGGCGCAGGACCGCACGCCCAGCATCCGCGCCTCGCTGCACGAGGCCGAGCTGACGCTGGTCATCGCGGTGGGCCTGGTGGTGCTGGTGGTGCTGCTGTTCCTGCGGCGCTGGCGCGCGGCGATCATTCCCAGCGTCGCGGTGCCGGTGTCGCTGATCGGCACCTTCTGCATCATGTATCTGTGCGGCTTCACGCTCAACACCATCTCGCTGATGGCGCTGATCGTGGCCACCGGCTTCGTGGTGGACGACGCCATCGTGGTGCTCGAGAACATCATGCGCCACGTCGAGAACGGCATGTCGCCGATGCGGGCGGCGCTGCGCGGCTCGCGCGAGGTGGGCTTCACCGTGCTGTCGATGAGCCTGTCGCTGGTGGCGGTGTTCATTCCGATCCTGCTGATGGGCGGGGTGGTGGGACGCCTGTTCCGTGAATTCGCGGTGACGCTGTCGGCGTCCATCATGGTGTCGCTGGTGGTGTCGCTGACCCTGACGCCGATGATGTGCGCGCGCCTGCTCAAGGCCGAACCCAAGGAGCCGAAGCCGCCGGGCCGCCTGGCGCGCTGGGCCGAGGGCGGCTTCGCCTGGATGCAGGACGGCTACCGCCGCAGCCTGGCCTGGGCGCTGGCGCACGGCCGGCTGATGATGCTGATCCTGGCGGCGGCGGTGGGCCTGAACGTGTATCTGTACACGGCGGTGCCCAAGGGCTTCTTTCCGCAGCAGGACACCGGCCAGCTGCTGGGTTTCTTCCGGGTCGACCAGGGCACCTCGTTCCAGGCCACGGTGCCCAAGCTGGAGGCGCTGCGCAAGGTGGTGCTGGCCGATCCGGCGGTGCAAAGCATGACCGGCTTCGCCGGCGGGCGCGGCGGCAGCAACAGCAGCTTCATGCAGATCCAGCTCAAGCCGCTGGCCGAGCGCGGCGTGTCGGCCGACCAGGTCATCAACCGCCTGCGGGCGCGGCTGCAGAACATGCCGGGCGCGCGCATGTTCCTGGTGTCGCAGCAGGACATCCGCATCGGCGGCCGCCAGAGCCAGGGCTCGTACGACTACACCCTGATGTCCGGCGACCTGCAATTGCTGCGCACCTGGATGCCCAAGGTGCAGCAGGCCATGTCGAAGGTCCCCGAGATCACCGACGTCGACACCGACGTCGAGGACAAGGGCCGCGAGATCAACCTGGTGATCGACCGCGACGCCGCCACGCGGCTGGGCGTGAGCATGTCGACCATCTCCACGGTGCTGAACAATTCCTTCAGCCAGCGCCAGGTGTCGGTGATGTACGGGCCGCTGAACCAGTATCACGTGGTGCTGGGGGTGGACCAGAAGTTCGCGCAGGATATCGATTCGCTCAAGCAGGTCGAGGTGATCACGTCGGCCGGCACGCGCGTGCCGATGGCGGCCTTCGCCCGCTTCGAGAACGCCAACGCGCCGCTCAGCGTGCAGCACCAGGGCCTGTTCGTGGCCGACACGGTGTCGTTCAGCCTGGCGCCGGGCGTGTCGCTGGGGCAGGCCACCGCCGCCATCGACGCCGCGGTGGCGCGCATCGGCCTGCCGTCGGATCAGATCCAGGCCGGCTTCCAGGGCACGGCGGCGGCGCTGCAGCAGACGCTGGCGCAGCAGCCGTGGCTGATCCTGGCCGCGCTGGTCACCATGTATATCGTGCTGGGCATCCTGTACGAGAGCTTCGTGCATCCGCTGACGATCCTGTCGACGCTGCCGTCGGCCGGGCTGGGCGCGCTGCTGGCCCTGCTGCTGGTGCGCACCGATTTCACGCTGATCGCCCTGATCGGGGTGTTCCTGCTGATCGGCATCGTCAAGAAGAATGCCATCATGATGGTGGACTTCGCGCTCGAGGCCGAGCGCAATCAGGGCATGGCGCCCAAGGAAGCCATCTTCCAGGCCTGCCTGACGCGCTTCCGGCCGATCAT
Source organism: Achromobacter insuavis (assembly GCF_902859645.1). Classification (GTDB taxonomy): domain Bacteria; phylum Pseudomonadota; class Gammaproteobacteria; order Burkholderiales; family Burkholderiaceae_B; genus Achromobacter; species Achromobacter insuavis. The sequence continues at coordinate 1,755 of NZ_CADIJR010000052.1, read as the reverse complement.
GATGACGACCATGGCCGCCATCTTTGGCGCGCTGCCGCTGGTGGTGGCCACCGGCGCTGGCGTCGAGATGCGCCAGCCGCTGGGCATTACCATCGTGGGCGGGCTGGTGCTGAGCCAGATCCTGACGCTGTACACCACTCCGGTGGTCTATCTCTACCTTGACCGTTTCCGCCTCTGGGCCGCGCGCGGGCGCGCCCGGCGCGGCGGGGCCGCTTCGATAGAACAACTATGATCCGCAACGCCAAGCCTTTCCCTTCCGTCTTTCTGCCGCGCGCCGGCATCACGCTGGCGTTGTGCGCCGCGCTGGCCGCCTGCGCCGTCGGCCCTGACTACCAGCGGCCGGCGCTGGACGTGGGCGCGGCCTACAAGGAAGGGCAGGACGAAGTGCCCGGCTGGAAGCGCGCCGAACCGCGCGATGACGCCGACCGCGGCCAGTGGTGGCGCGTCTATGACGACGCCACGCTCAATGGCCTGGTGGACGCGCTCAACACGTCGAACCAGACCATCGCCCAGGCCGAGGCCAATTACCGCCAGGCGCTGGGCCTGGTGCGCGGCGCGCGCGCCGGGTTCTTCCCCACCGTGGGCGCGGGCGCCGGCCTGACCCGCTCGGGCAGCGGCGGCGGCAGCGGCGGTTCGTCGTCCTCGTCGTCGGGCGGCGGCAACGTGTCCAACCAGTATTCGCTGACGGGCAGCGTCAGTTGGGAGCTGGACGTGTGGGGCCGCGTGCGCCGCAATGTCGAGGCCTCCGAGGCCAGCGCGTCGGCCAGCCTGGCCGACCTGGCGGCGACCCGCCTGAGCGCGCAGGCCGCGCTGGTGCAGGCCTATCTGCAGTTGCGCGTGCTCGATGAGCAGAAGCGCCTGCTGGACGCGACCGTGGCCGCCTACGAGAAATCGCTGCAACTGACGCAGAACCGCTACAGCGTGGGCGTCGTCGGCCAGGCCGACGTCGCCGTGGCCCGCACCCAGGTCGAGAGCACGCGGGCCCAGTCGATCGACCTGGATTGGCAGCGCGGCCAGTACGAGCATGCCATCGCGGTGCTGATGGGCCAGGCGCCGTCGCATTTCAGCCTGCCGCCGGCGGCGTTCTCGGTGCAGCTGCCGCAGATCCCGGTGGGCCTGCCTTCCGAACTGCTGGAGCGCCGTCCCGACGTGGCCGCCGCCGAGCGCCGCGCCGCCGCCGCCAACGCCCAGATCGGCGTGGCGCAGGCGGCCTGGTTCCCCAGCCTGACGCTGTCGGCCGATGGCGGCTTCCGCAACGGTCAGTTCGCCGAGCTGCTGACCGCCCCGGCGCGCTTCTGGTCGTTGGGGCCGGCGTTGGCCTTGACCATCTTTGACGGCGGCGCGCGCCAGGCGCAGGTCGAGCAGGCGCGCGCGTCCTACGACGCGCAGGCCGCGGCTTACCGGCAGGCGGCGCTGACCGGGCTGCGCGAAGTCGAGGACTACCTGATCCAGCTGCGCGTGATGGAGAACGAGCAGACCGTGCAGCGCCGCGCGCTCGAGGCCGCGCGCGAATCGCTGCGGCTGATGCAGAACCAGTACAAGGCCGGGCTGGTGGATTACCTGAGCGTGGCGGTGGTGGACGCCACCGCGCTCAGCAACGAGCGCAGCGCGCTCAGCCTGTATGGCAACCGCCTGGTGGCCAGCGTCAACCTGATCGTTGCCCTGGGCGGCGGCTGGAACGGGCTGCCCGCGCAAGGGGCGGGCGCGGCCGGCGGCGGATCGCAGGCCACGGCGCCCGCCGCGCCGCAGGCGGCC
>NZ_CADIJR010000051.1 GCF_902859645.1 Achromobacter insuavis | reverse complement strand
CGCGACCTCCAGCGCGCGCCGCGCCCCGGGTTGCCCGCGCACGTCCGCCAGGCAGGGCATCGGCGGCGCCTCGGGCCAGGCGTCGGGCAACGCGTCCGGCAGGCGGCAATGGCCCGCCACGTGCGCCGCCACGTCCGCCAGGCTGCGCGCGGACAGCACCCGCAGCCCCTCGACCCAGGCCGCCTGACCGGCGCTGCCAGCGGGCAGGATCAGGGTGGCGCCGGGCGACTCGCGCGCCACGCTCAGCGCGATCACCAGGGCGGCCGCGACCGGCACCAGCGCGCCGGTCAGCGACAACTCCCCGGCGAGCACCAGGCCGGCCAGCAACGGATCCGGCGCGGTCTCGACGGCGGCGCCCGCTGTCGCCGCGCCCTCGCCCGGCGGCGCCAACTGCCCCGCCGCCAGCAGCAGGCCCACGGCAATCGGCAGGTCGAAGCGGCCCGACTCCTTGGGAATATCGGCGGGAGACAGGTTGACCGTGATGCGGCCCGCGGGGAAATTGAAGCCGCTGTTGATGATAGCCGCGCGCACCCGCTCGCGGCTTTCGCGCACCTCGGTGTCGGGCAGGCCGACCACGTTGAAGCTGGGCAGGCCCGGCCCCAGGTGGGTTTCGACACGCACCGCGTGGGCATGCAGGCCGCTGAGGGTGCGGCTGGCGATTACGGCTAGCGTCAAGGCAGTCTCCGATAACAATCGAAGACGAGTATGGCGAAAACAAAAACGGCCGCGCAGGCGGCCGTGGCAAAAAGGTCCCGCGCGGATTACTTATCCAGGGCGGACAGCCGCGACTCCAGCTGCTCGACGGTGGCGGCCAGTTGGTCGACGCGGGCGCGCGTGCGCGCCAGCAGATCGGCCTGCACATCGAATTCCTCGCGCGTGACCAGGTCGAGCTTCGAGAACGCCTGCGTCATCATGGCGCGGACATTGCGCTCGACGTCCGCGGCGGGGCTGCGGGCGATCAGGTCGGAAATGTTCTTCTGGATGTCTTCCATCCACTGGGTGCGATTGTTCATAGCGGCCTCACGATGTTCTTGGTGCCTCAAGTGTAGTGCTTTCCACAGGCCGGGCTGCGGGCAAAAAAAGGGCGGGCCGCATGCGGTGACCGCCCATCAAAGCACAGGAGAAAACCGGGCCGCCTTGGGGGCAGCCCCCTACCAACATCGTTACTGGCAACCCATCTGCGTCGCCGACTGCGCGAACAGGTCGGCCGATTGCTTGCACTGGGCCGCCAGCTGCGTCTTGTCGCTGATCGTGGCCCACTGGGTCTTGGCCGCGTCGAGCTGCTGCTTGAAGCTGGCCGCCGCGGGATTGGATGCGCCGAGCTTGTCCATGCATGCACTGACCTTGGTCAGGTAGGCATCGCATTCGGCGGGCAGGCCGGCGGTGGCGCCGGCGGCCGGAGCCGAGCTGGACGGCGCGGGCGTGGAAGCCGGCGGCGTGGTGGCCGCGGGCGGCGTGCCCGGCGTGGTGGTCGACGGCGCCGGCGTGGTCGATGCCGCGGGCGGCGCGGCCTTTTCGTCGCTCTTGTTGCAGCCGGCCAGGGCGGCCAGCGCGGCGGTCAGCGCCAGCACGGCAAAGGTCTTGCGTTGGATCGTCATCATTCCTCTTTCCTTTCTTGCTTTTTGTCTTCGTTCAGAGAGCCGCGGCGCCGGTGTCTTTTGCCGCGGCCCGGTCAGGCCCAGATACCGCCATGAGCTGGACTTGATTCTTCTTCAGCCTACCTTTGGCAACAAGCTTATGCGTGTAAACCCTCGTATCACGCCCCGCCCCCGTTTTGACGGTCTGTCCGGACCGCTTTCAATCGCCTGACATCCACGTCCGCCATCGCCCGAAGCCCGGCCAGCAACGTTCAGCGGCCTGTCGGGCAGAAAGCGTCCAAGGCCTCCATGCATCCGGCAAACGCGACAAAGGGCTACCGCGCCGGCATCAACTGGCAACAAATGGCGGCGGTGAAACATATTCCGTTGCATTCCTCACTCCGCCCCGTCATGCACCGGTTTGAGGCTGACGTTTGGTGCATGACGCACTATATTGGTGCAGCCAGGCACAACAAACGCGCCTGCGTTTCCGCTTTCCGGGCACCGGCCTGCATGGCATGGAATTTGCTTGATTGACGATGCCAACGTGCAACCATGAGAGGAAATGCCATGAAACTCATCATCGCCATCATCAAGCCCTTCAAGCTCGACGAAGTGCGGGTGGCTCTATCCGGAATCGGCGTCCAGGGCCTCACCGTTACCGAAGTGAAAGGGTTCGGGCGCCAGAAAGGCCACACCGAGCTGTATCGCGGCGCGGAATACGCCGTCGACTTCCTGCCCAAGCTGCGTGTCGAGGCCGCCGTGCCCGACCACCTGGTCGACCAGGTCATCGAAGCCATCGAACAAGCCGCCCGCACCGGCAAGATCGGCGACGGCAAGATCTTCGCCGCCCCCCTTGAACAAGTGATCCGCATCCGGACGGGTGAAGCCGGCGAAGCTGCGCTGTAGACAAATAAGAAAGACTCATTGGAGCCTGAAAATGGATAAAGCAGATATCTCCTGGTTGCTCGTCTCTACCCTCCTCGTATTGATGATGGCCGTACCCGGTCTGGCGATGTTCTATGGCGGCCTGGTACGCAGCAAGAACGTGCTGTCGGTGCTGCTGCAAGTGTTGTGCACGTTCGTGCTGGGCCTGGTCCTCTGGTTCATCTACGGTTATTCGCTCGCCTTCACCGAAGGCAACGCGTTCTTCGGCGGCCTCTCGCGCGCCTTCTTCTCCGGCATGTTCAATCCGGCCGACGGCAAGTACGCCATGTCGAACTCGCTGACCGAGCTGCTGTTCGCCTCGTTCCAGGCCACGTTCGCAGGCATCACCTGCGCGCTGATCGTCGGCAGCTTCGCCGAACGCGCCCGCTTCTCGGCGGTGCTGGTGTTCACGGTGATCTGGTTCACCTTCGCCTACATCCCCATCGCGCACATGGTCTGGTTCGCCTCGGAAACCGCGCCGGGCCTGCTCAACGCCAAGGGCGCGCTGGACTTTGCCGGCGGCACGGTGGTGCACATCAACGCCGGCGTGGCTGGCCTGGTGGGCGCCTATGTGGTCGGCAAGCGTGTCGGTTATGGCCGTGAAGCCATGCAGCCGCACAACCTGCCGATGACCTTCGTCGGCGCCGCCCTGCTGTGGGTGGGCTGGTTCGGCTTCAACGCCGGCTCCGCCCTGGCCGCCAACGAGAACGCCACCCTGGCCTTCTTCAACACCATGATCGCCACCGCTGGCGCCGTGCTGGCCTGGCTGTTCACGGAATGGGCCATCAAGGGCAAGCCCTCGATGCTGGGCGCCGCCTCCGGCGCCATCGCCGGCCTGGTGGGCATCACCCCGGCGGCCGGCCTGGTCGGCCCGGTGGGCGCGCTGATCATCGGCGTGATTGCCGGCGTGGTCTGCGTGTGGGGCGTCAATGGCCTGAAGCGCCTGCTGCGCGCCGATGACGCGCTGGACGTATTCGGCGTGCACGGCGTGGGCGGCATTGTCGGCGCCCTGCTGACCGGCATCTTCAACGCCCAGGTCCTTGGCGGCCCGGGCCTGGCGGAACCCGGCATGATCCTGGGCCAGCTGTGGGTGCAGCTCGAAGGCGTGCTGCTGACCATCGTCTGGTCCGGCGTGGTCGCCTGGATCGCCTACAAGATCGCCAACGCCCTGTGCGGCCTGCGCGTGCCGGAAGACCAGGAACGCGAAGGGCTGGACGTCACCAGCCACGGCGAATCGGCCTACCACAGCTGATCCGTCGCCCTCCCGCCCGGCACCGGGCGGGAATGCGGAAAGCCCCCTCGGAGAGGGGGCTTTTTTTCGACCAGGCCCAAAAAAAAGCCCGTCGCATGCGACGGGCTTTTCCGTTTGCCGGAGGCAGGCTCCGGCGTCGATCAGGCCAGATCGAGCGTGTCCAGGTCCACGGGCAAGGCCCGGTTCAGGGCGCTGGCCACCTTCACGCGCAGCGCATTGGTGTGGGCCCGCCGCACTTCCCGCTTCACGTCCAGCAGTTGCTGCGGATGCATGGAAAACTCGGTCAGGCCCAGCCCCAGCAGCAATCGCGTCATGCGCGAATCGCCGGCCATTTCACCGCAGACCGCGACCGGCTTGCCAGCCCGCTCGCCCGCGTTGATGGTGTGGGCTACCAGCCGCAGCACCGCGGGATGCAGCGGATCGTACAGCGCCGCCACGTCGTGGTCGCCGCGGTCGATGGCCAGGGTGTACTGGATCAGGTCATTGGTGCCGATCGACAGGAAGTCCAGCGCCTGCGCGAACGGTTCGATGGCGATCGCGATGGCGGGCACCTCGACCATGGCGCCGACTTCCATGTGCGGCGCATAGGCCTGCCCGCGCGCATCCAGTTCGCGCCGGGCGGACTCGATGGCCGCCCGCGTCGCCATCACTTCGTGCATGTGGGCGATCATCGGGATCAGCAGGCGCACCGGCCCATGGGCCGAGGCCCGCAGGATGGCGCGCAGCTGCGTCGCGAACATCTCCGGACGCGCCAGACAGTAGCGGATGGCGCGCTGCCCCAGCGCCGGATTGGTGGCCACGGTGGCCTCGCCGTCCAGCGTCTTGTCCGAGCCGATGTCGAGCGTGCGGATGGTGACCGGACGGCCCGCCATCACCTTCACGACCGACGCGTAGGCCTCGTATTGTTCTTCCTCGCCCGGCAGGTCCGGACGCCCCATGAACAGGAATTCGCTGCGGAACAGGCCGATGCCGTGCGCGCCGGAGGCCAGCGCCAGCGCCGCCTCTTCCGGCAGCTCGATGTTGGCGTGCAGGACGATGTCGATGCCGTCCAGGGTGACCGACGGCTCGTCGCGCAGCAGGCTCAGCTCGGCGCGCTCGTCGGCGTAGACGGCCTGGCGGCGGCGGTATTCCTGCAGGATGCGGTCCGACGGGTTGACCACCACCGCGCCGGCGGCGCCGTCGATGATCAGCATGTCGCCGTCGCGCACCAGCTCGCGCACATTGCCCATGGCCACCACCGCCGGCACGCCCATGCTGCGCGCCACGATGGCGGTATGCGAGGTCGGGCCGCCCAGGTCGGTGACGAAGGCGGCGAAACGGCCGCCGCGCAGGCGCAGCATGTCGGCGGGCGAAATATCGTGCGCCACCACCACCAGCGCGTCGTCGCCGCCCATGTGCGACATGTCCGGCAAAGTGGCCGAGGTGCCCGACAGCACGTGCAGCACCCGCTCGATCACCTGGCGCACATCGGCGCCGCGCTCGCGCAGGTACTCGTCTTCCATGGCGTCGAACTGCTGGCCCAGGATCTGGCCCTGCGTGGTCAGCGCCCATTCGGCGTTGTAGTGCCGCTCGGCGATCAGCGCCAGCGTCTGCTCGGCCAGCAGCGGGTCGCCCAGCAGCAGGCTGTGCACGTTCAGCATGGCGCCCAGCTCGCGCGGCGCGTCGGCCGGCAGGGTATCGGCCAGCAGCCGCAGTTCCTGCTGCGCCGAGGCCAGCGCCTCGGTCAGGCGGCGGCTTTCGGCCGGCACGTCCTCGGGCGAAATGCGGTAGTGCGCGACTTCCAGCGCCGCCGCGCCCATGACCACCGCGCGGCCGATGGCGTAGCCGCGCGCCACGCCCTTGCCGTACAAACAAATAACGGGGCTGGCAGAGCCAGCCCCGTCATGCGCCTGAACCGCGGCACCGGCCGCGGACATGCCGGCCCCGACATCGTCAGGGCCGGCGGATTCGGAAACGCTGCTATTCCTGTTCACCGAATTTGCTATCGAACAGAGTTTCAATTTCGGAGAGCGCCTGCTCGGCATCGCTGCCCGAGGCCTCCAGCTTGACCGTCACGCCCAGGCCGGCGGCCAGCATCATGACCCCCATGATGCTCTTGGCGTTCACGCGCTGCGCGCCGCGCGAGATGAAGATCTCGCTCGAGAACTTGCTCGCCAGTTGCGTCAGTTTGGCGGCCGCCCGCGCATGCAAACCCAGTTTATTGCTGATGACAATGTCTGTATTAGGCATAGTGAATATTATGACCACGGCATCACACCGCAGTTGGTGATTGCAGCAAATTGTCGAACCGCTCGTCGGCTTGAAATATTAGCCGAAATAACCGGACGAGTTCCTGTCCGTCAGTCTACCCGCAATACCCCTTGCACCCCGCCCGCCAGCGCCTTTTCACGGGTCTCGGCCAGCGAAAGGTTACGGTAGGTCAGCGCGCGCAACAGCATCGGCGTGTTCAGGCCCGCCAGCACGCAGCACTGGATGCCCTGCGCCTGGGCGTCGGCCACGGCCCGCTTGGAGATATTGGCGGGCGTGGCGCCGATCAGATCGGTCAGCACCAGCACGCCGCCGCCGTGGTCCTGCTCGAGGATGTCCTTGAGCACCGCCGGCGCCAGATCGTCCGGCCGGTCCTCGGGCTGGATGTCGTGGATCGCCAGCATGCCGTCGAGGTTGCCCATGACGTGGCTGGCGCATTCGCGCATGGCGGCGCCCAGGGGCGCATGCACGACGATGACGATACCCGTGGTCATGACAAAGTCCCAGGAAGGTCAGGCCGCGGCGCCGGCGGCAACCGCTTTCTCGAGCGCCTGCACGAACATGCCGGCCACGTCGAAGCCGGTCTGTTCGGCGATTTCCACGAAACAGGTGGGGCTGGTGACATTGACTTCGGTGACGTAGTCGCCGATGACGTCCAGGCCGACCAGCAGCAGGCCGCGCGCGGCCAGCTTGGGGGCCACGGCCTCGGCGATCTCGCGGTCGCGCGGCGACAGCGGCTGCGCCACGCCCCGGCCGCCGGCGGCCAGGTTGCCACGGGTTTCGCCGGCCAGCGGGATGCGCGCCAGCGAATACGGCACGGGTTCACCGCCGATCAGCAGGATGCGCTTGTCGCCCTTGACGATCTCGGGAATGTAACGCTGCGCCATGATGGTGCGCGCGCCGTTGTCGGTGAGCGTTTCCAGGATGGCGTTGAGGTTCGGGTCCTTGGGCTGCAGGCGGAACACGCCGGTGCCGCCCATGCCGTCCAGCGGCTTGACGATGACGTCGTGGTGCGTGTCGTGGAACGCCTTCAGGCGCGCCATGTTGCGCGTCACCAGCGTCGGCGCGGTGAACTCGCTGATCTCGGTGATGGCCAGCTTTTCGGGATGGTTGCGGATCGCCGCGCCGCTGTTGAACACCTTGGCGCCCTGCGCCTGGGCGTACTCGAGCAGGTGGGTGGAATACACGTATTCCATGTCGAAAGGCGGGTCTTTGCGCATCACCACCGCGCCGAAATCGGCCAGCGGCAGGTCCCGGGACGCCGATTCGCGCCACCAGTCATGGCCGTGCAGGTCCGCGCCTTCCACCAGCTCGATGGGCGTGGTGACGGCCTTGACCGTGCCGGTCTCGATGTACAGATCGCCCTGCATGGCCACGCTGAGCGTATGGCCGCGCGCCACCAGGGCGCGCATCATGGCGACAGAACTGTCCTTGTACGCTTTCAAGAGCGGCAAGGGATCCAAAACGAACAAAACATGCATCGCGACACCCCGAACGTACGCCGCCTTCCCTTTCGGGAAGGCGGCTATCTATGACATCGTAGCGCAGAGCCGCCCAATAAGCGAACCCGCCGAACATAGGCTGGACGGCGGGTCGCGGGGAAGAGCGGCCAGGCCTTCCCGGGCAGGAAGGCCGGCAGGAGCTTTAAGCCGCCGATTCCGGCTTGCCCGCGGGGGCAGCCTTCTTCTTGGGCGCCAGCACCATGACCATCTGACGGCCTTCGAGCTTCGGCATGGCTTCGACCTGGGCCAATTCCAGCAGATCGTCGCGCACACGCTCAAGTACCCGCATGCCCAGTTCCTGGTGGGCCATTTCACGGCCACGGAACCGCAGCGTCACCTTGGCCTTGTCGCCTTCCTCGAGGAAGCGGCGCAGGTTGCGCAGCTTGACCTGGTAGTCGCCCTCGTCGGTGGCCGGACGGAATTTGACTTCCTTGACCTGGATGACCTTCTGCTTCGAACGAGCTTCGGCTTGGCGCTTCTGCTCTTGGTACTTGAACTTACCGTAGTCCATCAAACGGCAGACCGGCGGTTCGGCGTTCGGCGCGATTTCCACCAGATCCACGTCGTTTTGCTCGGAAAGACGGAACGCGTCGGCAATCTTGACGATGCCCAGCTGTTCTCCGTCCAGACCTATCAGGCGCACCTCGGGGACGCGGATTTCACCGTTGATGCGATTGGCTTTTTCAGTGGCGATGTTGAAAGCTCCTACAAATGTTAAGCAGCGCTGCCATCGGGTTGATTGACGTCGCGGCGGGTGGATACGTCTTCGGACAGGCGGGCGACGAAGTCGTCGAACGCGATGGCGCCGAGGTCCAGACCACCCAGACCGCGTACGGCGACGGTACCGTTTTGCTTCTCCTTGTCGCCGACGACGAGGATGTACGGCACCTTCTGCAGGCTGTGCTCCCGAATTTTACGAGTGATTTTTTCACCGCGCAAATCGGACTCTACTCTAAAGCCTTGTTTTTTCAGGCTTTGCGTGATTTCAGCCGCATAATCGGCCGAAGGTTCGGAAATGCAGCACACCACGGCCTGCACCGGAGCCAGCCAGGGCGGCATCGCGCCGGCGTGGTTTTCGATCAACATGCCGATGAAACGCTCGAGCGAACCCAGGATGGCGCGGTGCAGCATCACGGGCGGACGGCGCTGGTCGTTCTGGTCCACGTACTCGGCGCCCAGGCGCACGGGCATGGAGAAGTCGACCTGGATCGTGCCGCACTGCCAGTGGCGGCCGATGGCGTCCTTCAGCGTGTATTCGACCTTGGGGCCGTAGAACGCGCCCTCTCCCGGGGAGATCTCGAATTCGCAGCCGGTGCGGCGCAGGCTTTCCATCAGGGCCTGTTCGGCCGTGTCCCAGACCTCGTCCGAGCCGATGCGCTTTTCAGGGCGCGTGGCGACCTTGTACAGCACTTCGGTGAAGCCGAAGTCGCGGTAGACCTTCTGCAGCAGGGCCGTGAAGTCGGCGCACTCGTCCTGGAGCTGTTCTTCGGTACAGAAGATGTGGCCGTCGTCCTGCGTGAAGCCGCGCACGCGCATCATGCCGTGCAGCGAGCCGGACGGTTCGTTGCGATGACACTGGCCGAATTCGCCGTAGCGCAGCGGCAGCTCGCGGTACGAGTGCAGGCCGGCGTTGAAGATCTGCACGTGGCCCGGGCAGTTCATCGGCTTGAGGCCATAGACGCGGTTCTCGGACTCCGTCGTGAACATGTTTTCACGGTAGTTGTCCCAGTGGCCCGTCTTCTTCCAGAGCGAGATGTCGAGGATCTGCGGCGCCTTCACTTCCTGGTAGCCGTTGTCGCGGTAGACGGAGCGCATGTACTGCTCCACCTGCTGCCACAGGGCCCAGCCCTTGGGGTGCCAGAAGATCAGGCCCGGCGCTTCGTCCTGGAAGTGGAACAGGTCGAGTTCGCGGCCGATCTTGCGGTGGTCGCGGCGCTCGGCCTCTTCCAGCATGTGCAGGTAGGCTTCCTGTTCTTCCTTGGTGGCCCAGGCCGTGCCGTAGATGCGCTGAAGCATCTCGTTCTTGCTGTCGCCGCGCCAGTAGGCGCCGGCCACCTTCATCAGCTTGAAGACCTTGAGCTTGCCCGTGGACGGCACGTGCGGGCCGCGGCACAGGTCGATGAACTCGCCTTCGCGATACAGGCTGAGCGGCTCGTTCGACGGAATCGAGGCGATGATCTCGGCCTTGTACTTTTCACCGATGCCCTTGAAGAACTCGACGGCGTCGTCGCGCGACCAGACTTCGCGCGTCACGATTTCGTCCTTCTTGGCCAGCTCGGCCATCTTCTTCTCGATGGCCGTCAGGTCTTCGGGCGTGAACGGGCGCTTGTACGAGAAGTCGTAGTAGAAGCCGTTGTCGATCACCGGGCCGATGGTGACCTGGGCATCCGGGAACAGCTCCTTGACGGCGTAGGCCAGCAGGTGGGCCGTCGAATGGCGGATCATGTCCAGGCCGTCGGCGTCCTTGGCAGTCACGATGGCCAGGCGGGCGTCGCCCTCGATGCGGTAGCTGGTGTCGACCAGCGTGGAGTCGGCGCCGTCAAAGGTCACGCGGCCGCCCAAGGCGGCTTTGGCCAATCCCGCGCCGATCGATTGCGCCACTTCGGCGACCGTGACCGGCCCCGGGTATTGGCGCTGCGAACCATCGGGCAATGTGATCTGTACCATCGGGAGTGCTTCCTGGGGTTCTTGGGAGAAAAAACGAAATTCAGAAACGACAAACGCGGCTGGTAGCCGCGTTCATTTGGTTGTCTTGCTGAGTCTTACCGCTGACCTGACACGGTGAAACCCGACGCACGAAAAACTAACGCGACATAGGGCGAAAGTTCCGGGTCGTAGTTCGTGCCAGCGGGAAAAACATGGTGCTCGGGCCTTCGGGATTGACTTGCGGTGCGCAGCGCCGGGACAAATGGCGTGCTTATCGTTGCCGATTGTAGCACCCTTTGGGCCCATTTCGTGACATTTACGCTACAAAAGGGGCGGATGACGGAGCGAACCCGGCCCGCGGGCGGCGAATGACGGGACGGTGGCGCCCGTCAGGCCAGGTTGCGACTGTCGGCGATCGCGGCCAGGGCGTGCATCACACCCTCTTCCCAGTGCGGCGCGCGCAGCCCGAAGGTGCGCTCCAGCAGCCGGCTGTCCAAGCGTGAATTCAGGGGCCGGCGCGCCGAGGTGGGGTATTGGTCGGACGCCACGGCCCGGATGTCGCCCGGCGTCAGCGTCACCGCCAGGCCCGCGCGCCGGGCCTGCTGCGCGATGAAGCAGGCGTATTCGTGCCAGCTGGCGTCGCCGGTGGCCGCCAGGTGATACAGGCCGAAGGGAAACGCCGCCTCGGCCGGCCGCGCCAGATAGCGCGCCAGGACCTGCGCGGTGGCATCGGCGATATACGCGGCGCCGGTGGGCGCGCCGCGCTGGTCGCTCACCACGCGCAGCGCTTCCGGCTGGCGCAGCGCCATCAGCATGGTCTTCAGGAAGCTGTTGCCGAACACGCCGTAGACCCACGACGTGCGAAATACCAGGTGGGCCGGGTTCAGCGCCCGCACCGCCTGCTCGCCGGCCAGTTTGCTGCGACCATAGACATTCAGCGGCGCGGGCGCGTCCTGCTCGTCGTAGCTGCCCGCCTTGGCGCCGTCGAACACGTAGTCGGAGGAATAGTGGACGATGAGCGCGCCACGGTCGGCCGCCAGCGCGGCCAGTTCGCCCGCGGCCTCGGCATTGATGCGCATGGCGCGCACCCCGTCCTCTTCCGCTCGCTCGACCGCGGTGTAGGCGGCGGCGTTGACGATGACGTCGGGCTTTTCGCGCCGCACCAGCCGCGCGATCTGCAGGGGATAGGTCAGGTCGCAGTCGGTCCGCCCGACCGCCGTCACCACGCCCAGCGGCGCGAGGCTGCGCCGCAGCTCGAAGCCGAGCTGCCCGTCCCTGCCGATCACCAGAATTTTCTTGGACATCCGTCGTCCGCCGCCTTGCCAGTCCTGCGCCATGGGCCGTTCAACGGCCGGCCCGGAAATCCTGCGATTTTATGCCTTGCGGACAACGATCGCGCGCCGCGATTTAACGTCGCGCGACGCCACCCGGGGCGTCGCTTTGTCTGATTCTCGCTTAGTTTTCGTCTGTATGGCGCCGTAAGACCATAAGCTTCGCACTCGAATTTCGGACTGGTTACGGCGTGTGCGCGGCCCCGCCCTCGGGCGCCCACCTCTCCGCACCGATGTGTGCCTTTCCATTCTGTGGAGCCTAGATGAATACTCCCTCAGCGCCGGACACCGTCGTCTCGTCCGAGCCGCGATCCCCCGATGCAGGTGACCGCCCCAATTCCCGCAAGCACCTGCTGCTGTCACGCCCGCCCCCCGTCATCCGGGTGGCCATCCTGGACGATCACCCGGTGGTGGCGCTGGGCCTGGGCGCCTACCTCGACGCCCGCCCCGGCTTTCGCGTCATCCACCAGGAGACCTCCGCGCGCCGGCTGCTCGACAAGCTCGCGACCACGCCGTGCGACATCGCCCTGGTCGACTTCTACCTGCCCCAGGAACCCTGGGACGGCGTCAACTACCTGCGCCGGCTGCGGCGCTATCACCCCAATCTTGCGATCATCACGTTCTCGGCCGGCAACCGCCAGGAGACCCAGTACGCCGCCTTCCGCGCCGGCGCCAACGGCTACCTGGCCAAACAATGGGGCATGCTGCTGCTGCCCGAGATGATCCACGGCGTCCTCAGCAAGAAGAACCCGTTTCTGTCGGTGCAGGATGGCAAGATCCGGCCGCTGTCGCCACGGCCGCCGCACGCCCTGCTGACGACGTCCGAGGTCGAGGTCCTGCGCCACATCAGCCAGGGCATGTCGGTCACGCAGATCGCCACGCGCCTCAAGCGCAGCAAGAAGACCGTCAGCACCCACAAGCGCCGCGCCATGCGCAAGCTGCAGCTGTCGGATGACCTGTCGCTGGCCTTGTATCTGCGGGAAAAGTTCGCCGAATAGACAACGATGTGGCCGACGCGGTCGGCCACATCTTCACGGCGAGGCGGCGCGCGCCTCAGATGATGCGCGAATAGCTGGCGCCGGTGCTGACCGTGCGCAGATAGCCGTCGAACGCCATGGCCACGGCCCTGACGAAATACCAGCCCAGGCCGGTCACGCGCAGTTCGCCGGCCCGCAGGTTGACCAGGCCGAGTTCGGCCAGGTTGGCCACCTGCGACAGCTCCGGCCCGAAGTAGTCGCCGAAACGCAGGCCATGGCGCGCCTCGACCCGGGCGAAATCCACCCGCCCCTGGCACATGATGTCCATGATGACCTCCCGCCGCGCCAAGTCGTCGGCGCTGAGCGCCAGGCCCTTCTCGGTGGCAAAGCGGTCGGATTCGATGGCGGCGTAGTAGCCGTCCAGGTCCTTGGCGTTCTGGCTGTAGGTATTGCCGATGCGGCCGATGGCCGATATGCCCAGCGCCACCAGGTCGCGATCGGGCTGGGTGCTGTAGCCCTGGAAATTGCGGTGCAGCTCGCCGCGCTGCTTGGCGATGGCCAGGGCGTCGGTATTGAGCGCGAAATGGTCCATGCCGATGTAGGTGTAGCCCTGCTTGAGGAAGCCCTCGATGGCGGCGCTCAAGAGGCCGACGCGCGTGGCGCGGTCGGGCAGGTCCAGCGGATTGATGCGGCGCTGCGGCTTGAAGCGTTCCGGCAGGTGCGCGTAGGCGTAGAGCGCGATGCGGTCGGGCCGCAGCGCGCTGACCTGCGCGATGGTGCGGGCGAAGGATTCGGTGGTCTGCAGCGGCAGGCCGTAGATCAGGTCGACGTTGATCGAGGCGTAGCCCAGCGCGCGGGCGCTTTGCATCAGGTCGCGCACGTCCTCGAAAGACTGCACGCGATGGACCGCCACCTGCACCTTGGCGTCGAAATCCTGCACCCCGAAACTGAGCCGGTTGAAGCCCAGCTTGCGCAGCCGTTCCAGCCGCTGCGGCGTGGCGGTGCGGGGATCCACCTCGATGGAGATTTCGGCGTCGGGCTCGAAGCGGAAGGCGCCGCGCAGGTCCGCCATCAGGCGGTCGAGTTCCTCGTCGGACAGGAAGGTCGGCGTGCCGCCGCCGAAATGCAGCTGCGAGACCGGCACGCCCGGGCCCAGCTCGGCCACGTGCAGCGCGATTTCCCGCGCCAGCGCGTCCAGGTAGCGGGCGGCGCGGTCGTGATGGCGGGTCACGACCTTGTTACAGGCGCAGTAGTAGCAGACCGAATCGCAGAACGGGATGTGCACGTAGAGCGACAGCGGCTCGGTGGTACAGGAATCGCGGCGCTGGCGCAGGGCCTGGCGGTATTGCTCGACGCCAAAATCGCCGTGATAGCGGTCGGCCGTGGGATAGGAGGTATAGCGTGGCCCGTTCTTGTCCAGGCGCGCCAGCAACTGCGGCGGAAAGAAGGGTTCGGCGGCGGAAGCCGCGGGGTCGGCGGAGGCTGGGCGTAGGGCGGCTTGCATACCTCGAATTATTCGCCTGTGCCGCCCCACCCGCCTTGATCTTGCGCAAACGCGCCGCCCCATTCCAAGCGGGGACGCAACCCGCGATAAGCTTGCGCGCAAGGCGCTTGACCCTCACGTCGCGTCAGGTTCCACCATCAGCCCCGTCACGATTCGAACAGGAGCTTTGCATGTTGTTGAAAGTGGGTGAATTGGCCAGGCGCGCCGGCCTCACGGTGCGCACGCTGCACCACTACGACAGCATCGGGCTGCTGGTCGCGTCGGTACGCTCCGATGCCGGCTACCGCTTGTACAACCGCGACGACATCGCGCGGCTGCACCAGATCCAGGCGCTGCGTCGCCTGGGCCTGCCGCTGGCGGACATCGGAGATCTCCTGGCAAGGCCGGACGTGTCGCTGGCTGGCGTGATCGACCAGCAGATCCACATGCTGGAACACCAGCTGGCGCAAACCGCGAGGTTGCGCGACCGGCTGCTGCGCCTGCGGACGCAGCACGCGAGCGGCGCCACGCCCGACCTTGCCGACTGGTTGCAAACTTTGGAGCTGATGACCATGTACGACAAGTACTTTACCGACCACGAACTGCGCACCCTGCCCTACTTCGCTCCCGATAGCGGGGTCCAGGAACGCTGGGCCGCGCTGGCGCGCGAAGCCGCCGCCGCGCTTGCCGCGGGCATGGCGCCCGCCGACGAACGGGCCCAGGACCTGGCGCGCCGCTGGATGCTGCAGCTCGAGCACGACACGGCGTCGAACCCGGAACTGGCGGCGCGGCTGGACCATATGTTCAGTAGCGAACCGGCGCTGCAGCAGGGCCAGGGCGTCACGCCGGCCATGATCGACTTCATCGTCGCGGCGTTCGCCGAGACCAAGATGCGCCTGTACGAAAAGTACCTGGACGCCGATGAAATCGCCCATCTGCGCGCCCACTACGGCAAGCGCGTGAAGGAATGGATGCCGCTGGTGGCGCAGGTGCATCGCGCCATCGCCAACGGCGAGGCGCCCGAGGCGCCCGCGTCGCGGGCCTTGGCGCGGCGCTGGCTGGAACTGTTCCGTTCGTACGCGGGCGACAACCCCGCCACGCACGAGAAATTCCGCCACGCCATGGCCCGGGAACCCGAGCTGCTGGCGGGCACCTGGGTCACGCCGGACATCCTGGCGTTCCTGCGCCAGGCGATGACGTCCCATTGAGGCATCGCGCCTGAATCCGCGGGGCGCCAGCGCCTGCCGGCGCCCCGTAAAATGGCGGGATTCCTCCATTACAAGGACATCCTCGTGGAAACCGAACTCGACGGCCGCCTGCTCGCCCTGCGCCAGGCGATGGCGATCGCCATCGCCCTGTCCACCCGCGGCAGCCCCCAGGCCACCGACATGGCGCTGGAACTGCTGGACGACCTGAAGGCCAACCTGGACAACACGCCGTCGGACAGCCCCTTCGAAAAACCCGAATGGGCGCTCGGCGCGCACGACGAACTGGAGGGCATCGCGCGCCTGGTGCGGGCCTTCACCCAGACGCCCGAACCGGACAGCGACGGCGCATAGGGCCCAGCCGGCGTGGCCGTTGCCGCGCCGCTTCCGGCCCCCGCTAGCGCGCGGGGCCGGCGCCGCAAGCCGCGACAGGCGGCCTGACGCGCCAGTGCAGATTGGGAAATCCCGCTCCCACCGGCTCGAACCCCTCGGGCGACACCCGCGCCTTGCTCAACTCCAGCGCGCCGCAATCGGCCACCAGGGTGGCGTCGACCCACGGACTGAATCGCAGTTGCCCGTGGATCAGCACCAGCGGCCTTTCGGGCAGCCGCAACGACAACGCGCCCGATTCTTCCCAGGGACCGGAAATGACCCGGACCGGCCCGCCCAGCGCGGCAACGGCGCGGCCATGCAGCGCGTCGGCCAGCGCCTGCGCATCGAAGTAGCGCCAGTCGGTCGGACGCCGCAGCAGCGCCAGGCCATTGGGCGCCGTCAGCTCCACCCGCAGCATCAACATCAGCTGGATGACGATGAACACCAGCATCGCCCGGCGCGGCCGGAACGGTTCGCTCCAGGCCGCGCGCGCCCATTCCATCGCGGCCGGCACGATGAACAGCAGGAACGGCGTGCCCCAATGCAGCTGGATGTGCGATCCCGAGATCAGCGCCAAGACGCTGACGAACACCAGCGGCGTCAGGCCGAACGACAGCAGCAGGGTGCGCCCTGCGTCGCCGCTGGTGGGGCAGGCGGTAGAGGTCGCGGTCGAAGTCGCGTTGAGTGAGACGGCAAGGCGCCGCCGTTCGCGGTGGCCCAGCAACCACAGCACCGCCAGGAACAGCCAGGCCGGCAGGGCCCGGTTCAGCAATTGGTCGGCCCACCAGCGGGCGACCTCATGCCCCCGCGCGAGCCACGGCAGGCCGGCCGCCAGCGACGATGACATGGCGTAGTTCAACGGCTCGAAATCGTGCTGGATCAGCCAGACCAGGTGCGGCGCGAACACCGCCAGCGCGGTCAGGCCCGCCACCTGCAGGCCGAATACGTGCATGGGATCGCGCCAGGCCTTGCGGATGCACCAGAACACCAGCACCGCCAACCCGGCGACCGCGATCTGGTATTTGGCCAGCGCGCCCAGCCCCAGGCACCCGCCCAGCACGATCCACCAACCGATCTTGCGGGTCGTGTAGGCCTTCCAGCAAGCCAGCGCGCAGCCGGCCACCAGCGGGATCAGGACGATCTCGTGGTTGTAGAAATACAGCCGGCCGTTATAGAAGGTGACGCACAGGCCCGCCAGCGCGGCGGTCGCGGCATGGGCCTCGCCGCGCATGTCGCGCAGCAGTCGCCACATCAGCGCGAACGCCCCCAGCGCACAGGCCGCGCCCATGACATAGGTGGCCCAGGCGGTCCCGCCCATCAGTTGCGCCACCGGCCACAGCAGCCAGGTCGGCAGCGGCGGATGCTTGTAGTAGCCCCACTCCAGGCTGCGTACCCAGATGAGTTGCTCGATGTTGTCGGTCGGCGGGGCCAGCACGGCCCGGTCCAGCAGCCAGAGCCAGGCGGCCGCGAACGCCAGCATGCCGATCCCGACCCGCCATGGATCCGGTTTCCAGGCCTCGTTGCCATTCCGTCGCACGCCACACTCCCTGTCATGGCGTACGCAAAGCCCCGCCCTCTCCTCCCGGTTTCCGGGACGCAGGGATTATCGGGTCCGGAACATGTCACGACGTCGATGAATTTGTCCGGCAATTGTTCGAAAACTGTAAAGCGCGGCGCTTGGAAAAGGGTCGCCTAGCTGGCCTGACCACTGGATAGGAAGAGGGGGAATCCCTCTGATCGTTTTCCCTTGATAAAGCGATTTTTACTTTTATTTCAAGGAGACGCTGCCTATATTGGTGGCCTGACCACCAGACCATACGTACCGCAAGTCCACGATGAACACCTTCCAAGCCGTTGCCGTCACCCGCCTCTATCGCATGATCGCCGACCAGATCGCCGGACGGATCCGCGCGGGCGATTTTCCGCGCGGCGGTCGCCTGCCGTCCGAGCGCGAGCTGGCCGAGCAATTGCAGGTCAGCCGGGCCTCGATCCGGGAAGCCCTGATTGCGCTGGAGATCGAAGGCTATGTCGAAGTGCGCGTGGGCACCGGCGTGTTCGTCACCGCCACCCGCGAGGCCGCGCCCGCCGCCACGGCCGCCGCGCCGGCGGCCCCGCAGGACGAGATCGGCCCCTTCGACCTGCTCGAGGCGCGCATGCTGATCGAACCCGAATGCGCCGCGCTGGCCGCGCAACAAGGCTCGCCGGCACAGATCGCCGCCATCCGCGCGGCCCACGAGGCGATGTCGCTGACCGACGCGCCGGGCTGGCACGACCGGGAATTCCACAGCGCCATCGCCGCCGCCTGCGGCAACGCGGCGCTGGCGGCCTCGGTGGCCCACCTGTGGAACCTGAGCCTGGCCAGCCCGGTGTTCAGCCGCATGCAGGATTACTTCGTCAACACCAAGGTGTGGGCGGTCGCCCACGCCGAGCACCAGCGCATCCTGACCGCCATCCTGGCGCGCGATCCGATCCGCGCGCGCCATGCCATGCATGCGCACCTGATCGGCATCCTGGCCCGCCTGCGGGAAGACTTCGGCGACGACGACGGGAGCATCCGCCCCGACATCTAGGCCCCGCTCGCCAACCCGCCGGCGGCGCCGACCGCCCCCTTGCCATGAACCCCAAGCCCGCGCCCGGCGCGGACAGCCCATCCCGGGAGTGTTTGCATGACGGTTGTATCCCCCCTGCCGCGCAACGGCGGCCAGATCCTGATGCAGCAGCTGCGCATCCACGGCACGCGCCGCATCTTCATGATTCCGGGCGAGAGCTATCTGCCCTGCATCGACGCGCTGAACGAGCATCGCGGCGCCATCGAGCCGGTGGTGTGCCGCCAGGAAAGCGGCGCCGCCTACATGGCCGAGGCCCATGGCAAGCTGACGGGCGAGCCCGGCGTCTGCTTCGTCACCCGCGGCCCGGGCGCCACCAACGCCAGCATCGGCGTGCACACCGCGTTCCAGGATTCGACGCCGATGATCCTGTTCGTCGGCCAGGTCGGCAACGACTTCTACGAACGCGAAGCCTTCCAGGAGATCGACTACCGCCGCATGTTCGGCCAGATGGCCAAGTGGGTGGCGCAGATCGACCGCACCGACCGCATCCCGGAATTCGTGGCGCGCGCCTACGCCACCGCCACCAGCGGTCGCCCCGGCCCGGTGGTGCTGGCGCTGCCGGAAGACACGCTGTGGGGCACGGCGACGGTGGCCGACATGCCGCGCTACCAGCGCGTGGCCGCCAGCCCGGGCCAGCCCGACCTGGACCGCCTGCGCCAGTTGCTCGACCAGGCCGAACGGCCCGTGATGGTGTTGGGCGGCAGCGGCTGGAATGCCGACGCGATCCAGCAGATCGCCGCCTTCGCCGAACGCTTCGAACTGCCGGTGGCCACCGCCTGGCGCCGACTCGAATGCTTCGACCAGCGCCACCCCAACGCCGCCGGCCAGATGGGCTGGGGCATGACCGAGGCGCTGCGCGCCCGCATCCAGGCAGCCGACCTGATCCTGGCGGTGGGCACGCGCCTGGGCGAAGCCACCACCGAGGGCTACCAACTTATCGAAAGCCCCTTGCCGCGACAGGCGCTGATCCATGTCCATCCCGATCCGCAGGAACCGGGCCGCGTCTATGCCCCGACCCAGGCGATCGCCGCCAGCGTCGCAGGCTTCGCGCAGGCGGTTGCCCTGCTGCAACCGGCCCACGCCACGCCGCGCGGCGCCGCGGTGCGCGCGGCCCACGCCGAATACCTGGATTCGCTCAAGCCGCTGCCCTCGCCCGGCCCGCTGGGCCTGGACGCCGTGGCCGCGCTGGTCAACCAGCGCCTGGCGCCGGACGCCTGCATCACGGTGGGCGCGGGCAACTACGCGCTGTATCCGCACCGCTACCGCCAGTTCACCGGCCTGGGCACCAGCCTGGCGCCGACGGTCGGGTCGATGGGCTACGGCCTGCCGGCGGCCGTGTCGGCCAAGCTCGAACATCCCGGCAAGACCGTGGTCTGCTACGCCGGCGACGGCTGCTTCCAGATGAATCTGCAGGAACTGGGCGTGGCCCAGCAGTATCGGCTGGGCATCGTGGTGCTGGTGTTCAACAATGGCATGTGGGGCACGATCCGCGCGCACCAGGAACGCGAGTTCCCCGGCCGCCCGATCGCGCTGGACTTCGAGAATCCCGATTTCACCCAGATCGTGCGCGGCTACGGCGGCTACGGCGAAGCCGTCGAACGCACCGAGGATTTCGCCGCGGCGTTCGACCGCGCGCTGGCCTACGCCGAGCGCGAACAACGCCCCGCGCTGCTGGAAATCCGCTACGACGCCGACGGCATCGCCCCCGGCCAGACCCTTACCGCCATTCGCGACGCGGCGCTGGCGCGCCAGGCCGCCGCCTCCACCCACTGACACCGAACGAGGACCACCATGACTTCATCCCTGTCCGTCAACGGCAACCGGCTCTGGCAATCCCTGATGGATCTGGCCGAGATCGGCGCCACGCCCAAGGGCGGCAACTGCCGCCTGGCCCTGACCGCGCTCGACGGCCAGGGCCGCGACCTCGTCACCGGCTGGATGCGCGACGCCGGCCTGACGATCCGCGTGGACCAGGTGGGCAATATCTTCGCCCGCCGCGCCGGCCGCAACGACGCGCTGGCGCCGGTGATGACCGGCAGCCACATCGACACGCAGCCCACTGGCGGCAAGTTCGACGGCTGCTTCGGCGTGCTGGCCGGCCTCGAAGTGATGCGCACCCTGAACGACGCCGGCGTGCAGACCGAGGCGCCACTGGAACTGGCCATCTGGACCAACGAGGAAGGCTCGCGCTTCGTGCCGGTGATGATGGGCTCGGGCGTGTTCGCCGGCAAGTTCTCGCTGGAGACGGCGCTGAGCGCGCGCGACGCCAAGGGCCTGGCGGTGCGCGACGAGCTGCAGGCCATCGGCTACGCCGGCGCCGAGCCCGTCGGCGGCCGCCCGGTGGATGCCTATTTCGAGGCCCACATCGAACAGGGCCCGATCCTGGAACACGAAGAGAAAGTGATCGGCGCGGTGACCGGCTCGCTCGGCCTGCGCTGGTACGACGTCACCGTGACCGGCATGGAAATGCACGCCGGCCCCACGCCCATGGGCATCCGCCGCGACGCGCTGTTCGCCGCCAGCTACCTGCTGCAGGCGGTGGTCAACATCGCCAACGCCCACCAGCCGCACGGGCGCGGCACCGTGGGCGAGATCCACGCGCATCCCGGCTCGCGCAACGTGATCCCGGGCCAGGTGCGCTTCACCACCGACCTGCGCCATGAGGACGAGGCCACGCTCACGCGCATGGACCAGCTGTGGCGCGACGCCTGCCGCGAGATCGCCGAGAAGCACGGCGTGCAGGTGGAAGTGAAGGACGTGCAGTACTTCCGCCCCACCCCGTTCGATCCGGACCTGATCGAAAAGGTGCGCCAGGGCGCCGCGCGCCGCGGCCTGCCGGCGATGGACATCGTCACCGGCGCCGGCCACGACGCCGTCTACATGGCCGCGGTGGCGCCCACCGCCATGATCTTCGTGCCGTGCAAGGACGGCATCAGCCACAACGAAATCGAGGACGCGCAGCCCGCGCACCTGGAAGCCGGCTGCAACGTGCTGCTGGACGCCATGGTGGCCCGCGCCAACGCCGCGCGCTGAACCGAGGACATCGTCATGACCCTGCATACTCTCGACTACTGGCAAGCCCGCGCCGAAATGCTGACGTTGCGCGGCCAGGCCTATATCGACGGCGCCTACGCCGACGCCGCCGACGGCGCCACCTTCGCGGCCACCAGCCCGATCGACGGCCGCAAGCTGGCCGATGTGGCCGCCTGCGGCCAGGCCGACGTCGATCGCGCCGTGGCGGCCGCCCGCCGCGCCTTCGAGGCCGGCGTCTGGTCCGGCCTGGCGCCGCGCGAACGCAAGGCGCGCCTGGTGCGGCTGGCGCAGCTCATCACCGAGCACAGCGAGGAGCTGGCGCTGATCGAGACCCTGGACATGGGCAAGCCGATCCGCGACGCGCTGGCCTTCGACCTGCCCGAGACCGCGCACTGCTATGCCTGGTACGGCGAGGCCATCGACAAGCGCTACGACGAGATCGCGCCGACGGGAGGCAATGCCCTGGCCACGGTCACGCGCGAGCCGCTCGGCGTGGTGGCCGCCGTGGTGCCGTGGAACTACCCGCTGCTGATGGCGGCGTGGAAAGTCGCGCCGGCGCTGGCCGCCGGCAACAGCGTGATCCTCAAGCCGGCCGAACAGTCGTCGTTGAGCGCATTGCGGCTGGCGGCGCTGGCCGAGCAGGCCGGCATCCCGGCGGGCGTCTTCAACGTGGTGCCCGGCACCGGCCCCATCGCGGGCAGCGCGCTGGGCCTGCATCCGGACGTGGACTGCGTCGCCTTCACCGGCTCCACCGCCACCGGCAAGCGCTTCATGAGCTATTCGGGCGAATCGAACCTCAAGCGCGTGTGGCTGGAATGCGGCGGCAAGTCGCCGCACATCGTGTTCGAGGACTGCCCCGACCTGGACCGCGCCGCGCTGATCGCCGCGCTGGCGATCTTCTCGAACCAGGGCGAGGTCTGCATCGCCGGCTCGCGCCTGTACGTGCACGACGCCATCTACGACACCTTTCTGGAAAAAGTGGCCCGCCATGCCGCCGAGATGCGGCCGGGCAATCCGCTGGATCCGGCCACGGCGCTGGGCGCCATGGTCGACGAGCGCCAGACGCGCTCGGTCATGGCGCGCATCGCGGCCGGCCAGGCCGAGGGCGCGACGCTGCGCATCGGCGGACGGCAGGTGCGCACCGACAGCGGCGGCTTCTACATCGAGCCCACCATCTTCGATTGCGCCGATGCGTCCAGCGCGCTGATCCGCGAAGAGATCTTCGGCCCGGTGCTGGCGGCGCAGCGCTTCCATACGGAAGACGAAGCCATCGCATTGGCCAACGATTCCTCGTACGGCCTGGGCGCCGGCCTGTGGACCGCCAACCTGGGCCGCGCGCACCGCCTGTCGCGCCGCCTGCGCGCCGGCCTGGTCTGGGTCAATTGCTATGCCGACGGCGACATCACCGTGCCGTTCGGCGGCGTCAAGCAATCGGGCTTCGGCCGCGACAAGTCGCTGCACGCGCTGGACAAGTACAGCGACCTGAAAACCACCTGGATCGACATCACCCTGTAGGGCCGCGCCGTGCACCTCACCTATCGCCGCATTGGTGCGCGGCGCGCGGCCTGCACCCATACGAAGCATTGTTGTAGCAGCTCCACCCCGCAGTTCCCCGAGAAACAGGTGGCACGAGGTTTGCTTGTCATAGCCGGCACACGCCGCGTGACGCGCGGCCACCTGACAACCCTCTTCCAGCCCGGAGGCTCGCAGTGAAATCGAAGACTTGGTTCTCCCTCAGCATCGGCGCCCTGGTCCTGGCGGCCGCCTTGCCCGCCACGCAGGCCCTGGCCCAGACCAAGGGCGGCACGCTCAACATGATCGTCCAGCCCGAGCCGCCCGTGATCGTCACGGCCATCAACCAGCAGGGGCCGACGCAATTCGTCGCCGGCAAGATCTATGAAAGCCTGCTGACCTACACCACCGACCTCAAGCCGCAGCCCGGCCTGGCCAAGTCGTGGGAAGCGGCGGCCGACGGCCTGACCTACACCTTCCACCTGCAGGACAACGTCAAGTGGCACGACGGCAAGCCGTTCACCGCCGACGACGTGGTCTTCACGCTGGCGGACATGCTGCCCAAGACCCATGCGCGGGCCCGCGTGATCCTGAACAAGTTCGTCGACTCGGTGCAGGCGCCGGATCCGAAGACCGTGGTCATCAAGCTGAAGTCGCCGTTCCCGGCCTTCATGCTGATGTTCGAGCCGGGCTTCGCGCCGATCATGCCCAAGCACATCTATGCCGGCACCGACTACATGGCCAACCCGGCCAACCAGAAGCCGATCGGCACCGGCCCGTTCATGTTCAAGGAATGGAAGCGCGGCGAGTACATCAAGCTGGTGCGCAACCCCGACTACTGGAAACCGGGCAAGCCCTACCTGGACGAGCTGGTGTTCAACGTGATTCCGGACGCGGCCTCGCGCGCGGTGGCGTTCGAGCGCGGCAGCGTCGACGTGCTGCGCGGCGGCGACGTCGACAACGTCGACATCAAGCGCCTGCGCGCCCTGCCCAAGGTGGAATACACCACCGCCGGCTGGGAGATGTTCTCGCCCCAGGCCTACCTGATCTTCAACATGCGCAAGCCGCCCTTCGACAACCTGAAGGTGCGCCAGGCGGTGATGGCCGCGATCAACCGCAACATGGTGGTCAACAACATCTTCTTCGGCCTGGGCAAGGTCTCGACCAGCCCCTTCGTCACGACCGAGATGTTCTATGACAAGAACATGCCGCCGATGCCATTCGACATGAAGAAGGCGCGCGAGCTGATCAAGGAATCGGGCATCAAGCCCGGCGACTACACCATCCGCCAGTTGAGCTTCCCCTACGGCTCGACCTGGGACCGCCTGGGCGAATACACCAAGCAGGCGCTCGAACAGCTGGGCTTCAAGGTCAACCTGGAATCGACCGACGCCGGCGGCTGGGCCAGCCGCACCGGCAACTGGGACTTCGACCTGACCACCAACTTCACCTACCAGTACGGCGATCCGGCGCTGGGCGTGCAGCGCCTGTACATCTCGTCGAACATCGTCAAGGGGTCGCCGTTCGCCAACGTGCAGGGCTACAGCAACCCCGAGACCGACAAGCAGTGGGAAGCCGCCGCGTCCGAGGTCGACCCGGCCAAGCGCCAGGCGCTCTACACGCAGCTGCAGACCACGCTGGTCAATGAAGTCGCCAACGGCTTCCTGGTGGACATGGAGTTCCCCACGCTGTATCGCGCCAACGTCAAGAACCTCGTCAAGACGGCCATCGGCCTGAACGAGTCGTTCGACGACGTCTACATCGAGAAGTAAACGCCGCAAGCCGCGGGCGCGCCATCCGGCCCGCCCGCGGCGCCCGGCCGCGCGACGGACGTCCGCGCCCGTCCACGGAGGACCCAGAGCATGAAATTCCTGTCTTTCCTGGTTTCGCGCATCGGCAAGGCCCTGGTGGTCGTGCTGGGCGTGGTCATCATCAATTTCTTCCTGATCCGCCTGGCGCCCGGCGACCCCGCCGCCGTGCTGGCGGGGCAGGCCGGCGCGGGCGATGCCGCCTACGTCGAGCAACTGCGCGTCGCGTTCGGGCTGGACAAGCCGGTGCTGACGCAGCTGTTCCTGTACCTGAAGGGCGTGGTCCAGCTGGACCTGGGCTTTTCCTACCGCAACCACGTGCCGGTGCTGGACCTGATCGTCGAACGCCTGCCCGCCACCTTCCTGCTGATGTCCTGCGCCTTCGTCTTCTCGATCGTGCTGGGCGTGCTGCTGGGCGTGGTCGCGGCCAAGGCGCGCTACCGCAACAAGCGCCGCTGGATCGACAGCTCGGTCATGACCGGCGCCCTGTTGCTGTACGCCACGCCGCTGTTCTGGCTGTCGTTGATGGGCATCCTGCTGTTCTCGGTGGTGCTGGGCTGGCTGCCGGCGTTCGGCATGGAAACCGTGGGCGCCGGCCTGACGGGCTGGGCGCGCGCCGCCGACATCGCGCAGCACCTGATCCTGCCGACGGTGACGCTGGGCTGCTTCTTCATGGCGGTGTACGTGCGCCTGACGCGCGCCTCGATGCTGGAAGTGATCGGCATGGACTTCGTCAAGACCGCGCGCGCCAAGGGCGTCAGCCCCAGCCGCGTGATCCGCGCCCACGTGCTGCGCAACGCGCTGCTGCCGGTGATCACCTTCGCCGGCATCCAGCTGGGCCAGATGGCCGGCGGCGCGGTGCTGACCGAAACCGTGTTCGCCTGGCCGGGCATCGGCCGGCTGATGTTCGATGCGCTGCTGCAGCGCGACTACCAGCTGCTGCTGGGCATTTTCCTGGTGACCTCGATCATGGTGGTGGTGTTCAATCTGTTGACCGACGTGCTGTACCGCCTGATCGATCCGCGCATCGGCGCGGGCGCGCAGCAAGGAGCCGCGGCATGAAGCAATTCGCCCGACGCTATATGCGCAACTACGGCGCGGTGGCCGGACTGGCCATCGTGCTGGCCGTGGTCATCGTGGCGCTGGCCGCGCCGCTGCTGTACCAGGATTCGCCCTGGATGATGGTGGCCGATCCGCTGATCCCGCCCTTCACCGACGCCGCCTACCCCTTCGGCACCGACATGCTGGGCCGCGACATCACCGCCGGCCTGGTGTGGGGCGCGCGCGTCTCGCTGATGGTGGGCCTGCTGTCGACCGCGGTGGCGCTGGTGTTCGGCATCGTCGTCGGCGCCGTCGCCGGCTACTGCGGCGGCCGCGTCGATGACCTGCTGATGCGCTTCACCGAGTTCTTCCAGACCATTCCGCAACTGGCGATGGCGGTGGTGCTGGTGGCCATCCTGAGCCCCTCGATGTATTCCATCATGGGCGCGATCGCAGTGGTGTCCTGGCCGCCCGCGGCGCGCCTGGTGCGCTCTGAATTCATGACGCTCAAGCAGCGCGAGTTCGTGCAGGCGGCCATCGTCATCGGCCAGACGCCGGCGCGCATCGTCGGCACGCAGATCCTGCCGAACGCCATGTCGCCCATCATCGTCTCGGCCTCGTTCATGGTGGCCACCGCCATCCTGACCGAATCGTCGCTGTCCTTTCTGGGGCTGGGCGACCGCAACGAGATGAGCTGGGGCTTCATGATCGGCGCCGCGCGCACCATGATCCGCGAAGCCTGGTGGATGAGCGTGTGGCCGGGCGTGGCGATCCTGCTGACCGTGCTGGCCATCAATCTGATCGGCGAAGGCCTGAACGACGCCCTCAACCCGCAACTGCGCAAGCGCGGCGAATAGGAGACCGGCATGAACGCATCCGCGCCCCTGCTTTCCATCCAGAACCTCAGCATCGCCCTGCCCCGCGGCGGCGACCGCCCGTTCGCGGTGCAGGACGTCTCATACGACATCAACGCCGGCGAGATCCTCTGCATCGTCGGCGAATCCGGCTCGGGCAAGTCCATGAGCGCCAACGCCATCATGGGCCTGCTGCCCGACTATCTGACGCCGCAGCAGGGCCGCATCCTGTTCCGCGGCGCCGACCTGTTGCAACAGGACGAGGCCACGCTGCAAGGCATGCGCGGCAAGGACATGGCCATGATCTTCCAGGAGCCGCTGTCGGCCCTGAACCCGCTGATGACGGTGGGCGAGCAGATCAACGAGGTCATGCGCGTCCACAACGCCTACCCCGGTCCGGAACGCATGCGGCGCACGCTGGAACTGCTGGCCTTCGTCGGCCTGCCGGACCCGGCCACGCTCTACCACGTCTATCCGTTCCGCCTGTCGGGCGGCCAGCGCCAGCGCGTCATGATCGCGATGGCGCTGGCGCTGGAACCGGCGCTGCTGATCGCCGACGAGCCGACCACCGCGCTCGACGTCACCACCCAGGCGCAGATCCTGGCGCTGATCGCCCGCATCCAGAAGGAAAAGGGCATGGGCGTGATGTTCGTCACCCATGACTTCGGCGTGGTCGCCGAGATCGCGCACCGGGTGGCGGTGATGGAAAAAGGCGTGCTGGTCGAGCAGGGCCCCGCCGAGGAAGTGCTGAACCGCCCGCGCCATCCCTACACCCAGCGCCTGATCGCGGCGGTGCCGCACCGCCGCGGGCAGGAGCGCGCCGCCGCCGAGCAGGAACGGCCGGTGCTGGAGGTGAAGGACCTGAAGAAGACCTACGTCATCGGCCACGGCTGGCTGGGCGGCAAGCGCGAAGTGCACGCGGTCGATGGCGTCAGCTTCAGCGTGCGCCGCGGCGAGACGCTGGGCATCGTCGGCGAGTCCGGCTCAGGCAAGTCGACCATCGGCAAGTGCCTGCTCAAGCTGGTCGGCATCAACGGCGGCCAGCTGATCTTCAATGGCCAGGACATCGCCGCCATGCCGGAGTCGCGCTTCCGGCCGCTGCGCAAGGACATCCAGATGATCTTCCAGGATCCCTTCGCCTCGCTCAACCCGCGCCATACCGTGGGCCGCATCATCAGCGACGGCCCGGTCGCCAACGGCGTGCCGCGCGCCCAGGCCGAGGCCCGCGTGCGCGAGCTGCTGTCGCTGGTGGGCCTGGACCCGTCGGCCTTCGACCGCTACCCCAACCAGTTCTCGGGCGGCCAGCGCCAGCGCATCGGCATCGCCCGCGCCCTGGCGCTGGAACCCAAGGTGCTGGTGGCCGACGAATCGGTGTCGGCGCTGGACGTGTCGGTGCAGGCCCAGGTGCTGCAACTGCTGCACGACCTGCAGCAGCGCCTGAAGATCGCGCTGGTGTTCATCACCCACGACCTGCGCGTGGCCGCGCAGATCTGCAATTCGGTGCTGGTCATGCACCGGGGCAAAGTGGTGGAATACGGATCGCCCAGCCAGATTTTCGACAACCCGCAGCACGCCTACACGCAACAACTCATCGCCGCCGTGCCCGGCCAGCACTGGGATCCGACCCAGGCGCAGGCCGCGGCCTGAAGCGGCCATCACAACCAGGAGACTTGCATGCAACGCCCCCCCGCCGTGCCCACCGTCCAGATCGACAACGACCAGGTCACCGTCACCGAATGGCGCTTTCCGCCCGGCGGGGAAACCGGCTGGCACCGCCACGGCATGAACTACGTGGTGGTGCCGCAGACCACCGGCCCGCTGCTGCTGGACACGCCCAACGGCCAGGTCACCAGCCAGCTCACCACCGGCGTGTCCTACTACCGGCCGGTGGGCGTGGAGCACAACGTCATCAACCCGGGCGACACCGAATTCGTGTTCGTCGAGATCGAGATCAAGCAACCGGGGCAGGCCCCGGCCGCCGGCTGCTCGCACTGACGCGCAAAGGAACACCATGAAGGCGTTTTTCTCGGAAGAACAACTGCTGCACACCCCCCAGCAGTTCATGCGGCTGGGCCGCATCAGCGCCCCCACCGACCTGCCCTCTCGCGCCCACAGCCTGCAAGGGGCGCTGGCCGCCCGCGGCATCGCGGTCGAGGCGCCGCCCGACTACGGCCGCCAGCCGCTGGAGGCCATCCACAGCGCGGACTACCTGGACTACCTGGAAACCGCATTCGCCCGCTGGCAGGCGCTCAAGGCGCCGGGCGTGGATCCCGGCCCCGAAGTGCTGCCGAACCTGTCGCCCTACTACAGCGGCCGCGTCGAAGCGGCCGGGCGCGGCCCCTGCCCGTCGCCGTCGATCGTGGCGCAGACCGGCTACTACCTGAGCGACCTGTCCTGCCCCATCGGCCCGCATACCTGGCGCTCGGCGCTGCGCTCGACCCACAGCGCGGTGGCCGCGGCCGAACACGTGGCCGCCACCGGCGGCGCGGCCTATGCGCTGTGCCGGCCCTCGGGCCACCACGCCCACCGCGACCGCGC
Source organism: Achromobacter insuavis (assembly GCF_902859645.1). GTDB lineage: Bacteria > Pseudomonadota > Gammaproteobacteria > Burkholderiales > Burkholderiaceae_B > Achromobacter > Achromobacter insuavis. The sequence goes on along the minus strand of NZ_CADIJR010000051.1, from coordinate 16,851 downwards.
CGGCGGCTTCTGCTATCTGAACAGCAGCGCGGCCGCCGCCGCCCGGCTGCTGCAGACCTGGACCAAGGTGGCGGTGCTGGACGTGGACGCGCATCACGGCGACGGCACCCAGAACATCTTCTACCAGCGCGCCGACGTGATGACGGTATCGCTGCACGCCGACCCCACCGGCTACTACCCGTTCTACACCGGCTACGCGCACGAGCGCGGCCACGGCGCCGGCGAGGGCCGCAATCTCAACCTGCCGCTGCCGCATGGCGCCGGCAACGACCCATTCCTGCGGGCGCTGGACAGCGCGCTGGCGGCGCTGGCCGGCTACGGGCCGCAAGCGCTGGTGCTGGCGCTGGGCTTCGACACCTACAAGGACGATCCCATCAGCGTGCTGAAACTGGACATCGACGCCTACCGCGACATCGGCGCGCGCGTGGCCAGCCTGGGCCTGCCCACGGTGGTGGTGCAGGAAGGCGGCTACATGGTGCAGGCCATCGGCCCGGCGCTGGACGCGTTCCTGCAGGGCCTGGCCCGCGCCTGAGCCACGCCATGGCCACCTCCTCCGCCACGGCGCCCGGCGCCATCCCGGCCGCCGGCTCGCGCCAGGCCGGCATCCTGCTGTTCTTCGCGGCGCTGGTGGCCTTCGCCACCTTCGACGCCGGTTCCAAGCAGATGCTGATGCGCTATCCGGCGCCGTTCCTGAACATCATGCGCTACATCGCGGTGGCGACGCTGGCGCTGGGACTGCTGTGGCGCCACGGCTGGCCGGACCTGCGCGGCGCGCCGCAAAAGCCCCTGCTGATCCTGCGCGGCCTGATGCTGGCCACCGTTGGGACCTGCTTCATGACGGCGCTGATCTGGATGCCGCTGTCCGAAGCCACGGCCATCTACTTCACCTCGCCGCTCATCATGGTGGCGCTGTCGCCCTGGCTGCTCGGCGAACGGGTGCGGCCGGTGCAATGGACGGCGGTGGCGGCCGGCTTTGCCGGCATGCTGCTGATCGTGCGGCCCGGCGCCGACCTGCCGGCGCTGGGCACCCTGCTGATGGCGGTCTCGGCGGTCAGCTACGCCATCTTCCAGGTGCTGACCCGCAAGCTGTCGGGCAAGGTGGCCGGCCCGGTGCAATACGCCTACACCGCCTTCATCTGCCTGATCGTCACCGCGCTGCCCGCGCCGTTCTTCCTGCCGGATCCCTGGCCGGACCTGACGGACATGGCCTTGATCGTGGGCCTGGGCGCCTGCAGCGGGCTGGCGCAGATCCTGCTGATCGCCGCCTTCCAGCGCGTCGCGGCGGCCACGCTGGCGCCGCTGAACTACTTCCAGCTGCTGCTGGCCGTGGCTTTCAGCACCTTCTGGTTCCAGCGTCCGCCCGACGGGCTGGCGCTGACCGGCATCGCCATGATCATGGCATCCGGCGTGTTCCTGGCGCTGCGCCGCGCCGGCTAGGAGCGGCCTCAGGAGGTTTCGCGCTGCACCAGCGTGAAACCCAGGTCCACGTGGCGCTGCGCGATGGGCTGCCCGGCCAGGTGCCGCATCAGCAGTTGCGCCGCTTCCCGGCCAATCTCGTAGCGCGGCGTAGAGATGGTCGACAGCGGCGGCGTGGTCCAGGCCGTTCCCGCGAAGTCATGAAAGCCCACCAGCGCCATCCGGCCGGGCACGCTGACGCCCAGCCGCCCGCACTGGAACACCGCGCCTTGCGCCAGGTCGTCATTGCAGAAGAACACCGCGTCGCAATCGGGATGCTGCGCCAGCAGCGTTTCCAGCAACGTCGCCCCCAATGCGATCGAGGATTTCTCGGGCGTCATGATCTCCAGCGCGGGATCATGCAGGCCGGCGTCGCGCAACGCCTGCCGGCACCCTTCGCAACGGCGCAGCGAGCGCGGGTCGAGCTGGGCGCCGACGATGCCGATGCGCCGATAGCCCCGCTCCACCAGGTGGCGGCCGGCGGCGTAGCCAGAATCGAACTGCGAGAAGCCGACGCTCATGCCCTCGCTGTCCGGCAGCGTCTCGATGGTGTGGACCGTGGGCATGGCCTGCGCCCGCAACAGCGCCCAGACGCCGGGATTGTGGTCGATGCCGGTCAGGATCAGGCCATCGGGCAGGTGCTGCAGGTACTTGCGCAGCAGCGCCTCCTCGGCATCGGGCGAATACCCCGTGACGCCGATCAGCAGGTGATAGCCCTGCTCGTCCAGCACGTCCTTGATGCCGGTGATGATGTCCACGAACACCACGTTGCTCAGCGACGGGATCAGCACCACGATGGTCTGCGACCGCGCCGACGCCAGCGCGCTGGCGGCGTGGTTGGGCACGTAGCCCAGTTCGCGGCAGACCTCGGCGATGCGCAGGCGCACCGCCTCGGCCACCTTGTCGGGCGTGCGCAGGGCGCGCGACACCGTGATCGCGCTGACCCCGGCGCGGTCGGCGACCTCTTGCATGGTCACCCGTCCGGCGCGGGTGCTGCGGGGCTTGCGGATGGACATCGAGCTGACTGGGCGGTTGGCGAGCACGTAGTCTGACCTAAAGATCAGGGCTTGCCAAACCAAAAATGTTAGCGCTAACATTGCCCTCGCGATATCCATAAGAATTCCGGAAAACGGAAAAGAGGAGACAAGCATGCAAGGATCCCCCAAGGGGCGGCCTGGCGGCGGCGCGCTGGCGCGCGCGGCCGACTGGTGCGCCCGGTTGCAGACCTGGCTGATGGTGGCCTGTCTGGTGGTCATGGTGGTGCTGCTGTTCGGCAACGTCGCCATGCGCTACCTGTTCAACTCCGGCATCAACGCCTCCGACGAGGTCTCGCGCCTTGCCTTCGTCTGGCTGATCTTCCTGGGCTCGGTGCTGGCGTTGCGCGATCACCAGCACATCGGCGTGACGATGCTGGTGGAACGCTTCGGCCCCGCCGCGCGCCGCGTCTCGCACATCTTCTGCCAGCTGCTGGTGTTGTGGGTGCTGTGGCTGATGGCCGACGGCAGCTGGACGCAGACCCTGATCGGGCTCGACACGCGCCTGCCGGTGACCTCGATGCCGCTGGCCGTCTTCAACGCCGCCGCGCTCTATGCCGCCGTCGCCATGGGCCTGCTGACCCTGTTCGACCTGATCCGCGTGCTGGCGGGCGGCCCCCTGCCCGCCGAATCCAGTCCCGAAGACCCGCTGGTCTGACCCGCCCGCCCCTCTGCTCGGACCCGCCCCATGATCCTGACCGTCTTCCTGCTGGTGCTGCTGGGCTTCATCGCCCTGGGCATGCCGATCGCGTTCGCGCTGCTGTTGAGCGCGATCGCCATGATGTTCCAACTCGATTTCTTCGATACCCAGATCCTGGCGCAGAACATGCTGTCCGGCGCCAACAGCTTCACGCTGATGGCGGTGCCGCTGTTCATGCTGGCCGGCGAACTGATGAACGCGGGCGGCATTTCGCGCCGCATCGTCAACCTGGCCAGCATGTTCGTCGGCCACATCCAGGGCGGACTGGGCTACGTCGCCATCTTCGCCAGCGTGCTGCTGGCGGCGCTGTCCGGCTCGGCCGTGGCCGACGCGGCCGCGCTCGGCTCGCTGCTGATCCCGATGCTGCGCGAAAAAGGCTACGACGCCGGCCAGGCCTCGGGCCTGATCGCCGCCGGCGGCATCATCGCTCCGATCATCCCGCCGTCGATCTCGTTCATCATCTTCGGCGTCGCCACCAACGTCTCGATCACCAAGCTGTTCTTCGCCGGCATCGCGCCCGGCCTGATGATGGGCCTGACGCTGGTGGCGGTCTGGACCTGGGTGGCGCGCAAGCACGGCGCCATCAAGCCGATGCCGCGCCAGCCCTGGCGCGCCCGGCTGCGGGCGCTGCGCGAATCGGCCTGGGCGCTGATGCTGCCGGTCATCATCATCGGCGGCCTGCGCGGCGGCATCTTCACGCCGACCGAGGCGGCGGTGGTCGCCGCCGTCTACGCGCTCATCGTCAGCCTGTTCGTCTACCGCGAGATCGGCCTGCGCCACCTGCTGCCGCTGTTCATCAACGCCGCCCGCACCACCGCCGTGGTCATGTTCCTGGTGGCCGCCGCCATGGTGTCGTCCTACATGATCACGCTGGCCGACATGCCGCAGGACCTGATCGCGCTGCTGGAGCCGGTGCTGGACCAGCCCAAGCTGCTGATGTTCGCGCTGCTGGTGCTGCTGACGCTGGTCGGCACCGTCATGGACCTGACGCCCACCATCCTGATCCTGGCGCCGGTGCTGATGCCGGTGGTCACGCAGGCCGGCATCGACCCCGTCTATTTCGGCGTCATGTTCGTCATGGTGGGCTGCGTCGGGCTGCTGACGCCGCCGGTCGGCACGGTGCTCAACGTGGTCTGCGGCGTCGCCCGCATCAACATGGAAACCATCTGCAAGGGCGTCTGGCGCTATGTCGTGGCCTACACGCTGCTGCTGGTACTGCTGGTGATCTTCCCGGAACTGATCACCGTCCCCGCGAGCTGGATGCACTGAGGCCCGCCAACAGCGGCGTCGGCACGACGCCACACAGAAGAAGCCAAGGAGGAACACCATGAACAAGCCTTTCAAGACCCGCCTCATCCTGCTGGCCGCGGCCCTGTCCTGCGCCTTCGCCGGCGTGGCCGCGGCCGCCGACGTCAAGCCGCGGCTGATCCGCTTCGGCTACGGCCTGAACGACGACAGCGTGCAGGGCCGCGCCGCGCGCCACCTGGCGCAGGAGCTGGAGAAGCTCAGCGGCGGCAAGCTCAAGATGAAGACCTTCGGCTCGGCCAACCTCGGCTCCGACGAGCAGATGCAGAGCGCGCTGGTCGGCGGCGTGCAGGAAATGATGGTCGGGTCCACCGCGCCGCTGGCCGGCATGGTCAAGGAATTCGGCGTCTTCGACCTGCCGTTCCTGTTCAACAGCGAGAAGGAAGCCGACGCCGTGCTCGACGGCCAACTGGGCCAGGACCTGCTCAAGAAGCTCGAAGCCCGGGGCCTGATCGGCCTGGTGTATTGGGAAAACGGCTTTCGCAACATGACCAACTCCAAGCGCCCCATCGTGCGCGCCGAGGACATGCAGGGCATCAAGCTGCGCGTGATGCAGAACCAGATCGCGCTGGGCGTATTCAACACCCTGGGCGCGAATGCCGTGCCGATGCCGTTCTCGGAACTGTTCACGGCGCTCGAAACCCGCACCGTTGACGGCCAGGAGAATCCCATCACCACGATCCAGAGCAGCAAGTTCTATGAAGTGCAGCCCTATCTGACCATCACCCGCCACGTCTACACGCCCTGGGTGGTGCTGGCCTCCAAGAAGTGGTGGGACAAGCTCTCGCCCGACGAGCAGAAACTGGTGCGCCAGGCCGCCGAGGCCTCGCGCGACTTCGAACGCAAGGACAGCCGCGCGGATTCGCTCAAGGCCATGGGCACACTGGAGCAGGCCGGCATGAAGATCAACACCGTCTCGCCCGAAGAGGTCGCCCGCATGCGCGAAAAAGTGCAGCCCGTGGTCGACAAGTACACCCAGGAGCTGGGCCCGGAACTCATCCAGCAACTGAACGCCGAGATCGGCAAGGCACGCAATTAGGCCCGGCCAAGGCCGGCGGCGCGCCGCCGGCGGCCGAAGCACCGAGAGCACAGGAAGCACGAGAGGCACCCATGAGCGACACTCCCCGCAAGCTGCGCAGCCAGAAATGGTTCGACGATCCCGCCCACGCCGACATGACGGCGATCTACGTCGAGCGCTATCTCAACTACGGCCTGACGCGGCAGGAACTGCAATCGGGCCGCCCCATCATCGGCATCGCCCAGACCGGCAGCGACCTGGCGCCGTGCAACCGCCACCACCTGACGCTGGCCGAGCGCATCAAGGCCGGCATCCGCGACGCCGGCGGCATCCCGATGGAGTTCCCGGTGCATCCGCTGGCCGAGCAGGGCCGGCGCCCCACCGCCGCGCTGGACCGCAACCTGGCCTATCTGGGCCTGGTCGAGATCCTGCACGGCTATCCGCTGGACGGCGTGGTGCTGACCACCGGCTGTGACAAGACCACGCCCGCCTGCCTGATGGCGGCCGCCACCGTCGACATCCCCGCCATCGTGCTGTCGGGCGGGCCGATGCTGGACGGCTGGCACGACGGCCAGCGGGTCGGGTCGGGCACCGTCATCTGGCATGCCCGCAACCTCATGGCCGCGGGCAAGCTGGACTACGAAGGCTTCATGACGCTGGCCACGGCCTCCTCGCCCTCGGTGGGCCACTGCAACACCATGGGCACGGCGCTGTCCATGAATTCGCTGGCCGAGGCGCTCGGCATGTCGCTGCCCACCTGCGCCAGCATCCCCGCGCCCTACCGCGAGCGCGGACAGATGGCCTACGCCACCGGCATGCGCATCTGCGACATGGTGCGCGAGGACCTGCGACCGTCACGCATCCTGACGCGCGAGGCGTTCGAAAACGCCATCGTCGTCGCCTCGGCGCTGGGGGCCTCCAGCAACTGTCCGCCGCACCTGATCGCCATGGCGCGCCACGCCGGCATCGATCTCAGCCTGGACGACTGGCAGCGGCTGGGCGAGGACGTGCCGCTGCTGGTGAACTGCGTGCCCGCCGGCGAACACCTGGGCGAAGGCTTCCACCGCGCTGGCGGCGTCCCGGCCGTGATGCACGAACTGCTCGTCGCCGGCCGGCTGCACGCCGGCTGCGCCACCGTGTCCGGCAAGACCATCGGCGAGATCGCGGCCACCGCCAAGACCCGCGACGCGGATGTCATCCGCGGCTGCGACGCGCCGCTCAAGCACCGCGCCGGCTTCATCGTGCTGTCGGGCAACTTCTTCGACAGCGCGGTCATCAAGATGTCGGTGGTGGGCGAGGCGTTCCGCCGCGCCTATCTGTCGGCGCCCGGCGACGAGAACGCGTTCGAGGCGCGCGCCATCGTGTTCGAGGGCCCGGAGGACTACCATGCGCGCATCGAGGATCCCGCGCTCAACATCGACGAACACTGCATCCTGGTGATCCGCGGCGCCGGCACCGTCGGTTATCCGGGTAGCGCCGAGGTCGTCAACATGGCGCCGCCGTCGCACCTGATCAAGCGCGGCATCGACTCGCTGCCCTGCCTGGGCGACGGCCGCCAGAGCGGCACCTCGGCCAGCCCGTCGATCCTGAACATGTCGCCCGAGGCCGCGGTGGGCGGCGGCCTGGCGCTGCTGCGCACCGGCGACCGCATCCGCGTCGACCTGAACCAGCGCAGCGTGGTCGCGCTGGTGGACGAGGCCGAATTGGCGCGACGCCGCCTGGACCCGCCCTACCAGCCGCCACCGGCGCAGACCCCGTGGCAGGAGCTCTACCGGCAACTGGTCGGACAGCTGTCCACCGGCGGCTGCCTGGAGCCCGCGACGCTGTACCTGAAGGTGGTCGAGACCCGCGGCGACCCGCGCCATTCGCACTGACCGCGAGGGGTCAGGCCTTGAAAAACTGATTGAAGGCGGCCCACTGTGTGAACAGGCCGGGCCACGCATGCACCAGCGAGTCCGGCTTGCCCATGCCCCAGCCATGCTTGCCGGCCGCGAAGATATGCATCTCGGCCGGCACGCCCAGGCGCCGCAGCGCGCCGAACATCAGCAGGCTGTTGTCCACCGGCGCGATCGGATCGTCCTGGGCCTGCGCCAGGAAGGTGGGCGGCATCTGCGCCGTCGCCAGATGGTCGACCGAGAACGCCGCGCTCTCCTCGGCGGAGGGGTGCTCGCCGACGATCGAACGGCGGGCATGGGTGTGATCGAACGGCGGCATGAACGTCAGCACCGGATAGATCAGCCCGGCGAAGTCGGGCCGCGACGACAGCTTGTCGGCTTCATCGACCGGCTGGTAGCGCGCCACGCCCGGGGTGGTGGCGGTCATGCCCGCCAGATGCCCGCCCGCGGAAAACCCCAGCACGCCGATATGCCCGGTGTCCAGGCCGAACGCCTGCGCCGACGCGCGGATCACGCGCATGGCGCGCTGGCCGTCCTGCAGCGGCGCCACCGCGGGCCAGTGCTCGCCCGGCAGGCGATACACCAGTTCGAACGCGGTCACGCCCTGCGACTGCAGCCACAGGCTGGCGGGCGTACTCTCGGTGCCGCGCTCGATATGGGCATAACCGCCGCCGGCGATCACCAGCATCGCGCTGCCGTTGGGACGCTCCGGCCGGTACACCACCAGCCGCGGCCGCGACACCCGCGTGACCGAGCCCTTGGCGCTGACCTTCTCGGCCTCTTGCGGACCGGGGCCGCCGGGCGCGCGATTGTCCGGCCACAGGTCGATGCTCTGCTGGCCGCTGGGCGCGGCGATGGCCATCGCCGGCTCGGTCATCATGCCCAGCGCGGCGCTCGAGAGGCCGGCGAACAGGAGTTCTCGTCGTTTGATATGCATGGTTGTTCCTCGCGGGCCCACAGCGCCGCGCGGGCGATACACCCGCCGGCCCAGCCGCGCTGCAGGCCATTTAAGCAGAGAAAGAGGCCCGCCAAGGCAAGCGGCAGAGTCACGTTGGTTTCGACGCGTTACGCGCGTCGCGGCCTTTCGATCAGGCTTCAGGCGCCTGCCGCCGGATCGTCCCGCTCCGCCCGGGTTTTCGTTTCGGAATCAAGCGGTTGCGGACTGGGACGCGTCAGCACATAAGCCGCGCTTGCAAGGAAAAACAGCCCCACCCCAGATGCAAGCAAAAGCGACGGCTTCGCGCCCCACCAGAACAGGCCATAGCCCACCGCCATGCCAAGCGACGCATAGCACTTGCCCTTGCGCGACACCGCGCCCTGCTCGCGCCAGGCGCGCAGCGACGGCCCGTAGGTCGGACTGTCCAGCAGCCAGCGCTCCAGCCGCGGCGACGAACGCGAAAAGCAGCCCACCGCCAGGATCAGGAAAATCGTCGTCGGCATCACCGGCAGGAAGGCGCCGATCACGCCCAGCGCCAGCATCGCGCAACCCAGGATCAGCCACAGTGCTCTCATCATGATGGGGTGCAGGATAGCAGTTGCGCGCGCGTACCGTGGATCCCGCCGACGCGTGGCCCAGGCCGCCTTCCGGATACCAAGGCACCCGGAACATTTGCCGCCGCCTTCGGTCAGATCCCCTCGCGCCACGACCGGCATTGCCCCAGGAGACACCCTTGACCCAAGAAACGCCCCACGCCAAGCCGCCGCGGCCCGGCACCGCGCTCGTCGCCACGCCCGCCGCCCCGGAAATGACGCCGCTGACCCACATGAAAAAAGCCCTGGCCCAATTGCAGGCCGGCCGCCAGACGCCGGAACGCATCCAGGCCGCGGGCCTGCTGGCCAGCGCCATCGCCTGGATCAATATCCTGACCTGCAGCTAACGGCCTTTCCTTGGCGGGATGGAGCGGGACCAACTCACCTCACCTCAGTTCAGTTCGGCTGGCCGCGACGCGACGCAACGCGACACGCCACGACGCAAAGCGCCACAACGCGACGCCGTCAATGCTGCGCGGGCTCCGGCATCTTCGCCCGCAGCATCTCCAGGAATTGCGGACTGCCGCGCCCGCCGGCCTGACGCGCCTTGCCGATCATGGTCCAGGCATCCGCATACTGGCCGTTCCAGTAATACGCCGTGGCCCACGAGTTGTAGAGATAGGCCTTGTCCGGCTCCACCCGCTCGCCATTGCGATAGAGCGCGTCCGAACGCGCGATCATGGCCGCGCGCTCGGGGCCGGTCAGCGTCGTGTCCTGCGCCGCGCAACGCGCGGCGATGCGCCCGGCATCGGCATAGATGCCCTGGAACGACGGCGGCTTCAGGCTCAGCGCCTTCTCCATCATCTTCATCGCATCGCAGAATTTGTCCTGGTCGTGCAGCACCGCCGCGAAGCCCGTATAGACGCTTGGGTTGTCCGGGTTCAGCAGCCACGCCTGGTTGAACCGCCGCGTGGCCATGCCCAGCTGGTCGGCCTGGTAGAACCGGAAGCCCTGCTCCACCCACGCCTGCGCCGCATTGGCGCGCGAACCGAAGGCGCTCGTCGCCTCCGCGATCAGCTTGTCGTCCGCCGCCTGCACGGCCGGCACGGAACGGTCCGCGCCGCCATACATTGGAATCTCGTCCGCGCGCGGCCGCTGCTCGACCGGCGCGGTGGCCAGACATCCCGCCAGCGACAGGCAGGCGCTGACGACGGCAAGCTTGAACGGTAGGACGCGCATCGATTCTCCCAGGTGAGGCCCAAGACTATCACCGAAACCGGCACGCACGGATCGCGCTGAATATGCTCTAGTCATCTAGATGTCACCATGGGGCGATATCGTCGCTGACGGTCCCTGTCCACGAAGGCATCCCATGCTCACCCTGCCCACCATCGAGAACCTGTTCGCCCACCATGGCGCCGCCTACTACGGCGGCGAAGCCATCAGCCAGACCGAGCACGCGCTGCAATGCGCGCAGCTGGCCGAACAGGCCGGCGAGCCGGAAGCCGTGATCGTCGCCGCGCTGCTGCACGACATCGGCCACCTCATGCTCGCCGAAAGCATCACCACCGACATGCGTCACCAGGAAGTCGCCGCCGACGCCCTGGCCCACCTGTTCGGCGACGATGTCACCACCCCGGTGCGCCTGCACGTCGCCGCCAAGCGCTACCTGGGCGCGATCGAACCCGCCTATCTGGACACCTTGTCGCCCGCCTCGGTGCAAAGCCTGGAACTGCAAGGCGGCGTCTTCACGCCGGCGCAGGCCGACGCCTTCGCCACCCAGTTGCACGCGCTGGCGGCGGTGCGGCTGCGCCGCTATGACGACCTGGCCAAGGTGGTCGGTTTGTCGACGCCAGGGTTGGGACACTATATGGAAATGGCGGGGCGCTGCCTGCGGGCGGATTGAGCCCGCCGACTCCCCGCTCAACGCCCACGTCGCCATCAAGAGGACAGGCAAGGAAAAAGCCACGCACGACGGCGGCCTTCTAGGCTAGTTAGCCCTTCTGGTCATGTCTACCCGCGCAGAAAAATGCGCCATATCTGCCTGTGTGCCCAGAAACTGGGCAAAGGCGTCTATACCGAAATCCGTGAGATGCTGGTTGTCCCAATATATCGGCATCTTGTACGAGTTTTCCTTCCAAAGCGCGCACTCTTGCACCTTGCAGTAGAAAGACGAAGTGTTTGCAAATGCAACACTATGCCGATCCGCCATTAGCTTTGCTTGTTCGGCGATAGCGCTGTAGTCCCACTCCACCATACTCGCATCGCTTTTGCTGATCGCCCGCGGGACGGGCGTTCCCTTCGGAAGAGACTTGAGGAAACTGGCTACAGGTTGTGTAAAAACAGCCGACACCCCCAGCAGGATGACGTTCGGGCTGATCGTTTTTGCCATATCCAAGCCAGCCTCCACCTCGGCCCAGTCAGAGGGTCGATATCTGAATGCTACGATCACACCATCAATCTGAACCTTGTCACGGACACGGGCCAACAAGTCAGCCGCGCCCGTAAAACAGCCAATGGCATCGCCTGCTCGATGCCAATCACTCGGCGGACATCCGGACTGGTGCAGCATCAGGAAACTCTGTTCTGGATAGGCCCTCCGCAAGGCCCACAACGTATCACGCCCGATGCTGTCCCCAAGCACCAGTACATTATGCGTTTGGGCTTGCCCGACCAGGCAGTCATAGAGGCGTGAGATTGTATTGCCCTCGTCATAACTGCAAGTATGGCGTCCGGCAAATGCTTTGGCGTCGTAGGGTCCCGAACGCCCCGTGTAATTCAGATTGAGATTCTTCTGGTAGAACTCTTCTGCTGCTTTGAGAGTCGAAATGGCGGCCGATCGCCTCGTGTCATACATGGCCCCAAGTGCTTTCTCCGCCACCACAGCTCGTACCGGATTGAGCATTTCGCTGCTGGCGACGACTGCCACAATCGCCATCATGGCGATCGCAGTCGCCGCCGAGGCATAGACCACTCGTCGACTCGTGAAAACGCGCTTGCGACGAATTGGCGTTTCAATCAGGAAATAGGAAGCCGTGGCCAAGAGGAAGGTCGCGCCGAGTGCGATAGCCATCGCTTTCGGTCCCGCCACGGGATTCACAATCCTAAGGAAAACAATAATCGGCCAATGCCAAAGATACAATGCGTAGGAAATCAATCCGACGGCCACTGCGGCGTTCGATTTGAGCAGTGGCGAGACGATATGCCCCCGACCCGCGGCAACAATGAGCAGCACCGTACCCACAGTGGGTAACAGAGCAAAAATACCAGGAAAAGGCGTGGTCGGTGCATACAACAGCACTCCGGCGAAAATCATGCTGATGCCAATCAGTTCCAGCAAGTTGGCCAGAAGGCGCCGTGGCTCGGACCACTTTGCCAATGCCACAAAGGCACCCAGCAGCAGCTCCCAGAATCGACCGAAAGAGTTGTAGAACGCGGCATCTTTTTGATTCACGCGCAGCAGCATTTCCGATAGTCCTATGGAAAGCAGCAGCAGCACCCCGCACGCGAGCAACAACCATTGTCTCTTCCAATGACGGCTTAACACCAACAAGCAGGGAAATACCAGGTAGAACTGTTCCTCGATGGATAACGACCACATATGGAGCAACGGCGTGAATTCGCCAGGACCGTCGAAGTAGCCCACGCTCGAAAGAAAATACCAGTTGGAAGCCAGACCAAGAGAAGCCAGCAGGCTCTCGGTCATGTCAACGAACTGCTTACTGCCAAGGAGGATAAAGCCCGCCGTAGTGCTCAGCAGCAATACGGGCACCAGGGGCGGCAACAAGCGTCGAACCCTGCGTTCATAGAACGCCTTGAACGAGAACGCACCCGACCGGGCCTCCTCCGAGAGGATGGACGTTATCAGATAGCCAGACAATACGAAAAATATGTCGACACCGACAAAACCGCCCGGAAAAGCATGAAACCCCGCGTGAAACAGCAGCACGGCAAGTACCGCAATGGCGCGTATGCCATCAAGTTCACGTCTATAGCTAAACATCATCACCGCACGGTTGTCTTCTCAGGGCAGCGATTCTACATTGTGTCGTCAAGTAACGACACTCCCTTGCCGCAACCGTGTCTTGCAACGAATCGCTGATTCGTAGACTGGTGGCGAATGGTGTGCCAGATTCCAGCGTGTCACACATTGCGCGTGACACAAAGCAAAAAGCCGCGAAAGTCATAGACTGTCGCGGCTTTTCAGGTGATGCTTGATTAGCTCGATCAAGCACTCACTTTGCAGGAATTTGGTAGGCGGTATTGGAATCGAACCAACGACCTCCACGATGTCAACGTGGCGCTCTAACCAGCTGAGCTAACCGCCTGCAAAGAAGAAGAATTATATAGTGCTTTTTTAAACTCTGCAAATCGTCTTTTCAGATTTTTTGCTGTTTTTGTTGCGTTCCAGAATTTTGCGAACTTTCATTCACATTATTCTTTTGCCGCAACGACCGGGGCTGAAAACGCATTTCCCACACCGGCCAAGCACCACAAACTTCCCTATCTCTTCGCGTCTGCGGCTTGCACCGCAGCAACGAAGAACGAGATTCTATCAGAACTTTTTATTCCTTGCTCGACCTCGACGCCGCTGCTCACATCGACCGCCCACGGACGCACGGATTGCACCGCGCTGGCAACATTGTCCGGGGTCAGGCCGCCCGACAGGATGAGCGGGCGCGACACGGAATCGGCCTTCACGTCGGCGAGCAGGCTGTAGTCAAAGCCATGACCGCTGCCGCCGTAGCCCGCGCTGTAGCTGTCGAACAGCCAGCCGGCCGCCTCGCCATAGGCGCGGCAATACGAGGCCAGTTCTTCGGCCGTCGCCAGGCCCGGCGCGCCCGCGCGGAATGCGCGCAGGTAGCGATGGCCATAGCGGGCGCAGGCCTGCGGCGTCTCATCGCCGTGGAACTGCAGCAGCTCGGGACCAACCTCGTCCAGCACGGCCTGCACCTCGGCCGGCTCGGGGTTCACGAACAACGCCACCACGTCGACGAATGCCGGCACCGCGCGGCGCAATTGGGCGGCGCGGGTCGGCGTGACGTAGCGCTTGCTCTTGGGGTAGAAGACGAAGCCGATCGCATCGACGCCGGCCGAGACAGCGGCGTCGATGTCTTCTTCGCGGGTCAGGCCGCAGATCTTGATGCGTGTGCGCATGGAATTCATCGCTTGCGTCGCCCAGCGCGACGGATGCAATCAGTATAAGGCGAGCCCGCCCCGCGCTTGCGTCCCCCGGCGCGCGGCCGGCGAGGGCGACGCGCCAGGCTTCACGCCTGCGGCTGCCCCAGGTTGGCCATGAGCGAATCGAATCCGCCCTCGGCCACGCGGAACCAGGGGATTTCCTTGTCGCGAAAGGCGGTCATGCTCTCGTACAGCTTCTTGAACATGGGGTCTTTCGCGCTCAGTTCCTGGTAGAGCTTGAGCGCGGCCTCGTGCGCGGCCTGCAGCATCGGCCGGGGAAAGGCCTTGAGCTGCGCGCCGCGCTGCACCAGCCGGCGCAGCGCGTCGGGGTTGCCGGCGTCGTACTTGGCGATCATGTTGGCGGTGGCCATGCGCGCGGCCAGCCCGAGCGCCGCCTGGTAGGGCTTGGGCAACTCGTCGTGCGCGGCCTGGTTCACATAGAGCGACAGCTGCAGCGTGCCCGCCCACCAGCCGGGAAAGTAGTAGTTGCGCGCGACCTTGTAGAGCGCCAGGCTCTCATCGTCGTGCGGGCCAATCCAGGCCACCGCGTCGACGCCGCCCTGCTCCAGCGCCGCGTAGGTATCGGCGATAGGCAGGTCGACGGGCTCGGCGCCCATGCGGGCCAGCACCTGGCGGGCGAAGCCGCCGGCCTTGATCTTCAGGCCGCGCAGGTCGTCCAGCGTCTTGACCTCGCCGCGGAACCAGCCGCCCATCTGCGCGCCGGTGAACCCGCAGGGAAAATTCAGGATGCCGTATTTGTCGAACAACACCCGCGTCAGCGCCAGTCCCTCGCCCTGGAGCATCCAGGCGTTCATCTGCCGGGTGTTCAGGCCGAACGGCACGCCGGCATCGAAACACAGCGCTGGATCGGTATCGAAGAACCGCGTCGATGCGGTGTGCCCGCAATCGACGATGCGATGCTGGACCGCGTCCAGCACCTGGCCAGCGTCCACCAGGTCGCCGGCCGAGAAGATCTCGATGCGGAACTTGCCGTCGGTGACGTCGCTGACGTAGCGCGCCACGTCCTCGGCGCCGGCGAACAGGGTCGGCGACTCATTCGGAAAGCTGGAAGCCAGCCGCCACGACACGGCGGGCGCTTCCTGTGCGTAGACCGGCGCGGCGATCGCGGCGCCGCTCGCGGCCCCCAGGGCGGTTCGTTTCAAAAACGCACGGCGTTGCATGAGACAGGCCTCCAGTGGGCGCCGGCAAGCGTCCGGCTAGGACGGGCTGCCCGGCGCTTGGGTAAAGGGCGCCAGCAGCACGGCCCCGCCATCCAATTCGTCCAGGCCGAATTCGTCCGGATAGTCGATGGCCGACAGATACAGGCCATCGGGAGAAAACGTGGGCGCGCCGCGTCGGCGGTCGCGCCATGACAACAACTGCGCCATCCAGTCCACCGACTCGCGGCCCTGCCCGATCTGCAGCAGCGCCCCCATGATGTTGCGCACCATGTGATGCAGGAACGCGTTGGCGCGCAGCGTGAATACCAGGAATGGGCCGCGCTCTTCGATATCGAGCCGGTGCATGACACGCACCGGATGCTTGGCCTGGCACTGCGAGGAACGGAAACTGGAGAAATCGTGCTCGCCCAGCAGCGCGCCCGCGGCCGCGCGCATCGCCTCGACATCCAGCGGGTGATGGCACCAGCCGGCGCGGCCGGCCCACAGCGCGGGCCGCACGCGCCCGCGCCACAGCAGATAGACGTAGGTGCGGGCACGGGCGGAGAAACGGGCGTGAAAATCGTCCGACACCGCCTTGGCCCATTGTACGGAAATGGTCGGCGGCAGGAACGCGTTGACGCCACGCACCCACGATTCCATGCGGCGTTCGAGGGGCGTGTCCAGATGAATCACCTGCATCGCGCCATGCACGCCGGTATCGGTGCGGCCGGCGCAGATGGTGGGTACCGCCTCCGCGACCCCGCAAAACTGCGCCAGCGCGGCTTCCAGCGTGTCCTGCACCGTCTGCCGGTGCGGCTGGGTCTGCCAACCCTGCCAGGCGGAGCCGTCATAGGCCAGCCCCAATGCAACTCTAGACATCGCTCAAACCCGAGGACCGCCGACCGGGCGCGGTTCGTCCGTGGGCGGTTCATCCAGGTCGAGGCTGATGGAATCGAGCTTGCGATTCAGCGCCGCCGTGTCCAGCGCCGGCTCGTTGTAGGCATAGGTTTCCTCATCGTCGTCGCCGCGCCGCGCGCCCGCGCGCCGCAGCACCCAGGCGATGGCGAAGGCGATCAGCGCCAGGACGGCGGTGACGATGACGAGTAGATTGTCGGCCAGCCAGGCCGGCATGGAAGAAGTCAAATCCTTATCCTTGGTGTTGCTCGCCGCCGCATCCGCGGCGGCCTTGTCTTGTTGCGTGGCGGCCGTCGAGGCGCCGGCGGCGCCGTTGGCGCCCGGAGCGCCCGAGGCGGCGGGCATGCCCGCCGCTCCCGGGGCGCCTGCCGCGCCCGTGGCACCGGTTGCGCCCGTGGCCCCTGTGGTTCCCGTGGCGCCAGTTGCCCCGGCGGCGCCGGTCGCACCCGCTGCACCCGTAGCGCCCGCAGCGCCTGTTGCGCCTGTTGCGCCTGTTGCGCCCGTTGCGCCCGTTGCGCCTGCCGCACCCGAAGCACCTGCTACCCCGCTTGCGCCTGCCGCGCCCGAAGCACCTGCTGCCCCGCCTGCGCCTGCCGCGCCCGGGACGCCTGCTGCACCGCTTGCACCTGCTGCCCCCGGCGCACCGGCGGTACCCGTCGCGCCCGGCGTGCCGGTCGCGCCCGCAGCACCCGCTGCGCCTGTTGCACCCGGCGAACCC
>NZ_CADIJR010000050.1 GCF_902859645.1 Achromobacter insuavis | reverse complement strand
GAGCTGGCCGGCGAGCGCGCCGCGCTGGCCCTGCTGGAAGATGCGGGGCATGCGCAGCCGGCGCAGCGGGCGCGCCAGCTCGAAGCCCGCCTGGCCGCCAACGGCCGCGTGCGCGACGCGCTGGAGCGAGCCTTTCCGTTTCCCGAGGATTGGGCCGCCGACATCGCCGACGACACCGTGGTGTGCCGCTGCGAGGAAGTCACCGCGGGCACGCTGCGCGCGGCGGTCCACGGCACCGGCGCGCACGAACTGAACCGCCTGAAGGCGCTGACGCGCGTCGGCATGGGCCGCTGCCAGGGCCGCATGTGCGGCGCCGGCGCGGCCGAAGTGCTGGCGCACGCCTGCGGCGCCGGACCCGACGCGGTCGGCCGCCTGCGCGGCCAGCCGCCGGTCAAGCCCATTCCCGTGGATATCGTCTGCCAGGATCGTTCCGCAAAGGCAGCGCCATGACCGAACGCATCGACACCGAAGTCGCCATTCTCGGCGGCGGCATCGTCGGCGGCAGCGCCGCGCTGTTCCTGCGCCGGCTGGGCGTGCCGGTGGTGCTGCTGGAGGCCGCGCTGTGCGGCGCCCGCGCCAGCGGCGTCAACTACGGCGGCGTGCGCCGCCAGGGCCGCGGCCTGGAGCAGATGCCGCTGGCGCGCCGCGCGCATGAACTCTGGGGCCAGCTGCCGCAGCTGATCGGCATCGACGGCGAATACGTGCGCTCGGGGCACCTGAAGCTGGCTTGTTCCGACGCGGATCTGCAGGCCCTGCATGCCTACCGCGCGCAGACCCGCGGCTTCGGCATGAACCTGGAAATGCTGGACCGCGCCGCGCTGGCGCGGCGTTTCGGCTGGCTGGGCGCGCACGTGGTGGGCGGCTCGTTCTGTCCCGAGGACGGCCACGCCAACCCGCGCCTGGTGTCGCCCGCCTTCGGCCGCGCCGCCCGTGCGCTGGGCGCCGACGTGCGCGAAGGCACTACCGTCACGCAGGCCATCCACGACGGCGAGCGTTTCGTGCTGCGCGCCGGCGACGCGCTGGAGGTGCGCGCGCGCTTCCTGCTCAATTGCGCCGGGGCCTGGGCCGGGCGCTTCGCGCAGGACTTCGGCGAGACCGTGCCGGAGACCGCGATCCATCCGTTGATGATGGTGACCGAGCCGCTGCCGCTGTTCATGGACGTCAGCCTGGGCATGCAGGGCGGCGGCATCTACGCGCGCCAGGTGGCGCGCGGCAACTGCGTCATCGGCGGCGGCCGCGCCGTGTCTTCCGGCCCCGATCTTGCCCGTCCCGGCCGCGAGGCGCTGGGCACCTTGATGGCCAACGCCGAACGCCTGCTGCCGCCGCTGCGCGGCGCGCAGGTCATCCGCTTCTGGACCGGGGTGGAGGGCAACATGCCCGATCACAACCCGGTGCTGGGCCCCAGCGCCACCGTGCCGGGCCTGTTCCATGCCTTCGGCCTGTCGGGCGCGGGCTTCCAGATCGGCCCGGCCGTGGGCGAAGTGCTTTCCGAACTGGTCGTAAACGGCCGGTCTTCCATTCCCATCGACGCCTTCGGCATCGGACGATACACGGGGGCCGCTCACGGCGCCGTGCCTCGGTTGGGGCCTGTTCGTGAGCAAACGCTGGAGTCACCATGATGCACAAGAAACAGGGCGTTCGCCGCCCGTCCAAGGGGAAGTGGCTGCTGGGCCTGGCGCTGGCCGCGCTGTCGGCGGGCGCCATGGCGCAGCAGAAGACGCTGTACGTCGGCATGAACGGCGGCGACATGGAGCGCGCCTTCACGCAGTACGTGTTCCCGGATTTCGAGAAGGCCAACAACGTCAAGATCGTGGTGGTGCCCGGCACCTCCACCGACGTGCTGGCCAAGGCCCAGGCCTTCAAGGACAAGCCGCAGATGCACGTCATGTTCCTGGACGACGGCATCATGGCGCGCGCCATTTCCATGGGCCTGTGCGAGCCGCTCAACGACGATCCGGTGCTCAAGGACCTGTACCCGACCGCCGTCATGAAGGACCGCATGGCCGCCGGCATCGACATCGGCATGACCGGCCTGGGCTACAACACCCGCCTGTTCAAGGAGAAAGGCTGGGCCGCGCCGACCTCGTGGATGGACCTGGCCGATCCCAAGTTCAAGGGCAAGGTGGTGTTCCAGTCGGCCTCGGGCAGCACCTTCGGCCTGCACGGCTTCCTGATGTTCAATCGCATCCAGGGCGGCAATGACCAGAACACCGAGCCCGGCTTCAAGCAGTGGCCGTCCACCATCGGCCCCAACGTGCTGGAATACATCCCCAACTCGGCCAAGCTGGCCGAGATGATCCAGTCCAACGAAGCCGCCATCTTCCCGCTGACGCCCACAGCCATTGCCCGCCTGAAGAAGCGCGACATCCCGGTGGAATACGCCCAACCCAAGGAAGGCTCGGTGATCCTGATGGTGGCCGAGTGCGTCATCGCCAAGAACAGCGAGCCGGAACTGGCGCAGAAGCTGGCGCTGTACCTGCTGTCGCCGCAGGCCCAGGCCAAGGCACTGGAAATGGGCGGCCATTTCCCGTCCAATAAGAACGTTCAACCGCCGGCCGGCAGCGAAGAGGCGCTCAAGCGCTTCCAGGGTTACATGGCCAACGCCAAGATCCTGGACTGGGACCAGATCAACGCCACCCGTCCCGCCTTCAACGCGCGCTGGAACCGCACGGTCGAACGCTGAGGACAGGCGCGCCTTGCCGTCCGCGACGCTGCGCGCGTCGCGGACGGCAAGGCGCCGATCACACCCAGGGCGCGCGCGCCCTTAACGGAGTAGGCGAGGCATGCGGCTCATCATCAGGTCTGGCGGCGAATCGGCCATGGCGGAATGGCGCGAACAATTCAGGGTCCACGCGCCCGATCTGGAGATCGTCAGCTGGTTCGACGACGTCGACCCCGCCTCGATCGACTACGCCCTGGTCTGGGCGCCCGACCACGGCCGCCTGGCCACCTTCCCCAACCTCAAGCTCATCATCAGCGCCGGCGCCGGCGTCGACCACATCGTCTCGGACCCCGCCTGGCCGCGCCACCTGCGCATCGCCCGCATGGTCACCCCGCGCACCGAAACCGAGATGGCCGAGTTCGTGCTGACCAGCGCCCTGATGCTGACCCGCGACCTCAAACGCGCCATCGACCAGCAGGCGCGCCGCCACTGGGAGCTGTACGACTCGCTGCGCGTGGCCGCCGACGTGCGCGTCGGCATCATGGGCCTGGGCCACCTCGGCATCGCCGCCGCCCGCCTGCTGGCCAAAGTCGGTTTCCCCGTCAGCGGCTGGTCGCGCGGCGCCACCACCTTGCCCGACGGCCTGCCGTCCTACGCCGGCCCCGAACAGTTCCCCGAATTCCTGTCCCGGACCGACCTGCTGGTCTGCCTGCTGCCCGCCACCGAGGCCACCCGCGGCATCCTCAACCGCGACACCTTCGCCCACCTCCCCCGCGGCGCCAGTCTCATCAACGCCGGCCGCGGCTCCCACATGGTCACCCAGGACGTCCTCGACGCCCTCGACAGCGGCCACCTGCACCAGGCATTGCTCGACGTCTTCGACCCCGAACCCCTGCCCCCCGAGTCCCCCCTCTGGACCCACCCCCAAATCATCATCACCCCGCACTGCGCCGCCATCCCCGACCGCCAGGAACGCGCCCGCCACACCGCCTGGCTCATCACCGCCAACGAACGCGGCGAGGCCTTGCCCAACATCTACGACCCCGCCCGCGGCTACTGAAAACCCGCCAAGCACTTATCCACAGCCGGCCCGTTGCACAGAAAAACGAGCCCCTGTGGAAAACTCGCTTTCCCCACCAGCGCCCTTGAAGTGAAATCAACAAGAGCCCGGCACGCCGGGGCGAGGGGATGCGGGGCGTGTAGATGCGCCCGACGGAATCCGTAGGGAGCCGAAGGCGGACGAGGATGAGGATGGGGCAGTCCGGAGCGGACGCTCCGGACCGCAATCGTAGCCCCGCATCCCCTCGCCCCGGCGTGCCGGGCGTCTAAAGAACCCCACTCCCCACCAGCAACAACAACCGCCCAACCCAAAGAAAAAAACCGCAAAATCTGCAAACCAGGCCCGCCTACATTGCTCCCCAAGGAGCCACGCACTTGAAACCCCAAACTCGCACCACCTACGCCCACCGCCTGGACCCCGTCCTGCGCTGGCTGGCCAGCCACCCCGACGCCGACCCCGACCTGTACCGGTTGGCCGACCTGGCTTGCCTCTCGCCCTACCACTTCCACCGCGTCTACCGCGCCGTGATGGGCGAAACCGTGAACGCCACCGTGCAACGCATCCGCATGCACCGCGCGGCCGTCTCGCTGGGCAGTACCGGGGATTCCTTGCGTGACGTGGGGCAGCGCGCCGGCTATGAGTCGGACGCCGCCTTCAACCGCGCGTTCGGCGCGACCTTCGGCATCTCGCCGGGGCGCTACCGCGCGGCCCGCTCCCGACCCTTCGACCCCAAGGAGCTAGGCATGTATCCCATCACCATCGAAACCTTCCCCGGCGCCGTGCTGGCCGCCCTGCCGCACCGTGGCAGCTACCAGGAAATCGGCCCGGTCTTCACCCGCGCCTTCATGCTCGCCGGCAGCCGCGGCCTGGCGCGTCCCGAGGCCATCGGCTTCGGCGTGTATTTCGACGATCCCGAGCAGGTGCCGCCGGCCCAGCTGCGCTCGATGGCCGGCATGTCGGTCGCGCCCGACGCCGTGTTGGGCGACGAGCTGGAACGCTTCGAGATCCCCGCCATCCGCTGCGCGATGCTGACCTACACCGGCCCGTACAACGAGATGGACAAGCCCTATAACTGGATGTTCTCGGAATGGCTGCCCGGCAGCGGCATGGTGCCGGCCGACTTCCCCATGTTCGAGCAGTACCTCAATGACCCGCGCACCACGCCGCCGGCGCAATTGCAGACGCGCATCTGCATGCCGTTGAAGTAAGCGCTGGGCGCCGCTACCCCAGCACGCCCGCCAGGTATTGCCGCAGCCACGCATGCGCCGGATCGTCCTGGTAGCGCTCGTGCCAGTACAGCGACACGGTGATCGCCGGCAGGCTCAGCGGCGCCTTCAGCGTCACGATGCGCGCGCTGCCTGACATGGCCTTGGCGATGCTCACCGGCATCGTCGCGATCAGGTCCGAGGCTTCCACGATGAACGGACAGACCATGTAGCTCGACAGTGTCGCGACGATGCGGCGGCTGCGGTTCTGCCCCATCAGGATGCGGTCGATGGCCTTGCTGAAATAGCGCGTGTGGGCCGCCAGGTCCAGGTGCCCATAGCTGAGATAGGCATCCAGGTTCCAGCGCTTGCGCAGACAGGGATGGCCTTCGCGCACGATGCACACCGCCGGTTCCTGGTACAGGAAGCGCGTGCGCAGGTCCGGCGCCGGATCCGGAAAATAGCCGGCGATCAACTCGACGTGATTGGTGTCCAGCATGCTCAGGCCGTGCTGCGGCCGCGCCGGCACGATCAGCAGCTGGAAGTGCGGCGCGTCCACCGCCAGCCGTGGAATCAGCTTGGGCAGCAGCGTGTACTGCACGTAGTCGGTGGCGTAGAACGACAGGCTGCGGGCCGAGTGCGCGGGGTCGAACACCTCGCGCGTGCGGGTGGCGCGGCGCCAGCTCTCCAGCAGCGGCAGAAAGCCCTGGTGCAGCTCGTGCGCGCGCTGCGTCGGCTGCCAGGCGCCGCCTTCGCGCACCAGCAGCGGATCGCCGAACAATTGCCGCAGGCGGTTCATCGCGGCGCTCATGGCGGGCTGGCTGATGCCCAGCTGCTCGGCCGCGCGCGACACGTTGCGGCAGCCCATCAGCGCGTCGAAATGCAGAAGCAGATTCAGGTCCGGATTCTTCACCGCCGCCCACCTATAAATGGCATCTATATCAATATAAACCGTCAGGACTGCTGGCGCGCGCCGGCCAGGCCTAGGATGTTCCCGTTGTTGCAGTGAACCCGAGGCAAAGCCTCTCAGGTCCGACATCCATGATCGGGCCGCAAGGAAGTTCTATCAACAAGGGGAAGTCATGAACGCAGCGTTCATTCGCAGTTGCTGTCTTGCATTCGGGGCGGCCGCGCTGGCCGCCACCGCGCTACCGGCCCGCGCCGAGTGGCCCGACAAGGTGATCCGCATCGTGGTGCCGTTCGCGGCGGGCGGGTCCACCGACCTGATCGCGCGCAAGGTCGCCGAAGGCCTGGGCCAGCGCCTGTCGGCCAACGTCATCGTCGAGAACCGCCCGGGCGCCGGCGGCACCGTCGGCACCGAGTACGTGGCGCGCCAGCCGGCCGACGGCTACACCATCCTGATGGGCTCGGTCAGCACGCATGGCAGCGCGCCCTGCGTGTACACCAAGCTGCCCTACGACCCGGTCAAGGACTTCACGCCCTTGACCGTCGTCGCCACCATTCCCAACGTCATGTCGGTGAACAAGTCGGTGCCGGCCAACAACCTGCAGGAATTCGTGGCGCTGCTCAAGAAGGAGCCCGAGAAATACTCGTTCGCCTCCAATGGCCAGGGCACATCGAACCATCTGGCCGCCGAGCTGTTCAAGAGCACCGCCGGCGTGTCGATGGTGCACGTGCCCTACCGCGGTTCGGGTCCGGCGCTGATCGACCTGGTGGGCGGCCAGATCAACATGATGATGGACGTGGTGATGACGTCCTATCCGTACATCAAGGACGGCAAGATCAAGGCGCTGGCGGTGACCTCGCCGCAGCGCTCGCCCATGCTGCCCGACGTGCCGACGGTGGCCGAGTCCGGTTATCCCGGCTACGAGGCCATGGTGTGGTTCGGCATGCTGGCGCCGGCCAAGCTGCCCGAGCCGCTGCGCGCCAAGCTCACCGACGCGCTGGTGCAGACGCTGCACGCGCCCGCCATGAAGACCTATCTGGAACAACAGGGCGCGCAGGTCTCGGACGTGGCCGGCCCGGCCTTCGGCACCATGATCAAGAGCGAAATCGACAAATGGTGCGGCGTGGTCAAGCAGGCCGGCATCAAGCTGGACTGAGCGCCGCCGCGCCCTTCTTTTCTTTCAGGGAAGCACAAGCATGTATCGCATAGGGATAGACGTCGGAGGCACGTTTACCGACTTCACGATGATCGACGAAGATCAAGGCATCGTGCATTTTCACAAGGTGCCGTCGACACCGTCCGATCCGTCGGAAGCCATCGCCACCGGCATCGGGCAGATGCTCAAGGACCATGGCGTTTCGCCGTCGCAGGTGTCGCACGTGGGCCATGGCACCACGGTCGCGACCAACCTCATCATCGAGCGCAAGGGCGCGCGCGTCGGCCTGATCACCACGCAAGGCTTTCGCGACGTGCTGGAGATCGGCCGGCAGACGCGGCCGCACCTGTACGACTACAGCGTCGGCAAGCCGCCGGTGGCGGTGCCGCGCGAGTTCCGCGCCGAGGTGGGCGAGCGCGTCAATGCGCAGGGCGAGGTGCTGACGCCGCTGGATGCGGACGCGGTGCGCGCGGCGGCGCGGCGCTTTGCCGCCGCCGGCATCGACGCGGTCACGATCTGCTTCCTGCATGCCTACCGCAACCCCGCGCACGAGCAACAGGCCGCGCGCATCGTGGCCGAGGAGATGCCCGACGCCTATATCAGCCTGTCGTCGGACGTGCTGCCGGAGTTCCGCGAATACGAGCGCCTGTCGACCACGGTGCTGAACGCGGCGGTGGGGCCGAAGATGGCGCGCTACCTGGAGCGATTCCTGCAGCGCGTGCGCGAGCTGGACATCGGCCACGAGCCGCACACCATCCACTCCAACGGCGGCCTGATGTCGATCGCCACGGTGCGCCAGTATCCGGTGCGCACCTGCCTGTCGGGGCCGGCCGCCGGCGTGGTGGGCGCGGCCGCCGTGGGCCGCGCCATCGGCAGCCTGAACCTGGTGACGTTCGACGTCGGCGGCACCAGCACCGACGTGTCGCTGATCTGCGATGGCCGGCCGTTGTTCACCTCGCATCGCCAGGTGGCGGGCTATCCGGTGAAGACGCCGATGGTGGACATCCACGTGATCGGCGCGGGCGGCGGCAGCATCGCCTGGCTCGATGACGCGGGCGCGCTGAAGGTCGGGCCGCACAGCGCCGGCGCGGTGCCGGGACCGGTGGGCTACGGCCGCGGCGGCAGCGAGCCGACCATCACCGATGCCGAGATCGCGTTGCAGCGCCTGAATCCGGTGGCGCTGTTGAACGGCCGCATGCCGGTGCACGCCGAGGCCGCGCGCCAGGTTATCGACGAACGCGTGGCGCGGCCGCTGGGCCTGACGCGCGAGGCGGCGGCCGAAGGCATCCTGCGCATCGCGGCGGCCAACATGAGCCGCGCCATCCGCGCCGTGTCGACCGAACGCGGCTACGACCTGTCGCAATTCGCCCTGTATGCCTATGGCGGCGCGGGGCCGCTGCACGCGGTCGAGGTGGCCGAGGAATGCGGCATCCCCACGGTGATCGTGCCGCAGGAGCCGGGCACCATGTGCGCGCGCGGCATCCTGCTCAGCGACATCTCGTTCGACTTCGTGCGCAGCGAGATCTCGCTGGCCAGCGCGGAAAGCTGGGACGGCGTCTCGGCGATCTTCGACGGGTTGCGCGATCAGGCCGAGCGCTGGCTGGAAGAGGAACGCGTGGAGCCGGCGCTGCGCCTGTACCGCAGCGCCATCGACGCGCGCTACGAGGGCCAGAACTTCGAGGTGCAGGTGGCGCTGGACGACACCGGTGCCGACGGCTACGCCGAATTCGCGCGCCGTTTCGCCGAGGCGCACGAGCGCGAGTACGGCTACACGGTCGATGACCGCAAGGTGCAGATCATCAACTGCCGCATGCAGGCGGTGGGCCAGGTGGTGAAGGCGCCGCTGGCGCCGCGCCAGGTCGATGGCACGCTGGACGGCGCCCGCATCGGCGAACGCCGCGCCTATTTCGGCGAGCGCCACGGCTGGCTGGACACGCCGGTCTATGACCGCGACCGCGTGCCCACCGGGGTGCGCTTCAGCGGCCCGGCGCTGCTGGAGGAAATGAGCTCGACCACCGTGGTCGGCGCGGGCCAGGACGTCGAGGTCGACGCCTACGGCAACCTGATCATCCGTTTGCAAGGAGGCTCCCATGCGTGAAGCCCATGAAGCCAATCAAACCAGTCACGACGCGGGCGTGGCCCTGGCCGACCCGGTCGGCATGGAGGTGTTCTGCAACCGCCTGCTGTCGATCACCGAAGACATGAACAACACGCTGGTGCGGGCCTCGTTCTCGACCAACATCAAGGAACGCAAGGACTGCTCGGTGGCGCTGTTCGACGCCGCCGGCCGGCTGGTGGCGCAGGGCACGCAGATCCCGCTGCACCTGGGGTCGCTGGACGGCGCCATGGGCGCGATATTGCGCGCCTTCCCGGTCGACCAGATCCGCGACGGCGATGTGTTCATCTGCAATGACCCCTATCTGGCCGATGGCAGCCACCTGCCCGACATCAACATCGTCACGCCGGTGTTCTGGGAAGGCACGCTGCGCTTTTTCGCCGCCAACATCGCCCACCATTCGGACGTCGGCGGCGCGGTGCCCGGCTCGATCGCCGGCGGCCTGAAGTCGATCTTCGAGGAAGGCATCCGCATCCCCGCCTGCCGCATCGCGCGCGCCGGCGAGGTGGACGAGGACATGCTGCGCCTGATCTGCGCCAACACCCGCGACCCCGAGGAACGGGTGCTCGACCTGCGCGTGCAGATGGCCACCAACCGCCGCGGCGCGGCCGCGGTGCAGGGCCTGATCCGGCAGATGGGCCTGGCGGCCGTGCTGCGCTCGGTGGATGACGTCATCACCTATACCCGGCGCCGCCTGCTCAACCGCATCGGCGAGCTGGCGCAGGGCAGCTACACCTTCCGCAGCGACCTGGATGACGACGGCATGGGCGGCGATCCGGTGCCGATCCAGGTGACGCTGACGGTCAGCCGCGACCGGCTGCATTTCGATTTCGAGGGCTCGGGCAAGCAGGCGCGCGGCGCCATGAACCTGCCGTTCAACGCGTTGCGGGCCTGCGTGTATTACGCGGTCAAGGCGCTGCTGGATCCGGACCTGGCGCCCAACGCCGGCCTGTTCGACCCGATCAGCGTATCGGCGCCGGTGGGCACCATCACCAACCCCGAGCATCCGGCGGCGGTGGGCGCGCGCTCGATCACCGCGCAGAAGGTCGCGGGCGCCATCTTCGGCGCGTTCCGCGGGCTGCTGCCGGCGGAGAAGACCATGGCCTCCAGCAACGACTGCTGCCCGGCCATCGTGTTCTCGGGCCGCTGGCGCGAGCGCGCCGGCCACTTCGTCTACCTGGAAACGCTGGGCGGCGGCGCCGGCGCGCGCTTCGACAGTGACGGCATGGACGCGGTGCACGTGCACATGACCAATACCTCCAACCTGCCGGTGGAAGCGCTGGAGAACGAGTACCCGCTGCTGATGGACGAGTACGCCATGATCCAGGACTCCGGCGGCGCCGGCCGCACCCGCGGCGGCATGGGCATCGCCAAGCAGATCCGCGCGGTCGGACCGGGCATCGTGTTCTCGGCGCGCTCGGACAGCCACACCGTGGGTGTGGCCGCCGGCGTCGATGGCGGCGCCGATGGCCGGCGCGCGCGGCTGGTGCGCAACTTCGGCACCCCGGCCGAGGAAGAGCTGTTCTCCAAGACCGCCAACATCGCGCTGGCGCCGGGCGAGAGCGTGCGCATCGAAACCCCGGGCGCCGGCGGCTATGGCGCGCCGGCCGAGCGTTCGCGCGCCCGCATCGAGCGCGACCTGGCCGACGACAAGATCAGCGCCGCGGCGGCGCGCGCCGCCTACGGCTACGAGGCCGCTACGCCACGTTGAGCGACATCGAGTACTTCATCTTGTCGTGCGGGAAGGTGGTGATGGTGGCCAGCAGCAGCACCCCGCCGCCGCCGTAGTAGCGGCGGGTGATGACAAAGCCCGCCGTCTGCGGCTCCACCTGCAGCTGCCTGGCGATCCCGGCCGCGATGGGCGTGGCCGAGAACTCCTGGTTGACCTCGTGGATGCGGTTGCCGAAGTGATCTTCGATCAGCCGCAGCAGCGAGATGCGCGGCTGGATGTCGGCGCGCAGGTCGGAATGCGCCGGATCGGCATAGATCAGCGTGCACGCCACCGGCGTGTCCTGGTCGCCCAGCGTTTTGATGGAATTGATGTGCAGCCACGGCTGGCCGGGCTCGGCGCCCAGGGTTTCGGCCAGCCGTTTGGTGAGCTTGACCGTGCGCACGTCCTGCACCAGCAGCGCGGCGTTGCGCGCGTACTGCAACAGGTCCGGAAACTGCGAGATGCGCTGCGTGAAGCGGGTGCTGGCGTGGGCGGTCTCGACGCGCGTGCCCACCCCCGGGCGGCGCGACACCATGCCGGCCACCGTCAGCATGCGGATGGCCTCGCGGATGGTGTGGCGGCTGGCGCCGAACTGGTCGCACAGCTCGTGTTCGGTCGGCAGCAGGGTCATGACCGGATAGCGGCCGGCGCCGATGTCCTGCGCCAGCTGCTGATAGATGCTCTTGTAGCGCGGGCCGCCGGCATCGCCGTCCGGCGCCGCGGCCTGGCCACGCGCTTCGCGCGCGCCGCCCGCGGCCGGCGCGCGTTCGGAGGATCGGGTCATGGGGTGGCTCCTTTTTTCGTTCTATCGGGGTTTGTACGGACAATAACCGATTGACAGCGCCCGCCTTGCGGATCCATTATTTGTCCGGACATTCATGTACGGACAAATTGTACGGCGGACATGAGGTCGCGGGGCAAGCGGGGCCGTGTTTTTTTCGCAGCGGCGGGTCCTCCCCCGGATTCAGGCAGCACCGGCAGTTCTTGCAGTTCTCTTCCAATAACGGGGGTTTTCATGGGCAAGGTACTCGCAGTCCTGACGGCGGCCACAATGGCCGTCGGTGTGTGCGCCAACGCGCAGGCGCAGCAGAAGTTGGTGGTGGCCGGCTACGGCGGCTCGTTCGAAGACATCATGCGCAAGGACATCTTCCCGCCCTTCGCCAAGCAGCACGGCGTCGAGCTGGATTACGTGGCCGGCAACTCCACCAACACGGTGGCGCGCCTGCAGGCGCAGAAAAGCAACCAGCAGATCGACGTCGCCATCATCGACGACGGCCCGATGTACCAGGCCATCGCGCTGGGCTTCTGCGCGCCGATCCAGGGCCTGCCGGCCGACGACATCTACGGCACCGCGCGCTACAAGGACGACAAGGCCGTGGCCATCGGCATCGTCGCCACCGGCATCATGTACAACAAGAAGGTCTTCGACGAGCGCAAGTGGGCCGCGCCCACCTCGTGGAAGGACCTGAAGGATCCCAAGTACAAGAAGCAACTGGTGGTGCCGCCGCTGAACAACACCTACGGCCTGCACGCGCTGGTCGAGTACGCCCGCGAGGGCGGCGGCGGCGAGAAGAAGATCGACGCCGGCTTCAAGACCTTCAAGGACGAGGTCGGCCCCAACGTGCTGGTGTACGAGCCGTCGCCGGGCAAGATGACCGAGCTGTTCTCCAGCGGGCAGGCCACCATCGCGGTGTGGGGCAGCGGCCGCGTCAAGGCCTTCGCCGACACCGGCTTCCCGGTGGGTTTCGTCTATCCGCAGGAAGGCGCCTACGCGCTGCTGTCGTCGGTGTGTCCGGTGGCCAAGGCCAACGCCAATCCGCTGGCGCAGGCCTTCGTCAATTACCTGGTCAGCCCGAAGGTGCAGGAGCAGCTGGCCACCGCCTATGGCTATGGCCCGGTCAACAAGCAGGCCAAGGTGGCCGACGATCCGCGCGTGCCGCTGCCGATCGGCAAGCGCGCCGCCGACCTGATCGTGATCGACTGGGACACGGTCAACCAGAACCGGGACGACTGGAACAAGCGCTGGACGCGCGAAATCGAGCGTTGAGGGTCGTGCACCAGCACGCAACGGCGGCGCGGGCGCGCCGCCAGCGGGAGCATCCATGAGTTATCTCGTATTGAACCGCCTGTCCAAGCGCTACGGCGACCTGACGGCGGTCGAGGACCTGAGCCTGTCGGTCGAACGCGGCGAGTTCATCTCGCTGCTGGGGCCGTCCGGCTGCGGCAAGACCACCACCCTGCAGATGATCGCCGGGTTCGTCGAGCCCAGCGGCGGCAGCATCGTGCTGGACGGCAAGGACGTCAGCCGCACGCCGGCCAACAAGCGCGGGCTGGGCATGGTGTTCCAGAACTACGCGCTGTTCCCGCACATGACCGCGGCCGAGAACGTGTCGTTCGGCCTGGAGATGCAGCGGGTCGGCAAGGACGAGCGGCAGGCGCGGGTGGCCGAGGCGCTCAAGCTGGTGGGCCTGTCGCACCTGGCCGACCGCCACCCGGCGCGCATGTCGGGCGGCCAGCAGCAGCGCGTGGCGCTGGCGCGCGCGCTGGTGATCCGCCCCAGCGTGCTGCTGCTGGACGAGCCGCTGTCGAACCTGGACGCCAAGCTGCGCGAGGAAATGCAGCTGGAACTGCGCAGCATCCAGCGCACCGTCGGCACCACCACCATCCTGGTGACGCACGACCAGTCCGAAGCGCTGGCGCTGTCCGATCGCATCGTGGTGATGAACCAGGGGCGGGTCGAGCAGGTGGCCGAGCCGTTCGCCGCGTATGAGGGGCCGTCCAACCGCTTCGTCGGCGGCTTCCTGGGCAAGGCCAATGTGTTCACGCCCACGCCGCAACCGTATGCGGGCGAGGTGCGCGCATGCGTCGGCGAGGCGCATATCCCGATGGACGGCCAGCCAGTGCCGCAAGGCGCGGTGATCGTGCGGCCCGAAAAGATCCTGTTCGCCGAGGCCGGCGCCTGTGCCCTGCCCGGCCGCATGAAGACGCGCGTGTTCCAGGGCAACCACTGGCTGTGCCAGGTCGAGACCTCGGTCGGCGAAGTCATGGTGATCCGCCAGAACGACGGCGTGCCGGTGCCCGCCGAGGGCGCCACGGTGCACCTGCGCTGGCGCGCGCAGGACATGTGCGCGGTGGCCGGCCAGGAGCCCGGAAAATGAGCGCGCGCGCCAACCCCTGGCTGCTGAGCGCGCCGGCGCTGGCCGTCTACGCCACCTTCCTGGTGGTGCCGATGGCGCTGGTCTTGCTCATCAGCTTCTTCGACTTCCAGTTCTATGGCGGCATGCAGGCCACCTTCACCTGGAAGAACTACATCGAGATTTTCAGCGATGGCTATTACTACGAGATCTACGCCCGCACCTTCGGCGTGGCGGCGCTGGTGACGCTGGCCTGCCTGGTGCTGGGCACGGCCGAGGCCTACGTGTTGTCGCGCATGGCCAATCCGTGGAAGGGCCTGTTCCTGATGGTGGTGCTGGGGCCGCTGCTGATCTCGGTGGTGGTGCGCACGCTGGGCTGGGCGCTGCTGTTCGGGTCCACCGGCCTCATCAACAAGGCGCTGATCGGCATCGGCCTGATCGCGACGCCGATCGACCTGATGTACAGCAACCTGGGCGTGGGCATCGCGCTCACGCACGTGCTGGTGCCGTTCATGGTGATCTCGGTGTGGGCGTCGCTGCAGCGGATCAATCCGTCGACCGAGGCCGCCGCGCTGTCGCTGGGCGCCAGCCAGTTCACCGTGATCCGTCGCGTGATCGTGCCGCAGGTCATGCCGGGCATCCTGTCGGGCTCGATCATGGTGTTCGCGATGGCCGCCAGTTCCTTCGCCACGCCCGCCATCATCGGCGGCCGGCGCCTGAAGAACGTGGCCACCGCCGCCTACGACGAGTTCCTCAACACGCTGAACTGGCCGCTGGGCGCGGCGCTGGCGGTGGTGCTGCTGCTGGCGACGGTGGTGGTGCTGCTGTCGGCCAACCGGTTGATCGAGCGCCGCTATGGCGCGGTCTTCAATCCGTCGGGGGCCTGACATGAACTTCCGCAACGGCCCCATCGGCCTGCTGTTCCACACGCTCTTCATCCTGTTCATCCTGGCGCCCATCGTCATGGTGTGCGCGGTGGCGTTCACGTCCGAAGGCTTCATCTCGCTGCCCAGCGGCGGCCTGTCGCTGCGCTGGTTCCGCGCCATCCTGGACAACCCGCGCTTCATCGAGGCGTTCTGGTTCAGCCTGGGGCTGGGCACGCTGTCGGCGACGCTGGCGATCGGGCTGGCGGTGCCGAGCGCGCTGGCGCTGGCGCGCAACCGCTTCCGCGGCCGCGAGGCGCTGGTGGCGTTCTTCCTGTCGCCGCTGATGATTCCGCACGTGGTGCTGGGGCTGGCCTTCCTGAAGTTCTTCACCACGGTGGACCTGGCCGGCACTTACGTGGGGTTGGTGGTGGCGCACGTGATCCTGGTGATGCCGTACGCGCTGCGGCTGGTGCTGGCCTCGGCCACCGGCATCGATCCGGCGCTGGAGCGCGCGGCGCAGTCGCTGGGCGCGTCTCACTGGACCGCATTCCGGCGGGTGGTGCTGCCGCTGCTGCTGCCGGGCGTGGTCAGCGGCTGGGTGATCGCCTTCATCACCAGCTTCGACGAGCTGACCATGTCGATCTTCATCGCCTCGCCGTCCACCACCACGCTGCCGGTGCGCATCTTCCTGCACATCGAGGACACCATCGACCCGCTGGTGACGGCGGTGTCGGCCGTGCTGATCTACGTGACCATCATCGCCATCTTCATCCTGGACCGCCTGGTCGGCCTGGAAAAGCTGTTTGTCGGAAAGGGACGCTAATGACGGAAGCAACACAACATGCGCCGCGCGCGCCGGCGCATCGCGGCGTCTACGACGCCGTGGTGATCGGCGGCGGCCTGGTCGGCTCGGCCGTGGCCTACGGGCTGCGGCGCGAACTGGACCACGTCGCGGTATTGGACGAAGGCGACGTGGCCTATCGGGCCTCGCGCGGCAATTTCGGGCTGGTCTGGGTGCAGAGCAAGGGCATGGGCCTGCCGCGCTACGGCGTCTGGACCATGACCTCGGCCGGCGCCTGGCCGCAGCTGGCGGCCGAGCTGCGCGACGAGACCGGGGTGGACGTGCACCTGGAGCAGCGCGGCGGTCTGCACGCGCTCCTGAGCGACGAGGAAATGGAAGCGCGCGCCACCTTCATGCGCACGCTGCTGGCGCAGCCCGGCATGGCGCAGTACGACTGGAAAATGCTGGACCGCCACGAGCTCGCCGACATGGTGCCCGGCATCGGTCCCGAGGTGCGCGGCGCCACCTGGACGCCGGTGGACGGCATCGCCAATCCGCTCAAGCTGCTGCGCGCGCTGCACATGAGTTTTGCACAGCGGGCTGTGGATTACCTGCCGCGCTGTCCGGCGCAGCAGATCCGGCAGCGCGACGGCGTGTTCGAGGTGACCACGCCCACCGGCACGGTGCGCGGGCGCAAGCTGGTGCTGGCCAGCGGCCTGTCGAACAAGGCGCTGGGCGAGCAGGTCGGCCTGGCGGTGCCGGTGCGGCCGCAGCGCGGCCAGATCGTGGTGCTGGAGCGCACCCGCCGCCTGCTGGAAACGCCGCTGTCGACGCTGCGCCAGACCGACGAAGGCACCTGGCTGATCGGCGATTCGCAGGAAGAGGCCGGCTATGTGGACAACCAGGTGGGCCTGCCGATCCTGGGCACGCTGGCCGACCGCGCCGTGCGCACCCTGCCCGCCTTGCGCGAGGTGCGGGTGGTGCGCAGCTGGGCCGCGCTGCGCGTGATGTCCAGGGACGGCTTCCCCATCTATCAACAATCCGAGACGTGCCCCGGCGCCTTCGTCGCCACCTGTCACAGCGGCGTCACCCTGGCCGCCGCGCACGCGCTCAAACTGGCGCCCATGATCGCCGCCGGCCAATTGGCCGACGACATGGCGCCCTTCTCGACCCGGAGGTTCCATGTTCAAGAGGCTTGACGAGGCGCAGCGCCAGGCGCAGGGCGCGCCGGTGCGGGTGACGGTCAATGGCGCCGAACTGCAATGCCGCGCCGGCGACAGCGTGGCCGCGGCGCTGTTCGCCGGCGGCGTGCAGGCCTGTCGCGATACCGCGGTGGCCGAGGTGCCGCGCGGACCCTATTGCATGATGGGCGTGTGTTACGACTGCCTGGTCACGATCGACGGCCAGGCCAACCAGCAGGGCTGCATGACGGCCGTGCGCGATGGCATGAAGATCGAGCGCCAGCTGGGCGCGCGCAAGGTGCAGGCATGATCGAGACGACGCAATGCGATTTGCTGGTGGTGGGCGCCGGTCCCGCCGGGTTGGCCGCCGCCACCACGGCCGCGCGGCTGGGCGTGGACACGGTGCTGCTGGATGAACAGGCGGCGCCGGGCGGACAGATCTACCGCGCCATCACCACCACGCCGGTCACCGACCGCGCGGTGCTGGGGCCGGACTACTGGCACGGCGCTTCGCTGGTCGAGCCGTTCCGGCAGTCGGGTGCGCGCTACCTGCCGGGCGCGACCGTGTGGGCGGTGGCCGAACGCACCGCGCCCGAGCCGCGGCGCGGTTTCGAGGTGGCGTATTCGGTCGCGGGCGAGGCGCGCATCCTGCATGCGCGGCGCCTGCTGCTGGCCACCGGCGCGCAGGAGCGGCCGTTCCCGGTTCCGGGCTGGACGCTGCCCGGCGTCATCACCGCCGGCGCGGCGCAGATCCTGCTGAAGTCGGCGGGCGTGGTGCCGGCCGACCGCACCGTGCTGGCCGGCAGCGGCCCGCTGCTGTACCTGGTGGCCTGGCAATATCTGAACGCCGGCGTCAAGGTCGACGCGCTGCTCGAAACCACGCCGCCCGGCCGCCTGCGCCAGGCCTTGCCGAAGGTGTGGGGCTTCCTGCGCTCGCCCTATCTGGGCAAGGGGCTGTCGTTGCTGCGCGCGGTCAAGGCGGCGATACCCATCGTCAAGGGCGTGACGGCGCTGGAGGCATTGGGCCAGGACAAGCTCGAAAGCGTGCGCTACACCAACGCGGCGGGAGACACCAAGACCCTGCCGGCGCAGCAGCTGATGCTGCACCAGGGTGTGGTGCCCAACGTCAACCTGTCGCGCGCCATCGGCGCCGAGCATCGCTGGAATGCGGCGCTGGATTGCTGGGAGCCGGACGTGGATGACTGGGGCCTGACCTCGGTGGACGGCGTCGGCATGGCGGGCGACGGCGCCGGCATCGCTGGCGCGCTGGCGGCCGAGCAGCGTGGTCGGCTGGCGGCGCTGCAGGCGGCGCACCTGCTGGGCCGCATCGATGCGGCGCGGCGCGACAGCGAAGCCGCCGCGCCGCGCGCCGCGCTGGCGCGGGCGGTGCGCGGACGCGCGTTCTTCGATGTCCTGTACAAGGCGCCCGAGAACTTCCGCCGCCCCACCGGCGACACCATCGTCTGTCGCTGCGAGGAAGTGACCGCCGCGCAGGTGCGTGACACCGTCAAGCTCGGTTGCAGCGGGCCGAACCAGATGAAGGCGTTCCTGCGCTGCGGCATGGGGCCGTGCCAGGGCCGCTTCTGTGGCCTGACGGTCTCGGAGATCATCGCCGAGGAGCGCGGCGTGCCGGTGCCGGAGGTGGGCTATTACCGCCTGCGCTTCCCGACCAAGCCGCTGACGCTGGGCGAGCTGGCGTCGCTGCCGCAGACCGACGAGTCGCGCCAGGCGGTGGTGCGCCTGAAGAAATAGGAGGCCGCCATGACGGACGCTTCCCGCTCGGCCGCCGTCATCATCATCGGCGGCGGCCTGCACGGCAGTTCGGCGGCGCTGCACCTGGCGCGCGCCGGCGTGCCGGCGCTGGTGATCGAGAAGAACTACGTCGGCCGCCATGCCTCGGGCGTGAACGCCGGCGGCGTGCGCACGCTGGCGCGGCACCTGGCCGAAGTGCCGCTGGCGCTGGCCTCGCGCGAGCTCTGGTACCGCATCGGCGAACTGGTCGACGACGACTGCGGCTTCGAGCAGCACGGGCAGGTGCGCGTGGCCGAGAACGAGGCCGACGTGGCGACATTGCGCGCGCGCCTGGCCACCATGCAACAGCACGGCTACACGCACGAGCAATGGATCGACCGCGAAGAATTGCTAGGGATGATTCCCGCGCTGACGCCGACGGTAGAGGGCGGCCTGATCGCGCGCGAGGACGCGGCCGCCGACCCCTACCGCACCACGCTGGCGTTCCGCCGCAAGGCCGCCAGCCTGGGCGCGCGCTTCCTGGAAGGCGTGCGGGTGCTGCGCAGCGCGCATGAGCAGGGACAGTGGCGGGTCGAGACCGACGCCGGCGTCTACACCGCGCCGCGGGTGCTCAATTGCGCCGGCGCCTGGGCCGACCGCATCGCGGCCGAATGGGGCGAGCCGGTGCCGCTGACCGCCATCAGCCCGATGATGCTGGTGACGCTGCGCATGGACCATTTCCTGGACGCGGTGGTGCTGGGCACCGGCCGGCCGCTGTCGTTCAAGCAGCGCGCCAACGGCACCGTGCTGATCGGCGGCGGCCGCCGCGCCTGGGTCGATCGCGACGCGGAATGGACCGAGCTGGATTTCCATTCGCTGGCCGAGGGCGCGCGCACCGTTTGTGACCTGTTTCCGCACATGCGGCAAGCGATCGTGAACCGCGGCTGGGCCGGCATCGAAGCCGCCATGCCCGACGAGATCCCGGTGATCGGCCGCAGCCAGCGTTACGACAGCGCCTTCCACGCCTTCGGCTTCTCGGCCCACGGCTTCGAACTGGGCCCGATCGTCGGCCGTATCATGGCCGATCTGATCACCACCGGCGCGACCGATCTGCCGATCGCGCCGTTCGCCATCGATCGTTTCACCGGCGCCGCGGGCGCGCCGGCTTCCATCCCCAAGGAGCAGCACCCATGAATGACATCGTGCGCAAGGATTCCAACGAGCGCCTGAGCCGCATCGTGATTCACGGCGATACCGTGTACGTGGCGGGCGTGACCTCGTCGGCCGACGGCGGCATCGTCGCGCAGACGCGCGACGCGCTGGCCAAGATCGACGGCTATCTGGCGCGGGCCGATTCGGACAAGACCCGGCTGCTGTCGGTGCAGATCTGGCTCAAGGACATCGAACGCGATTTCGCCGGCATGAACCAGGTCTGGGCCGAATGGGCGCCGGCCAACGCATTGCCGACGCGCGCGACCTGCGAGGCCAGGCTGGCCTCGCCCGATCTGCTGGTGGAGATCATCGTCACGGCCGCCAGGCGGCCGGGCTATGTCGGCGGGCCGGCATCGGAAGCCTGATCCAGGCCGGGCCTGATCCCGGCCGCGCCGGAGCGCGCAATCAGCGGGCCGGCGTCTGGAAGCTGACCTGGCCCGGACGGCCCGGCAGGTTGAGCGTGGCGGTGGCCGGCGGCGTGGTCGCCACCACCTGGCCGGCGCGCAGCACCATCAGGCGCGTGGCGCGCAGGCGCAGCGCCTCGACCGGGTCGCGCGCCTGCAGCAGCACCATATCGGCGCGCTTGCCGACTTCCAGCCCGGTCTCGTCCAGGCCCAGGATTTTCGCCGGCGTGGCCGTGACGGCCTGGAAACAGGCGCGCATGGCGTCCTGCCCGGTCATCTGCGCCACGTGCAGGCCCATGTGCGCCACTTCCAGCATGTCGCCCGAACCCAGGCTGTACCAGGGGTCCATCACGCAGTCGTGGCCGAACGCCACCGGCACGCCGGCGGCCAGCAGTTCGGGCACGCGCGTCATGCCGCGGCGCTTGGGATAGGTGTCGTGGCGGCCCTGCAGCGTGATGTTGATGAGCGGGTTGGCGATGGCCGACACGCCGGCCTCGCGCATCAGCGGGATCAGCTTGGACACGTAGTAGTTGTCCATCGAGTGCATCGAGGTCAGGTGCGAACCCGTGACGCGGCCCTGCAGGCCCAGGCGTTGCGTGTGATAGGCCAGTGTCTCGATGTGGCGCGACAGCGGGTCGTCGCTTTCGTCGCAGTGCATG
The DNA here is from genome assembly GCF_902859645.1 of Achromobacter insuavis. Lineage (GTDB taxonomy): Bacteria > Pseudomonadota > Gammaproteobacteria > Burkholderiales > Burkholderiaceae_B > Achromobacter > Achromobacter insuavis. The sequence continues at coordinate 25,078 of NZ_CADIJR010000050.1, read as the reverse complement.
TCCACGCGCAGGCCGCGCTCGGCGGCCAGTTCGCACAGGATGCGCACCGATTCGGCGCCGTCCTGCATGGTGCGCTCGAAGTGCGGAATGCCGCCGACCACGTCCACGCCCATGTCCAGCGCGCGCTTCAGGTTGTCGAGCGCGCCCGGCGCGCGCAGCACGCCGTCCTGCGGGAAGGCCACCAGTTGCAGGTCCAGGTACGGCTTGACCTGCTCGCGCACGTGCAGCAGCGCTTCCACCGCCAGCAGCCGCGGGTCGCACACGTCGACGTGCGAGCGGATCGCCAGCAGGCCGCGCGCCACCGCCCAGTCGCAATAGGCCAGCGCGCGCTCGACCAGCGCTTCCTGCGTCAGCAGCGGCTTCAGTTCGCCCCACAGCGCGATGCCTTCGAGCAGCGTGCCCGACTGGTTCACGCGCGGCAGCCCGAACGACAGGGTCGAGTCCATGTGGAAATGCGCGTCGACGAACGGCGGCGCCACCAGCTGGCCGGCGGCGTCGATGGTCTGCGCGGCCTCGGCCTTCAGCGCCGGTTCGAGCGCGACGATGCGGCCCTGGGCCACGCCGATGTCGATGTGCTGGCGGCCGTCCGGCAGCGTGCAGTTCTTGAGGATCAGATCGAGCATAGTCAAACCTTGTGGATTACCGTTCGCCCTTACGGTAGGGCTTCATCAGGGCCTGCGGGTAGGCGGCGCGGCGCGCCATCACCACCAGGGCCAGGATGGACAGAATATAGGGCAGCATCAGGTAGACCTGATAGGGCAGCTCGGGCAGGCCAGGCAGCGCCGCCCCGCCCTGCTGCAGCCGCAGCTGCAGCGCGTCGAAGAAGGCGAAGATCAACGCGCCCAGCAGCGCCTTGCCGGGCCGCCACGAGGCGAACACCACCAGCGCCACGCAGACCCAGCCGCGGCCGTTGACCATGTTGAAGAAGAAGGCGTTGAAGGCCGCCAGCGTCAGGAAGCTGCCGGCCACGCCCATCAGCGCCGAGCCGGCGACGATGGCGCCCATGCGCAGTCTCGTCACCGACAGGCCCTGGCCCTCGGCGGCGGCGGGGTTCTCGCCCACCATGCGGATCGCCAGGCCCACCGGAGTGCGGTTCAGCACCCACGCCAGGATCGGCACCGCGGCCAGCGCCAGCAGCGTCATCGGCGTCTGCCCGGCCAGCACCGGGCCGATCAGCGGAATGCCGTCCAGGAACTTCATCTCGGCGAACGGCGTGATCGTCGGCGGCGTGTTCACGCTGGGGAAGGTGACGCGGTAGGCGAAATAGCTCAGGCTGGTGGCCAGCAACGTCACCCCCAGGCCCGAGACGTGCTGCGACAGGCCCAGCGGCACCGTCAGCACCGCGTGCAGCAGGCCGAACACGGCGCCCGCCAGCGCGGCCGCCAGCACACCCACGTACAGCGGCGCGCCCAGGTACACCACCAGCCAGCCGGTGAAGGCGCCGGCGGCCATGATGCCCTCGATGCCCAGGTTCAACACGCCGGCGCGCTCGCACAGCAGCACGCCCAGCGTGCCCAGGATCAGCGGCGTCGCCAGCCGCAACACCGCGACCCAGAAGGCCGCGGAACTCAACAGGTCCATCCATTCCATGGCGTGCTCCTCAAGCCCGGTTGCGGCGCAGGCGGTACTGCGCGAATAGCGTCGCGACCAGCATGGCGAGCAACGAGGTGGCGACGATGACGTCGGCGATGTAGTTCGGCACCGCGATGGCGCGGCTCATGCTGTCCGCGCCCACCAGCATGCCGGCCACGAAGATGCTGGCCAGGATCACGCCCAGCGGATGCAGGCCGGCCAGCATGGCCACCACCACGCCGGTGTAGCCGTAGCCCGGCGACATGTCGAGCGTGACGTAGCCGGTGCGGCCGGCCACCTCGATGGCGCCGGCCAGTCCGGCCAGCGCGCCCGACAGCATGGCCGTGCCCAGCATCACGCGGTTGACCGGCAGGCCCAGGAAGCGCGAGGCGTGCGCGTTGGCGCCGACCGCGCGCATCTGGAAGCCGAACACCGTGTAGCGGTTCAGCAGCCACAGACCCAGCGCCAGGCCGGCGGCCCACAGCAGGCCGGTGTGGGCGCGGGTGCGCTCGATCAGCTTGCCCAGCTCCAGGTCGGGGTTGAGCGCCACCGATTGCGGCCAGCCCATCGCCATCGGGTCCTTCATGGGGCCGTCCAGCATCATCGAGACGAACAGCAGCACGATGAAGTTGCCCAGCAGCGTGGTCACCACCTCGTCCACGCCCAGGCGCGTCTTGAGCAGCGCCGGGATCAGCAGCAGCAAAGCGCCGGCCAGCGCCGCCGCCAGCATCATGCCGCCGAACAGCGCCGGCAGGGGCAGGTCGAAGCCGGTGCCGTCATGCAGGCCGCCCACCGCCACCGCGGCCAGCGCGCCCAGGTACAGCTGGCCTTCGGCGCCGATGTTGTAGAAGCGCGCGCGAAAGGCCACGGCACAGGCCAGGCCGGTCAGCATCAGCGGCGTGGCGCGCGTCAGGGTCTCGGACAGCGCGAACTTGGAGCCGAACGCGCCTTCGAACAGCAGCGCGTAGGTGCGGCCCACCGGCGCGCCGGCCCAGGCCACCAGCAGCGTGCAGACCGCCAGCGTAAAGAGGATGGCCGCGATCGGGGCCAGGGCCAGCGCGGCGCGGCTGGGCTCGGGGCGGCGTTCCAGGATCAGTTTCATTCGAGAAATGCTCAGTAGAGGGGGCGCGGCGTCAGGCGCGCGTGCCCGTCATGGCCAGCCCGACGGTGGCGGGCGTCCATTGCGCGACCGGCTTGTCGGCGACCAGCTTGCCGCCGCACAGCACCGCGATGCGGTCGGCCAGCGCGAAGATCTCTTCCAGGTCTTCCGACACCAGCAGGATGCCGGCGCCGCGCCGGCGCGCGGCCAGCAGCTGTTCGCGCACGTAGGCCACCGCGCCGATGTCCAGGCCCCAGGTGGGCTGGTCGGCGACGATGAAGCGCGGTTCGCGCGCCAGGGTGCGGCCCAGGATCAGTTTCTGCATGTTGCCGCCCGACAGGCTGCGGGTGCGCACGTCGAGCGAGGCGGCGCGCACGTCGAACTGCTTGGCCAGCGCCGCCGCATAGGCGCGGCCGGCCTTGGCGCGGATCAGCCCGAAGCGCGAGAAGCGCGGGTCCTTCAGGTCTTCGACGATGGCGTTTTCCCACAGCGGGCTGTCGCCGATCATGCCTTCGCCGTGGCGGTCCTCGGGAATGCGGCCCACGTGGGCGGCGGTCCAGCCGGCCGGCGTGGTGGGCGCGGCGGCGTGTTCGGGGCCCAGGCGGATGGTGCCGTCGGCGGGCTGGCGCAGGCCGGTCAGCACCGACACCAGCGCCTGCTGGCCGTTGCCGGCGACGCCGGCGATGGCCACGATCTCATGCTTGTGCACCACCAGGTCCAGGCTGTCCAGGCGCGGCGCGCCGCCGCGCGGGTCGCGCACGGTGACCTGCGACAGCGTCACCACCGGCGCGGCCTGGCCGGCCGCCGCCATGGCTTCGGCGTGCGGCATGGCGACCTTGCGGCCCACCATCAGCTCGGCCAGTTCGGCCGGCGTGGTGGCGGCGGTCTCGCGCTCGGCCACCAGCTTGCCCTGGCGCAGCACCGCGACGCGGCGCGACACGGCCATGACCTCGTCCAGCTTGTGCGAAATGAAGATGACGGCCAGGCCCTCGTCGACGAAGCCGCGCAGCGTGGCGAACAGGTCCTGCACTTCCTGCGGCGTGAGGACGGCGGTGGGCTCGTCCAGGATCAGCACCTTGGCGCCGCGGTACAGCGCCTTGAGGATCTCGACGCGCTGCTTCTCGCCGACCGACAGGCTGCCGACGCGCGCGTCCGGATCCACGCCCAGGCCGAAGCGCTGGCCCAGCTCGACCAGGCGGCGGCGCGCCTGGCCGCGGCCCGAGGCCAGCTTCCACAGCGACTCGGTGCCGACCATGATGTTGTCCAGCACGGTCAGGTTGTCGGCCAGCGTGAAGTGCTGGTGCACCATGCCGACCCCCGCCGCCAGCGCGGCGTCGGGCCGGCCCGGCGGCAGCGGCTGGCCGAAGACTTCGATACTGCCGGCGTCGGCCACGTAGTGGCCGAACAGGATCGACACCAGGGTCGATTTGCCGGCGCCGTTCTCGCCCAGCAGGGCCAGCACTTCGCCTTGCGCCAGCGTCAGCGAGACACCGTCATTGGCCGTCAGGCTGCCGAAGCGTTTGGTGATCCCTGCCAGCCGCAGGGCGAGAGGCGCTTGATTCATCGTGCCGACGACTTGGGTTCTTTGTCGTTGACCTGCACGCTGAAGCTGCCATCCAGGATGGCCTTCTGCTTGGCCTGCACCTTGGCGATGAGGTCGGCGGGGATCTTGCTCTCGAAGGTGCCCAGCGGCGCCAGCGACGAACCCTTGTGCTTCATCAGCGAGTACTGGCCGAAGTCGGCGGCCTTGAAGGTGCCGGCCTTGACCTGCTTGAGCGCCTCGTCGATGGTCGGCTCCATGCTCCACAGCGCCGAGGCCACCACGGTCTCGGGGTACTGCGGCTGGGTGTCGATGACGTTGCCGATGGCCAGCTTGCCGCGTTCTTTGGCGGCGTCCGACACGCCGAAGCGCTCGGCGTACAGCACGTCCGCGCCCTTGTCGATCATGGCGAAGGCGGCTTCCTTGGCCTTCGGGGGATCGAACCACGAACCGATGAAGGTCACGGTGAATTCGGTCTTGGGGTTGATTTCCTTGGCGCCCTCGATGAAGGCCTGCATCAGGCGGTTCACTTCGGGGATGGGGTAGCCGCCCACCAGGCCGATCTTGCCGGTCTTGCTCATGCCGGCGGCGATCATGCCGGTCAGGTAGGCCGGTTCCTGGATGTAGTTGTCGAACACCGAGAAGTTGGGCTGCTGCGGCTTGCCCGACGAACCCATCAGGAAGGCGGTCTGCGGGTAGTCCTTGGCCACCTTGCGGGCGGCGGCCTCGACCGCGAAGGCCTCGCCCACCACCAGCTTGTTGCCCTGCTCGGCGTACTGGCGCATGACGCGCTCGTAGTCGGCGTTGGTGACGTTTTCCGAGAACGTGTATTCGATTTCACCCCGGTCGCGCGCGGCGGTCAGCGCCTTGTGGATGCGCGACACCCATTGCTGTTCCACCGGCACCGTGTAGATGGCGGCAACCTTGGTCTTGGCGGGCGCCTGGGCCTGGGCGCCGGCCGACAGCAGCAGCGCGCCGGCAGCGGCGGCGGCCAGCTTCAGCAGGCCGCGGCGGGCGATGCCGCCGGCGGCCGGGAGGGAAAAGGATTTCATGCGGAAGTCTCCTTCGCGAGGATGGATGGGGAATGGGCGGGATGGCGGCGATGTCCGGGCGTCGCGGTGCGGCACGCGTGGGCGGGCGGGAACGAGGGCGTGGGATCGGTCATCGGATGGGGGAGCGCCGGGGCGGCGCGCCCCATCCGAATGGGCGGGTTCGCAGCCAGTCCTGGCGAAGCAAGTTGTATGCCATGGGGCATTCCCGCGGCAAGTCGGGGGAATCCTGATGGCCGGGCGGGATTATAGGCACCCTGGCGGGGAAACGTGGCACCAACATGGTGCGCACCGTCGCGGTGCGTGGACACTTTTCGTCGTGGAACAGCTTGTTGCGGCGCGCAAAGGCCCGCCGGGCGGCCATCGGCGCGGGCGCGGGCCTAAAATCTCGCCAATGACGCCGCGCCCGTGCGCGGCAAGCCGGAACCCACCATGCAAGACATTCAATTGCTGCTCGAGCAGTACGGCGGCTGGCTCGTCTTCGCCAACGTGCTGGTCGAGCAGGCGGGCCTGCCCGTGCCCGCCTATCCCATGCTGATCGCCGCCGGCGCCCTGGCCGGCGCGGGCGGCTGGCTGGCGCCATGGCTGGCCGCCACCCTCGCCTGCCTGCTGGCCGACTCGCTCTGGTACGCCGCCGGACAGCGTTACGGCTCGCGCCTGCTGGGCGTGATCTGCAGGATGTCGCTGTCGCAGGACTCCTGCATCCGCCAGACCCAGCGCCTGTACCTGCGCATCGGCGTGCGCGCCCTGCTGGTGTGCAAGTTCCTGCCCGGCGCCGGCGCCCTGTCCACGGTGATGGCGGGCCTGACCGGCACGCCGTACCGCCGCTTCCTGGCGTACGACCTGGCGGGCGCCATGATCTGGGCCGGTTCGGCCCTGCTGCTGGGCGGCCTGTTCCACAGCGTGGTCAACGACGTGCTGGACGTGCTGGGCACCTACGGCCCGATGGGCCTGGCCCTGCTGGCGGCGGTGCTGGCGCTGTACATCATTGCCCGCGCCCTGCGGCGCTGGGTCCTCAAGCGCCACCTGCGCGTGATTCCGCGGCTGTCGGTCGACGAGCTGATGCAGTGGCGCCAGGATGGCCGCCAGGCGCTGGTGTTCGACGTGCGGCCCGAGGCGGTGCGCGAGGAAGACCGCATTCCCGGCGCCATCGCCGTCGACCTGCGCGCCCCGCTGCCGGCCCTGGAGGCCGGCGCCGAGGCCGCCGACATCGTGGTCTATTGCGCCTGCCCCAACGAGGTCTCGGCCGCCATGCTGGCCGCGCGCCTGCGCGCCGCCGGCTATCCCAACACCTGGGCCCTGCGCGGCGGCTACGAGGCCTGGGCGCGGCATATCCACCCGGCCTGAGCGCATAATGTTCCCATCGGCCCGCGCCTCTGACGGGCCAGGGAGACAGGCATGAAGTTGTTGTTCTTGGGCGCCGGCGGTACCGGCGGCTATTTCGGCGGCCGCGCCGCCCAGGCGGGCGCCGACGTGACGTTCCTGGTGCGCGAAGCCCGCGCCGCGCGCCTGCGCGAGCAAGGCCTGCGCATCGAAAGCCCGTTCGGCGACGTCACCCTGCAGCCGCAGCTGGCCACCGCCGACACGCTCAAGGGCTTCTACGACGTGGTGGTGCTCAGTTGCAAGGCCTACGACCTGCAGAGCGCCATCGACGCCATCCGCCCGGCCGTCGGTCCCGACACCGCGGTGCTGCCGATCATGAACGGCGTGCTGCAATACGACGTGCTGGACCGCGAATTCGAGCCGCACCGGGTGCTGGGCGGCCTGTGCCAGATCAACGCCACGCTCGGCGCCGAAGGCCAGGTGGTGCACCTGGGCAAGCACGCCAGCATCGTCTTCGGCGAGCGCGCCGGCCCGGCCCGCAGCGCCCGCTGCGTGGCGCTGGCCGAGGCCCTTGCGGGCGGCGAATACGTCAGCCGCCTGAGCGAGGACATCCACCAGGACATCTGGGAAAAATACGTGTTCCTGACGACCCTGGCCGCCGCCACCTGCCTGATGCGCGGCACCGTCGGCCAGATCGTGTCGACCGACGACGGTGCCGACATCGTGCGCGGCCTGCTGCGCGAATCGCAGGCGGTCGCCGCCGCCAGCGGCCATGCCGTGCGGCCCGATGCCGACGCCGCCGCGCTCAAGATCCTGACCGACCCGTCCCAGCCCATGACCGCGTCGATGTTCCGCGATCTGCGCCAGGGCCTGCCGGTCGAGGCCGACCACATCGTTGGCGACATGGTGCGGCGCGCCCGCACGCTGGGCGTGGATGCCACCACCCTGCGCACGGCGTACACCCATCTGCAGGTCTACCAGGCGCAACGCGCCGCGGCCTGAGGCCGAAGGGACGGGAACCCCGATTGGTGCATGGATTGCAAAAAACTCTTCCATCCCCGTGGGTTCCTGGATCCGGCCGGCCCGAATAGTATGGCTTTGCCTGAGCCCGGGCAGGAAAGGACCGCAACTCGCGGCCCCCGCCCGGCGCCCACCCTTCAAGGAGCAAGACCATGAAAATCGCTTTGATCGGAATTACCGGCCGCGTGGGTTCCCGCGTGGCGGACGAACTGCTCAAGCGCGGCCACCAGGTGACCGGCATCGCCCGCAACCTGGGCGACGTCAATCCCCAGCCCGGCCTGACCATCGCGCAGGGCGACGCCACCGATCCGCAGGGCCTGACGCCGCTGCTCAAGGGCCACGATGCCGTGGTCAGCGCCTCGCGCTTCGTGTCGGCCGACGCCAAGCCGCTGCTGGCCGCCGTGAAGGACGCCGGCGTGCCGCGCCTGCTGGTGGTCGGCGGCGCCGGCAGCCTGGAAGTGGCGCTCGGCAAGCTGCTGATCGACACCCCCGAATTCCCCGACGCCTACAAGCCGGAAGCGCGCGGCGGCGTGGTGTTCCTGGACGCGCTGCGCCAGGAGAAGGTCCTAAATTGGACGTTCCTGTCGCCTTCCGCGCTGTTCGAGCCGGGCGAGCGCACCGGCAAGTTCCGGATCGGCGACGACACCCTGCTGGTCGACGAGGCCGGCAAGAGCTGGATCTCGATGGAAGACTACGCCATCGCCCTGGCCGACGAAATCGAGGCGCCCAAGCATTCGCGCCGCCGCTTCACGGTCGGCTACTGATCCCGGGCAGGCGGCGCCGCGCGCGCGGTGTTGTTTGCACGCGATACCCGACCGGCACGGCCCCCTGCCCGCCCAGGGGGCCGTCCGCTTTTCGGGCAAGGCCGCACAGGCGGCAGGGTCGATTCGGCCGGTTTTGTTTGTAAACTGGCAGGCCGCCAAACCGGCGCACGACCCGAGTAGTCAGTATGAGCATGAAGTTGAAATCGTTGGCCCTGTGTTTGCTGCTGGCCGCCAGCTGTCTGGCCCCGGTCCAGGCCGCCGCGCCGCAGTCGAACAAGGACATCGTGGTGGCGTTCTTCCGCATGATGTTCCAGGACCGCGAGATCGACGAGGCGGTGCGCCTGTATGTCGCCAAGAACAACTACACCCAGCACAACCCCTACATGCGCGACGGCGTCGAGCCGATGGTGGATTTCTTCCCCCATTATTTCGAGCAGCATCCGCAGGCCAGCGTCGACATCAAGCGTGTCATCGCCGAGGGCGACCTGGTGGTGATCCACAACCTGTGGCGCGAATCGCCCGAAGACCGCGGCCAGGCCGTGGTCGACATCTTCCGCGTCGAGAACGGCAAGATCGTCGAACACTGGGACGTGAGCCAGGAAATTCCTGAAAACCCCGCCAACAAGAACGGCATGTTCTGAACAGGCTGCCCATGTCCGCTATCGAACCCGTCGAGCTGTCCCGCGCCTATCTGCTGCTGAACCACGGCCCCACGGTGCTGGTCACCAGCGCCCACGGCGGCGAGCGCAACGTCATGGCCGCGGCCTGGGCCATGCCGCTGGATTTCAGCCCGCCCAAGATGCTGGTGGTGGTGGACAAGAACACCTACACCCGCGCGCTGATCGAGGCCTCTGGCGAATTCGCGCTGTGCATCCCGTCGCGCGCGCAGGCCCAGGCCACCCTGCAGGTCGGCTCGCACTCGGGGCGCGAGGAAGACAAGTTCCAGGCCAGCGGCCTGGCCACTTTCCCCGCCAGCAAGATCGGCGCGCCGCTGGTCGAGGGCTGCCTCGGCTGGCTCGAATGCAAGGTCGTGCCCGAGCCGCACAACCAGCAGGCCTACGACCTGTTCATCGGCGAGGTGGTGGCGGCCTGGTCCGCGCCCGATGTGTTCTCCGGCAACCGCTGGCACTTCGATGACGACGCGCGCCGCTCGGTGCACTACGTCGCGGGCGGGTCTTTCTTCGCCACCGGCGAAGCCTTCTCGGTTTCCGATCCGGAGTAACGCGCCATGCGCCGCGTCTACCTGGCCGGTTTCGACGTGTTCCTGCCCGACGCGGTGGCGCACGGCGCGCGGCTCAAGGCGCTGGCCGCCGCGCACGGTTTCGAGGGGCTGTATCCGCTGGACAACGTGGCGCCCGCCGGCCTGTCCGGCGCCGCGCTGGCGCAATGGATCTACCAGGCCAACGTGGCGATGATTCAGCGCGCCGACCTGGTGATGGCCAATCTCAACACGTTCCGCGGCGCCGAGCCCGATTCCGGCACGGCCTTCGAGGTCGGCTATGCGATCGCCCTGGGCAAGCCGGTGTGGGGCTATACGGCGCAGGCCGGCAGCGTGCGCCAGCAGGTCGCCGTCGGCGTGGCCGCCGACGACCCGCAGCGCGCGGTGGACGCGCAGGGCTACACCGTCGAGGACTTCGGCCTGAATCTGAACCTGATGCTGGCGTGCAGCGCCCGCATCGTGGTGGGCGACGCCGCCGACTGCCTGGCGCGCATGGCGCGCGGCTAGCGCGCCGATACCGCGCCGTCAGCGCGAGCCCGTCATCTCGTGTCAGGCCGCGCCGGCCTTGCGGACCGCCGCGCGGGCCGGCCGGGCCTTGGCGGCAAGGGGCGGCATGCCCAGGTATCCCATCACCGCATCCACCACCGCCCGCTCCAGCTGCTGCGGGTTGAAGCCGATCGGCGGCTCCAGCGCCGCCGCGTGCACCAGCGATTCCATGATGCGCAGCACCACGTAGGTCGCCAGTTCGCGGTCCTGCTGCGCGATCTCGTCGCGATGCAGTTCCAGCAGGTGGCGCATGCGCCGGTGGATGTCCTGGTCGGCGCGGCTGTGTTCGCGCGGCTGGTCGAACAGCGGGAATTCGCGTTCCAGCACGCGGTGCAGCGCCGGCTCCAGCAGGTGCGCGTGCATCGACGCGGCCACGATGGCCGCGACCCGCTCGCGCAGCGTGGCCGCGGGATTGCCGTCCAGCACCTCGTCGATCAGCGCCAGCATCTGCTGGTCGTGGCGGTCGTGCAGCGCGGCGATCAGCGCGTTCTTGTTGGGGAAGTACTGATACAGCGAACCGACGCTGACACCGGCGGTCTCGGCGATCCGGTTGGTGTTGGTGCCGGCGTAGCCGTGCTCGGCCAGAACGCGAGCTGTCGCCTGCAAGATGGTGTCCACGGTCTGTTGCGAACGTTGCTGGCGTGGCGATTTACGGGGCTGCGGGATGGATGTCATGGAGTTCGGGGAAAGCGAGTTTCAAACCTGAGCACCGGCTCATAAAATTTCGATACGCAACTGGAATCGCGTCGAGCACCGGCCGATTATGCCATCGTCGATTACGGCGAGCCGGCCACACGGTGCCGTTTCTCCCCTTTCAAGGAATCCTCATGTCGAATGCATCGACGGCCGCGGTGCTGCCCGCGGCCGGCGGGACCGCGCGTCCCGTCTTCATGCAGATATTGCCCCTGGCGCTGGCGGTCTTCGTCGGCTTCTTCATGGTCGGCCTGCCCATGCCGGTGCTGCCGCTGTACGTCGACGGCGTGCTGGCGCAGGGCGCGCTGGTGGTGGGCATCGTCGCCGGCCTGCAGTTCGCGGCGGCGCTGCTGTCACGCGCCTGGTCGGGCGCGCTGGCCGATCGCCGCGGCGCCAAGCGCGCCGTGGTCACCGGCTTCCTGCTGGGCTCGGTGGCCGGCCTGCTCTACCTGCTGGCCGACGACCTCGCACAGCTGCAGCCGCGCGCGGCGCTGGCCGCGCTGATGGCCGGCCGCGCCCTCATGGGCTGCGCCGAAAGCCTGATCGTCACCGGCGCGCTCAGCTGGGGTGTGGGCCGCGTCGGGCCGCAGAACGCGGGCCGCGTGATGGCCTGGATCGGCGTGGCGATCTACGCCGCCTTCGGGCTGGGCGCGCCCGCCGGCATGCAGCTGTACGGTGCGACCGGTTTCGCCGGCATCGCCTGGGCCACGGTCTTCATCCCCGTGCTGGCGTTGGCGCTGGTGCTGCCGCAGCGCGGCGTGCCGCCGGCAGGCGGCGTGCGCACGCCCTTCTATCGCGTGCTGGGCCTGGTGATGCTGCCGGGCCTGGGCCTGGCGCTGACCAGCGTCGGCTTTGGCGTCATCACCGCCTTCATCACCTTGTTGTTCGCCCAGCGCGGCTGGGACGGCGCGGCGTGGATGTTCAGCCTGTTCGGCGTCGGCTTCATCGTGGCGCGGCTGTTCTTCGCCGGGCTGCCCGACAAGCTGGGCGGCGCGCGCGTGGCGCTGGTGTGCGTGCTGATCGAGGCGGCCGGCCAATGGCTGATCTGGATGGGCCCGACGCCGGCGTGGGCGTTTGCCGGCGCGCTGTTGAGCGGCGCGGGCTATTCGCTGGCGTTCCCGGCCTTCGGCGTGGAGGCGGTGCGGCGCGTGCCGCCGGCCAGCCGCGGCGCGGCCATGGGGGCGTATGTGGCGTTTCTGGACGTGGCGCTGGGCATCGCCAGCCCCGCGGCCGGCTGGTTGGCCGGCATGCAGGGCTACGGCGCGGTCTATGCCTTGGGCGGCGCGTGCGCGCTGGGCGCGGTGTTCGTGGCGATGGCGCTGCGGGGCCGGGCGGCGGCCGCGTAAGGCCGCGGCATTGCGCCGGCCCGGGCTGCGGCCCAGGGCTGGCGTATCGATTGACGATCAAGGCGCCCGCTGACGCGGGCGCCTTTTTACGTTCAGACGGTGGCGGCCATTTCCAGCACATCGTCGTCGACCGGCTGGGCCTGGCCGTCGCGCAGCTGCTGCAGGTGGTCGGCCAGTTCGGCGATGGTCAGGGCGACCAGGCCGTGCTGGGCGGCGTAGCGCTCGAGCGCGGCGCCACGCATCATGGTGCCGTCGGCGTTCATCAGTTCGCACAGCACGCCGGCGGGACGCAGGCCGGCCAGCGTGGCCAGGTCGACCGAGCCTTCGGTGTGGCCGCGGCGGGTCAGCACGCCGCCGGCCTGGGCCCGCAGCGGGAAGACGTGGCCGGGGCTGACGATGTCGTCGGCCTGGGCGGTGGGCGAGATGGCGGCGCGGATGGTGGTGACGCGGTCCACGGCCGACACGCCGGTGCTGACGCCTTCGCGCGCCTCGATCGAGACGGTGAAGGCGGTGGCGAAGCGGCTCTGGTTGCGCTGGACCATGGGGGCCAGGTCGAGACGGTCGAGGGCTTCGCCGGGCAGGCACAGGCAGACGATGCCGCTGCCGTCGCGGATCAGCTGGGCCATGACGGGCACGGTCAGCTTGTCGGCGGCGACGATGAGGTCGGCTTCGTTTTCACGGTCGAAGTCATCCATGAGGATGACGGGGCGGCCCAGGCGCAGGTGATGCAGGGCGCGTTGCAGGCGCGCGGCGAAGGGCTGGGCGGCCAGGCTGGGGAGGGACTGCGGGGTAAGGGTAACGTTGGACATTGAAACGCTCTCGCGAAAAAAGGGGGCGAAAAACGTTTCAGGGCTCATCGACAGCCGAACGCGAACCGGCTGTCCAGGCGCTTGGGCCCGGACAGGGGGGTCTTGTGACGGCACATCTTCTCTCATCCGGACTGTGACCGTCGGCTCTGGCATCTCACCAGATCTGCTGACCCCGGTGTCCTCCGTGAAGGACGCCGGGCGCTCGCGGGCTCGCCAAGTTGCTTGGCATACCGCCGGTGGGGAATTTCGCCCCGCCCTGAAGACGTACTGCTTGTTTGTCGTGTTAACGACATCGGGGATTTTACGCTTGTCTTGGGAATGGGGCGGAATATGCTTATTCGGGGTGGGGTTTTGGGGGTGTGGGGGTGGGGTTCTTGAGACGCCGGGGGTGGCGGGGCTTGGGGGGAGCGGGGCTACGATTGCGGTCCGGAGCGTTCGCTCCGGACTGCCCCTGCCTCAACCTCGTCCGCCTTCGGCTCCCTTCGGTTTCCGTTGGGCGCATCTACACGCCCCGCTCCCCCCAAGCCCCGCCACCCCCGGCTCGGTCAGCTGTACCTTCACGGGCGCTGGGGGAAAGCGGTTTGCTTGGCGTTTTGGCCCAGGATGGGGCTGGGGGGAGGGTCTTGCGGGGTCGCCAAAGGCGGCCGCGCGGGCGGCCTTCTTTGGCGTTTGAGGGGCTTGCGTCGGGGCGGTGCCGGGCTGGATGCCGGGTGTCGGGCGAGCGCAGCTGTTGGGGCTGCGCTGTGGGTGCCCTCGCCGCTTGCTTACTTCGCGGCTTCGGTTTGCGCTTCGGCCGGTTTCTTTTTCTTCTTCTTTTCGGGCAGGGCCAGCATGGTGCCGCGACACGGCGGGGTGCCGCAGAGGCACTTGTAGCCTTCCTTCAGGGCCTTGGTGATGCGGCCGTCTAGGACCAGGCCGTAGTCGTAGGAGAGTTCGGTGCCGCGCGGGATGTCGTTCAGGGCGACGATGTAGACGCGCTTGCCGTGCTTGCCTTCCTGGGCTTCGCAGTTGGGCTCGCAGGAGTGGTTGATCCAGCGGGCGTCGTTGCCCTGGTCGCCGCCGTCGATGACGCGGCCGGAGCTGAGGGCGAAGAAGAAGGTGTGGAAGGGATCGTCGGGATTGGTGGGGTGGCGACGGTCGGCTTCCTTGGCGCTGATGCGGGCGCCGCCGTACTCGATGATGCGGGTGCCCGCGGGGATCTTGCGGGCGGCGAAGACGCCGTTGCCGTGCAGCTTGGAGCGGCGCACGACGTACCAGGGCTTGATGGGGGTGTCTTCGGTGGTCATTGAGTGGCAAGTGTGGCGGTGAGACGAAACAGAATTATATCGGCGCGCTCATGACACGATGACAGGCGTATAGTGAGCGCCGCCTCGTTTCTTTGTTCACCTGCACCATGATTGTCCGTCCGCGTCCTTCCGCGCTGGCTCTGTTCTTTGTCTTGCGCGGTTCCATCATTCCCCGCATCTTCAGCCGCATCCTGGTGATCACCGTGCTGTCGTGCGTGGTGGTCTGGATGTATCACCGGCAATGGTTCTCGCCCACGCACCTGTCGGCGGTGCCGTTCTCGCTGTTCGGGCTGGCGCTGTCGGTGTTCATGGGGTTTCGCAACAACGTCTGCTATGACCGCTGGTGGGAAGCGCGCAAGCAATGGGGCGACCTGATCGTGCAGGCCCGCAGCCTGGCGCGCGAGAGCGCGGTGCTGCTGGCGGCCAGCACCGCCAATCCGGTGCAGGAGCGGCTGGTGCGGCGTTGCATCGGCTTCGGCTATGCGCTGGCGGCGCGGCTGCGCGACCAGGACATGCTGGAAGCGGTGCGGCCCTGGGTGCAGCCCGAGGAACTGGATACGCTGGCCGGCAACCGCAACGTGCCGGACGCGCTGCTGATGGCGATCAACCGCGACCTGGCGGCCTGTCTGCGGCGCGGCGAATTGACCGACATCCTGTACCAGGGGCTGACGCAGCGGGTGGCGCAATGCGCGGCGATCCAGGCGGCCTGTGAGCGCATCAAGTACACGCCGACGCCGTTCGCCTATTCGCTGCTGCTGCATCGCACGGCCTAGCTGTTCTGCCTGCTGCTGCCGTTCGGGCTGGTGGGCACGCTGGAATACCTGATGCCGGTGGCGGTCACCATCATCGCCTATACCTTCTTCGGGCTGGACGCGCTGGGCGACGAGCTGGAAGACCCGTTCGGCCTGGAGGAAAACGACCTGCCGCTGTCGGCCCTGGCGCGGGTGATCGAGATCGACCTGCTGGACGGGCTGGGCGTGCGGCCGCTGCCCGAGCCGGCGCAGCCGGTGGACTGCGTGCTGCGCTGAGCGCCAGGATTCAGGTCGTCGGCCCGTTCAGCGGCAGCATGGTTTCCTTCAGGCGCCGCAATACGAAGCAGGATTTGCTGTGGCGGATGCCGGGGATGCGATACAGCTGCTCGCGCAGCAGCCGCTCGTAGTCGCGGGTGTCGCGCACGGCGATGCGGATGTAATAGTCGTAGTCGCCCGACACCAGGAAGGCTTCCAGCACCTCCGGAATCTGCGCCAGCGCCCGCCCGAACTCATAGAGCGTTTCCTCGCTGTGGCTTTCCAGGGTCACGTGGACGATGACCGTGTCCATGAAGCCCAGGCTGGCCGGGTCGATGTCGACCGTGTAGCCGCGGATGACGCCGGCGGCCTCCATGCGCTTGATCCGGTTCCAGCACGGCGTGGACGACAGGCCGACCGCCGCGCCGATGTCGTTGAGGCTGGCGCGGGCGTTCTCTTGCAGGGCGCGCAGAATCGCCAAATCAAACTTGTCCAGGTTCATTTTCTTTGATTCCTCCGATCCAAAGATAAATTTACTGCGTTTGCCGGCAATTCGTGGAAAAGAAGATAAATATTCTCCCGGATTCCCAATAAGATGGATAGCATGAACGATCGCCTGCACCCCTCCGTCGCCGCCGCGCTTGCCGCCCCTGAAACTCCCCCCGCCAACGGGGCCAGGATTCTGCTGGAAACGCTGATCGCGCACGGCGTGGACACCGTGTTCGGCTATCCCGGCGGCGCCGTGCTGCCGCTGTATGACGCGCTCTATGCCGAGCCGCGCCTGCGCCACGTGCTGGTGCGCCACGAGCAGGCCGCCGTGCACGCCGCCGAGGGCTACGCCCGCACCACCGGCCGCACCGGCGTGGTGTTCGTGACCTCCGGCCCCGGCATGGCCAACACCACCTCGGGCCTGCTGGACGCCATGTGCGACTCGATCCCGGTGCTGTGCATCAGCGGCCAGGTCGCCACCAGCGCCATCGGCACCGACGCCTTCCAGGAATGCGACGCCATCGGCATCTCGCGTTCCGTGACCAAGTGGAACACCCAGGTGCGGTCGGTCGACGACGTCGCCGCCGTCACCGCCCGCGCCTTTGAACTGACGCGCCAGGGCCGGCCCGGCCCGGTGCTGCTGGACTTCCCCAAGGACGTGCAGCTGGCCGTGCCGCGCGATGCCGACGGCGACGACGACACCCCGTCGCAGCAGAAGCTGGCGGCGCTGCGCGCGCGGCGCCAGTCGGGCAAGCTGGCGCCCAAGCTGCCGCAGTCGGCGGTGCGCCGCGCCGCCGCGCTGATCGCCCAGGCCAAACGCCCCATTTTCTACGGCGGCGGCGGGCTGGTGAACGCCGGCCCCGAGGCCTGCGCCGCCTTCACCGAACTGGTGCGCGCCAGCGGCGCGCCCTGCACCCTCACGCTGATGGGCCTGGGGGCGTTCCCGGCCTCCGATCCACAGTTCGTCGGCATGCTCGGCATGCACGGCACCGTCGAGGCCAACCTGGCCATGCACAACGCCGACCTGGTGGTCTGCATCGGCGCCCGCTTCGACGACCGCATCACCGGCAAGCTGTCCGAGTTCTGCCCGCATGCGCGCAAGATCCATATCGACATCGACCCCGCCTCCATCAACAAGGTGGTGCGGGTGGACGTGGCCCTGGTGGGCGACTGCCTGCCGCTGGTGCGCGCCCTGCAGGCCGAGCTGGGCGGGCCGCTCGATGCGGCCCGGCTGGCGCCGTGGTGGGCGCGGGTGCAGGCCTGGCGCGCGCAGGACTGCCTGGGCTACACCCCGGCGGCCGACGCCATCCTGCCGCAGCACCTGATGTCGCGCCTGAACGCGGCGCTGGCTGGGCGCGACGCCATCGTCTCGACCGACGTCGGCCAGCACCAGATGTGGGCCGCGCAGTACCTGCGCTTCGACCAGCCGTACCGCTGGCTCACCTCCGGCGGCGCCGGCACCATGGGCTACGGCGTGCCGGCCGCCATCGGCGCGCAGGTCGCGCATCCGGACAAGACCGTGGTGTGCGTCAGCGGCGACGCCTCGGTGCTGATGAATATCCAGGAACTGTCCACCGCCATGCAGCACCAGGCGCCGGTCAAGGTCGTGCTGTGCAACAACGGCTACATGGGCATGGTGCGCCAGTGGCAGGAACTGATCCACGGCGGCCGCTACAGCCACAGCTACAACGCCTCGCTGCCCGATTTCGTGGCGCTGGCGCGGGCCTTCGGCTGGGGCGCGGCGCGGGTCGAGGACCCGGCGCAGCTGGACGCGGCGCTGGCCGAATGCCTGGCGCACGACGGCCCCTACTTCCTCGACGTGGCGGTGACGGCGCAGGAGAACTGCTTCCCCATGATGCCGGCCGGCCATGGCCACCACAAGATGATGCTGGCCGAAGGCGTCTGGTACCAGGACGAGACGACCTGAGCCGGCGGCGATTGCCGGGCAGGCGGACCTCCCACGCGGGGCCGCCGGAATGACGAAGGGGCCCTTTGCGGGCCCCTTCGCTTTTGCCGTCCTGTCAGAACTGGATCGACAACCCGCCGTCGACCACGAGCACGTGCCCGTTGACGTAGGACGCCGCTTTCGATGCCAGGAACACCGCCGCGCCGGCGATCTCTTCCGGCTCGCCCCAGCGGCCGGTCGGGTTGCGCGCCGCGATGCGCGGGCCGACCGCGGGGTCGGCCACCATCTGCGCATTGGTCTCGGTGGCGAACGTGCCCGGCGCGATGGCGTTGCTGGTGATGCCGCGTCCGCCGAACTCCGCCGCCAGCGCCCGCACCATGCCGGTCAGGCCCTGCTTGGCGGCCGGATAGACCGCGTCGCCGGCGCGCGCCAGCTCGCCCACCACGGAGGTGATGGCGATCAGGCGGCCGCCGCCCTGGCGCGCCATGCGCTCGGCGGCGTGCTTGGCCAGCAGGATGCCGGCCACCAGGTCGGTGTCGATCAGCTCGCGGATCTCGGCGGCGCTGGTGTCGGCCAGCGTCTTGCGGTTGCGCGCGCCGACGTTGTTCACCAGGATGTCCAGGCGGCCATGCTCGCGGTCGATGCGCTCGAAGGCCCGCGCCATGGCGTCGTCGTCGCTGACGTCGAAGGCCAGCGCGTGCGCGTCCAGGCCATCGGCGCGCAGCGTGGCGGCGGCGCTTTCCGCGGCCTGCTCGTTGCGGCCGTTGATCAGCACGCGCGCGCCGCAGCCGGCCAGCGCGCGGGCGATACAGAAGCCCAGCCCGCGGGCCGAGCCGGTCACCAGCGCGACCTGGCCGCTCAGGTCGAAGTTGCGCAGATAGGGCAAGGAAGTCGTCATGGTCGCGGCTCGGTTCATTCGCGGAATTCGGGCGCCCAGTGCAGCAGCCGCCGTTCCAGCCAGGTGACGCAGTACACCAGCGCGATGCCGACGATGGACAGCAGCGTGACCGCCGCGAACATGTCGGTGGCGTTCAGTGTAGCCAGCGCGGTGATCATCAGGTAGCCCATGCCGGTGGTGGAGCCGACGAACTCGGCCAGCACCACGCCGATCAGCGCGAAGCTGATGGCGTTGGGCAGCGCGGCGAAGGTCCAGGCGGCCGCGGTCGGGATGCGCACGCGCCACAGGATCTGGCGCGGCGACCCGCCCAGCGTGCGGCAGAAGTCCACCAGCTCGCGCTCGACGCTGCGCCCGCCCTTGTAGGTGTTGAAGAACACCAGAAAGAACACCACGAACCACGAGGTCACCACCTTGGACGCCAGCCCCAGGCCGAAGAACATGGTGATGAGCGGCACGAAGGCGATGCGCGGCATCGAGTTGAAGGCCACGATGAACGGGTTGAACACGTCCGCCAGGAAGCGGCTGCGGCTCAGCGTCATGCCGACGATGAAGCCGCTGCCCACGCCCACCACCAGTCCGACCAGCGTGGCCTGCAGCGTCAGCCACAGGTGCGGCCAGACCGAGCGCGGGCCGGGTTGCAGCCATTCCCACAGCCGCACCGCCACGCGCGAGGGCTGGCTGATGAAGAACGGATCGAACAGCGTGTTCTGGGTGAACCACGGGATGCGCGTCAGCGTTTCCCAGGAGCCGAGGATGAGGGCCAGGATCAGCACCTGCCACAAGGTGATGCGCATGCGCCGCAGGGCGCTGGCGCGGCGGTCCAGCCGCAGCTGGTCCTGCAGGGTATCGGTGAATTCGGGAGCGGTCATGGCGGAATCAGGCGGCGGCGCGGAACTGCTGGCCCAGCACGCTCCAGAGGCTTTGCACGTGGGTGACGAACTGCGGCGTCTCGCGCAGGGTGAAGACGTCGCGCGGATGCGGGATGGCGATGCGCTCGTCCAGCAGCACGCGGCTGGGCGGGCCGGACAGCACCACCACGCGATCCGACAGCAGGATGGCCTCGTCCAGGTCGTGCGTGACCAGCACCACGGTCTGGCCCAGCTTGCGCCAGATTTCCATCAGCTCGCGGTGCAGGTGGGTCTTGGTGTGCGTATCGAGCGCGCCGAACGGCTCGTCCAGCAGCAGGATGCGCGGCTCCACCGCCAGGCTCATCAGCAGCGCCACGCGCCGCCGCATGCCGCCCGACAGCTGGTGCGGAAAGGCGTCGGCGAAGGCCGTCAGGTGGCCCAGCTCCAGCAGCTCGGCCACCCGGCTGGCGATGCGCGCGGCCGGCACGCCCTGGAACTTCAGGCCCAGCGCCACGTTCTTCCTGACGCTGAACCAGGGCAGCAGCGTGTCCTTCTGGAAGATGTAGCCCAGCGCCGGCGGCACCTGGCCGTCGACCACCTGGCCGTCGACCCGGATCTGGCCGGTGGTGGGCGGCAGGAAGCCGGCGATCATGTTCAGCAGCGTGCTCTTGCCGCAGCCCGAGGGGCCGACGATCGACACGAACTCGCCCGCCGCGATCTCCAGGCTGACCTCGCCCACCGCGTGGGTGGTGCCCTGGCGCGTCTGGTAGGCTTTGCCCACCCGGTCCAGCGTGATCATCACAGGCCTCGCGCTTTGCGCACGAAGCTCATGTCGACGCACTTGGCGTACGGCACGGTCTTGATCTCGTCGTTCGAGAACTGGCGGCCGTCGCCCATGATCGCGGTCATGCGGTCGTAGGCGTCCTGGGAAATCAGGTTGTCCTTCAGGAACACGGTTTCCTTGTACACGCCCAGCGTCTTCTCGATGGCGGCGCGCGGGAAGGCGTTCAGATAATCGTCGTAGATCACGTCGGCGATCTCGGCGGCGCTGTGGGCGGTGATGAAGTCCTGCGCCCGCACCAGGCCCGTGACGAAGGCCTGCACCGTCTCCGGCCGCTTCTGGATGGTGTCCTGCAGCGTCAGCGCGGCGATGCCCGGCACGTCGCCGCCCATGAACTCGTTCCACGAGGCCTCGGTGGTGGCGTCGAAGATCGGCACGCCCCAGCCTTCCTGCCGGGCCTGTTCCATCATCGACATGGTGGCCATGCTGGCGGCCACCGAGCCGGTCTTGAGCGCGCCGAGCATGGTGGCCAGGTCGCCCAGGGGGCGGATGTCGACCTTGTCGGCCACGCCGGCCTTCTGCATCAGGTACAGCGCCATCAGCCAGGTGCTGGACTGCGGCTGGGTCGCGCCCACGCGCTTGCCGGCCAGGTCCTTGAGCGACTTGATCTTGCCGCTCTCGAAGTCCTCGCGCCGCACGATGACGTTGGCGTAGGTCAGCTTGCGGTCGAAGCCGAACACCAGCGTGGCCGGCTTGCCGGCCAGCGTCAGGGCCGGCGCGGCGGTGGCCGCGGTGGCGCCGAAGGCGATCTGGCCGGCCGCCAGCAGTTGGTTGGTGCGCGGGCCGCTCTGCGAATTCAGGTACTCGACCTCCAGGCCCCCTTCGCCGAAATAGCCCTTCTTGAGCGCCACATAGCCGGCCGCGAAGAACGGGTCGATGCTGCCCTGCCCGTAGACCACGCGGCCCAGCTTGGGCTGGGCGAAGGCGACGCGGCCGCCGATCAGGGTGACGCCGGCGAGCGCCCCGGTTGCGGCCAGCACACGGCGGCGGGTGGTGAAGTGGGGGCTCGTGCTCATGTCTTCCTCAGTCTCGATCGGGTGTGGTTGTTTGGCGTCAACAATACCGCAGCGGCGCCTGCCGTCCAACAATGGAAAACGCCCGGTTGCCCGGGCGTTCTCGTCGTGCCACGCAAGTGTAGACCGTGGCGGTCTATGCCGCGGTCTTCTTGGGCGCGGCCTTCTTCACGGCCTTCTTGGCGGCGGTCTTGGTCGCCGTTTTGGTTGCCGTCTTGGTGGCCGTTTTCGTGGCGGTCTTTTTCACCGCGGCCTTCTTGGCCGGCGCCTTCTTCGCCGCCGTCTTGGTGGCGGTGGCGGCGGTCTTGGCCGGCGCGCGGCCGCGGCCGGGTTTCTCCGGACGCGGTTCGAACTCGAAGCCGATCTTGCCGTCGGGCTGACGCACCAGGAAGGCCTTGAACTTGCGGTTGGTGCGGCTGGAGACGAAGCCGTCGAGCAGGTCGGTGCGGCCGTCGGTCAGCAGCTTTTCCATCTGCTCGCGCGAGATTTCCTGTTGCAGGATGACCTTGCCGGAGCGGAAGTCGCAGCTCTTTTCAGGGCCGACCGACTTCTCGCAGACATAGCTCATGCCGTGCTCGAACACGCGCGACTGGCACTTGGGGCAGTTGCCCACCGGCGTGTGGCCGGAGAAATCCACCGCCTCGCTGTCGTCCTCGTCGTTCTGGCCGAAGTCGAATTCCAGCTTGTACTCGTCGCTGATGCGCAGGATGGCGGCGAACGGCCGGCCCATCTTGCTGATGAAGCCCTGCAGCGGACCGATCTCGCGCTTGGCCAGCAGTTCCTCGACTTCCGGCAGCTCGAAGGTGCGGCCGCCCGGGTGCTTGCCGATCGAGAAGTCGCAGTTGGTGCAGGCGAAGCGGCGGTAGTTTTCCTTGACCACCCCGCCGCACTTGGGGCACGGCGTCTGCAGCGTGGCGTAGTCGCCGGGCACCGTGTCGCGCTCGTATTCCTTGGCGCGCTTGACGATGACCTGCGTCATCTGGGCGATCTCGCGCATGAAGGCCTGGCGGTCCAGCGCGCCCTGCTCGATCTGCTTGAGCTTGTGTTCCCATTCGCCGGTCAGCTCGGGCGAAGTCAGTTCCGACACGTCCAGGCCCGACAGCAGCGTCATCAGCTGGCGCGCCTTGGCGGTCGGCACCAGGTCGCGGCCCTCGCGGCGCAGGTAGACCTCGTTGAGCAGGCCTTCGATGATGGCCGCGCGGGTGGCCGGCGTGCCCAGGCCGCGCTCGGACATGGCCTCGCGCAGTTCCTCGTCGTCCACCAGCTTGCCGGCGCCTTCCATGGCCGACAGCAGCGTGCCTTCGTTGAAGCGCGCCGGCGGCTTGGTGGCCAGGCCCACGGCTTCGACTTCCTCGGTGCGCACGGTTTCACCGTCGGCCACCGGCACCAGGTTGGCGTCCTCGCCCTGCGCTTCCTTGCCGTACACGGCCAGCCAGCCCGGGCTGACCAGCACCTTGCCGTCGGTGCGGAAGCGATGCCCCTGCACCTCGGTCATGCGGGTGGTGACGCGGTATTCGGCGGCCGGGAAGAACACGGCCAGGAAGCGCTTGAGCACCAGGTCGTAGAGCTTGGCCTCGGCCTCGCTCAGGTCGTGCGGGATCTGCAGCGTCGGGATGATGGCAAAGTGATCCGACACCTTCTTGTTGTCGAAGATGCGGCGGTTCGGCTTGACCCAGTGCTGGCTGACCACGGTGTCGGCATGGCGCGACAGCCCGCCGACGGCGTTGGAGCCGCCCTTGGCCAGCGCGCGCATGGTTTCCTGCACCGTGCCGATGTAGTCCTCGGGCAGGTAGCGCGAATCGGTACGCGGGTAGGTCAGCGCCTTGTGGCGTTCGTACAGGGTCTGGGCCAGCGCCAGGGTGGTCTTGGCCGAAAAGCCGAAGCGGCCGTTGGCCTCGCGCTGCAGCGAGGTCAGGTCGTACAGGGCCGGCGACATCTGGGTCGACGGCTTGGATTCCTCGGTCACGCTGCCCGGCTGGGCGCGGCAGGCGGCCACCACGCTCTGGGCGGCGGCCTGCGACCACAGGCGCGACTCGCGCTTTTCCGGGTCGCGCTCGTCTTTCTTGAAGTCCGGGTCGATCCAGCGGCCTTCATACAGGCCGGCGGCCGCCACGAAGGTGGCGCGCACTTCCCAGTAATCGCGCGAGACGAAGCGGCGGATGCGCTCTTCGCGCTCGGCCACGATCGCCAGCGTGGGGGTCTGCACCCGGCCCACCGGCGTCTTGAAGAAGCCGCCGTCCTTGCTGTTGAAGGCGGTCATGGCGCGCGTGCCGTTGATGCCCACCAGCCAGTCGGCCTCGGCGCGCGAGCGGGCGGCGGCCTCCAGCGGCTTGAGCTGGACGTCGTCGCGCAGGTTGGCGAAGGCCTCGCGGATGGCGGCCTGCGTCATGGATTGCAGCCACAGGCGCTGGATCGGCTTCTTCACCCCGGCGTACTGGATGATGTAGCGGAAGATCAGTTCGCCCTCGCGCCCAGCGTCACAGGCGTTGATGATGGCATCGACGTCCTTGCGCTTGGCCAGGCGCACCAGCAGCTTGAGGCGTTCGGCCGATTTCTTGTCGGTCGGGCCCAGTTCGAATTCAGGCGGAATTACGGGCAGGTGCGTGAAGCTCCACTTTCCCTTGACCGGATCGTTGGGCGCGACCAAGCTCAGCAAATGGCCAATGCTGGACGCGAGTACGTAACGTTCGCTTTCAAAATAGTCGCCCTCGCGCGCAAAGCCTCCCAAGGCGCGTGATATATCAAGGGCCACCGAGGGCTTCTCGGCAATAATCAGCGTTTTATTCATGTGTATCCAGTGGCGGCAGACCCGCCTTAGTAGCGCGGATAATAAGATCGGAGATTCGCGAGATGCAAGTCGGCACTGAACGGCAAGTGGGATCCGAACTGCACGCATGGCGCCAATTCCTGGCCCGCAGCACCCTTTGGCTAGGGGTTTTGCTGCTCGGCAGCGCCGCCATCTGCTGGGTCGCGGCGAACTGGCAGGACATGACCAAAATCCAACGCTTCGCCGGCACGCAGGGCCTTTTGGCCCTCAGCGCGCTGGCGGCGGCGTGGGCCGGATTGCGCCTGCGCGCCACCCCGGGGGTGCGCCGCAGCATCCCCGGCGCGCTGCTGGCCCTGGCCGGCATCCTGCTCGGCGCCCTGCTCGCGTTATTAGGCCAAACTTACCAGACTGGCGCCGATACCTGGGAATTGTTCGCCTGGTGGGCGGTCCTGCTGCTGCCCTGGGCGCTGGTGGCGACCAGCCAGGCGGTCTGGCTGCTGTGGGTGGTGGTCAGCAACGTCGCCCTGGCCCTGTGGCTGGGTGAACGGGCGTTCAACTGGTGGCTGTTGCTGGGCGGCCCGCAGGTCGCCAGCCTGATCATGGCCGCCTGGAACCTGATTCTGCTGCTGGGCTGGGAACTGGCGGCGCGCCGCTGGCGCGCCAGCACGCTGATCGGCCCGCGGGTCCTGGCGGCGCTGGTCATCAGCCCGCTGGTGACGGCGCTGGTGTTCGGCCCGATGGTGACGGTGCTGGTGATCGGCGACGCCATGTCGCGCGGCCTGGGTTCCGTCAACAGCCTGGCCTGGATCGCGGTGACGTTGGGCCTGGGTTTCTATTACCAGCGCGGCCGCCGCGACCTGGTCATCCTGGCGATGCTGGTGGCCGGCGTCATCTGCGTGTCGCTGCGGATAGTAGGCGAATGGCTGCTGCGGCT
Organism: Achromobacter insuavis; assembly: GCF_902859645.1. Classification (GTDB taxonomy): domain Bacteria; phylum Pseudomonadota; class Gammaproteobacteria; order Burkholderiales; family Burkholderiaceae_B; genus Achromobacter; species Achromobacter insuavis. Next base: position 109 of record NZ_CADIJR010000050.1, on the reverse strand, counting down.
GGAACCCGGCATCTGGGCGGCCCTGCCGCTGGCGGCGCTGCTGATGGCCGAGGCTGTCTGGGCGGCGCGCTGGCTGCGCGGCCTGGCCGCGGGGCCGCAGGCCGCCGCC
>NZ_CADIJR010000049.1 GCF_902859645.1 Achromobacter insuavis | reverse complement strand
GTGAAACGCCTTTGCGCCGATGATAGTGGACGGACGTCTGTGAAAGTAGGTCATCGTCAGGCTTTTATTCCGCAAAACCCCATAGGCTCTCGCCTGTGGGGTTTTGTCTTTTGTGCGCGCGGAAAACCCCAAAAAGAAACCCCCGTGCGGCTGACGCCGCACGGGGGTTTTTGCTGGTGGGGTTGATCTTCCGTGTGGCCTTCCATCAACGCATTTGAAGCCTTTGCAAGGCGGCCGCTGACCGTCCATTGCCACTTTCACAGCGTTTTCAAGACGCCGCATTGCCGCCTTCGCAGCGGTTTTCAAGACGCCGCCACGACGGCGTAATCATCGACGCCGTGATCTTCCGAACGCTGAAAACGGCCTGTCAAAATCACCTTGAGCAAGCCTGCAACCCGCGCCAGCATTGAATGTGCCCAAATAACAACGCTCGTGGGCCGGCTGGGTTTGTGCGGTAAGATTGACCGAGTCAATTGTTGGAGCGTAATCGTGAGTGATACCCAGACCCCCGCGCCCGGTACGGCATTAGACCTGCGCACGCTGACCCATGTGGCCTATGGTTTGTTCGCCCTGGGCTTTCTGACCAGTGGTTTCCTGGGCATCGCCACGCTGGCGGCCGTCGTGCTGATGTACCTGAAGCGTTCGGACGTCGCCGGCACCGTCTATGCCGCCCATTTCGACTGGCTGCTGCGCACCTTCTGGTGGGCGTTGCTGTGGCTGGCCATCAGCTGCCTGGCGCTGATCATCTATATTGGCTGGATCGGCGTGGTCGCGACGGTGGTGTGGGGCTTGTACCGCCTGATCAAGGGCTGGCTGGCCCTGCTGGACGGCGTTGCGCCGACCTCCTACGCCTGATTCCAGGTTCTCGAGCAAAAAAGGCCGGCTGATGCCGGCCTTTTTTTATCCGTTCAATACGACGTACAGCGCGACCAGCAACATGGCGCTGCCGAATACCCTGGCCTGGATGCGCAGCGCCTGCGGCGAATTGAAGCGTCCCAGGATGACCTTGCCACCGTAGATCCAGGGAAAATGGCAGAACAGGCCCAGGATCACGAATGCTGCGCTGAGCCGCCCGACCTGCAGCGACAGGCTGACGCCGGGCATGAGGAACTGGGCGAACATGACCGCGATCATCGAGTGGATTTTCGGATTCAGGATCACGCAGATGAAGCCGTCGACGAAGCCGAGCGGCCGGGTGTCGGCGGCCTGGCTTGCGGGTCTGGCCGATGCACGAAAGAAGCCCCAGGCCAGATAAAGCAGGTAGAGGACGCCCATCCACTTCAGCACGACGTGGATCTGCGGATGCTCATGCAGGGCGCCGCCCAGGCCCAGGCCGTAAAGCGCGCACAGCGCCAGGTTCGCGGCTTCGAATCCGACCCAGAAGGGCACGGACCCCCGCAAGCCGTAGCGGCCACCCGCGGTGGCCAGCAGCGTATTGCCCGGCCCGGGGCTGATGATCATGGGCACCGCATACCCGACAAACGCCATCCAGACTTCCCATCCCGTCATTGCCGCTCCTTGGCTGGCCGTGGACCGGCGCGCGTATTGGGCTGAGCACCGGCGAAGCCGCCATTAAACGGGGCTTACCGAGGCTGGCAAAACGATCTATTCTCATGCCTTCGATAACTCAGGCTAATCGAGTTCATGCGACGCTTGCCTCCGCTCGGCGCCTTGCGCGCCTTTGAAGCCGCTGCGCGTCACCTGAGTTTCACGCGCGCGGCGGCCGAGCTGTGCGTAACGCAGGCGGCCATCAGCCACCAGGTGCGGGCGCTGGAACAATGGCTGGGCCGGGAGCTGTTCGTCCGGCGTGGTCATGCGCTGGCATTGACGCACAAGGGGCAGGCTTATCTGGATGAGCTATCGCTCGCATTTGACCGCATGGCGGCCGCCACGGAGCAGGCGCGTGAGCATCGCGAGGGGCCGTTGCGGATCACGGCGCTGCCTTCCTTTGCCTCGCGTTGGCTGTTGCCGCGTCTGCCGGCGTTTCGCCAACGTCATCCCGAGATCGAGTTCCGTGTCGCCAGCTCGGCGCGCTTGTGGCCGGGCGATGATGAATTCGATCTTGGCATCCGCTCCGGCCTGGGCCGTTGGCCGGGACTGAAGTCGGACTTGATCGCGCGGGAGTATCTGAGTCCGGTGTGCCATCCCCGGTTGGCGGAAGGCCCGCCGGCCTTGTCCGAGCCCGCCGACCTGGCGAACGTCATGCTGCTGCACGACGAGCCACGCGCGGCATGGCGCCAGTGGTGCGAACTGGCGCGGGTGTCGCTGGACCTGACGCAGGGCGTGCAATTCAGTGATGCCGCGCTGGTGCTGCAAGCGGCGGCCGATGGGGCGGGCGTGGCGCTGGGGCGCTTGATGTTGGCGGCGGATGATCTGCGCGCCGGCAAGCTGGTTCGCCTGTTCGATCAGGTGCTGCCCAACGACTATAGCTATTGGCTGGTATCTTCGCGCACGGCCGCACAGCGGCCGGACGCACAGGCATTTCGCGCCTGGTTGCTCGAGGAGGCGCGCAAATCGCGCCTCTCGCCGGCGCTGGCGAAACGCTGAAGAGCCAGGCTGGGCAAGGCTTTGCGGGCAATGACTAATGTGATCGACGGCATCGCGGATGCGATGCCGTACAGGGCGTTCCGCGCAAGGGGATGAGGGGAGGCCATGGCGTGTCGGACATTGCGAACCGCGAGATATCGCGGGCCTTCGCTGTGCAACACGCATTCAGAACGGGCGCGTATCTCTCGATCGATCAAGACCGGGACGACGTTGTCCAAGCGATTGGACGCGACAGCGTTCGCATGCAAACGGATATGGAGGGGGAGGAGAGCCGTGCCCATCGCGGGTGTGGGACTGGCTGCGCAAGGCGGAAAGCCTGCGGTGGCGGGAAGCGCCGGAAGTCGGGTCCGCCCGGCGTTCAAGCCAGGGCGTCGCGACAGTATCGAGGCAGGGACGTACCGGGTACGCCCTTTGCCTGCTTACTTCAGATGTGCGTTGACCAGCTTGGTCAGTTCGAACATCGTGACCTGATCCTTGCCGAAGATCGGGCGCAGCTTGGCATCGGCGTTGATGTTGCGCTTGTTGCTCGCATCTTGCAGGTTGTGCTTCTTGATGTATTCCCAGATCTTCTTGGTGACCTCGGTGCGCGGCACGGCTTCCGAACCGATCACAGCAGCCAGTTCGGCGCTGGGAGTCAGGGGCTTCATGAATGCAGCGTTCGGCTTGCGCGCGGTCGCGGGTTTGGAGGTTGTGGCCATAATGCGGCGCTCCTTCTCTGGCTGTTGGAAAAATTGTCCTGCGGCCGGAGCATAACGTGTCTCTCCGGTAAAGACAAAGGCATTTATCCTCTGTAGCAACTAAAATATCCCGACTGTCCCCCCTCTCACGTCATTCTGTAACCTCCTATGTACGCACGTTCTCCTTTGGAATCAATTCGGCTGTTTCATGACGAATTGACGGCGCTGCGGCGCGACTTGCATGCCCATCCCGAGCTTGGCTTCGAAGAAGTCCGGACGTCCGGGATCGTTGCCGGCGCGCTGGAGGCGCTGGGAATCGAGGTGCACCGGGGTATCGGCAAGACCGGCGTGGTGGGCGTCATCCGCGGCAAGCGCTGCGACAGCGGCCGCATGATCGGCCTGCGCGCCGACATGGATGCGCTGCCGATGACGGAGGACAACGAGTTCGGGCACAAGTCGACCAAGCCGGGCCTGATGCACGGCTGCGGCCACGACGGCCATACGGCGGTGCTGATCGGGGCCGCCAAGTACCTGGCGCAGACGCGCAATTTCGATGGCACGGCCGTCCTCATCTTCCAGCCGGCCGAGGAAGGGCGCGGCGGCGCCAAAGCCATGATGGAGGATGGGTTATTCGACACCTTTCCCTGTGACGCCATCTATGCGCTGCACAACTGGCCCGGCCTGAAGCCTGGCACCATCGGCATCAATCCGGGGCCGATGATGGCGGCGGCCGACCGCTTCGAGATCCTGATCACCGGCCGCGGCGGCCACGGCGCGCATCCTTATCAGACGATCGACCCGGTGACGATCGCCGGCCAGATCATCACGGCGCTGCAGACCATCGTGTCGCGCAACGTCAATCCGCTGGATTCCGCCGTCGTGTCCATCGGCTCGCTGCAGGCGGGCCATCCCGGCGCGATGAGCGTGATTCCGCGCGAGGCCCGGATGGTGGGCACGGTGCGCACGTTCCGCAAGTCGGTGCAGGAGATGGTCGAGACGCGCATGCGCGAACTGGTCACGGCGATTGCCAGCGCCTTTGGCGGCACCGCCGAACTGACCTACGAACGCATCTATCCCGCGACCCTGAATACGCCGCAGCACGCCAACCTGGTCGCCGACATCGCCACCGAGATGATCGGCAAGGAAAACGTGGTGCGTGATCTGGTACCGTCGATGGGGTCGGAGGATTTCTCCTTCATGCTGCAAAGCAAGCCTGGCGCCTATTTCCGGCTGGGGCAGGGCGGGGCCGATTCCGGCTGCGTGCTGCACAACTCGCATTTCGATTTCAACGATGCCGTCATCCCCCTGGGCAGCGCGATGTTCTGCGCGCTGGCCGAACGGGGCATGCCGCTGGCAGATTAAGAAGCTCTCCATGTCCACGCAAAACACGAATCAACTGATCATCACCCGCCCCGACGATTGGCACCTGCACCTGCGCGATGGCGCGGCGCTGGAAGCGGTGGTGGCCGACACGGCCAGGCAATTCGCCCGCGCCATCATCATGCCCAACCTGAAGCCGCCGGTGACCACCACCGAGCAGGCGCTGGCCTATCGCAGCCGCATCCTGGCCGCGCTGACCAAGGCGGGCGGCGATGCCGACGCCTTTACGCCGCTGATGACGCTGTACCTGACCGACAACACCTCGGCCGAAGAGATCTTCCGCGCGCACGAGTCGGGCCAGGTCTACGCGGTCAAGCTGTATCCCGCGGGCGCGACCACCAACTCCGACGCCGGCGTGACCGACCTGCTGGGCAAATGCGCCAAGGCGCTGGAAGCGCTGGAGAAATGCGGCATGCCGCTGCTGGTGCACGGCGAAGTGACGGATCCGTCGATCGACGTGTTCGACCGCGAAGCGATTTTCGTGGAGCGCGTGATGAAGCCGCTGCGCCGCGCGTTCCCGGCGCTGAAGGTGGTGTTCGAGCACATCACCACCAAGGAAGGCGCTGAATACGTGCGCGATGCCGAGGGGCCGATCGCGGCAACGATCACGCCGCAGCACCTGCTGTACAACCGCAATGCGATCTTCCAGGGCGGCGTGCGGCCGCATTGGTACTGCCTGCCGATCCTCAAGCGCGAAACCCACCGGCTGGCGTTGGTGGAAGCGGCCACCAGCGGCAGCCCGCGTTTCTTCCTCGGCACGGACAGCGCGCCGCATGCGCGCGGCCTGAAGGAGCACGCCTGCGGCTGCGCCGGCTGTTATACCGCGCTGCATGCGATGGAGCTGTACGCGACCGCGTTCGACGCGGTCGGCAAGCTGGACAAGCTGGAAGGCTTTGCAAGCTTCCACGGTCCGGACTTCTACGGCCTGCCGCGCAATACCGGCAAGCTGACGCTGGTGCGCGAGAGCTATCAGATTCCGGATGAAGTGCCGTTCGGCGACACCGGACTGGTGCCGCTGGCCGCTGGCGAGACGCTGGCCTGGCGCGCGGCAGTCTGAGCATGCCGGCCGCCGCCATGTGGACATGGTGGGTGGCGGCCGCCCTCTATATATAGAGGGCGCTGAAGTCGAGGGCGCGGTGACGGACCCGCCGCGGTCGCGGCGGTCCCGCTATCGCGTCAGAGGGCGCTTTCGCGGCGCGCCTCGAGCAATTCCCAACGCGCGAATTTTTCCTCGAGCTCGCTTTCCAGCTTGGACAGCTCGCTGTTGATGCGTTCGACTTCGGCCGGCGCATCGCGATAGAGGCTGCCGTCGGCGAGCTTGCCGGCCAGTTCGGCCTGCTGCGCTTCGAGCGCCGCGATGGCTTCGGGCAGGCCTTCGAGTTCGCGCAGTTCCCACGAATTCATCTTGGCGGCGCGGGCCGGCTTGGGCTTGGCGGCCTTGGCGCGGGCCGCGGCTTCGTCGGCGGCGCGCGCCGCCTTGGCCGCGTCTTCCTCCGCCGCCGCGGCAGGCGCCGGGGCGGGGCGCTGGGCCACCCATTCGTCGTAGCCGCCGACGTAGTCGCGCCAGTGGCCGTTGCCTTCGTAGGCGATGGTCTGGGTGACGACGTTGTTCAGGAACGCGCGGTCGTGGCTGACCAGCAGCACCGTGCCCGAGTATTCCTGCAGCAGTTCTTCGAGCAGCTCCAGCGTTTCGATATCGAGGTCGTTGGTGGGTTCGTCCAGAACCAGCACGTTGGCGGGACGCGCGAACAGGCGCGCCAGCAGCAGGCGGGCGCGCTCGCCGCCCGACAGGCTGCGCACCGGCGAACCGGCGCGGGCGGGCGAGAACAGGAAGTCGCCGAGATAGCTCATGACGTGCTTGCGGGTGCCGCCGATCTCGACCCACTCGCTGCCCGGGCTGATGATGTCGACCAGCGTCGCGTTTTCGTCGAGCTGGGCTCGCATCTGGTCGAAGTAGGCCACCGACACGTTGGTGCCCATGCGGGTCTTGCCGCTGTCGGGTTGCATTTCGCCCAGGATCAGCTTGAGCAGCGTGGTCTTGCCGGCGCCGTTGGGGCCGATGATGCCGATACGGTCGCCGCGCAGGATGGTGGTGGAGTAGTCGTCCACCACGATCTTCTCGCCAAAGCGTTTGCCGACGTGTTCCAGTTCGGCCACCATCTTGCCCGAACGCTGGCCCTCGGCCAGCGCCAGCGACACATCGCCGACGCGCTCGCGGCGCTCGGCGCGTTCGACGCGCAGGCGTTCCAGGCGCCGCACGCGGCCTTCATTGCGGGTGCGGCGGGCTTCCACGCCCTTGCGGATCCAGACTTCTTCCTGGGCCAGCAGCTTGTCGAAGCGAGCCTGTTCGAGGCGCTCGGATTCCAGCCACTGGGCCTTGCGCTCCTGCCATTGCGAGAAATTGCCGGGGAAGCTGAGCAGCCGGCCGCGGTCCAGTTCGACGATGCGGGTGGCCACCGAATCCAGGAAGCGGCGATCGTGGGTGATGATGACGGCGGCGCCCTTCCAGGTGCGCAGCATCTCTTCGAGCCAGGCGATGCCGTCGAAGTCGAGGTGGTTGGTGGGCTCGTCCAGCAGCAGCAGATCGGGTTCCTCGACCAGCGCGCGGGCCAGCGCGACGCGCTTGCGGGTGCCGCCCGACAGGCCGGCGATCTGGGCGTCCGCCGGCAGGCCGAGTTTTTCCAGCACGGCGCGCACGCGCGACGGGCGTTGCCAGTCTTCATGGTCGCCGTCGACATTGCAGACCACGTCGAAGACGGTGGCGTTTTCGTCCAGTTCCGGTTCCTGTTCGACCGTGGCCACGCGCAGGCCCGAGGTGCGGGCGATGTCGCCATCGTCGGGCACGGTGCGGCCGTCGAGCAGCCGCAGCAGCGAGGACTTGCCGGCGCCGTTGCGGCCGATGAGGCCGATGCGCTCGCCGGCCTGGATGGCGAAGTCGGCGTGGTCCAGCAGCGGATGGTGGCCATAGGCCAGCTGGATGTCGGTCAGGGTGATGAGCGTTGCGAGAGCCATGTAGTGAGGTCGTTCTTGCGGCGGATGAGCGGATCAGACCGGTATTGTCGCAGGAACCCGCGCCGGGGTTCGGGGACGGAGCGGCGACCTGTACTAGAATACGCACCGCAAGGCGGGTCGGGCGGTCGCGGTGGATGCAAGTTCATCGAGGAAGGTCCGGACTCCACAGGGCAGGGTAGCGGCTAACGGCCGTCCGGTCGCGTCTTCGGGCGCGGTCGAGGAATAGGGCCACAGAGACGAGTCTGCGGGGCGGGCGCGCCAGTCGCGCACCGATACGGCCATCTCCGTATCGCGCCGGTCGGCAACGGCCGGCGGCATCGCAGGGTGAAACGCGGCAACCTCTACCCGGAGCAACATCAAATAGGCATGCGTGTGGCTTTCGGGCCGCGAAGGGCGGCTCCGTCCAAGCATGCGGGTAGGTGGCTACAGCGGCTCAGCAATGATCCGCGCAGAGGAATGATCGCCCGCCAGGGAAACCTGGCGTACAGAATCCGGCCTATAGACCCGTCTTGCATTGGATTTCTCATCGGAGCGGGGCCGCCGGCCGGCTTTTTTCAAGCCCGGCCATCCGCCATCTGGCGCGGAACGCCCGTCAACCCTTGGCAAGCGGGCTGGGTAAAACAATGCAAAGGCATTGTTAGCCGCCACTTCTTAAGAAGCACTTTTAGATAGTGACGCAACCTCCTGATTTATTGGGAGGTTTTTCTTTTTGCGCATTTACAAGTTGCTCTAAGTCCTTGTTGTGATTGAAAAAATTGCAACCGCGCGCTTGACCGCCCCATTGCCATACCGTAGAGTGGGAAATAGTAGGAAATTGTGCAATTAAGTGGGGTAAAAGTGGTGTTTCAGGGAAGCAGCGCGCTCACGCTGGATGCCAAGGGACGGATCTCGATTCCGACCCGGCATCGTGACGCGCTGATGGCGCAGGCGGAAGGCCGCCTGACCCTGACCCGCCACCCAGACGGCTGCCTGCTGGTGTACCCGCGGCCCGAGTGGGAAAAGAAGCGCGAGCAGATTGCCGCCTTTCCCATGACGGCGCGTGCGTTGCAGCGGCTGTTGCTGGGCAACGCTCAGGACGTGGAACTGGACGGCTCCGGCCGCGTCCTGATCGCGCCTGAACTGCGCAACGCTTCCGGTATGACGCGCGATGTGATGCTGCTCGGTCTGGGCGCCCACTTCGAGCTGTGGGATGCCGCTACCCTGGCCAGCCGCGAGGCTGAGGATCTGGCCAAGGGTATGCCGGATGTGTTGAATCAGTTTTCGTTCTGAAAGAGTTATGGAATTCGAACATCGGCCCGTCCTGCTGGAGCCGACGGTGGACGCGCTGTTGCTGGCCGATTTCGGCGGCAAGGGCGCGGCACGGTCGCAGCCCGGCGACGAGCCGGCCGCGGCTACGCGTGCGGAACGCGGCGTCTTCGTGGACGGCACCTTTGGTCGCGGCGGTCACAGCCGCGAACTGCTTGGCCGCCTGGGCCCGGCGGCGCGCCTGGTGGTGTTCGACAAGGATCCCGAGGCGATCGCGGTAGCCAATGCGTTGGCGGCGGCGGACTCCCGGGTGACGGTGGTGCATGGCGGCTTTGCCACCATGGCCGAAGAATTGCGGCAGCTCGGCATCGAGAAGGTCGATGGCGTGATGCTGGATCTGGGCGTGTCGTCGCCTCAGATCGATGATGCCGAGCGCGGTTTCTCGTTCATGCGGGACGGCCCGCTCGACATGCGGATGGACACCACTCGTGGACCCACGGTGGCGGATTGGCTGGCGCAAGCCAGTGTGGATGAGATGCGGGAGGTCATAGCGGATTATGGCGAAGAACGGTTTGCTTTTCAGGTTGCAAAGGCGATTGCTGCTCGCCGCGCAACAAGGCCGCTGCGCACCACGCTCGAACTTGCCGAGTGCGTCGCCAGCGCCGTCCGCACGCGCGAAAAGGGGCAGCATCCGGCCACACGCACCTTTCAAGCTCTACGGATTTACATCAATCGGGAACTCGAAGAGCTCGCGCGCACCCTCGCGTCAGCTCTAGACCTGCTCGCCCCAGGGGGGAGGTTGGCGGTGATCAGCTTTCATTCGCTTGAAGACCGCATGGTCAAGCAGTGCATCGCGGCGGCGGCTCGTCCGGCCGCCGCGCATGCGCGCCTGCCCCTGCGCGAAAGCGAAATGCCCCAGCCGGTCCTGCGTTCCCTGGGACGCGTGCTGGCCGAGGACGAGGAAGTCTCGGCCAACGCGCGCGCCCGTTCGGCGGTGCTGCGCGTCGCCGAACGCACCGCCACGCCCCTGCCCGCCGAGGGCGGCATGGCGTTCGTGAAGATCGGTTCGCTGCCCGGCAGCGATCTGGCGCCGCCGCCCCGCCGCGGCGGCAAGGGAGGGCGCCGCTGATGGGTCGCGTCAACCTGATCGTTGCGGCTTTGCTGATGCTGTCGGCCATTTCCCTGGTCACCAGCCGGTATCAGTCGCGCCAGCTCTTCGTCGAGCTGGGTCGCGATCAGGCGCAGGCGCGCGACCTGGAAACCAACTGGCGGCGCCTGCAGCTGGAACGCGCCGAGCTGGCGCGCAATGCGCGTGTCGACGTGATCGCGCGCGACAGCCTGAAGATGATTCCCATCGTGCCTGACCGCACGCTGTACCTGAACCAGGCGCCGGTGTCGGCCAACGGAGGTGCCCAATGAAGCGCGTTCCGTTCTTCGACAATCCGGTGCTGCGCGGCCAGCTGCCCACCTGGCGTGCGCGCCTGGTGCTGATCCTGCTGTTCGGCGGTTTCACCGTGCTGGCCGGCCGCGCGCTGTTCCTGCAGGGGCTGTCCACCGAATTCCTGCAGCAGCAGGGCGAGCGCCGCTACGAGCGCACCCTGACGCTGTCCGCCACGCGCGGCAAGATCATGGACCGCAATGGCGCGGTGCTGGCCTCGAGCGTGCCGGCGCGCGCCATCTGGGCCATCCCCGAAGACCTGAAGCAGGTCACGCCCAGCCAGCTGGACTCGCTGGCCAAGCTGCTGGAAACGCCGATCGCCGACCTGCGCCGCCGGGTCGAGGAAGACAAGAACTTCGTCTACCTGAAGCGCCAGGTCTCGATGGACGTGGCCGACAAGATCAAGCAGCTCGGCCTGCCGGGCGTGCACCAGCAGCCCGAGACCCGCCGCTACTACCCGGACGGCGACGTGATGGCCCACGTGGTGGGTTTCAACAGCGTCGAGGACCAGGGGCAAGAAGGCGTCGAACTGACCTTCAACCAGCAATTGTCGGGCCGCCCGGGCAGCCGCCGCGTCATCAAGGACCGGCTCGGCCGCGTCATCGAGGACGTGCAGGCCGTGACGCTGCCGGTGGACGGCCGGGATCTGCGCCTGTCGATCGATACCCGCCTGCAGTACCTGGTGTTCAAGGAACTGAAGGACGCCATGGACAAGCACCAGGCCAAGGGCGCCACCGCCGTGGTCGTGGACGTCCACACCGGCGAGATCCTGGCGCTGGCCAACGTGCCGACCTTCGATCCGAACAAGCGCGAGACCTTTCACGGCGCCAACCTGCGCAACCAGGCCATCACCGACACGTTCGAGCCCGGCTCGATCATGAAGCCGTTCACCGCCGCGCTGGCGCTGGACCTGGGCCGCATCACCACCTCGACCCTGTTCGAGACCGGCAACGGCCGCTTCACCTACCAGGGCAGCACGATCAGCGACGTCAGCCGCAACGGCACGCTGGACGTGGCCGGCGTGCTGCGCAAGTCCAGCAACATCGGCATGACGATGATCTCCGAGAAGCTGGAATCCCGTGAAATGTGGGATCGCTTCACCGAACTGGGCCTGGGCCAGGCGCCCCAGGTGGGATTCCCCGGCGCGGCCCCCGGCCGCCTGCGTCCCTGGGACCGCTGGCGCCTGATCGAGAAGGCCACCATGGCCTACGGCTACGGCCTGTCTGTGTCGCTGCTGCAGGTGGCGCGCGCCTACACCGTGTTCGCGCGCAACGGCGACATGGTGTCGCTGACCCTGGTCAAGCGCGACAGCGATCCGACCAGCGTCAAGATCTATACGCCCAAGACCACCGCGCTGGTGCGCGGCATGCTGGAAGCGGCCGCCGGCCCGGAAGGCACCAAGGCCGCCCAGGTCCAGGGCTACCGCGTGGCCGGCAAGAGCGGCACCGCGCGCAAGATCGTCGACGGCAAGTACAGCATGCAGCGCTACCGCAGCTCGTACGTGGGCTTTGCCCCGGTGTCCGATCCCAAGATCGTGGTGGCCGTCTCGATCGACGAGCCCACGGTCGGCGGCTATTACGGCGGCGCGATCGCCGCGCCCGTGTTCTCCCATATCGTTGGCGGGAGTCTGCGGCTGATGGGGGTGCGGCCGGACGCGCCCTTCGAATCGACAATTGTTGCTGGTATCAAGGAGCCAGGCAGATGAGCGCCAAAGGCTTCCTCTCATCCCCCGCCGCCACGGTCGAACAAGCCGTGGCGTGGTTGCATTCGCGCGTGTCGTTGACCGCGCACCTGAAGCTGGACTCCCGCGAGATCGAGCCGGGCGATGTGTTCGTCGCCTGCCCGGGGCTGTCCAGCGATGGCCGTCTATATATAGAGAAGGCGTTGGCGCTGGGCGCCAGCGCGGTGTTGTTCGAAGCGCCCGCGACCGAGGCCATCGAGGCCGCGGCGGCCGCTGGCGATACGCCGATGTTGCCGGTGACCGGCCTGCGCGCCCTGCTGGGCGAGCTGGGCGACACCTGGTACGGCCGGCCGTCGTCGGCGCTGGCCGTGGTGGCCGTGACCGGCACCAACGGCAAGACCTCGTCGGTGCAATGGATCGCCCACGCGCTGGGCCGCAACGACAAGCCCTGCGGCACCATCGGCACCCTGGGCGCCGTGCTGCCCGACGGGCAGACGCTGGGCGGCAGCCTCACGACCCCCGACGTGCTGACCGTGCACCGCCTGCTGGCCGCCATGCGCGACGCCGGCGCCAAGGCGGTGGCGATGGAGGCGTCGTCGATCGGTATCGAGCAGGGCCGCATGGACGGCGTGCGGGTGGCGCTGGCCGCCTACACCAACCTGACCCGCGATCATCTCGACTATCACGGCACCATGGAACGCTACGAGGCCGCCAAGGCGCGCCTGTTCCGCTGGCCCGGCCTGAGCGCCGCGGTGGTGAACGCCGACGACGAAGCCGGCCGCCGCCTGATCGCTTCGCTGCCGTCCGACCTGTCGGTGATGGGCTACAGCCTAAGCGCGGATCCGGCGATTCCGGCCGCGATGCGCGCGCGTGACCTGCAGGCCACCGCGCAAGGACAGATCTTCACCCTGGTGTCGCCGCATGGCGAGGCGCAGATCGTGACGCGCCTGCTGGGGGCGCACAACGTCTCCAACCTGCTGCTGGTGGCGGGCGTGCTGTACAAGCTGGGCCTGCCGTTCGCGCAGATCGCGCGTGAGCTGGCCGCGACCGATCCGGTCGATGGCCGCCTGCAGACGGTGGAACCCGTTGCCGCCAGCACCCAGGCCAATGCCGGCCGCGGCGCGCTGGTGGTGGTCGACTATGCCCATACGCCCGACGCGCTGGCGCGCGCGCTGACCGCGCTGCGTCCGGTGGCGCAGGCGCGCGCCGGCCGCCTGGTGTGCGTGTTCGGCTGCGGCGGCGAGCGCGATCCGGGCAAGCGTCCGGAAATGGGCCGCATCGCCGCCGAGCTGGCCGATCACGTGGTGGTGTCGAGCGACAACCCCCGCAGCGAATCGCCCGAGGCCATCGTGGCGCAGATCCTGGCGGGCATTCCGGCCGAGGCTGGCGCCGACGTCCAGGTCGACCGCGCCCGCGCCATCATGCAGACCGTCTGGGCCAGCGCGCCTGAAGACGTGGTGCTGCTGGCGGGCAAGGGTCACGAAACCTACCAGGACATCGGCGGCGAGAAACTGCCGTTCGATGACCGTGAGTGGGCGCGGCTGGCGCTGCTGCTGCCGTTGGTCAAGGGCGTGTCGACGGACACCCGGCGCATCGGCGCCGGCGAGCTGTTCGTGGCGTTGGTGGGCGACAACTTCGACGCCCACAACTACCTGGACCAGGCCGCCGAGCGTGGCGCCTGCGCCGCGGTGGTGGCGCATGCCGTGCCGGATTCGACCCTGCCGCAACTGGTGCTGGGCGATACCCGCGTGGCGCTGATGCGCATCGGCGCGGCCTGGCGCGCCCGCTTCACGCTGCCTGTGGTGGCGGTGACCGGCAGCAACGGCAAGACCACCACCAAGGAAATGATCTCGGCCATGCTGGCGGGTTGGCGCGGCGAGGCGGGCCGCCTGGCGACCGCCGGCAACCTGAACAACGACATCGGCGTGCCGCTGACGCTGCTGCGCCTGCGTCCGGAACATCGCGCCGCCGTGTTCGAGCTCGGCATGAACCATCCGGGCGAGATCGCCCAGCTGGCCGCCATCGCGGCGCCGAGCGTGGCGCTGGTGACCAATGCCCAGCGCGAACACCAGGAATTCATGCACACCGTGGAAGCGGTGGCGCTGGAAAACGGCGCCGCCATCGCGGCGCTGCCGGCGGACGGCGTGGCCGTCTATCCCGGCGACGAGCCCTACGCGGCGATCTGGGACAAGCTGGCCGCGCCGCGCCGCGCGCTGCGTTTTGGCCTGCAGCCCGGTCTGGATGTCTATGCCGAGCAGATCCTGGCGGACGTCGATTCGACGCGCTGCCGCGTGGTGACGCCGATGGGCAGCGCCGACCTGACGCTGCCGGTGCCCGGCGTGCACAACCTGCGCAATGCGCTGGCGGCGATCGCCAGCGCCATCGCCGCGGGCGCGCCGCTCGATGTCGCCGTGCGGGCGCTGGCCGGTTTCAGCCCGGTCGCGGGCCGCATGCAGCACAAGAAATTGAGTGACGGAACGTTGCTCATTGATGACACCTACAATGCCAACCCCGACTCGGTTCGCGTGGCCATCGATGTGCTGGCCCGCATGGCCGGCACGCGTGTCCTGGTACTGGGCGACATGGGCGAGGTCGGGGACAACGGCCCCGCCATGCATGAAGAGGTGGGCAATTACGCGCGCGAGCTTGGCCTCGATGCGCTCATCACGCTAGGCGATGCCAGCCGGGCGGCCGCTGCCGCCTACGGCACGGGCGCGCACGCCTGCGCATCGGTAGACGAAGTCGTTGCCGCATTGCGCGGCCTGCGCGCGTCCTGCGTATTGATAAAGGGATCGCGCTTTATGCGCATGGAGCGGGTAGTGACGGCTTTTATTTCCAATGACGGACAAGCGTCCAAGGGGCAGGGGGACAACCATGCTGCTTGAGATCGCCCGTCTGCTTTCCGATGATGTGCGCGCGCTGGGCGTGTTCGAGTACATCACGCTGCGCGCGGTGCTGGCGTGCGCCACGGCGTTGCTGATCGGCCTGGTGGCCGGTCCGCGCGTGATCCGCAAGCTGACCGAGATGAAGATCGGCCAGGCCGTGCGTTCGTACGGTCCGGAAACCCACCTGGTCAAGACCGGCACCCCCACCATGGGCGGCGTGCTGATCCTGATTTCCATCGCCATCAGCACGTTGTTGTGGGCTGACTGGACCAACCGTTTCGTGTGGGTGGTGCTGCTGGTGACGTTCGGCTTTGGCTGGATCGGCTGGATGGACGATTACCGCAAGGTGGTCTATCGCGATCCGGAAGGCATGCCGGCGCGCCAGAAGTTCTTCTGGCAGGCGACCATCGGCCTGGTGGCCGCGGTCTATCTGGCGTTCGCCGTGTCGGCGCCCGCCAACACCGAACTGTGGCCGCTCTTCAAAGCCTGGGTGGGAAGCGGCTTCACGATGTCGCTGCCGACGCGCGCCGACCTGATCGTGCCGTTCTTCAAGACCGTCAGCTATCCGCTGGGCGTGCTCGGCTTCGTGGCGCTGACCTGGGCCGTGATCGTCGGCACCAGCAACGCCGTCAACCTGACCGACGGCCTCGATGGCCTGGCGATCATGCCCACCGTGATGGTCGGCAGCGCGCTCGGCATCTTCGCCTACGTGGTCGGCCGCGTCGACTATTCGAAGTACCTGCTGTTTCCGTACATCCCCGGCGCATCGGAACTGATGGTGCTGTGCGCGGCGATCGGCGGCGCGGGGCTGGCATTTTTGTGGTTCAACGCGTATCCGGCGCAGGTCTTCATGGGTGACGTCGGCGCGCTGGCGCTGGGCGGCGCGCTGGGCACCATCGCGGTCATCGTGCGCCAGGAGATCGTGCTGTTCATCATGGGCGGCGTGTTCGTGGTCGAGACCCTGTCGGTGATGATCCAGGTGACGTGGTTCAAGTACACCAAGCGACGTTATGGAACAGGTCGACGCATATTCCGCATGGCGCCGCTGCATCATCACTTTGAAGTGGGCGGCTGGAAGGAAACCCAGGTGGTCGTGCGTTTCTGGATCATCAGCATGATGCTGGTGCTGATTGGCCTCTCAACCCTGAAGTTGCGATGAATACGATGGAAACCTCCCGCGCCGATGCGCCGCTCGTCCTGATCCTCGGATTGGGCGAGTCGGGTGTCGCCGCCGCACGCTGGAGCGCCCGCCAGGGCGCCCGCCTGCGGGTGGCCGACACGCGCGCGGAGCCGGGCGGCCTGGCGGCGCTGCAAGACGCGCTGGCGCAGGCCGAGGTGGAATACCGCCTCGGCTGCGACACGTCTTTCGATGTCGCGCTGCTGGACGGCGTGGACCAGGTCGTCATCAGCCCGGGACTGGCGCCCGAAGGCGCGCCGGCCGGCGATCTGCTGCGCGAGGCCAAGGCCCGCGGCATCGAAGTCATCGGCGAGATCGAATTGTTTGCGCGGGCGCTGGCCGAGCTGGCCGAGACCCGTGAATACCGCCCGCGCGTGCTGGCGGTGACCGGCACCAACGGCAAGACCACTGTCACCGCGCTGACGCGCGACCTGCTCGAGGCCAGCGGCCTGTCGGTGCTGGCCGCGGGCAACATCAGCCCGGCCGCGCTGACCGCGCTGATGGGGGCGCTGGACGCCGACGACCTGCCGCAGGCGTGGGTGCTGGAACTGTCGAGTTTCCAGCTCGAGACCTCGTACACGCTGATGGCTGATGCCGCCGTCGTGCTCAACGTGACGCAGGATCACCTGGACTGGCACGGCGGCATGGACGCCTACGCCCGCGCCAAGGCGCGCCTGCTGAAGATGGCGCGCATCGCCATCGTCAACCGCGACGATCCGTATACCGTGGACATGGTGCCGTCGCTGGACGCCATGCCCGTGCGCAGTTTCGGCCGCGACGTGCCGGCGCTGGTCGGCGACATGGGCCTGGAGCTGGGCCAGGGCGTGGCCTGGCTGGTGGCGGCCGAGCCGGTCGATTTCGACGAACCCGTGGCGCCCGTGCGCCGCAAGAAGGATGCGCCGGAGCCGGTGCGCGCCAAGGGCCGCATGAGCCGCCTGATGCCGGTCGATGCGCTGCGCATCCGCGGCATCCACAATGCCTTGAACGCGCTGGCCGCCTTGCAGCTTGCGCGCTGCCTGGACCTGGGTTGGGGCGCCATGCTGCGCACCCTGCGCGAGTACGCGGGCGAGCCGCATCGCGCCGCCTTCGTGCGCAACATCGGCGGCGTCGACTACATCAATGACAGCAAGGGCACCAACGTTGGCGCCACCGTGGCCGCGCTCGAAGGCCTGGGCCAGCCGGTGGTGCTGATCGCCGGGGGGCTGGGCAAGGGGCAGGACTTCTCGCCGCTGATCCCGGGGGTGTCGCGCCATGCGCGCGCGGTGCTGCTGATCGGCCAGGACGGTCCCGAGATCGGCCGCGTGCTGGCCGCGACCGGCGTCGACTGCATCGCCGTGGACTCGCTGCGCGACGCGGTGCGCCGCGCCGCCGACCTGGCGCAGCCCGGCGACGCCGTGCTGTTGTCGCCCGCCTGCGCCAGCATGGACATGTTCCGCAATTACCCGCATCGCGGGCAAGTGTTCGTGGAAGAGGTCGAAGACCTGGCCCGCGACCGGGGAGAGGTGGCATGAGCCTGATCGCCGATCTCACCGCCAGCGTCAACGCCGTACGGCCCGGCCGTACCCGCATGCGCAATTTCGACATGCCGCTCGCGATTGCGGCGTCGACCTTGCTGCTGCTCGGCCTGCTGATGGTGTATTCGGCGTCGATCGCGCTGGCCGACGGCCCGCGCTATGCCTCCTATGGCCGCTACTACTTCGTGATCCGCCATGGCCTGTTCATCAGCGCCGGCCTGGTGGCGGGCGCGGTCGTGCTGGCGATTCCGATCCGCGTCTGGCAGCGCCTGGCGGTGCCGATGTTCGTGGTCGCGATGGTGTTGCTGGTGGCGGTGCTGATTCCGGGCATCGGCCGCGAGGTCAACGGCGCGCACCGCTGGATCCCGCTGGGTCCGCTGAATTTCCAGCCGTCCGAATTGATGAAGCTGGCCGCGCTGCTCTACGCCGCCGATTACACGGTGCGCAAGCAGGAACACATGCAGGCCTTTGCCCGCGGCTTCCTGCCGATGGCGTTCGCGCTGGCCGGCGTCGGCATGCTGCTGCTGCTCGAGCCCGACCTGGGCGCCTTCATGGTGATCGTGGCGATCGCGATCGGCATCCTGTTCCTGGGCGGCATCAACGGCAAGTACTTCAGCAGCCTGCTGGCGGTGCTGGTCAGCACCTTCCTGATGCTGATCTGGCTGTCGCCGTGGCGCCGCGCGCGCCTGTTCGCCTACCTGGATCCCTGGAACGAAGACAACGCCTACGGCAGCGCCTACCAGCTGTCGCATTCGCTGATCGCCCTGGGCCGCGGCGAATGGCTGGGCGTGGGCCTGGGCGCCAGCGTCGAGAAATTGCACTACCTGCCCGAAGCGCATACCGACTTCCTGATGGCGGTGGTGGGCGAGGAACTGGGTTTCGCCGGCGTGATGCTGGTGATCACGCTGTTCGCCATCATCGTCTATCGCGGCTTCGACATCGGCCGCCAGGCCATCGCCATGGAACGCACCTTCGCGGGCCTGGTGGCGCATGGCGTGGCGATGTGGTTCGGGGTGCAGGCCTTCATCAACATGGGCGTGTGCCTGGGACTGCTGCCGACCAAGGGCCTGACGCTGCCGCTGATGAGCTATGGCGGTTCGGGCGTGGTGATGAACCTGTGCGCCCTGGCCATGCTGATACGGGTGGATGTGGAAAGCCGCATCATGATGCGCGGAGGACGGGTATGACCGCCGCGTCGCGCACCATCCTGATCATGGCCGGCGGCACCGGCGGCCACATCATGCCCGGCCTGGCCGTGGCCGATGTGCTGCGCCAGCGTGGCTGGCGCGTGCTGTGGCTGGGCAACCCGGACAAGATGGAAGGCAAGCTGGTGCCGCCGCGCGGCATCGAGCTGGTGCCGCTGCGTTTCGCCGGCGTGCGCGGCAAGGGCGTGACGGCGCTGCTGAAGCTGCCGTTCCTGCTGGTGCGCGCCTTCGCCCAGGCCTGGGCGCGGCTGTCGTCGGTGCGCCCGGACGTGGTGCTGGGCATGGGCGGCTATGTCGCCTTCCCCGGCGGCGTCATCGCGACGCTGCGCGGCACGCCGCTGGTGGTGCATGAGCAGAACGCGGTGGCCGGCACCGCCAACAAGTGGCTGGCCAGGATGGCGCGCCGCGTGTTGAGCGGCTTCCCCGGCGTGCTGCCCAAGGGCGAAGCCATGGGCAACCCGGTGCGCGCCGACCTGTGCGCCTTGCCCGATCCGGCGCAGCGCTATGCCGGCCGTGGCGGTCCGCTGCGGCTGCTGGTGGTGGGCGGCAGCCTGGGCGCCCAGGCGCTCAATACCGCCGTGCCGCAAGCGCTGGCGCGCCTGCCGCAGGAAAGCCGTCCGGTGGTGGTGCACCAGGCGGGCGAACAACATCTGCCGGCGCTGCAGCAGGCCTACGCCCAGGCGGGCGTGGCGGCCGACTGCCGCGCCTTCATCGATGACATGGCCGGCGCCATGGGCGATGCCGACCTGCTGGTCTGCCGCGCGGGCGCCATGACGGTGTCCGAAGTGGCCGCCGTCGGCGTGGCGGCGCTGTTCGTGCCGCTGCCGCATGCCATCGATGACCACCAAACCGCCAACGCGCGCTTCCTGAGCGACGCGCAGGCCGCATGGCTGCAGCCGCAGAACGTCTTCAGCCCCGAGTGGCTGGCGGACTGGCTGGGCCAGCGTACCCGTCAAGAACTGCAAGCCGTCGCAGAACGGGCCCGCGCGCATGCGCACCCGGATGCGGCGGCGCATATCGCCGACGTCTGTGAACAAGCAGCGGGGCGTTCATCATGAAACACAGAATCCAGCATATCCATTTCGTAGGCATCGGCGGTTCCGGCATGAGCGGCATCGCCGAGGTGCTGCTCAACCTGGGCTACACCATCAGCGGCTCCGACCTGAACGAGTCGGCCGTGACGCGCCGCCTAGCCGGCCTGGGCGTGAACATCGCCATCGGCCACGTCGCCAGCAACGTCACCGGCGCCGGCGCCATCGTCACGTCGACCGCGGTGGCGGGCGACAACCCCGAAGTCATCGCGGCCCGCGCCGCGCGCATTCCGGTGGTGCCGCGCGCCATCATGCTGGCCGAGCTGATGCGCCTGAAGCGCGGCATCGCGGTGGCCGGCACGCATGGCAAGACCACCACCACCAGCCTGGTGGCCAGCATCCTGGCCGCGGGCGACCTGGACCCGACCTTCGTGATCGGCGGGCGCCTGAATTCGGCCGGCGCCAATGCGCGGCTGGGGCAGGGCGACTACATCGTGGTCGAGGCCGACGAGTCCGACGCCTCGTTCCTGAACCTGCTGCCGGTGATGGCCATCGTGACCAACATCGACGCGGATCACATGGATACCTACGGCCACGACGTGGCCCGCCTCAAGAGCGCGTTCATCGAATTCACCCAGCGCCTGCCGTTCTACGGCAGCGCGGTGCTCTGCACCGACGACGCCAACGTGCGCGAGATCATGCCGTTCGTGTCGCGCCCCATCACCTCCTACGGCCTGAACGAAGACGCGATGGTGCGCGGCTACGAAGTGCAGGCCGACGGCACGCGCATGCGCTTCAACGTGCAGCGCAGCCACCGCGACACGCTGCTGCCGCCGCTGCAGGTGGAACTGAACCTGCCGGGCCTGCACAACGTGCGCAACGCGCTGGCGGCGATCGCCGTGGCGACCGAGCTGGGCGTGGCCGATGACGCCATCTGCGACGCGTTGGCCTCGTTCAAGGGCGTGGGCCGCCGCTTCACGCAGACGGGCGAATTCCCGGTGCCGGCCGCGCATGGCGGCGGCACCTTCACGGTGATCGACGACTATGGCCACCACCCGGTGGAAATGGCCGCCACGCTGGCCGCCGCCCGCGGCGCCTGGCCCGACCGCCGCATCGTGCTGGCGTTCCAGCCGCACCGCTACACGCGCACCCGCGACTGTTTCGAGGACTTCGTGCGCGTGCTGGGCACGGCCGACGCGGTGCTGTTGACCGAGGTCTATTCGGCCGGCGAGCCGCCGCTGGTGGCCGCCGACGGCCGCGCCCTGTCGCGCGCCCTGCGCGTGGCCGGCAAGGTGGAACCGGTGTTCGTCGAGGACGTGGCCGACCTGCCGCAGGCGGTGCTCGATTTCGTTCGCGACGGCGACGTGGTGATCGTCATGGGGGCGGGCTCGATCAGCAAGGTCCCGGCCCAAGTTGGAGAATTGGCATGAGCGCGAAATTCGGCAAGGTGGGTGTGTTGTACGGCGGCCGTTCCGCCGAACGCGAAGTGTCCCTGATGTCCGGGGCCGGCGTGCACCAGGCGCTGCTCAGCGCGGGCGTCGACGCGCACCTGTTCGACACGGGCGAACGCAGCCTGGCCGAGCTGGCCGCCGAAGGCTTCGAGCGCGTCTTCATCGCGCTGCACGGCCGCTTCGGCGAAGACGGCTCGATCCAGGGCGCGCTGGAATTGCTGGGCATTCCCTACACCGGCAGCGGCCCGCTGGCTTCGGCGCTGGCCATGGATAAGACCATGACCAAGCGCGTCTGGCTGCAGCATGGCCTGCCCACGCCGGAATTCGAATTGCTGGACGCCGACACCGAACTGCGCTTGGTGCCGGACCGCCTGAGCCTGCCGCTCATCATCAAGCCGCCGCATGAGGGTTCGACCGTGGGCATCACCAAGGTGGTGGGCTATTCCGACATGAAGGACGCCTACGCCCTGGCCGCCAAGTTCGATGCCGAAGTGCTGGCCGAACAGTTCATCCAGGGCCGCGAGCTGACCGTGGCGGTGCTGGGCGGCGGCAAGACCGCGCGCGCGCTGCCGGTGATCGAGATCGCCGCGCCGGGTGGCAACTACGACTACGAGCACAAGTACTTCTCCGACGACACGCAGTACTTCTGCCCGGCGGCGCTGCCGCCGGCCGTGGCCGAGGAAGTCGCCGACATCGCGGTGCGCGCCTATCGCGCGCTGGGTTGTGAAGGCTGGGGCCGCGCCGACTTCATGCTGGACGCCGACAACCGCCCCTGGCTGCTTGAAATGAATACCTCGCCCGGCATGACCAGCCATTCGCTGGTGCCGATGGCGGCCCGCGCCACCGGCATGAGCTATGCCGAGCTGTGCGTGGCGATCTTGGCCGACGCCTCGTGCAAGTTGCACAGCGCCGCACGTAATACTTGACCCGGACATTCTGTGTGGAACGACGCTCGCACGACCAACCTGATCGCCAACACGCTTGCCGTGCTGGCGGTCTGCGCCATGCTCCTGGCGGGCGTGGTGTGGGTGGCGCAGCGTCCGTACTTCACGCTGTCGGCGATCGAGCTGGAGTCCACGCCGGACACCGAGCTGCACTATGTCTCGCCGGGCGCGGTGCGCGCGGCGATCGCGGGGCGCTTCAAGGGCAACTTCTTCACGGTGGACCTGGACGACGCGCGCGAGATCTTCGAGTCGGTGCCGTGGGTGCGCCATGCCACCGTGCGGCGGATCTGGCCCAATGTGCTGCGCGTGCGCATCGAGGAGCAGCAGCCGCTGGCGCTGTGGAACGAGAACCAGATGATCAACACCTGGGGCGAGGCGTTCACGGCCAACACGGGCGAGGTGGACGACGAGACGGTGTTGCCGCAGTTCTCCGGGCCCGAGGGCACCGAGTCGCTGGTGGTGCAACGCTACGCCGAACTGGCGCGCTGGTTCGCGCCGCTCGATATGCATGTCAAGCAGCTGGAGCTGAGTCCGCGCTACGCCTGGCGCGTGGTGCTGTCCAACGGCATGCTGCTGGACCTGGGCCGCGATCCGGGCGCCGATGCGCCGGATCCGCACGGCCTGCCCGGCGCGCTGCCGTTCGCGGCGCGCATTCAACGTTTCGTGCAGGCCTGGCCCGCCGTGGCGGGGCGCCTGGAAGGGCGCACCATCACGCAGGCCGACCTGCGCTATCCCAATGGTTTCGCCCTGGCGCTGGCCCCGTTGCCTCCGTCAGCAAACAAACCCAAATCCACACCGAAACCTCCCAAGAAACGCTAACGCCATGACCCGTGACATCAAGGACCTTATCGTCGCCCTCGATATCGGCACCAGCAAGGTGGTGGCTGTGGTGGCTGAAATCCTGCCCGAAGGGCGATTCGAAGTGCTCGGCCTCGGCCAGCATGAATCGCGCGGCATGCGCAAGGGCGTGGTCGTCAATATCGAGACCACTGTGAATTCGATTCAGCGCGCGCTTGAAGAAGCCGAGCTGATGGCGGATTGCAAGATCCGCGACGTCTACACCGGCATCGCCGGCAGCCATATCCGCAGCTTCAATTCCAGCGGCATGGTCGCCGTGAAGGACAAGGAAGTCACCGCCACCGACGTCGCCCGCGTCATCGAGACCGCCAAGGCGGTGAACATCCCGACCGACCAGCAGGTGCTGCACGTGCTGACGCAGGAGTTCATCGTCGACGGCCAGGAAGACATCCGCGAGCCCATCGGCATGAGCGGCCTGCGCCTGGAAGTGCGCGTGCACATCGTGACCGGCGCCGTCAGCGCCGCGCAGAACATCGTCAAGTGCGTGCGCCGCTGCGGACTGGAAGTGCAGGACCTGATCCTGCAGCCGCTGGCCTCGAGCCTGGCCGTGCTGACCGCGGACGAAAAGGAACTGGGCGTCGTGCTGGTGGATATCGGCGGCGGCACCACCGACGTGGCGATCTTTACCGGCGGCGCGATCCGCCACACCGCCGTGCTGCCGATCGCCGGCGACCAGATCACCAACGACATCGCGGCCATGCTGCGCACGCCGACGCCCGATGCCGAGGAAATCAAGCTGCGCTACGGCGTGGCCAAGCAGGTGCTGGCCAGCCCGGATGAGTCAGTGGAAGTGCCGGGCCTGGGCGACCGCGGCCCGCGCCAGGTCAAGCGCCAGGCGCTGGGCGCCGTGATCGAGCCGCGCGTCGAAGAACTGTTCACGCTGGTGCAGCAGGTGGTGCGCGACTCCGGCTACGAGGACCTGCTGGCGTCCGGCGTGGTGCTGACCGGCGGCTCGGCGCAATTGCCCGGCATGATCGAACTGGCCGAGGACGTGTTCCTCAAGCCGGTGCGCGTGGCGGTGCCCGAATACGAAGGCAGCCTGGCCGACGTGATGCGCAATCCGCGCTTCTCGACCGTGATGGGCCTGCTGCAGGAAGCGCGCATGCAGCGTGTGCGTGGCCGCAAGGTGGCCGCGCAGACCGGCAATTTCAAGAGCCTGCTGGCGCGCATGAAGGAATGGTTTATGAATTGAAGAGGGGGGCAGGTTGGGGCCTGCTCCTTGGCACGATCCGCAGCGGTAGGGCGGGCCGGGCCAGAAAGGGGAGGCGTCTCAAACCCGTTGCGGACCAAAGCAGTCGGCTTCGGCTTTGAGGCGATTCACAAAATATAGGTTGTTGGGGAATTTTTGTGATTTGCAAATCGGACTTGTGAGGGAGTCATCATGATGAACTTTGAGATGCTTGAGAACAACACCAAAGGGACCGTAATCAAGGTCGTTGGTGTGGGCGGTGCGGGCGGCAATGCCGTCGCGCACATGATTCGCAGCGGCGTGCACGGCGTGGATTTCATCTGCGCCAACACCGATGCGCAGGCACTGGCGGCGACCAACGCCCCGGTGCAGATCCGCCTGGGCCGCACCGGCCTGGGCGCGGGCGCCAAGCCCGAACAAGGCCGCGCGTCGGCCGAAACCGCGCGTGAAGAGATCCGTGCCGCCCTGAACGGCGCGCACATGGTCTTCATCACCGCGGGCATGGGCGGCGGCACCGGCACGGGCGCAGGTCCGGTCGTGGCCGAAGTCGCCAAGGAGCTGGGCATTCTGACGGTGGGCGTGGTCACCAAGCCCTTCACGTTCGAAGGCAACAAGCGCCTGAAGATGGCCGAGGACGGCATCGCCGAACTGGCCAAGCACGTGCATTCGCTCATCGTGGTGCTCAACGAGAACCTGTATGAACTGATGGACGAGGACGCGACGCAGGAAGACTGCTTCCGTTCGGCCGACGACATCCTGCACAACGCTTGCGCGGGTATCGCCGAAATCATCAACGTCGAAGGCAACGTCAACGTCGACTTCGAAGACGTCAAGACGATCATGGGCGAGCAGGGCCAGGCCATGATGGGCACGGCATCGGCTTCGGGCGCTGACCGCGCCCGCGTCGCCGCCGAGCACGCCATTGCCTGCCCGCTGCTGGAAGGCGTGGACCTGAACGGCGCGCGCGGCGTGCTGGTCAACATCACCGCCAGCCGCTCGCTGAAGATGCGCGAAACGCGCGAAATCATGGAAACGATCCGCAGCTACGCTTCGGACGACGCGACCGTGATCTTCGGCACCGCCTACGACGAATCGATGGGTGAAAACCTGCGCGTGACTGTGGTTGCGACCGGCCTGGGCCGTGCGCAGGCGCGTCCGCAACTGGTGCAGACCACCGCTGAAGTGCTGCGCACCGGCACCGACAACATGCCCATGGGCACGATGCCGGCCGCCGGTCAGGGTGATTACCGCAATCTGGACATGCCGTCTGTCATGCGCAACCCGCGCAGCCAGGCATCGGCCCAGGTGCGCGCGCTGGAAAGCTCGGGCATGGATCATTTCGACATCCCGGCGTTCCTGCGTAAGCAGGCGGATTGAACCTGGAGCCTGGTTTCAGGCTCTACATGCACTCCCTCATCTCCGGCTTGCCTGTCCCCGCAGGCAAGCCGGAGGCGGAGCGGCCCGTGTTTCCCTTGCACGGCTTGAATAGGGGACGGTTTTATCGGTCGGTCCTGACGCTTTGATGGCGTTGAGAACCGGACAGAGTTACAATACGTCAGTTACGCCGGCAATCTCTTGTCATCTTGCCGGCTTCCTGGCTCAAAATACCTTAGTCTCATGTTCCGACAGCGCAGCATTCAGAATCTCGTCCGCACGACAGGCGTCGGCGTCCACTCCGGACGGCGGGTCGAGCTCACCCTGCGCCCGGCGGCGCCCAATACGGGCATCGTGTTCCACCGCGTCGATCTGCCCGAAGTCGTCGACCTGCCCGCGCAGGCCACCGGCGTGGGCGATACGCGCATGGCCTCGGTGCTGCAGCAGGGCAACGTGCGCGTGTCCACGGTGGAACATCTCATGTCGGCGCTGGCCGGCCTGGGCATTGACAACCTGCATATCGACCTCACTGCCGAAGAAGTCCCCATCATGGACGGCAGTGCGGCAACCTTCGTGTACCTGTTGCGCTCGGCGGGCATCGTCGAGCAGAACGCGCCGAAGCAGTTCATCCGCGTGTTGAAGACGGTGGAAGTGCGCGAGGGCGAAGGCCGCAACGAGAAGTGGGCCCGGCTCGAACCCCATGAAGGGTACGCGCTGGCCTTCTCGATCGACTTCCGCCATCCCGCCATCGACTCGACCGCGAATTTCGCCGAAATCGATTTCGCCACCCATTCGTACGTGCGCGAGATCGCGCGCGCCCGCACCTTCGGCTTCGTCAACGAAGTCGAGGCGCTGCGCTCGATGGGCCTGGCCCGCGGCGGCAGCCTGGACAACGCCATCGTCATGGACGAATACCGGGTGTTGAACAGCGACGGCCTGCGCTACGACGACGAATTCGTGAAGCACAAGATCCTGGACGCCATCGGCGACCTGTATCTGCTGGGCAAGCCGCTTGTGGCGCGCTACGTGGCGTGCAAGTCGGGCCACGGCCTGAACAACCAGCTGGCGCGCGCGCTGCTGGCGCAGCGCGACGCCTGGGAACTGGTGACCTACGAATCGCAAGCCGAAGCGCCGCAGGCGTTCCGGCACGAATGGCAGCTGGCCTGAGGCTGGTCTGTCGTCGCTGATGGCCGGTGCGCCGGGGACAGTCCCCGGCTGACATCCGGCCATTTTCATTGGATGGCGCCGGTCGCCATCCTTGTGCCCGCCAGCGCCGTCCAGGTGCAATCCGCGGGGCGCGCCACACCCGGACATCGGTCCGAAGGCGCCATCCCGATGGCGGGCGTCCGGACAAGTCCGGTTATCTCAGCTACCCTTGTGGTGCTTCAATAGCTTGGCGACCGCGTCGGCCAGCGGGCCGGGGCGCAGGTTGTCGTGCAGGGTCTCGAAGGCGCCCAGCGCGGTTGTTCCGAGCGGCTGGGCCTCCTTGGGCGGCAGCGGCTTGCGGGCGCCGGGCTTGGGCAGGCCGGCTTGTACCTTCACCGCAATTTCGTTAAGGTTCCAGCCTTGGTCCGCCAAGGCCTGCGCGATGCGCGGGGCCAATTGACGCATCTTCGCCGCGTGCGCGGCACTGGGCACCACCAGTTGAAGGCGCTGGTTTTCCAGCTTGCCGACCTGGCAGACGGAGCCCAACGGGGCGGGCAGGATCGCCGCCACCGCATATTGGATTTGCAAGTGCTTGCGGGCGGTCGCCAGTACCCCGGCGCCCCGCATGTCATGACCCAGCCATCCCAGGGCGGTATTTTCCCCTCGCCGGCTGGAACTGGAACGTTGACGGTATGAAGTGGGTCTATTCATCCCGGCTCTGAGAATTAGGAAGCAAACCTTGAAAATCGTGATTATGCACGCCCGCGACGGGCAGGACGGGCATTTCACCCTGGGAGGCGCGCGCTTGGCGTTGTTTCTGGGGGGCGCGCTGATGACGGCCGCCATCTTTGGCGCCGCCCTTCAGCGCTACATTACACCCATCCTGCCCGCCGTACACACGGTCGGCTGGCCGCTGTCCGAACAGCCGGGACGCGATGCGGACTTCCTGCGCGGCAACATGAACCTGCTGGCCGCCAAGGTGGGCGCGCTGCAGGCCAAGCTGGCCAGCATCGATGGCCTGGGCCAGCGGGTGGCCAAGGTGGCGGGCGTGGCCTACACCGATCCCGAAGTGGCCAAGCAGCTGACGTCGGTTCCGGCCGACCCCCAACATGCCCCCGAGGCCACCCAGGTGATGGACGATCTGTTCACCGAGGGCACGCCGCCCAGCGCCGCCTCGGCCGAAGCCCTGGGCCGCCAGCTGGACGAGATCCAGGAACGGCTGGCCCTGCAGACCGACAACCTCAAGCTGCTGGACGCGGCGCTGACCCGGCGTTCGGCCGACCAGGCCCGCATGCCGACGGCGATGCCGATCACCGATTACCCCTATCTCAGCTCTTCCTACGGCTGGCGCCGCAACCCGGTGACCGGGCGCTCGGCCATGCATGAGGGGCTGGACTTCGCCGCGCCGCCGGGCACGCCGATCCTGGCGGCCTCGGGCGGCGTGGTGCTGGAAGCCAAGTTTCAACCCGGCTACGGCAACATGGTCGAGATCGACCATGGAGACGGTCTGATTACACGCTATGCCCATGCCTCGTCCCTGATGGTCAAGCAGGGGCAGCTGGTCGAGCGGGGCCAGCAGGTGGCGCGGGTCGGTTCGTCCGGCCGTTCCACCGGGCCGCACCTGCATTTCGAGGTCCGCCTGGCCGGACAGCCGCTGGATCCGCGGCTGTTCCTCGGGCCGCAGCAGAATGCCCCGCCGACGGTGGCGCAAGCCGGCGGCGGCAGCGCCGCGCGCTGACGCCCGATCCGGGCTACAGTGCCACCCTGGCCATAGGTCCAGGCTATTACGCGCCAGGTGCGTTAAACTGGTTCGTTTCCCAGCGGACCCCCGCTCAACCAAATAAATCAAGTCACGGGCGACGCCGCCCTGGCCCCATGCGGGCGCGGCGGGGCTCGTGCGGCCGACATACGCATGGTTTCTCTGCTCAAAAAACTCATAGGTAGCCGCAACGACCGGCTGCTTAAGCAGTATCGCAAGCTGGTAACCCAGATCAATGGGCTGGAGCCCAAGATCTCCGCGCTCTCCGATGCGGAGCTGGCGGCCAAGACCGCGGAATTCCGTTCCCGCCATGCACAGGGCACGTCGCTCGACGACCTGCTGCCCGAAGCCTTCGCCGTCGTGCGCGAGGCTGGCAAACGGGTATTCGGCATGCGCCACTTCGACGCGCAGCTGCTGGGCGGCATTGCCCTGCACAGCGGCAAGATCGCCGAAATGCGCACGGGTGAAGGCAAGACGCTGATGGCCACGCTGCCGGTCTACCTGAACGCGATCGCCGCCAAGGGCGTGCACGTGGTCACGGTGAACGACTACCTGGCCCGCCGCGACGCCGAGTGGATGGGGCGCCTGTATCACTTCCTGGGCCTGTCCACGGGCGTGGTGGTGCCGCAGCAGCCGAACGAGGAAAAGAAGGCCGCCTACGCCGCCGACATCACCTACGGCACCAACAACGAATTCGGTTTCGACTACCTGCGCGACAACATGGAATACCGTGTTGACGACCGGCGCCAGCGCGGCCTGTTCTACGCCATCGTCGACGAAGTGGACTCGATCCTGATCGACGAGGCGCGCACGCCGCTGATCATCTCCGGCCAGGCCGAAGACCACACCGAGCTCTACATCCGCATGAACGCGGTGCCGCCGCTGCTGACCCGCATGGCCAGCGAGCCCAAGCCGCAGGAACCGGAACCCGAGGGCGACTACTGGGTCGACGAGAAGAGCCAGCAGGTCTACCTGTCGGAAGCCGGCCACGTCAACGCCGAAGGCATCCTGGCGCGCCTGGGCATCCTGCCCGAGGGCGAGTCGCTGTACGACCCGCGCCACATCGCGCTGATGCACCACCTGATGGTGTCGCTGCGCGCCAATACGCTGTTCTTCCGCGATCAGCAGTACGTGGTGCAGGATGGCGAAGTCATCATCGTCGACGAATTCACCGGCCGCCTGATGGTGGGCCGCCGCTGGTCCGATGGCCTGCACCAGGCGGTCGAGGCCAAGGAAGGCGTGAAGATCCAGCACGAGAACCAGACGCTGGCGTCGATCACCTTCCAGAACTACTTCCGCATGTACGAGAAGCTGTCCGGCATGACCGGCACGGCCGATACGGAAGCGTACGAATTCCAGGAAATCTACGGGCTCGAGACGGTCATCATCCCGACCAACAAGCCCATGATCCGCAAGGACCAGAACGACCAGGTCTTCAAGACGGATGCGGAAAAGTACAACGCCATCCTCGAAGACATCCGCGACTGCCACGAACGCGGCCAGCCGGTGCTGGTGGGCACCACCAGCATCGAGAACTCCGAGCTGCTGTCGGGCCTGCTGAAAAAGGCCAAGCTGCCGCACGAAGTGCTGAACGCCAAGCAGCATGCGCGTGAAGCCGAGATCGTCGCCGAAGCCGGCAAGCCGGGCCACATCACCATCGCCACCAACATGGCGGGCCGCGGCACCGACATCGTGCTGGGCGGCAGCGTCGACAAGCAGATCGACCTGATCCGCGCCGACGAATCGCTGTCCGAAGCCGAAAAGACCGCGCGCATCGAGAAGGTCCGCGCCGACTGGAAGCCGCTCAACGAGCAGGTGAAGGCCGCTGGCGGCCTGCGCATCATCGGCACCGAGCGCCACGAATCGCGCCGTATCGACAACCAGCTGCGCGGCCGTGCCGGCCGCCAGGGTGACCCGGGTTCGTCGCGCTTCTACCTGTCGCTGGAAGATTCGCTGATGCGCATCTTCGCGGGCGACCGCGTGCGCGCCATCATGGAGCGCCTCAAGCTGCCCGAGGGCGAGCCGATCGAGGCCGGCATGGTGACGCGTTCCATCGAGACCGCGCAGCGCAAGGTGGAAGGCCGCAACTTCGACATCCGCAAGCAACTGCTGGAATACGACGACGTCGCCAACGACCAGCGCAAGGTGCTGTACTCGCAGCGCAATGACGTGCTGGAAGCGGCCAGCGTCGGCGCCACGGTCGAGAACCTGCGCGACGCCGCGGTGGTCGACCTGTTCAACACCTACGTGCCGCCGGAATCGGTGGAAGAGCAGTGGGACATCCCCGCCCTGCAAAAGGCGCTGGAGGCCGACTGGCAGGTCCACCTGCCGTTGACCGAGATGCTCGAGAAGGAAGCCAACCTGACCGACGAGGATCTGCGCGAACGCGTGATCGCGGCGGCCCGCGACATCTATCAGGGCAAGGTCGACCAGGTCGGCACCGAGTCGTGGTCGCAGTTCGAGCGTTCGATCATGCTGCAGGCGATCGACACGCACTGGCGCGAACACCTGTCGGCGCTGGATTACCTGCGTCAGGGCATCCATCTGCGCGGCTATGCGCAGAAGAACCCCAAGCAGGAATACAAGCGCGAAGCCTTCGAACTGTTCTCGGGCATGCTGGACCGCATCCGCGACGACGTGGTGCGCGTGCTGATGACGGTGCGCGTGCAGTCGTCCGAACAGGTCGAGCAGGCCGAGGCCGAAGCCGCCCAGTCCCACGTGCAGAACGTGCAGTATCACCACTCCGACTACGACGAGGCCCTGGCCCAGTCGGCCGAGGACACGGGCGCCCAGCCGGTGCGCAACGTGCTGCCCAAGGTGGGCCGCAACGATCCGTGCCCGTGCGGCAGCGGCAAGAAGTACAAGCAGTGCCACGGCAAGCTGGTCTGAGCGGATAACGCCATGCTGCATGCCGTCGGCCAGACCGAGTTCGACCACGCCGTGGTCATGGTGCGGGACCGGCTGGATGCGCTGGCGCCGCACTTCGAGCGCCAGGGTTTCCACCTGAGCGATAAGGCGGTGCACAACCTCGGTTCGTGCAACCGCCTGATCGTGCTCGAAGGCACCTACGTCGAACTGCTGGGCTGGCCGCCCGGCGCGCCGCCGGCGCGCAAGGAAATCGCCGATTCGCCCTTCGGGCTCGAGGCGCTGGTGTTCCGCACCTATGACGCCGAGGCCACGCGCGAGCGCCTGCTCAAGGCGGGCTTCGCCGTCAATCCGATGCAGGAACTGTCCCGTCCCGCCATGCTGGATGGCCAGGAAGTCGAGGCCCGTTTCCATACCGTGCGTTTCGCCGAGCAACCGCTGCCCGGCATCCGCATGTATTTCTGTCGCCACCTGACGCCCGAGTGCGTCTGGTCGCCCGAGCTGATGGCGCATCCCAACGGCGCCCGCGGCCTGCTGCGGATCGACGCCCGCGCCGCCCAGGCGCGCCAGGTGGCCGAACGGCTGGCGCTGGTGGCCGGCGTGACGGCCGAAGCCGCCACGGGCGGCTGGGACGTGCCGCTGGCCAATCTGCGTATCCACGTGCGCGAGGACGCCACGGCGGTGACGCCGGTGCTGTCCACGCTGACGCTGGAAAACCGCGACGGCGCTCATTACACGCTCGACACGGGCGTCTGATCCTGACTTCCGCGCGCGGTTGCCGCGCGGGTCCTTTCCCTGTCTGATCTTCCCGCCTCCAAATTTTGGGGGACGGATTGTTGTCGCGCGTCTTGCGGGCAAACCCGGGTTGTGGCGCAAAGTGTATGCACTTTAGTATGCACTTCATCCCCACCCGGAGCGCCCAGGCGGCCGACACCCTCATGACGCCATCCCGACCCGCAGCCCGCACCATGGCCGGCCAGGCCGAGCTGTACAACGCCGTCAAGGCGATGGCGGTGAGTTTCGAGTTCAAGCCGGGCGAACGCATCAACGAGGTCGAGCTGGCCCGTCGCCTGAACGTGAGCCGCACGCCCCTGCGCGAGGTGCTCAACCAGCTGATGGTGGAGGGCTTCCTGACCCGTTCGGTGAACCGCGGCTTCATCGCGCGGTTGCTGGACGCCAAGCAGATCCACAGCCTCTATGAATACCGCGCGGTGCTCGAGGCCGGCATCGTGCGCGCCGCCTGCGAGCGCGCCACCGACGAGGAGCTGGCGGCGCTGCGCGCGTTTGTCGAACGCTCGCGCGACGTGCCCGAGGACAGCGACGCGACCCGCCTGCTGGAGCTGGACGAGGCATTCCACCTGACGCTGGCGCGCTATTCGCGCAACGAGGAATTCGTGCGGGCGCTGGAAAGCGTCAATGCCCGCATCCATTTCGTGCGCTGGATCGACATGCAGCAGGGCCGCCGCAGCCATACCCAGGGCGAGCACATGCGCATCGTCCAGGCGCTGGAGCGGCGCGACATCGACGCCTTGCCGGACATGATGCGCAGCCACATCGGCCGGCGGCTGGACCAGATCACCGATGTCATTCGCACCGGCTTTTCAACGATTTACATGCGGGACCAGGCCGAACCCGCCACGGTAGCGCCGGCCAACACCACAACAGCAGGGGAAAAAACATGACCTACACAACGATGCGGCGCGCCTTGGCGGCCGTTTGCGCGCTTGCCGCGCTGGGGGGCGGATTGGCCGCCGCGCCCGCCCGGGCGGAAGACAAGCCGCTGATCCTGGTGGTGCCGTATCCGCCGGGCGGCAGCACCGATATCCTGGCCCGCATCCTGCAGCCGCGGCTGTCCAAGGAGCTGGGCGGGCGCGCCGTGGTGGTGGAAAACCGCCCGGGCGCCGCCAGCCAGATCGCCACCGCCTTCGTGGCGCGGGCCGAGCCCGACGGCAGCACGCTGCTGGTCAGCTTCGACAACCACGGCATCAATCCGGCGGTCAAACCCAAGCTGCCCTACGACACCTTCAAGGACTTCGTCGCCATCACCCAGACCGTGCGCTTTCCGCTGGTGCTGGGCGCCAACCCGGGCGTGCCGGGCGACAACCTGAAGGACTTCCTGGCGGCCGCGGCCAAGCAGCCGCCCAACAAGTTCAACTACGCCTCCACCGGCGTCGGTTCGCTCAATCACCTGGCGCCGGAGGAACTCAAGCGCCTGTCGAAGGTGGAGCTGCTGCACGTGCCGTACGGCGGCGGCGGACCGGCCATCCAGGCGGTGGTGGGCGGTCAGGCCAACATGACCTGGCTGAGCTTCGCCGCGCTGCGCGGCCAGATCCAGGCCGGCAAGATCAAGCCGCTGGCGGTGGCCGGCGAGAAGCGCCTGCCCGACCTGCCCAACGTGCCGACGGTGGCCGAGTCCGGTTTCCCCGGGTTCGTCGCCTATTCGTGGAGCGGCATGTTCGCCCCCAAGGGCACGCCGGAGGCGACCGTGAAGAAGCTGACGCAGGCCTTCAACACCGTGCTGGCCGATCCGGACGTCAAGAAGAAGCTGGAAGAGGCGGGCTTCGAGATCGTGGCGTCGAACGGCCCGGCGCTGGATGCCTACGTGAAGGCGGAATACGACCGCTGGAGCAAGTTCATCAAGAGCAGCAACATCAACCTGGATAACTGAGCGGCCCGCGGCGGGGCGCGATCGCGTCCCGCCCGGTCCGCGCATCGCGTGGAGAAGACATGGATACCTTGACCGGCGCCGAAGCAATGGTGCGGATGCTGCAACACAACGGCGTCAAACATATTTTCGGCCTGTGCGGCGATACCAGCCTGCCGTTCTACGACGCGCTCTACCGGCTCGATCATGGCATGCAGCACATCCTGACCCGGGACGAGCGCAGCGCCGGCTACATGGCCGACGCCTACGCCCGCGTGACCGGCAAGGTCGGCGTGTGCGAAGGGCCGAGCGGCGGCGGCGCGACCTATCTGCTGCCCGGGCTGGTGGAGGCCAACGAGTCGTCCATCCCGGTGCTGGGCATCACGTCCGACGTGGCGGTGGGCTCGCGCGGCAAGTACCCGCTGACCGAACTGGACCAGGAGGCCCTGTACCGGCCGCTGACCAAATGGAACCGCACCATCGACCGCGCCGACCAGATTCCCGGCATGGTGCGCGCGGCGTTCCGCGCCATGACCACCGGCAAGCCCGGTTCGGCGCACCTGTGCTTCCCGTATGACGTGATGAAGCAGCAGGTCGATGGCGCCGATGTCTGGGCCCAGCCGGAACACGCGCAATTCCCCTCGCTGCGCTACGCGCCGGATCCGGCCGACGTGGCGCGCGCGGCGCAGCGCCTGGTCGGCGCGCGCGCGCCGGTCATCATCTGCGGCGGCGGCGTGGTGATCGCCGGCGCCAGCGGCGCGCTGCAGGAACTGGCCGAGAGCCTGAAGGCGGCGGTCTGCGTGACCGTCAGCGGCCAGGGCAGCCTGGCCGACACGCATCCGCTGAACGCGGGCGTGGTGGGCTCGAACGGCGGCGTGATGGCGACGCGCGACGTGGTGGCCGCGGCCGACGTGGTGCTGTTCGTCGGCTGCCGCGCGGGGTCGACCTCGACCGAGCACTGGCGCTTCCCGAACCGCGACGTGCCGATCCTGCACATCGACATCGATCCGATGGTGATCGGCGCCAACTACCTGACCGAAGTCGGCATGGTGGGCGATGCCAAGCTGGCCCTGCAGGCGCTTGGCGCCGAGGTGCAGGCGCGCCTGGCGCACCGGCCGTCCGACGCCGCCGACGGCGCGGTGCTGGCCGGCCGCGCCAAGGCCGCGCGACGCGCGCAGCTGGAGCCGCTGGCGAACAGCCTGGATGCGCCGATCCGCCCCGAGCGCGTGGTGCA
Source organism: Achromobacter insuavis (assembly GCF_902859645.1). Classification (GTDB taxonomy): domain Bacteria; phylum Pseudomonadota; class Gammaproteobacteria; order Burkholderiales; family Burkholderiaceae_B; genus Achromobacter; species Achromobacter insuavis. The sequence goes on along the minus strand of NZ_CADIJR010000049.1, from coordinate 13,265 downwards.
GTCGCTCAATCGCCTGTTGCCCGACGACGCTGTGGTGTGCGCCGACCCCGGCACGCCGTGCCCGTATTTCTCGGCCTATTACGACGTGTCGCGGCCCGGCCGCCACTTCATCACCAACCGCGCCCATGGCGCATTGGGTTTCTCGATGTCGGCGGCGCTGGGCGCCTGGGTCGGCCGGCCGAACGCCAAGTGCGTCTCGGTGATGGGCGACGGCAGCTTCGGCTTCACCGTCGGCGAGCTCGAGACCATCGTGCGCCACAAGGCGCCGCTGCTGATGATCGTGTTTTCGAACTCGGTCTATGGCTGGATCAAGGCCAGCCAGAAGGCCGGCTACGACAAGCGCTACTACAGCGTGGACTTCGATCGCACCGACCACGCCCGCATCGCCGAAGCCTATGGCGTGAAGGCCTGGCGGGTCGAGGATCCGGCCAAGCTGGACGCGGCCATCAAGGCGGCCATGGAGCACGACGGCCCGGCGCTGATCGACGTGGTGGCGCAGCCGCTGCAGGATGCGGCGGCGCCGGTCAGCCAGTGGATGGGCTGAGGCGCAGGCAAGACAGGGCGGGGCCATTGGCCCCGCTTTTTTTATGGGGATCCCGTTGCGAAGACTGGCATCCCGCGGTCAATGCGTGGCGGGCGTCGGCACCAGGTGATTGACGCCGGTGCAGAGGTCGGCCTGGTCCACGCCATAGATGTGCAGGGACACCGCGACGCCGGGGCCGGCATTGCCGAGCCGGTGGATCTGGCGCAGGCCCGGGGCGGCGGTGACGACGTCGCCCGGCCGCCGGCTGACCTCGCCGCAGGCAATGGCCGCGGCGGCGACCGGGTCCCAGCGGTAGTGGGTTTCGGCCAATTCGCCCTGCAGGACCTGGTAGGTGCACCAGGTCTTGTGACCATGCACCGGGCTGAATTGCCCCGGGCGCCAGATCAGGTAGGCGACGGTGAAGGCGCCATGCGGATCGGCGTAGGCGATGTGGCGGGTGTAGGTGTCGGCGCGGCCGGCGCGCAGGTCTTCGGGCAGGGCGCGCAGCATATCGCCGGCATTGGCGACGCTGCTGGCCAGCTCGCGCAGCAGGGCGCGGGCCGCGTTCATCTGGGCGGCCTGCACCGATTCGCACAGCGAGCGCAGGTCTGCGGTGGCAAGTTGGACGGAGGTCATGGGCAGGCCCCTGGATGACAAGGTTTCATCTTAGGGATTTGCGCTGGAATGCCTTTGCCAAATTCGGCCGTCCCGGCCCGAACATTAGAAAAAATTTCCACCCCCGCGGCGGCCCGCCGCTCCTATACTGGTCCGCTTCACGGCACCACTCTGGAGAGTCAGGCATGGATCTGGGGATCAGCGGCAAGACGGCATTGGTATTCGGCGGCAGCCGCGGCATGGGCCGGGCCTGTGCCCTGCAATTGGCGCGCGAGGGCGTGGCGGTGACCATCGCGGCGCGCAATCCGCAGACGCTGGAGCAGGCCGCGACCGAGATCGCGCGCGCCACGGGCATCGGCGTGGGCTGGGTCTCGGCCGACCTGACGCTGCCCGAGGGGCGCGACGCCGCGCTGGCCGCGTGCCCGCACCCCGATATCCTGATCAACAACGCCGACGGCCCCATGCCCGGCGATTTCCGCGACTGGAGCCATGACGACTGGATCGCGGCGCTCGATTCCATGATGCTGGGCCCCATCGACATGATCCGCCGCGTGGTCGACGGCATGATCGAGCGGCGCTTCGGGCGCATCGTCAACATCGTCTCGCGCAGCGTCAAGGCGCCGCACGCCGAGCTGGGGTTGTCCAACGGCGCGCGCGCCGGGCTGATCGGCTTCGTCAGCGGCCTGGCGCGCCAGACCGTGCGCCACAACGTCACCATCAACAACTTGCTGCCGGGCGCCTTCGCCACCGACGCGCAGGCGCGTCACATCCGCGGCATGCTGGAGGAAGGCGGCAAGACCTTCGAACAGCTGTGGGACGAGCGCGGCCGCGCCAGCCCGGCCGGCCGCTACGGCCAGCCCGAGGAGCTGGGGGCGCTGTGCGCCTATGTCTGCTCGGCGCACGCGGGCTACATGACGGCGCAGAACATCCTGCTCGATGGCGGCGGCTACCCCGGCACGTACTGAATCCGCGCCCCGGGCGGTCCGTGGGGCTGCTTAGGGTGTTCCGCGGCTGGACGCGGGCGGGGTGTCAGGGCAAGATTGCGGCGATATCGCTTGAGGAATCCCCATGGACCAGACGGACATCAAGATCTTGGCGTTGCTGCAGAAGGACGCCACCTGCTCGGTCGCCGAGATCGCCGAGCAGGTCAATCTGTCCGTCACCCCCTGCTGGCGCCGCATCCAGAAGCTCAAGGACGATGGCGTCATCGCCCGCAACGCCATCCTGCTGGACCCGCGCGCGCTGGGGCTGAACCTGACCGTGTTCGTCTCGATCAAGACCAGCCAGCACAACGAGAAATGGACCCAGAGCCTGATCAACGCGGTCATGGCGCTGCCGAATGTGGTCGAGTTCCATCGCATGGCCGGCGACATCGACTACCTGCTCAAGGTGGTGGTCGAGGACATGGCGGCCTATGACCGCTTCTACCGCCGCCTGATCGCCGCGGTCGACCTGCTGGACGTCAGCGCCAGCTTCTCGATGGAAGTCATCAAGAGCACCACCGAACTGCCGCTGGACGCGCTCTAGGCGGACCGGCCGGCCGGGCTGCCGGCGGCCGTCCGGCCGGGGTGAAAGCGGTCCTTGGGGCGGAGCGCAATTTTTTTCCCTGGCGCCGCCTTCCGGCGAATACAAATTTCTTTCGGCGTGTTGCGCGCGGCCCATCTCGCAATTCTTTTGCGCGGCAGGCGGCGTAGCATATCCGTCATTCCCGCCATGGGAATGAACCCGGGATATCAGAGGACCCTATGTCGTTGGCAGTACCCGCCGGCTGTGCCGGATTGGCGAAGGCGCAACCCGCGTCGGTGGAAGAGCTTTTGGTGGGATGGAACGGCACCGACGACCTGTGGGTGTTCGCCTACGGCTCCCTGATCTGGCATCCCGGTTTTGCCTGGCGCGAACGGCGCCTGGCCACGGTGCGCGGCTATCACCGCTCGCTGTGCCTGTGGTCGCACGACCATCGCGGCTCGCCCGACAATCCCGGGCTGGTGTTTGGACTGGATCGCGGCGGCTGCTGCCGCGGCGTGGCGTTCCAGATTGCCGCCTGTGACGTGCCTGCGGTGTTCGAGGCGCTGTGGCGCCGCGAGATGGTCACCGGCGCCTACACGCCGCGCTGGCTGGCCTGCCATACCGAACAGGCGCCGGTGCGCGGGCTGGTGTTCCTATTGAATCGCGCCTGCCAGGAATACGCCGCCGACCTGAGCGACGACCGCCTGCTGGCGTCGGTGCGCAATGCGGTCGGGCATTCGGGCCCGTGCCTGGATTACGTGGTGGAAACCGAGAAGGCGCTGCGCGCCCACGGCATCGATGATTGGCGCCTGGGCGAACTGGTGCGCCGGCTGGGCCTGCAGCCCTGCTGAACGGGCGGCCCGCCGGCGGGCCATTGGAACGCGCTGCGGCGGGCGCCTGGGAAAGTCCCGCGGCGTCGCGCCGGGCCGTCAGAAGGCCCAGCGGCCGAACATGAACAGCACGTTGCCCGCGCCGCGCGAACCGGGAATGTAGGTGGCGTACAGCATGGTGTCCTTGTAGCCGGCCGAGACCAGCGGCAGCACGCCGGGGAAGGGCACGTAGCTCATGATGTCGTGGCGCGCGGTCAGGAAGACCGTATAGCCGGCGCCCAGCCGGAAATTCTCGCTGACCCGTCCGATCTTCAGGAAGCCATAGCCGGCGATCGGCTCGACCTTGCTGTGGGAATCCAGGAAGGCCATGGCGTACAGGCCCTGCCAGTCGCCGTCTTCGTCGTAGATGCTGCGGCCATAGCCGCCGCCCCAGGCCAGTTCATTGAAGCTGTTGATTTTTTCGCGGCTGTACATGGCGCGGTTGTGCCAGGCGTAGCCGCTGAAATAGAGGTCGTTGCCGCCTTCGGACCAGATCTGGTCAAGGCGCTGACAGGCGGATTGGGCCCACGACGGCAGGTTGTCGCAGGCATGCGCGGCGGCGCTGAAAGTGGAGAGCAGCAGGCAAAAAAGCGCTGCCCGGAGTCTGGCGGTCATTGCAGGGACAGAAAATGATGACAACCTCGTTACTGTAACGGAGCAGTCGCCATATTGACTGTCATGCCGCTGTCAAATAAGCGTTCAGGACATCCCGTGAAACATTCGTGCGTGGGTCCGTTGCAGACGCGCTACAGCAGGAAAATCGTGGCCAGGCCCAGGAAGATGAAAAACCCCAGGGAGTCCGTCGCGAAGGTCAGCAGGACCGAGGATCCCATGGCCGGATCCTTGCCGAAGCGGGCCCGCACCATCGGCACCAGCACCCCGACCGAGGCGCCCACCAGCATGTTGCAGACCATGGCGGCCATCATCACCAGGGCGATCGACAGCGAGTGCGAAATCACCCAGGCGAACAGGGCCGCCACCAGGCTGCCGCACAGCCCCACCATCAGGGTCACGAACAGTTCGCGCTTGACCAGCTGCCACAGGTTGCGGCCGGTGATCCGGCCCATCGCCAGGGCGCGGATGATCAGCGTCATGGTCTGGTTGCCCGAGTTGCCGCCGATGCCGGCGACGATGGACATCAGGAACGCCAGGATCACGATCTGGCTGACCGTGCCTTCGAATTGCGAGGCCACGAACGACGCCGTGGCCGCGGTACAGAGGTTGAACAGCAGCCAGGGGGCGCGGTTGCGCAGCGCGGTGCTGACCGGGGCGAAGATGTCTTCCTCCTGCAGGCCGGCGCGCGACAGGGCCTGTTCCTGCGAGTCTTCGCGCATCACGTCGACCACGTCGGCGATGGTGACGCGGCCGATCAGGCGGCCCTGGTCGTCCATCACGGGGGCGGACACCAGGTCGTAGCGTTCGAACGCGCCGGCGGCGTCGGCATCGGAATCCAGCGGGTTGAGCGTCAGGAAGTCGGCGTTCATGACCGCGCGAACTTCGGTTTCAGGTTCGCTGACCAACAGCCGCGATAGCGGCAGGATGCCCTGCAGCTTGTCCTGGCGGTCGACCACGAAGATCTGGTCGGTGTGGTCGGGCAGTTCATGCAGGCGGCGCAGGTAGCGCAGCACCACTTCGAGCGTGACGTCCTCGCGCACCCGGACCATCTCGAAGTCCATGATGGCGCCGACGCTGTCTTCCGGATAGCCCATGGCTTCCAGCAGCTGCGCGCGCTCTTCCTCGGTCAGGCCCTTCTGGACCTCGGCCACCACGTCCGGCGGCAGGTCGGGCGCCAGGTCCGCCAGTTCGTCGGCGTCCATGTTGCCGGTGGCGGCTACCAGGTCCTGGCGGTCCATCGCCTCGATCAGCGATTCGCGCACCCAGTCTTCAACCTCGAGCAGCACGTCGGCGTCGTGCTCGGGGCTGACCAGCTTCCAGATCGTCTGGCGTTCATCCTTGGGCAGCGATTCGAGGATGAAGGCGATGTCCGAGGGGTGCAGGCCGTCCAGCAGGGTCTTGAGCTCCGCCTCGTGCTGGCGGTGCACCAGGTCTTCGACCAGGTTGGCCTTGGCGTCGCCTTCTTCCTGGCGATGCACCAGGTCGGCGACCAGCTGCTGGCGGCGCAGGCGCTCCTGGACTTCCGCCAGGGCGTGCTGCGCGTCTTCCGGGTCGAGGCGGCGGGGCGTCGCGGGCGGTTTCTGCGCGGCGGCGGACTGCGTCATGCGATACGGCTCAAAGAATGGGGAGAGGGCGGCTGCGCCGCGCTTCGTCGGTGGCGACGTAGGTCAGCGTGGCTTCGGTGACCTTGACGACTTCGGCATCCAGGCGCTGGCGTTCCGCGTAGACCTCGACCGAGACGGTGATGGAGGTCTTGCCGGTCTTGATGATGGAAGTATAGAAGCTGAGCAGGTCGCCCACGAACACGGGCTGCTTGAACTGGAACGCGTTGACGGCGACCGTGGCGACCCGGCCGGCCGCGCGGCGGGCGGCGGGAATCGACCCGGCGATGTCGACCTGGGACATGATCCAGCCGCCGAAAACGTCCCCGTGGATGTTGGCGTCCGCGGGCATCGGCATGACGCGCAATACCGCGTCGCGATTGGCGGGCAAAGTCGTGAAGGGGGTTTTGGTGCTGGAGGTCATGCGGCCGGCTCCAATGCAAGGCAACCAGCCGATTATGCAGGAAAAACGGGGCGCCGGCGCGGGCCGGCGCCCCGTCGGGACGCTTTATCGAAGCGGGTGTGGATCAGGACGCCAGCTTGACGATGCCGTAGCCGCCGACCAGCAGCCAGACGTACAGGATCAGGCCCAGCGCCATCACCCGCGGACCGGCCTTGCGGATGTTGGCGAAGCGGGTCTCGATGCCCAGCGCGGTCATGGCCATGGTCAGGGCGAAGACGTCCAGGCGGCGGATGGCGGCGACCACGTCGGCGGGGATGATGTTGAGCGAGTTGATGATGGCCAGGACCAGGAAGCCGACCGCGAACCAGGGAATCGGCAGCCTGGCGCCCTTGGCGTTGCCGCCGGCATGGCTGGCGGCGCTGCGCAGGTACAGGCCGAGGATCAGCAGCACCGGCACCAGCAGCGCGACGCGGGTCATCTTGACGATGGTGGCGACTTCCGTGGTGGCGGGGTCGATGTTGCTGGCCGCGCCGACCACCTGCGCCACTTCGTGGATGGTGCCGCCGATGTAGATGCCCAGCGACTGGGTGTCGAACGGCAGCCAGCCGGCGTGGTACAGCACCGGGTACAGGAACATCGACAGCGTGCCGAACAGCACCACGGTGGCGACCGCCACGGCGCTCTTGTGCGGCTGCGCCCGCAGGGTCGGTTCGAAGGCCAGCACGGCGGCGGCGCCACAGATGGCGCTGCCGGCGGCGGTCAGCATGGCGGTGTCACGGTCCAGCCCGAGCAGACGCTGGCCGACCCAGGTGCCAATCAGCAGCGTGCCCACCACCACCGCCACCGAGACCGCCAGGCCCGGCAGGCCGACGGCGGCGATCTGCTGGATGCTGATGTTCAGGCCGTAGAAGGCCACGGCGATGCGCAGCAGGCGGCGCGCGGTGAAGTTGACGCCCACGCCCCAGTCGACCGGCATGGTGCCGCGCAGGAAGTTGCCGTATAGCATGCCACAGACGATGCCGACCACCAGCGGCGAAAAGCCCAGCTGGCGGATGGCGGGCAGGTCCGCCAGCTGCATGACCGCGGCCGACATCAGGCCGACGAACAGGACGCCGTTGAGCTTGTCGCGCCAGGGCGTGGCGGTGGCGGCCGGGGAGGCTGGCGCGGCGGGGGCGGCGGCCTGTTGGGGGACGGTGGTGCTGGCGGTGCTCATGGCGGGCCTTTGTGCATATCTAAATAACTGGACGAAATATTAATTTCATAGCCGTTATTTGGAAAATTTTCATTTTTGATATGAAATATCGGAAATTCTGATAATCAAGCCGCCGTGGCGGCCCCGGCCTGGAACGATCCATGACGCCCGATCAATTGCTCACCTTTGCCACGGTGGCCGATGCCGGCAACATCAGCCGCGCGGCGCAGCAGCTGCACCTGTCGCAGCCGGCCGTGTCGGGCCAGCTGCGCGCCTTGCAGGAATGGTTCGGCGAACCGCTGTACCGCCGCAGCGGCCACGGCATCGCCCTGACCGAAGCGGGCGAGCGCCTGGCCGAGCAGGCGCGCCAGCTGCGCCAGGTGTATCGCCAGGCCCAGGCGGTGCGGGAGTCCTGGCGCGGCCTGGAAACCGGCGCGCTGCGGCTGGGGGCCAGCACCACGCCCGCCAGCTACCTGCTGCCCGCCCTGGTGGCGGATTTCCGCCAGGCGTTCCCGGCCGTCAGCCTGCACCTGTCCGATGGCAATACCCGCGAGATCGTCGAGCGCCTGCCCGCGCTGGACCTGGCCTTCATCGAGGGCGACGTGCCGACGGGCCTGCCCGCCGATACCGCGGTGCACGCGTGGCGGCAGGACGAGGTGGTGGCGATCGTGCGCGCCGATCACGCGCTGGCCGGCAAGGGCGCGGTGACGCTGCGCGACTTGGCGCTGTCGGCGCTGGTGATGCGGGAACCGGGGTCAGGCGTGCGGCGGCTGGTCGAGCGGGCGTTTGCCGATGCCGGCCTGGCGCCGTCGATCGGGCTGGAGCTGGCCGGGGTGGAGGGGGTGAAGCAGGCGGTGCGCGCCGGACTGGGCGTGGGTTTCGTGTCCGCCATGTCGATGCGGCACGAGGACGGCGCGCTGGCCGCGTTGCGGCTGTTGCCGCGGCCGCTGACGCGCACGCTGAGCATCCTGGTGCCGCACGCGGATGCCGCCGCCCGCGCCGCCCAGCGCTTCCTGGCGATGTGCCTGGCGGTGCGGACGGGGCAGGGGGGCGGTTTCTAGCGGGAGGTCAGGGCTTGGCCAGGCGCTTGAGCGCCAGCTGCACCCAATAGGTGCCGCCCAGCGCCAGCAGGTCGTCGTTGAAGTCGTAGCTGCCGTTGTGCAGCATGCACGGGCCCAGGCCATGGCCGGCCGCGCGGTGGTCGCCGACGCCGTTGCCGATCCAGACGTAGCAGCCCGGCAGTTCCTGCAGCATGAAGGCGAAGTCCTCGGCGCCCATGGTGGGCTGCACGTGATCGTTGACCTTGTCGTCGCCGACGATGTCGCGCATCACGTCGGCGCAGAACGCGGCTTCCTCGGGATGGTTGATGGTGGGCGGGTAGTTGCGCTGGAAGGTGAACTCCACTTCGCAATCCATGGCGGCGCAGGTGTGGCGCGAGATCTCTTCCATACGGCGTTCGATCAGGTCCAGCACCTCGAGGGTGAAGGTGCGCACCGTGCCGCGCAGTTCGGCGTGGTTGGGCACCACGTTGTCGGCGCTGCCGGCGTGGATCTGCGTGATGCTGAGCACCGCGGCGTCGAGCGGATTGCGGTTGCGCGTGATGATGGTCTGCAGCGATTGCGCCAGTTGCACCGCCGCCATCACCGGGTCGATGCCCAGGTTGGGCATGCCGGCATGGGTGCCCTTGCCCTTGACCACGATGGAGAATTCGTTGCTGGAGGCCATGATGGGGCCGGCGGTCACGCCGAACTGGCCGGGCGCCATGCCGGGCCAGTTGTGCATGCCGAACACGGCTTCCATGGGGAAGCGCGTGAACAGGCCGTCGTCGATCATGCGCTTGGCGCCGCCGCCGCCTTCCTCGGCGGGCTGGAAGATCACATAGACCGTGCCGGCGAAGTCGCGGTGCTGCGCCAGGTAGCGCGCGGCGGCCAGCAGCATGGCGGTGTGGCCGTCGTGGCCACAGGCGTGCATCTTGCCGGCATGCTTGCTGGCGTGGGCGAAGGTATTGGCTTCCTGCATCGGCAGGGCGTCCATGTCGGCGCGCAGGCCGACGGCGCGTTCGCCGGGACGGTCGCCGCGGATGATGCCGACCACGCCGGTGCCGCCGAGGCCGCGATGGATTTCAATGCCCCATTCTTCGAGCTTGGCCGCGACCACGTCGGCGGTGCGGAATTCCTCGAACGCCAATTCGGGATGCGCGTGGATGTCGCGTCGGATCTGGGAGATATCGTCGCGCCAGGCGACGATGGGATCGAGGAGTTTCATGGGAAGAATCAGGCGGAATTTGGGAACGCAACAAGGTTATCATCAATCAAAAACCAATTTAATGGAGACAAACACCATGACCCGTCCGTGGCTTGCCCATTACCCGAAAGGGGTGCCCGCCGATATCTCCATCGACGGCTATGCGTCGCTCACCGACCTGCTGGACCGGGCCTGCAAGCAGTACGCGACCCGCATCGCCTGCACCGCCATGGGCAGCGACATCACCTATGCGCAGCTTGACGCGCATGGCCGCGGGTTCGCCGCCTGGCTGCAGAGCCTGGGGCTGCCCAAGGGGTCGCGGGTCGCGCTGATGATGCCCAACGTGCCGGCCTACCTGGTGGCGCTGCTGGGCACGCTGCGGGCCGGCCACGCGGTGGTCAACGTCAACCCGCTCTATACCCCCGATGAACTGCAGCGACAGTTGCAGGACAGCGGCGCGGCGGTCATCGTCATTCTGGAGAATTTCGCCCACACGCTGCAGAGCGTGACCGACCGCGGTCAGCTCAAGCACGTCGTGGTGACCGGCCCGGGCGACCTGCTGGGCGGCCTGAAGGCGCCGCTGGTGAACCTGGCGGCGCGCTATATCAAGAAGCTGGTGCCGGCGTGGCATATCGACGGCGCGCAGATGCTGCCGAAGGTGCTGGCCAGGGGAGCGGGCCTGCCGTTCACGGCGCCGGTCATCTCGATGGACGACCTGGCGGTGCTGCAATACACCGGCGGCACCACTGGCGTGCCCAAGGGCGCCATGCTGACGCATCGCAACCTGACGTCCAACGTGATGCAGATGGAAGCGGTGGCCTCGCCCGCGCTGCATGACCTGGCGGGGCAGCAGATCACGATCCTGAGCGCGCTGCCGCTATACCACGTGTTCGCCATGACGGTCTGCGGCCTGTACGGGCTGCACGCCGGCATGCGCAACGTGCTGATCATCAATCCGCGCGACCAGCCATCGCTGATCGGCGCGTGGCGCAAGACGCCCATCAATGTGTTCCCGGGCGTCAATACGCTGTTCAACGCGCTGGTCCACAACGAGGATTTCGCCAAGCTGGATTTCTCCGGCTTGCGGCTGACGCTGGGCGGCGGCATGGCGGTGCAGCAGGCGGTGGCCGAGCGCTGGCTCAAGGTCACGGGCCGGCCGCTGGTCGAGGGCTATGGCCTGTCCGAAACCTCGCCGGTGGCCACGGTCAATCCGACCGACACCGACGCCTACTCCGGCGCCATCGGCCTGCCGCTGCCGTCCACCGATGTCGCGATCCTGGATGACGCGGGCAACGAGGTGGCGCTGGGCGAGCGCGGCGAAGTGGCCATCCGCGGGCCGCAGGTCATGGCCGGCTACTGGCAGAAGCCGGAAGAGACCCGCCACGCCATGACCGCCGACGGCTTCTTCCGCACCGGCGATATCGGCATCATGGACGACAAGGGCTACACCCGCATCGTCGACCGCAAGAAGGACATGATCACGGTGTCCGGCTTCAAGGTCTATCCGAACGAGGTCGAGGCGGCCGTGGCGCAGATGCCGGGCGTGCTCGAATGCGCCGCCATCGGCGTGCCGGACGAGCATTCGGGCGAGGCCGTCAAGGTGTTCGTGGTGAAGAAGGATGCGTCGCTGACCGAGGCCCAGGTGCAGCAGTGGTGCAAGGACAAGCTGACCGGCTACAAGCGGCCGCGCTTCGTCGAATTCCGCGACGAGCTGCCCAAGAGCAACGTCGGCAAGATCCTGCGGCGCGAATTGCGTCCGGACGCCGAGGCCGCCGCGCCGCAGGGCCAGGCGGCCTGATCGCGCGGGTCGCGCGGGCGGCCGGGCCTCAGCCCGGCTGGTCCAGGTGCGGGGCGATCATCTCGTGCAGGGCGCGTTCGATGTCGGGATTGCCGGCCACGACGCGCCCGCCGATGGGCCAGGAGTCCTGCTGGTGCATGTCGTTGCAGGCGCCGCCGGCTTCGCGCACGATCAGCGTGCCCGCGGCCACGTCCCAGGGCGCCAGTCCCATTTCCCAATAGCCGTCGTAACGGCCGCAGGCGGTCCAGGCCAGGTCCAGCGCGGCCGCGCCCATGCGCCGCACGCCGCGGGCGCGGTTGATGGCGTCATGCAGCATCGGCATGTACTGGCTGGCGAAGGAAAAGTCGCGGAAGGGAAAGCCGGTTGCCAGCACGGCGTCGTCCAGCGTGCGGGTGCGCGAGCAATTGATGCGGCGGCCGTTGAGCCAGGCGCCCAGGCCATATACGGCGGTGAACAGCTCTTCGCGGCAAGGGTCGTAGACCACGCCGGCCACGGGCGTTTCGCGGGCCAGGCGTTCGGTGGGGGACACCGCGGTGCCGGCGTGCGCGATGAGCGCGATCGACACGGCGTAATGCGGAATGTCGTGCAGGAAATTGGTGGTGCCGTCGAGCGGGTCGATGTACCAGGTGGCGGCGCCTTGCGCCTGACCGCCGGTCTCTTCGGCGACGATGCCGAACTGGGGCGTGCGCGCCTGCAATTCCTCGATGATCGCGGCCTCGGCCTCGCGGTCGGCCTGGGACACGAGATCGTTGCGCGCCTTGCGATCGATCACGAGATCGGCGCGATGATGCGCGTAGGATTGCAGGATGGCCGCGCCGGCGTGGGCTGCCGTGACCGCGGCGTCGAGCGCGGCGCACAGGTCTACGGGCGAGGCGAGCGAGCGGGGCGGGTCATAGGTTTCCATGAAACCAGTGTAAGCCCAGCCATGCGTCAAATCCGTGGCGGCGCGGCAAAAGCCCGGACGCCCGTGGCGCGCATCCAACGCAGCCGGCCGCGCCAGCCGATAATCCATCTTTTCCGATCGCCGCCGTTTCCATGTCTTCGTCCTACGTGCCCCTGACCCCCGCGGTCGCTGAATTCGATGCGCAGGGCCGGCTCTATAGCCCGGCCTATGGCGACGTGTACCACTCGCCGTCGGGCGCGCTGGGCCAGGCCGAACACGTTTTCCTGCGCGGCAACGGCCTGCCTGAACGCTGGCGCGGACGCGGCGCCTTCACGGTCTGCGAGACCGGTTTCGGCCTGGGGCTCAATTTCCTGGCGTTGTGGCGCGCGTGGCGCGATGATCCGCAGCGCTCGCGCACCCTGCACGTGGTGTCGCTGGAGGCGCACCCGTTCGGCCGGGCGGACTTGCAGGCCTTGCTGGCGCGCCATGCGCCCGAGCCCCTGGCCGCGCTGGCGGCGCAACTGGCGGCGCAGTGGCCGGCCTTGCTGCCCGGCCTGCACCGGCTGGAATTCGAGGGCGGCGCGGTGACGCTGACGCTCGGTTTCGGCGATGCGCAGGCGCTGGCGCCGCGGCTTGCGGCGCGGGTCGACGCGTATTTCCTGGATGGTTTCGCGCCGGAGCGCAATCCGCGCATGTGGCAGGCCGCCTTGCTCAAGGACCTGGCGCGGCTGGCCGCGCCGCAGGCTACGGTGGCCACCTGGGCCTGCACCGGCGAATTGCGCCAGGCCCTGCGTGATGCGGGGTTCGATGTCCGGCGGGCGCCGGGCTATGGCGGCAAATGGCACATGACGGTGGGCACCGCCACGCCCGGCGCCGACGCCGCGCCGGCCGCGGCGGCCGAGGAGGGCCGTCATGCGCTGGTGGTGGGGGCGGGCCTGGCGGGGGCGGGCATCGCGCAGTCCCTGGCGCTGCGAGGCTGGCGCGTGACGGTGCTGGATGCGGCGCTGGCGCGGGGC
>NZ_CADIJR010000048.1 GCF_902859645.1 Achromobacter insuavis | reverse complement strand
CGAAGGCCACCGGGCCGGCCACCGTGACCGCCGCCGCGGCCGCCAGCACCGCCACCAGCGTGGCGGCCAGCCGGCTGCGCGACGGCGTGGCGCCGAGGGCCTGGGCCAGATCGTCGCCCATCTCCAGCAGCCGCAGGCGAGCGCACAGCGCCAGCCCGAGCGGCAGCAACAGGGCGCCGGCCGCCCCGATCAGGGCGACGTCGGTCCAGGTCTTGCCGGCCAGGCTGCCATTGAGCCAGGCCGCGGCCAGGTAGGCCTGTTCGCGCCGCAGATTGGACAGGCCGTATTGCACGAAGGCGAAGGCGATCGCGCCCACGGCGATGCCGGCGATGACCATGCGCTGGGGCGCGGCGAAGCCGGCGCCGGAGCCGAACCAGACGCCGGCCGTGGCCAGCAGCGCGCCCGCCGCCGCGCCCCATGCCACCGGCATCAGCCCGGGCCAGACCATGGCCACGGCCACCGCGCCCGCGGACGCGCCGGCCGTCAGGCCGATGACGTCGGGACTGCCCAGGGGGTTGCGGGTGAGGCTCTGGAACAGCGCGCCGGACAGGCCCAGCGCGGCGCCGGCGCCCAGCGCCGAGAGGGCGCGCGGCAGGCGCACGGTATGCACCAGCCATTGCTCCACGGCGCCGCCGGCGCCTTGCAGCGCCAGCCACAACGCGCTCCAGGACAACCCGGGATCGCCGGCCCGCAGCGTCGTGGCGAGCACGGCGCCGGCCAGCGCCAGCAGCAGCGCCGCATAGGCCAGCGCGCGCGGCGCGACGGGCCAGGCGAGCCAGTTGCCGGCGCGCAGCAGGCGCGGCGGTTGCGCGATCAGGCGCGGCGTTCCGCGGGTCATGCCAGGCTCCGCGGCCGGCTGCGCAGCGCCGCCAACAGGAAGGGCGCGCCGATGAACGCCACGACCACGCCCGTCAGCAGTTCGGCGGGCGCGCGCAGCAGCCGCGCCAGGATGTCCGCGATCAGCATCAGCAGCGGCCCGAGCACCACGCAGTAGGCCAGCAGCCAGCGCAGGTCCGGTCCGGCCACGCGGCGGGCCATTTGCGGCACCGCCAGGCCCACGAAGGCGATCGGGCCGGCGGCGGCGGTGGCGGCCGCGGCCAGTATCGCCACGCACAGCAGGCCCAGCAGGCGGCACAGGCCGGCCCGCAGCCCGAGCGCCTGCGCCAGCGCGTGGCCCAGCGCCAGCAGATTGAGCGGCCGCGCCAGCGCGGCGGCCAGCAGCAGGCCGGCGCCGATGTAGGGCGCCGCGCGCAATGCGGCGTCAAGCGACTGGCCGGCCAGCGAACCGACGGCCCAGAAACGGTAGGCGTCGAAGATGTCGTCGCGCAGCAGCGCCACCGCCTGCACATAGGCGAAGAGGACGGCATTGACCGCGGCGCCGGCCAGGATCAGCCGCACCGGCTGCAGTCCGCGGCCGCCGGCGCCGATCAGATATACCGCGGCGGCGGCGCCCAGCGCCCCGGGCAGCGCCGCCCAGAAGGGATGCGCGGGAAGGCCGCCCAGCAGCAGCGCCGCGGTCACGATGGAAGCGGCCGCCCCGGCGTTCACGCCCAGCAGCCCGGGTTCGGCCAGCGGGTTGCGGGTCAGCGCCTGGATCAAGGCGCCGGCGACCGCCAGGGCGGCGCCGGTCAGCAGGGCCAGCAGGGTCCGGGGGATGCGCGAGGCGACCACCAGCGCGGCGTGGCTGTCGTCGGGCTGGAGCAGGACGCGCCAGACCGTGGCGGCCGACAGGCCGCGCGAGCCGAGCCACAGGCTGGCCAGCGCGGCGGCCGCCAGCAGCATACAGGCGCCCAGCAACAGCGGCGCCCGCAGGCGCGGCATCGCGTCGTCGGGCCGGGTGTCGGCCGGGGCTTGGCGCGGCGGCATCAGCGGCCCGCCTGGGCGCGCCGCGCCGCCTCGGCCAGTTGCGGCACCAGCCGGTCGAGCATCCAGGCCACCGCGAGCGGCGTGCCCGATGACGACGCCATGACCAGCGCCGGATCGCTCAGCGCCACGTAGCTGCCCCGGCGCACGGCGGGGATGGACGCATACAGGGGCAGGGCCGCGGTGCGGTCGCGCTCCTCGGGCGTATAGAACCAGGACACCAGGATATCGGCGTCGCCCAGCGCGTCGGCATGTTCGAAGCCCAGGTAGTGGGCGAAATGTCCGGCGCTGGCATGCAGGCCGCGCACCGAGGGCGCCAGCGTCAGGCCCATGGCCGTGAGCGTGTCGACGCGCGGGTCGCCGGCCACGTAGGCGGCGAAATTGCCCGAGCCCAGGTCGGCGCGCACGTAGGCGAAGGTCTTGCCGGAGAGTTCCGGGTGGCGGCGCGCCGCCTGCGCCAGCGCGTCGTGGATGCCGGCCTTGAGCGCGGCGGCCGCGTCGCGCTTGCCCAGGGCCGCGGCCATCAGGTCTACCTGGGTCTGCACCGGGGTCAGGAACGGCTGTTCGGGATACGCCACCACCGGCACCAGCCGCGACAGCTGGGCGTAGGCCTCGGGACTGACGCCGGAGAAGGGCGCCAGCACCACGTCCGGACGCAGGGCGATGATCTTTTCGATGTCCAGTTCGGGGTAGACGGTGATGCGCTCGGGCAGCGGCTGGCCGCGGGCTTCGATGGCGGCGCGCACCCAGGGCCAGTAGTGGTCGGGATCGCCGCCCCAGTCGGCCCGGCCCACGCCCACCGGCACCACGCCCAGCGCCAGCGCCAGGTCGTCGGCGCCCAGGCCGAGGGTGACGACGCGCCGGGGCGGCGCGGCGATCACCGCCTCGCCCAGGGCGCTGCGCAGCGTGACGGGAAATCCCGGCGCCGTGGCCGTCGGCCCCGGCTGGCCTGCCGGGGCGGCGTTGGAAGCGGGTTCGGCCGCGACCGGCGCTGGCGCGCGCTCGCAGGCGGCAAGGGGCATGACCAGGGCCAGCGCCGCCGCGCCAGTCAGGACGTGGCGGCGCAGGCGTGCCGCGATAGCCAGATTCAAACGCATTGTGTTGCGGTACTCCCGGGCATCTTGCCGCCTGTTCGTCCGGTCAATATTGCGCGCGCACCGTCAGCATGACGTTGCGCGGCGCACCGTACCAGCCCTGGCTGAAGAAGCCGATCTGGTCGTAGTACTTGCGGTCGAAGACGTTGTTCAGGTTGAGGGTGGCCGAGACCTGCTTGCTGAAATCGAAGCGGGCCATCAGGTTGACCAGCGCGTAGCTGCTCTGCTCGACATCCACGTTGCCGCGCGGGCTGGGCGCGGACTGGTACATGCGGCTCTGCCAGTCGACGCCGCCGCCCACGGTCAGGCGGTGCAGGTCGCCCGGCAGGCGGTAGGTGGTGTAGACCTTGAACAGGCTGCGCGGATGGCTGGTGTTGATCGGCTTGCCGTCGGCGTCCTTGGCGGTGAAATGGGTATAGCTGGCGCCGATGTTCCAGCCCGGGCTCAGCTGGCCGCTGGTCTCCAGCTCGAAGCCTTCGACCTTGGCGCCGGTGGCGGCGCGGTAGGCCTGGGTGCCCGGCATGCCGCTGACCGACTCGCCGGGAATGGCCTGCGCCAGGTTGTTCTGGCGGGTCTGGTAGAGCGAGGCGGACGCGTTCAGCAGGCCTTCCAGGTAGGCCGCCTTCAGGCCGACCTCGTAGCTCTTGCCGTCGATCGGCGGCAGGATCGAGCCGTTGGGCGTGCGGGCGTTCTGCGGCTGGAAGATCTCGGTATAGCTGGCGTAGGCCGTGTAGGTGCTGTTGATGTCGTACAGCAGGCCGGCGTAGGGCGTGAACTGGTCGTTGATCTTGTAGGCGCGCTTGCTGCCGAAGTAGGTCTGGTTGGTTTCCCAGTTGCTCCAGCGGCCGCCGACGATCAGGTGCAGGGGGTCGGCCAGCGAGAAGCGGCCGACCGCGTAGGCGCCGGTCTGCTTGACGCGCAGGTCGTCGGCGGGCGTCTTGGTGCCGGACCAGGTGGGCTCGGCGATATGGTCCTGGCGCCAGTCGAGGAAGCTGCCGATTGCCGGCTTGGCGCCCGTCATCAGGTACTGGCCGATGTTGCTGTGGTCGTTCACGCTCATCCAGCCCAGCGCCAGCTCGTGCTTGCGGCCCAGCAGCTGGAACGGACCCGACACCGTCAGGTGGATGTCGTCGCGCGAGCGGTCGCCGTCGTAGTTGTTGAACGAGCTGGTCATGCCGGCGCCGGTCACCTTGTTGGGGTAGCCGCCGCGGTACAGCTGCTTCATGCGGTAGTCGCCGTCGGTGTGGCTGTAGGCGGCGCGCACCTTCCAGTCGTTGGCGAAGCGGTGCGTCAGGTCGACGAAAGTGGTGGTGGACTCGGTGTCGATGCGGGCCCAGCGGGTGTTGTTGGCCACCGAGCGGTTGAAGTCAGTGCGCGAGCCATCGCTGTAGAACAGCGGGAAGCCGCTGCCGAAGCCGTTGCTCTGGTTGCGGAAGTATTCGACGCTGGCGGTCAGCACGGTATCCGGCGTCAGGTCGGCGCTGACCACGCCGTAGAAGGTGCGCTTGCGCGAGTCCAGGAAGGTCACGTAGTCGTCCCCCTGGTTATAGGCCGCGACGAAACGCGAACGGATGCGGCCGTCCGGCGTGATCGGCACCGACAGGTCCAGGTCGCCGCCGACGTAGTCCCAGCTGCCGGCGCTGGCGCTGCCGGACAGGGCGAATTCGCGCAGCGGCTTCTTGCGGATGAAGTTGACCGCCGCCGAGGGGTTGCCCGAGCCGGTCATCAGGCCGGTGGCGCCGCGCACGATCTCGACCCGGTCGTAGATGGCCGCGTCGATGTCGGTGGCGCCGTAGTTCCATTGGCTCAGGATGGGCGAATTCAGGCCGTCGAACTGGAAGTTGTCGATGGAGAAGCCGCGCGACGAGAACGACAGCCGGTTGCTGTCGCTGCGGGTCACCGAGATGCCCGGCGCGCTGGCCAGGATCGAACCGGTGTCGCGCAGGCCCTGGTCCTCGATCTGCTGGCGCGTGACCACGCTGACCGACTGCGGCGTCTCGCGTGGCGAGAGCGTCAGGCCGGTGGCCGTGTTCATGGCATCGGTGGTGTAGGAATGGGTGCCTTCGGTGGTGCCCGGGATGCCGGCGCCGCTGACGGTGACGGCGGGCAGTTGCGCCACGTCGCCGGACGAACCGGCGGAAGCCGCGGTCTGGGCGCCGGCTTGCTGATGGGCGAGTGCGGAGCAGAGCAGGGCTGTCTGGATCGCGTGGACAAGGGGACGCACCCGGCGCGGCTGCGCGGCGGGCGAAGGCGGAACGGACAGCATGAGGACAAGCTCCAGCGGTAAGGTTTGGTAATGAGAATTATTGATTTTTACCGTTGGGTTGATGTATGCGCCGCGATGGGATGCGTATGACAAATGCCGCCGGGCTATCCTGCCTTGGCCGGCGCCTCCGCCAGCGGCGCGGCGCAGCGGTGCAGCCAGGCCCAGCCGGCCGCGCTGGCCGCCACGAAAACCAGCATGGCCGCCGCCAGCCGCAACGGCTGGCCATAGACCAGCGGCACGCCCCAGCCGCTGGCCACGGAAAACGTCAGCATCTGCATGAAGCCCAGCACCGAGGCGGCGGTGCCCGACAGGTCCGGCACATGCCCCAGGATGCGCAGGGTCATGGCCGGCACCCCCATGGCCAGTCCGCAGGTGAACAGCCCGGGCAGCAGCACCGCCCAGGGCAGGCGCGGCGGCTCGGCCGCGGCCATGTACAGCACGTAGGCCAGGCAGCTGCCGCCCATCAGCACGAAAGCCAGCAGCGTGATGCGGCCATCCGACCAGCGGCCGGCCTTGCGGGCCGCCACCAGGGCGCCCGCCATGGCGCCGACCACCAGCGGCACGAACAGATAGGCGAAGTCGGTCTCCGGCAGGCCCAGCACATTGCTGATGAAGTCGGGCGCGGCGCCGATCAGGAAGCCCTGGGCGGCGAACAGCAGGCTGAACGCCAGGCCCAGCGCGGTGTAGCGCCGGTTGCCGAGCACGCGGGCGTAGTTGGCGGCCAGTGTGCGCCAGGCCAGCGGCTGGCGGCGTTCGGGCGGCAGGGTCTCGGGCAGGCGCCGCGCGCACAGCAGCCAGGCCGCGCCGGCCAGCGCGGTCAGCAGCAGGAAGACGGCGCGCCAGCCCTGGTGCGCCGCCAGGTAGCCGCCGAGGATGGGCGCCAGCGCCGGCGACAGGTTGAACACCAGGATCAGGTAGGACATGGCGCGGCGCGCCACCGCGCCGTCGTAGCAGTCGCGGATGATGGCCTGGCCGACCACGATGCCGGCGCCCGCCGACAGGCCCTGCACGGCGCGCCCGGCCAGCAGCCAGCCGAAGCCGGGCGCCAGCGCCGCCATCAGCGAACCGCAGACGTACACCGCCAGCGCCGCCAGCACGATGCGCCGCCGGCCGAGCGAGTCCGACAGCGTGCCGTGCAGCAGCAGCATCGACGCATAGCAGGCCATGTAGACGCCCAGCGTCAGCTGCACGGTTTCCTGCGGCACATCGAATTCCCGGCCCAGCGCCCCGAAGGCGGGCAGGTAGGCGTCGATGGTGGCGGGCGCGACACAGGACAGCAGTCCCAGCATCAGCACCATGACGGGAAACGAGGGCAGGGGTTGGGGGCGTGACACGGGAGCATCCAGGGCGGGCGCTTCCCGGGAGGGGAAGCTCTGCCGCATGGTCGCCCGTCACCGCGGATTGCAGGAATGGGCAATGCCGTAAGACCAATGGGCGCCGCCGGAAGCCGTCCACGGCCGGCGCTCAGTTCAGTTCGCTGGGGGCGATGCCGTAGCGTTCGCGGAACGCGGTGGCGAAGTTGGTGGCGTGGCGGTAGCCGACGAAGTGCGCCGCCTGCTGCACGCTGCAGCCCTGGGCCAGCTGCTCGCGGGCCACTTCGAGCCGGCGTTCGCGCAGCCAGCTGAAGACCGAGCGCTGGTAGGTGGCCTGGAACTTGGCGCGCAGCGTGCTGGGGCTCATGCAGGCCAGCCGCGCCAGGTCGTCCAGCGTGTGCTCTTCGCCGGGCGCGCTGTGCAGCCGCTCGCGCACCCGTTCCAGCAGCTGGCGGTCGCGTTCCGACACGGCGTTCTCGGCCGGCGCGCGCTGCTCCAGCGTGGCCAGCGCATGGGCCAGCAGTTGGGTGCCGACGCCTTCGCGCAGCATGTTCTGCAGCGGTCCGTCCCAGCCGCAGTCCAGCAGATGCTCGATGGCCTGCAACAGATGGCCCTGCACCTGCCAGCGGCGCAGCCGCAGTGACGGCGAGCGCAGCGCCTTCCAGATCATCTCGCTGGTCTGGTCGTCGCCGGCGCCGTCGGGATCGGACAGCGACAGGTTGACGCTGCGCAGGCGCTGTCCGGCGGCATGGGTGCCGGTCATGGCGACGGTGTCGCCGTACAGCGCGCTGACGCCGCTGTGCGCCGCCAGGCGGACGTCGTCATGGCGATCGATGCGGGTCTGGGCGTGGCCCTGCAGCATGACGATGGCCGAAAAGCGCGGCGACATCATCGAGGTGGCTTCGTAGTGCTGGTGCACGCGCACGTCGGACAGCACCAGCGTCAGGCCGGGCCGGATGGCATAGGTGTCGACCCGGCCTTCGGCGATGCACAGGGTTTCCGGGTCCGCGCGGACCGCGCCCGAGAGCTGCGGCAGGCGGTAGCGGAAACCGCTCTGGCTGCCCATGCGGTTGAAGTCGGCGACGGTGAATTGGGCGGGGGAGGCAGATGGGTTCAAGATCGTCACTCGCGTTACGGGATGAGCCCTTTGGCGGGGCGAAAAGCCTCGCCAAATGTGAGAATGAGAATAGCATATGTTCTCATTGTTGCGGTTTTTTGCCGTAGTGTTCCGGCACCGCTATCTCCTCGGGCCTTTGCCTCCCCCCAGCGACGCCTCAGGGCGCCGCGCAATCTCCCAGTTCGTCGCCCATGACGTCGCGGTACCACTCGTGGAAATGCTGCATCCCGTCCTCCATCGGCGACTGGTAGGGGCCGCTTTCCGAGGTGCCGCGGCGCAGCAGCGCCAGCCGGCCGGCATCCATGCGCTCGCCGATCTCGTCGTCCTCGATGGCGGTTTCCATGTAGGCCGCGCGCTGGGCCTCGACGAATTCACGCTCGAACAGCGCGATTTCCTCGGGGTAGTAGAACTCGGCGATGTTGATGGTCTCCTGCGGGCTCTTGGGGTAGAGGGTCGACAGCACCAGCACGTGCGGATAGAGCTCGATCATGTGGGTCGGGAAATAGGTCACCCAGATCGCGCCATAATCGGGCGCCGAGCCGCCGCGGTAGCGCATCAGCGTATCGTGCCAGTCGCGGTAGACGTCGGAGCCGGGCTTCTCCAGCGAGTCGTGCACGCCCACCCGCTGCAGGCTGTGCTGCCGGCCGAACTCCCAGCTCAGGTCGTCGCAGGTGACGAACCGGCCCAGGCCCGGGTGGAACGGCCCGACGTGATAGTCCTCCAGGTAGACCTCGATGAAGGTCTTCCAGTTGTAGTTGCACTGGTGCACCTCGACGTGGTCCAGCACATAGTCGGAGAAATCGAACTCGGGGCGGGCGAACAGGTGGCCCAGGTCGTCCCGCGGGTCGCGCGGGCCCTCGAACAGCAGGCCGTGGCAGTTCTTGAGCGGGAAGCGCGGCAGGTTCAGGCACGGCGTGCTGGGAAACTGCGGCGCGCCCAGTATCTGGCCCTGGTTGTCGTAGGTCCAGCGATGCAGCGGGCAGACGATGTTGCCGCCGCTGGCCGACAGGTTGCCGGCGGGATTGCCCGGGCCGGTCACCGCGCCGGTCTCGCCGCCCAGGATCAACGCCTGCCGGTGGCGGCAGACGTTCGACACCAGTTCCACCCCGCGCGCATTGCGCACCAGCACGCGGCCGCCTTCCTCGTGCGGCAGGCGGCGCCAGTCGCCCGGCTCGGGCACGCCTTTCTCGTGGCCCACGTACAGGGCCGATTGCTTGAATATCCGTTCCTGTTCGCGCGCGAACAGGGCTTCGTCGAAATAGGCCCGAACGTGCAGCGGGCTCAGGGCCTGCTGCACATGCTCGAGGCGGCCAATGTCCGTCATATCCGACTCCTTGTGCCGTCCCGCAAGGCCCCGGGCCGCTGTCAGGCGGGCATGGCGCTCTCGGCGTCGATCCGGGCAATGCGTTCGGCAAGATCCAGTTTGGGGCAGGTGCTGCAATAGTCGCCATCGCGCCTGCGGAAGTAGTGACAGCAGACCTGCCGGTCAACGGCGATGACCGGCTGCGCCGCGCGCTGCCAGGTCAGGTAGCCGCTGCGGCCCTGCAGGCCCAGCAGGTCCATCCATTCGATGGCCTGGCGCCGCGCCCAGTCATTGGCCTCGGCGCCATCGTCGTGGCGCGCGGCCAGCAGGGCATACAGCACGCAGTCGGCCTGCATGCTCTCGGCGGCGCGCGGGCTGACCCGCAGCACCTGGGTCAGCTCGCGGTAGAAGGTGGCGCAGATGTTGCGCAGCTGCGCGGCGGCGGCCTGCATGCGTTGGCGCAGGCAGGCGCGCAGGGGTTCGTGGCGGTCCAGCGTGTAGCCGATGATGAAGCCGTCGTCCGGCACCGGCTGGGTCATGCTCGAGAGGTCGGGCACGATCGCGCTGCGATGCGCGGCGATCACGCTCAGGTAGACGGGCTGCCAGATGAGCAGCCCCCAGCAGCGCAGGGCCAGATAGTGCGGCCCCGCTTCCGGATAGCGCTGCCCCCAGACATCGCGCAATTGCGCGATGGCCTGGGCGTTGTCGGCGCCCGGGCGGATGCCCGGGCCGGCCGCCGGCGCGACCTGGCCCGACAGCCCGGGCACCAGGCGGCCGGTCAGGTCCAGCAGATCGTCCAGGTCGCGGTTCACGCAAGCGCCCGCGCGGTGTCGGCCTGGCCCTGGCCCAGCCATTGCGGCCGGTAGGGGGCGATCGGGTTGGCCAGGTTGGGCGCCATCTGGAAGCTGCCGATGGGGTCGGCCAGGTTGACCATCTGCAGATTGTTGGCCAATTGCAGGCGGTTCAGGCACGAATGGATCATCTCGGGGGCGAACAGGTCGTACTGGCGGTACTTCTCCAGCCGTTCCGGATGCGCCTCCTGGTAGGCGGTGATGCGGCCGGCCACCAGTTTCCAGAAGGCGTCCTCGGCCATCACGCCGCTGTCGGCCAGCACCTGCGCCAGATGGCGGAAGTAGCCTTCGAACACGTCGACGAAGATGGTCAGCAGCTTGTATTCCTCGGGCACGTCGGCGGCCAGGCGGCGGGCGTTCTCGGGCAGCGCGGCGTGCGGATTGAGGATCGACGATTCCTCGGCGATGTCCTTCATGAAGGCGCGCACCGGCACATGGTCCTCGATCACCAGGATGACGTTCTCGCCGTGCGGCATGAACACCAGGTCGTGGGCGTAGAAGCAATGCACCAGCGGCGTGAGATAGGCGTCGACGTAGCGCTCCAGCCACCCGGCGGCGTCCAGGCCCGAGGCGCGGATCAGTTCCGGCAGCAGCGCGCCGCCTTGGGGGTCGACGTGCAGCAGCGCGGCCATGGTCATCAGGCGCTGGTTGGCGCCGATCAGCGCGGTGGGGTTTTCGCGCCACAGCGCCGAGAACATCTTCTTGTACGGCGTGTCGACCGAGATGGCGGCCTCGTAGTAGTAGTTGCGGAATCCCAGCGAGGCCGCTTCGCGCAGGATGGTGAAGCCGTTCCGGCGCAGCCACGGATCGGCCGAGATCAGCCCGTGCAGGTATTCGTTGATGGCCGGGGTGCCGGACATGTAGTAGGGCGACAGCCCGCGCATGAAGCCCATGTTCAGGATCGACAGCGAGGTCTTGACGTAGTGCTTGCCGGGCTGGCTGATGTTGTAGAAGGTGCGGATCGACTGCTGCGCCAGGTAGTCGTCATCGCCATAACCCAGGCACACGATCTTGCGCGTGGCCACATAGGGGGCGAAGGCCAGCGACAGCTTGTTGAACCATTGCCACGGATGCGAGGGCATGAGGAAGTAGTCGGCCGGATCCAGGCCCTGGTCGCGCAGCGTCTGGGTGTGGCGGGCGACGGTATCGGCGCCCAGCTCGTCGCGCAGCAGGCTGTCGTAGTCCATGGTGGACAGGCACGCGAAGTGGGCGTTGTCCTTGTGCACCGCCAGCCACATGACGCGGATCGGGCTGGCGCATTCCGGCGCGTAGGCGTGGTAGTCCTCGGCGTCGAAGCCCAGGCGGCCGTTGTTGGCGACGAAGCTGGGGTGGCCTTCGATCATCGACGTCTCGATGGTCTGGTAGTCGGCCCGCGCCAGCTCGGCGGCCGGGGGCGCGGCGCGGGTGTGCTTGTAGGCGCTGCCGTGCAGCGTGCTGGTGATCTCGTCCAGGTAGATCGGCAGGCGGTCCTCGGGCATGCCGAGCTTGTCGCGGATCTCGATGACGAACTGCAGCGCGTCCAGCGGCGCGGGCGTCCCGGCCATGGTCTTGCTGATGGACTCGGGCGGGATGCGCCAGTGGCGCATGGCCATCAGCTGCGCGTCGAACCGGTATTCGGCGTGGCCGTCGGCCAGCACCAGGCGGTAGCGGTCGAAGCCGGGCGCCTCGGCCGGGCCCAGGCGCTCGGGTTCCAGCAACCATTCATGGGCGTATTCCGAGATTGCCTTCTTCACCAGCAGGCGGTTCACTTTCTCCCAGACCTCGGGGGCGAGGTGGCTGGCGATCTGGGCGGGGTGGGGCTGGGTGCTCATAGGGACGACTCCTGGAGTTGGGCCTGTTCAAACTGCTGCCGGGTGCAGAAGGCGATGCTGGCGGTCTTCTCGCGAAAACGCGCCTGGCCGGCGTAGACAAAACCCATGGCCAGGTTGAGCGCATGGATCTTGCGGTTGTTGCTGTCGGGTTCCACCACTACGCGGCGGGCCTGGAGGCGCTCGAACATGAAGCGCATCACGAAGGCGAGCACGTTGCGGCTGAAATTCGGGATGCGCACCCGCGGCGGGCCGATGAAGATGTGCATGCCCAGGTCGCCGGGCCGCACCTGATAGTGATCGCCGACCTGGTCGTAGGCAGGGTCGTAGCATTCCACCAGGAACGCCGGGCGGCCGTCGTGGCTGCCGAGCCAGGCGCCGGCGTGGCCGCTGTCGGCCAGCGCTTCATAGAACTCGCGCACCTGCGCGTCGGTGAAGGTCTGCATCGACCAGAAATGGGCGTAGTCCATCGCGAACCACTGGCGCAGCAGCGCGGCGTCGGTGGCCGGATCGAGCGGGCGCAGCGCCAGGCCGTGGCCCTCGTCATAGTGGTTGCGCGCGTGGCGGTCGATCTCGCCCAGGAAGGCGGCGGTCATGGTGATCATGGCGGCTCCTCGTGCGGTCGCGGGTCAGACCGTGGCGGCTCGATGGCCGTCCAGCATGGGCATCAGTTCCGGCGCCACGCCGCCGCGGCACGCCGCCACCGCCGGCTGCGGCGCGCGATGGCCGAGCACGCCGCTGGCGGGCGGACGGAAATCCTGCAGCGCGGTGCGCGGCTCGATCGCATAGTGTTCATGGCCGGTCAGCTCGCGCAGGATCTGCGAGTTGCGGTAGCAGCAGAAACCCAGGTCGGGATTGGTCACGCCATGGCTGAGCAGGCCGCTGTTCTGCACGAAGATCTCGTTGCCGCCGTGGTCGATGGTGTAGTTGCGCGCGATGCGGTAGCCGCCGTCCTCGGCCCAGGCGATGCGGTCGTTGATCGGGTTGACGCACGCGGGGATGCTGCGGGTGTAGCCGGTGGCCAGCACCAGGCCGTCGGCGGCGTGCGAGAACGCCTGGCCGGTGTCGACGTGGCGGAACTCCAGGTGGTAGCGTGCAGCGTGGCGGTCGTAGCGGCTGGCGCGCAGTTCGGCGTTGGTGAGCAGCGTGTAGCGGCGGTCGCCGTTGTGGATCTTCTCGTCCAGCAGGTCGTAGATCTGGTTGATGAGCGAGGCGTTGATGCCCTTGTACAGGCTGCTCTGTTCGGCCAGGATCTGGCGGCGGCGCGCTTCGGGCAGGTCGTAGAAGTAGTTGGTGTAGTCCGGCGAAATCAGTTCCAGCGTGAGCTTGGTGTTCTCCATCTGGAAAAAGCGCGGCGAGCGCGTGATCCAGGTGAGGCTGTAGTCGTGCTCGTCGCTGTCGCGCAGCAGGTCGTGGAAGACCTCGGCCGCGCTCTGGCCGCTGCCGACGATGGTGACCGACTGCCGGCGCTGCAACGCCTCCTTGTGGCGCAGGTACTCGGCGCTGTGCACATAGGGCGCCTCGCGCCGGTCGCAGCAGGCCGGCAGCAACGGTTGCGAGCCCAGGCCCAGCACCAGCTTGCGGCAGCGGACCATGAAGCGCTCGCCATTGATGCTGTGCTGGCCGGTGACCAGGTAGGTGTCGGTCTCGGGATCGTGCAGCACGCTCTGCACGTCGCTGTTGAAGCGCAGGTTGGGCAGGCGCGCGGCGACCCACTTGCAATAGCGGTTGTATTCGGCGCGCGTCAGGTAGTGGTTCTCGCGCATGTAGTACGAGTAGATGCGGCCGGTCTGTTTGCAGTAGTTCAGGTAGCTGTATTCGCTGCGCGGATCGGCCAGGCTGACCAGGTCCGCGAGGAACGGATTCTGCAGCGTGGACGCCTCGATCAGCATGCCGGGATGCCAGTCGAAGCCGGGCTTCTTGTCCAGGAACAGGGCGCGCACGCCAGGCAGCGGGGCCGACAGGCAGGCAAGGCTGAGGTTGAAGGGGCCTAGGCCGATCGCGACGAAGTCATAGATTTCACGGTTCATGATGCTGACGCCTTTTGCTGAGTCTGCGTTTCACAGGCGGCGCCCGGTCGGGGCGCCGCGGGACAGGGCCGGCCGTGGCGCCTAATCAGGCGGCACGGGACACGACGAGCGGGCCTGCCCATCCGTCCACCGCATCAACAAAGGATTTCCAGCGCCGGTATTGCACGAATCAAACATCTGAGTAGGTATGATTTTCATTTGCAATATAGACACTCTAGCAAATGGTTTTTTGGCGTGATGCGTTGCCAAAGCCAAGCAGGCGGCGACCATATGCAGGGTGGCGAAGCGCATAGGGACATGGCCGCCGCGCATAAGCTCATGCGGCGCGCCTGCCCGCGCCATGCCGGCGGGTTATGCTTGCCGCCATGTCAGATAAACCTCCTGTGCTCAGGCTGCGCGGCGTCTACAGCGAACGCCTGTCGCCCGTCAGCCTCGATCTCGCGGCGGGCGAGTGCGCCGCCATCACCGGCCCCTCGGGCTCGGGCAAATCCCTGCTGTTGCGCCAGGTAGCCGACCTGGATCCCGGCCATGGCGAAGTCGAACTGGACGGCGCGCCGCGCTCGGGCATGCGCGGCCATGCCTGGCGCCGCCAGGTGATCTACTGTCAGGCCGAGGCCGGCTGGTGGGATGACCACGTCGCGCCGCATTACACCGATGCGGCCCGCGCGGCCGAGCTGTTCCAGCGGCTGGGCCTGGCGCCCGGGAAAATGGACGCGCTGGTGCAGGAGCTCTCCACCGGCGAGCGCCAGCGCGCCGCCTTGGCGCGCGCCCTGGCGCTGGCGCCGCGGGCCCTGCTGCTGGACGAACCCACCGCGGCGCTCGATCCCGAGGCCACCGCGCGGGTCGAGACCGAGCTGCGTCGCTACCTCGACGGCGGCGCCGCCATCCTGATGGTGACGCACAATCCCGAGCAGGCGCGGCGCATGGCGCGGCGCGGCTGGCGCATGGAGCAGGGCAGGCTGGAGCCGCAATGGACGTGATCAAACTGCAGGCGCTGGACCTGGTCATCGCCTCGCTGCTGGTGCTGCTGTCGGCCGGCATCTCATTCGCGCTGCGGCTGAACCTGCAGCGCCAGGTGCTGTGGGCGGCATTGCGCACCGTGGTGCAGCTGCTGCTGGTCGGCCACATCCTGCGCATCGTGTTCGCGCACGCGGCGCCGTGGCTGACCGCGCTGGTGGTCGCCGTGATGATGGCACTGGCGGCGCGCGAGGTCGCGGCCCGGCCCAAGGCCCGGCTGGCGCGCCGTGGCAACGGCCAGGTGGGCGCGATGGCGGTGGTGGCCACCACGGTGGTGACCGCGCTGTTCATCCTCAGCACGGCGTTGCGGCCCGAGCCCTGGTACGACCCGCGCTATACCATCGCGTTGGTCGGCATCGTGCTGGGCAGCGTGCTGAACGCGGCCAGCCTGGCGCTGGACGGCGTGCTGTCGGGGGTGCGGCGCGACCGGCTCGCGATCGAGGCGCGCCTGTCGCTGGGCGCCACCGCGCACCAGGCCTTCGCCTCGCTGCTGCGCGAATCGGTGCGGCGCGGCATCGTGCCCAGCATCAACCAGATGTCGGCGGCCGGCATCATCACGCTGCCCGGCATCATGACCGGCCAGATCATCGCCGGCATGGATCCGATCGACGCGGCCAAGTACCAGATCCTGCTGATGTTCCTGCTGTGCGGCGCCAGCGGCATGGCCGCCATGGGCGCGGCCTACGGCGCCATGCGGCGGCTCACCGACGAGCGCGGCCGCCTGCGGCTGGACCGGCTGCTGTCCGAGCGCTAGCCGGCGCGCGCGTCCGCGGGCCGGCGCCAGCGCGGCCGAAGCGGCAAAATTTGATGAAATATCGACGGGGCCCGCGGCATACTCGGCGTTTTCATACGCAGGCCGGCCGCGCCGGCCGCCGCAACAAGGACCGGATCCGCATGAGTATTACCGAGCTGTTCTCGTGGCTGACCAGCGAGCAGGGCCTGATGGCGCTGCTGGCGCAGAACTGGGTGCTGGGCACCTGCATCATCGCCGCCATCGTGTTCATCGAGACCGGACTGGTGGTGATGCCGTTCCTGCCGGGCGACTCGCTGCTGTTCGCCGCCGGCGCCTTCCTGGGCCTGGCCGGCATCGATCCCATGATTTCATTGGCGGCGATCACCTTTGCCGCCATCGCTGGCGACGCGCTCAATTACGCCATCGCTTCGTCGCGCTGGGGGCAAAAACTGGCGCACAGCCGCTGGGTCAAGCCGGACCACCTGGAGCGCGCGCGCGACTATTTCGCCCGCTATGGCGCCATGACCATCACGGTGGCGCGCTTCGTGCCGATCGTGCGCACGCTGGCGCCGTTCGTGGCCGGGCTGTCGCAGATGCCGCGCCGCACCTTCTTCATCTACAACGTGGTCGGCGCCATCCTCTGGTGCGGCTCGATGCTGCTGGCGGGCTACTGGCTCGGCTCGATCGCCTGGGTGCGCGCCAATCTGCACTGGGTGTCGGTCATCATCATCGGCCTGTCGCTGATTCCGGTGGCGCTGCAGTGGCTGCAGATCCGCCGGGCGCGCAGGGTGTCGCAGGCCTGAGCGGCCCGGCATAAAACGCGGGCCAAAGAAAAAGCCGGCGGTTCCTTGCGGAACCGCCGGCTTTTTTGCGCCACCGGGCCAGGCGGCCCGGGGCGGGGGGCTTAGCCGATGTTGGCCAGCACCTGGTTCAGCGTGGCGCTGGGGCGCATGGCGCGGCTGGCCTTGTCTTCGTTCGGCTGGTAGTAGCCGCCGATGTCGACCGGCTTGCCCTGGGCGGCCTTGAGCTCTTCCAGGATCTTGGCTTCGCCTTGGACGAAGGCGGCCGCGGCCGGGGCGAACAGCGCGGCGAGCGCGCGGTCGTCGGTCTGCTCGGCCAGGGCCTGGGCCCAGTACGTCGCCAGGTAGAAGTGGCTGCCGCGGTTGTCCAGGCCGCCGACCTTGCGGTCGGGCGACTTGTTTTCGTCCAGGAACTTGGCGGTGGCCAGGTCCAGCGTCTTGCCCAGCACCAGGGCGCGGGCGTTGTCGTAGGCGCGGCCCAGGTGATCCAGCGAAGCGGCCAGGGCCATGAACTCGCCCAGCGAGTCCCAGCGCAGGAAGCCTTCTTCCAGGAACTGCTGCACGTGCTTGGGCGCCGAACCGCCGGCGCCGGTTTCGAACAGGCCGCCACCGGCGACCAGCGGCACGATCGACAGCATCTTGGCGCTGGTGCCCAGTTCCATGATGGGGAACAGGTCGGTCAGGTAGTCACGCAGCACGTTGCCGGTCACCGAGATGGTGTCCAGGCCTTCGCGGATGCGCTTGAGCGAGAACTTGGTGGCCTCGACCGGGGGCAGGATGCGCAGATCCAGGCCGTTGGTGTCGTGGTCGTTCAGGTACTGCTTGACCTTGGCGATGACCTGGGCGTCGTGGGCGCGCTTTTCGTCGAGCCAGAACACGGCCGGCGTCTGGCTGACGCGGGCGCGGGTGACGGCCAGCTTGACCCAGTCCTGGATCGCGGCGTCCTTGGTCTGGCACATGCGCCAGAGGTCGCCGGCCTCGACGGCCTGCTCCAGCAGCACCTTGCCCGAGGCGTCGGTGACGCGCACGGTGCCGGCGGCGGGGATGACGAAGGTCTTGTTGTGCGAGCCGTATTCCTCGGCGGCCTGGGCCATCAGGCCGACGTTGGGCACGCTGCCCATCGTGACCGGATTGAAGGCGCCGTGCTGCTTGCAGTCGTCGATGACGGCCTGGTAGACGCCGGCGTAGCAACGATCGGGGATGACGGCCTTGGCGTCCTGCAGCTTGCCTTCGGCGTTCCACATCTTGCCCGAGTCGCGGATCATGGCGGGCATGGAGGCGTCGACGATGACGTCGCTCGGCACGTGCAGGTTGGTGATGCCCTTGTCGGAGTTCACCATGGCCAGCTGCGGCAGCGTCTTGTAGGCGGCGTCGATGTCGGCGGTGATCGCGGCCTGCTGGTCGGCGGGCAGCGACTGGATCTTGGCGTACAGGTCGCCGATGCCGTTGTTGGGATCGAAGCCGGCCTGCTTGAGGACGGCGGCGTGCTTGGCCAGCACGTCCTTGTAGAACACGGACACCACGTGGCCGAAGATGACGGGGTCGGAGACCTTCATCATGGTGGCCTTCAGGTGCACCGAGAACAGCACGCCCTGGGCGCGCGCGTCGTCGATCTGGGCCTGCAGGAAGGTCTTGAGCTTGGCGGTCGACAGCACGGCGGCGTCGATGATCTCGCCGGCCTTGACCGGGGTCTTTTCCTTCAGGACGGTCTTGGCGCCATCGGCGGCGGTCAGTTCGATCTTGACGTCGCCGGCGTCGGCGATCAGGGCCGACTTTTCGGTGCCGTAGAAGTCGCCGCTGTCCATGTGCGCCACGTGCGACTTGGAGTCAGCCGTCCAGGCGCCCATCTTGTGCGGGTGCTTGCGGGCGTAGTTCTTGACCGACAGCGGGGCGCGGCGGTCGGAGTTGCCTTCGCGCAGCACGGGGTTGACGGCGCTGCCCTTGACCTTGTCGTAGCGCGCCTTGACGTCGCGCTCGGTGTCGTTGGCCGGGGCGTCCGGGTAGTCGGGCAGCTTGTAGCCTTGTTCCTGCAGTTCCTTGATGGCGGCCTTCAGCTGCGGCATCGAGGCGCTGATGTTCGGCAGCTTGATGATGTTGGCTTCGGGTTGCACCGCCAGGGCGCCCAGCTCGGCCAGGGCGTCGCCCAGCTTCTGGCTGTCATCCAGGTAGTCGGGGAACAGGGCGATGATGCGGCCCGCCAGGGAGATGTCGCGGGTCTCGACCGTGATGCCAGCGGACTTCGCGAAGGTCTGGACGATCGGCAGCAGGGAACGGGTTGCAAGCGCCGGAGCTTCGTCGGTGAGGGTATAGATAATCTTCGGAGTAAGAGACATGATCCTTGAATCTGTTCGGCGGTGGCGCTAGGCGCAAACCCGAACATGCTATGCGGCGTCAGCCGGTAGATGTTGTCGAGAGTGGGTTCGTATGGGCAGACCCGGGCCAGGCCCCGATCGGCTCAACATGGCGCCGCCCGTCCTTTATTGCTGGTCCAATTGCCCGACCGCCTGGAAAGTGCGAGTGCCACGAACCAAACATTGTAATACTGTGGCCCGCCCGGCGGGCGCGGAAATGGGCGCCAATCGTCCGCGGGCCGTGCGTTTGGGGCCGAAAAACCGGATTTTTCCCCCAGGAATGGCGCCAAATCGGCGCAACCTGCTGGTATCGGCCTGCAAGTATTGGCTAATATTCGGCAACTTCCCGCGCCGCCTGGCGGGCGGGAAAGCGCGGGGCGCCGGATGACGATGGGCGTTGTACAGCCCCGGCGTGGAGGGATGCATGCGGTTTGGCAATCTGTTGTTCGATCCGAAGTTTCGCTACGCCAGCCGTACCGATGGCAAGACGATCCATTTCACGCCGGTCGAGAGCGCGGCCCTGTCGCTGCTCACCGGACACGTTGGCCAGATCCTGCCGCGCCAGCGCCTGCTGGACGCGACCCAGCGCGGTGACGCCGAAGCGCTCGAGCGCAGCGTGGACCTGCTCATCAACCGCCTGCGCGGCAAGCTTGGCGATTCGGCCCGCGCGCCGCGCTTCATCGCCACCAGCTATGGCGAGGGCTACAGCTGGGTCGCCGCGCGCGAGGCGGGGCCGGGCGGCGACGTCTACGTCGCCATCGGCCCGGCGGCCGGCCCCGAGGCCCTGCGCGCCGAGCCGCGCGTGCGGGCCTTCCTGACCGATCTGGCCGGCGCCCTGCGGGCGCGGCTGCCGAGCGAGCGCGGCGTCAGCCTGTTGTCGCTGGCGGCCGCCAACGAAGCCGGCGCGCCGTTCCGTGTCGAGGTCGGGCTGCGCCAGGACGACGCCGGGGTGCATTGCGCCGTGGTGCTGCGCGAAGCCGCCAGCGGCGCCGCGCTGCGCGCCGAGCGCTGGACCATCGCGCCGACCGACGAGGCCGAGGTCGGCCGCACCGCCGCCGCGACGTTCGCCGCCGCCATCAAGAGCGAGATCTGGCGCAACCTGGCGCGCGCCCGGGGCGGCGTGGCCGGCCCCACCGACGAACCGATCGAGCTGCGCCTGCATCGCGCCGCCGTGCTCCTGTCGCGCACTCCGCAGAGCTGGCTCGAATCGGAGGCCGAGCTCAGCAAGCTGCGCGCCGAGCAGCCCGAGGATCCGCAGACGGCGCTGATGTGGGCTTCGCACCTGTATTCCCGGCTGGTGCTGGACCTGTCGGCCGATCCGGCCGCGCTGGAGCCGCAGATCGAGGCGCTGGTGTTCCAGGCGCTGCCGCACGTGCGCGACAACCCGATGCTGGCGCTGGCGGCCGCCAAGCTGCTGTGCTTCGTCAGCCACGGGCATCTGGAACTGGCCGAGGCGCTGGCCGAGGAGGCCTTCGCCCGCAGCACCGCGTTCGCGTCGGCCTTCGCGGTGCTGGGCCAGCTGCGGCTGAACCGCGGGCGCCTGCGGGAGGCCATCGATTACTTCGACCAGGGCATCGAGCTGGCCGAGGCCGGCTCGGAGTTCCAGGTGTTCCTGATGGTGCTCAAGTGCACCACGCTGCTGGCGCTGGACGACCGCCAGGCCTGCCTGACGGCCTGCGAGACGCTGTACCGGACCAAGCCCCTGACGCGGGCGCAGATGGGGCTGTTCCTGTCCTCGCCCGACGAGGTGCTGCCGGACGACCTGCGCCAGATCCTGCTGACGCTGGACGCGGGCCTGCTGCGCCGGCTGCTGGCGCACTTCGAATACCTGTTCGTGCGGCGGGTGCCGGACGCGGCCGGCAGGAAGAACATGTTCCGCGGCGTGCTGGCGCAGCTGGCGAAGCACCGGCCGATCGATGACTTGCCGCCGCAGGCGGGCGCCTATCTGTAGGCCCCCGGTGCAGGCGCCCTGTGCGGGCACCTCCCAAGCCCGCATCCGTGCAGGCCGGCCGCAAGCGCGCCGGAAAGGCCGATTTGACAAACGGCCGCGCATGCGGGAAGCTACGGCCCATGACTTCCCGCGCCGTCCGCATTTCGCTGATTATTACCATCATTCCTGGAATGGTGGGTTAACGCGCGACCGCAGTCAGTCAAACAAACCCGCCCCACGAGGCGGGTTTTTTGTTGCCGCCTCTGCCGGGCCCAGCCCCCACGCCGCAGAGAGTTTTCATGCAACAACCGCAAGCCGCCACCGCCAAGACGTCCGAGACCGACCCCTTCACTCCGGGCCATGCCGCGCCCATGGAATACCTGCGCCAGATCCTGACGGCGCGGGTCTATGACATCGCCCGCGAGACCGAACTGGACCTGGCCCAGGGCCTGTCGCGCCGCCTGGGCAACCGCGTGCACCTCAAGCGCGAGGACAACCAGCCGGTGTTCTCGTTCAAGGTGCGCGGCGCCTACAACAAGATGCGCAACACGCCGCAGGCGGCGCTGGAACGCGGCGTCATCACGGCCTCGGCCGGCAACCACGCCCAGGGCGTGGCGATCTCCGCCGCCCGGCTCGGCGTGCGGGCCACCATCGTGGTGCCGCAGACCGCGCCGCAGGTGAAGGTGGACGCGGTGCGCGCCTTCGGCGGCCCGACGGTGCAGGTGGTGCTGGCGGGCGATTCCTACAGCGATGCCTATGCCTACGCGCAGACGCTGGCCCGCGACCAGGACCTGACCTTCATCCCGGCGTTCGACGATCCCTACGTCATCGCCGGCCAGGGCACGGTGGGCATGGAGATCCTGCGCCAGCACCCGGGGCGGCTGGACGCGGTGTTCGTGCCGATCGGCGGCGGCAGCTTGGCGGCGGGGGTGTCGGTGTACATGAAGGCGGTGGATCCGTCGGTCAAGGTGATCGGGGTGCAGACGGTCGATTCCAGCGCCATGGCGCAGTCGATCCAGGTGGGCGAGCGGGTCAGCCTGGCCGAGGTCGGGCTGTTCTCGGACGGCACGGCGGTCAAGCTGGTGGGCGAGGAGACCTTCCGCCTGTGCCGCCAGTATCTGGACGAGGTCATCCTGGTGGATACCGACGCGGTCTGCGCGGCGATCAAGGACGTGTTCCTGGACACCCGCAGCGTGCTGGAACCGGCGGGCGCGCTGGCGCTGGCCGGGCTCAAGCAGTACGTCGAGCGCGAAGGCGCGCAGGGCCAGTCGCTGGTGGCGATCACCTCGGGCGCCAACATGAATTTCGACCGCATGCGCTTCGTGGCGGACCGGGCCGAGGTGGGCGAGGCGCGCGAAGCCGTGTTCGCCGTGACGCTGCCCGAGGAACGCGGCAGCTTCCGCCGCTTCTGCGCCGTGATGGGCGCGCGCAGCGTGACCGAGTTCAACTACCGCATCGCCGACGCCAACACCGCCCGCATTTTCGTCAGCGTGCAGATCGCGCGCCGCGGCGAGGGCGCGGACATCATGCGCGGCCTGGAGCAGGAAGGCTTCGCGGTCAGCGACCTGAGCCACAACGAAGTCTCCAAGCAGCACATCCGCTACATGGTGGGCGGACGCTCGCCGCTGGCGGGCGGCGAACGGCTGTTCCGCTTCGAGTTCCCGGAGCGTCCGGGCGCGCTGATGAAGTTCCTGTCGGCGATGGCGCCGAACTGGAACATCAGCCTGTTCCACTACCGCAACCAGGGCGCGGACTTCAGCTCGGTGCTGGTGGGCATCCAGGCGCCGCTGGCGGACGACGCGGCGCTGGACCGCTTCCTGGCGCAGCTGGGCTACGCGCATTGGGAAGAGACGGCGAACGAGGCGTACCGGCAGTTTCTGATCTAGGCGGCCAACCCATGATGGGCCAGCCCATGATGGGCCAACCCATGATGGGCCAACCCGTCCACATGCACCTGGGGCTGGCCTTGCGGGCAGCGCTCCACGCGCGCCAGCACGCCATAGGCGCGGCGCAGCGTATCGGGCGTGACCACGTGCCGCGGCGGGCCTTCGGCCAGCAGGACGCCGCCGTGCAGCAGCAGCGCATGGTCGGCGTGGCGCAGCGCGATGTTCAGGTCGTGCAGCACCACCAGCGTGATGAGCCGGTGGCGGACGGTCTGGCGCCGCAGCACGTCCATGACGTGGAACTGGTAGTTCAGGTCCAGCGCCGACAGCGGCTCGTCCAGCAGCAGCAGGCGCGGCCGCCGCACCAGCGCCTGCGCCAGCGAGGCCAGCTGCTTCTGGCCGCCGGACAGCTCGTCGAGGTAGCGGCTGGCGAGATGGCCGATGCCCAGTTCGGCCAGCACCTGCATGGCCTCGCGCATCAAGGCGTCGCCGCCCTGGCGCGCGCGGCCCGAGCGGGCCGCCACCAGCACCGACTCCAGCACGGTCATGTGCACGCCCTTGGGCAGGGCCTGGGGCATGTACATGGCGTGCTCGGCGCGGCGGGCCGGAGAGAGGCCGGCGAAATCCGCGCCGTCCAGCCGCAGGTCGCCGCCCAGCATGGGATTGAGCCCCGCCAGCGTCTTGAGCAGCGTCGATTTGCCGCTGCCGTTCGGTCCCAGCAGGGCCGTCAGCGTGCCTTCGGGCAGCGGCGCCGCCCGCAGGCCGCGCAGCACCGGGCGGTTGCCGTAGCCGGCGGTCAGCGAGCGGATCTCCAGCGAGGCCATGGCGTCAGGGCTGCAGCGCCAGCGTGCCGCGCATGTGCTGGGCGTGGGCCGGGAACGAGCAATAGAAGGTGTACGACTGGCCGGCGGCCAGGCGGCTGACCGGGAACGTGACGGTGGCGGTTTCGCCGCCGCCGAGCATCGGCGTCTTGGCCAGGATGCGGCCGTCGCCGGGCGCCAGGAAGTCGTGCGCCGCGCCGGCCTTGATGCCGTCGACCATGACCGCGTCGATGTCCTCGGTCTTGGTCAGCACCCAGTTGTGGCCGGCCTTTTCCTTGCTGTTCTTGCCGGTGTGGATGAGGCGCACCGTGAAGTCCTTGCAGGTCGCGGGCACCACGATGTGGTTGGGCGCGAACTTCTTGCCGGGCTGGCCTTCGACGTCGATGCTGCAGGCGGGATCGGCGGCGTGGGCGGCGCCGGTGGCCAGCAGGGCGACGAGGGCGAGCGGGTAACGGTATTGCATGGGGAGGCGTCTCCGGGGACAGGGAAAGGCGTCAGCCGCGCTTGAGGGCGCGGATGACGATGGTGAGAAAGAAGGGAATGCCGACCAGCGAGGTCACGATGCCGACCGGGATCAGGGCGCCGGGCAGCACGGTCTTGGAGGCGACCGAGGCCAGCGACAGGATCAGGGCGCCGGCCAGCGCGCTGCCGGGCAGGTAGTAGCGATGGTCCTCGCCCAGCAGCAGGCGGGCGATGTGCGGCGCCACCAGGCCGACGAAGCCGATGGTGCCGACGAACGACACCGCCAGCGCCGCCAGCGCGCTGACCCGCAGCAGGCTCACCAGGCGCAGGCGCTTGACGTCGATGCCGAAGCTGGCGGCGCGTTCCTCGCCCAGGCGCACGGCGGTGAGTTTCCAGGCGTCGCGCAACGAGAACGGCAGCGCCAGCGCCAGCGCGGCCGCCATCACGCCGACGGTGGTCCAGGTGGCGCGCGCCAGGCTGCCCATGGTCCAGAACACGATGCCTTGCAGCGCTTCCTCGCTGGCGATGAACTGCAGCAGCATGACCAGCGCCTGGAACGAATACACCAGGGCGATGCCGAACAGCACCACGCCCAGCGTCGAACCGCCGCGCCAGCGCGCCACGCGCTCCAGGATCAGCACCGACACCAGGGTGCTGGCGAAGGCCGACAGCGACACCACCATGCCGGGCGGCAGCGCCGGCACGTGCCAGTCCAGCGTGATGGCCAGCGAGGCGCCGAACGCGGCCGCGGCCGACACGCCCAGCGTATAGGGGCTGGCCAACGGGTTGTCCAGCATGGTCTGCATCTCGGCGCCGCCCAGGCCCAGGGCCAGGCCCACCAGTAGCGCCATCAGGGCGTAGGGCAGGCGGAACTGCCAGACGATGACGCGGGTGCCGGCGTCGGCGGCGTCGGGGTGCAGCAGGGTGCGCAGCAGGTCGAGCGGCGCCAGGCCGGCCGGGCCGGTGGCGATGTCGGCCAACAGGCTGATGGCGATGGCCACGGCCAGCGCCAGGGCCAGCGCCAGCCGCCGCCGGCGGGTGCGATGGTAGCGGGCGACGGGATCGTCCAGGACGCCGTCGGCGGCGAGGACGGTAGCGGAAGTCTGCATGATGGCGTGCCTGCTTGCCATCAACGGGCGGAGGGTGCGGTCCAGTAGGTGCCGGCGCCGTCCACGTCGAGGAAGTCGCGGTACAGCGTGGCCAGCGTGGCGTCCGGGTCCAGCGCGGCGGCGCGTACGGGGTACAGCCACTTGGCCATCGCTTCGATCGCCGCGACGTTGTAGGGCGAGTTGTAGAACGCGTGCCAGATGCCGAAGGCGCGGCCGCGCTTGACCGCGTCCAGGTCGCGGATGCCGTCGCGTTGCAGCACGGTGGACAGGCTGGCGGCGGAGACCTCGGCCGCGGCGCCGGGGCCCACCAGCAGGCCTGGGCGGCCGGGGTCGGAGCGGCTGCCGGTGGCGATGTAGACCTGCGGCTGGGCCTTGAGCAGGAACTCCATGCTGACGTCGCCGATCGCGCCCGGCAGCACCGGGGCGGCGACGTTGACGCCGCCGGCGGCTTCCAGCAGGTCGCCGAAACTGCCGTTGCCGGTGGTGTGGCAGCAGGCGGGCCAGACGCCGGCCAGCATCTCGACGAATGCGCGCGGACGCTCGGCCTGCGGCACCGGCTGCACCAGCTCGCGAACCTTGGCCAGGTGCGACTCATAGAAGGCGATGTAGCGCTCGGCCTGTTCCGGGCGGTCGAGCGCCTGGCCCAGGATGCGCAGGCTGGGCACGGTGTTCTTGACCGGATGCTGGCGGAAGTCGATGAACACGACCGGGATGCCGGCCTGCTGCAGCGACGCGATCATCGGGTTGTTGCGGCCCGGGCCATGGCCGCTCAGGCTGAAGATGGCCACGTCCGGCTTGAGCGAGACGATCTTCTCCGGGCTGACGCTGGCTTCCGAGGTGGTGCCGATCAGCGGCACGTCGGCCGCCTTGGGGAAGCGCTTGATCAGTTGCTGCCAGGAATAGGGATCCTGCTGCTTGAGTTCGCCCTGCCAGCCGACCACGCGCGCCACCGGGTCGGCGCGATCCAGCAGCGCCATGGCGAAGACGAAGCGGCCTTCGCCCAGCAGCACCCGCTGCGGATGATCGGGCACGGTGACGACGCGGCCGGCCAGGTCGGTCACCTGGCGGGCCTGGGCGCCGGGCAGGGCGCAGAGCAGGGCGGTGGCGGCCAGCGCCGCGCGGAACATGATTTTCAAACGCATGGGAGATCCCGATCCAGTGGCCACGACACGCCCCGCGGGCTTGCGGGTAACGCGAACCATTCCTATCGGCAGGCAGTCTCCGCCATCGGGGTTCAAGAATTCGTTAAGACGCTCGCCAGGCGGTGGCGGCCCCGCCGCGAAACGGTTCGCGTGCGTGGCCGGATCGCGGTCGCGCTTACAATCTGAGATTGATTTCCATTCCCGGCTCCGCCCCATGCGCGTTCTTGTCATCGAAGACGACCCCGATATCCTCGCCAACATCACGCACCACCTGACGCGCCGCGGCTACATCGTCGACTGCGCCGAGGACGGGCTGCGCGGCTACGCCATGGCGGCCGAGGGCGGCTTCGACCTGATCGTGCTGGACCTGATGCTGCCGCGGCTGGACGGCTATGACCTGTGCCGGCGGCTGCGCACCGAGGCCGGCTGCGATACCCCGGTCATCATGGTGACCGCGCGCGATACCCTGGACAACCGGTTGACGGGGTTCGACGCCGGCGCCGACGACTACCTGGTCAAACCGTTCGCCCTGGCTGAGCTGGCCGCGCGCGCCAAGGCGCTGCTGCACCGCGCCAGCGGCGCCGGCGCGGCGCGGGTGCTGCGGGTCGGCGACCTGACGCTGGATACCGGCACGCTGGCGCTGGCGCGCGGCGGGCAGGCGCTGCGGCTGCCGCCGTCGCCGCTGCAACTGCTGATGCTGCTGATGCGCGCCAGTCCCGCGGTGGTGCACCGCGGCCGGCTCGAAGAGGCGCTGTGGCGCGATTCGCCGCCGGACAGCGACAGCCTGCGCACCCATATCCACCAGATCCGCCAGGTGGTGGACAAGCCGTTCGCCACGCCGCTGCTGCACACCGTGCATGGCATCGGCTACCAGTTGCGGGCCGTTGACGATGCGTAGCGCGCGGCGCGGGCTGGCGCGCTATCTGGTGCGCACCTACCTGCTGCTGGCGCTGCTGGTCGGCGGCGTGCTGACCTGGGTCTCGATCTGGAGCGTGAACACGCTCGAAGTCCACCTGCAGCGCATCGACATGGGCATGGCGGTCGAGCGCGTCCGCAGCGACTTCCTGGCCGGCATCGACCCGGGCCGGCCGCACCGGTTCTTCCACGGCGAACCGGGCGGCGCGGCGTTTCCGCAATGGCTGCGCGGGCTGGCGCCGGGCTTTCACAAGATCGAGCGCGACGGCCGCGTCTGGCACGTGATGGTGGACGACAAGGACGGCCAGCGCTACATGCTGCTGCGCGACTACACCGAGTACGAACGCAACCAGTCCACTTCGCACTGGACCGTGGTCAGCGGCCTGGCCGGCGGCCTGGTGCTGGCGTTCGTGCTGGGCACGCTGGCGACCCGGCGCATGCTGCGGCCGCTGGCGCGGCTGGCGGCGCAGGTCACGGCGCGCGGCGCCCAGCCGCCCCAGACCCGCCTGGCGGCGGACTATCCGCCGGACGAGATCGGCCGGCTGGCGGACGCCTTCGACGCCACCTACAACCAGCTCGAACAGGCGTTGCGGCGCGAACAGCTGTTCACGGCCGACGTCGGCCATGAACTGCGCACGCCGCTGATGGTGATTTCCAGCTCCTGCGAGCTGCTGCTGGACGAGCCCGGCCTGGACGCCGACGGCAGCGCCCGCGTGCGGCGCATCGCCGCGGCCGCGGCCGACATGGGGGAACGGCTCGACACCTACCTGATGCTGGCGCGCGGCCGCGATGCCGGCGACCAGTTCGCGCGCGACAGCGCCGGCGGCGCGGCGCGCGAACAGTTGGCGGCCTGGAGCGCGATGGCGCAACGGCGTGGCATGTCGCTGGTGCTCGAAGCGCCGGCGCAGGCGAGCATGGCGGGTCCAGGCGATGCGCCGGCGGCGGCCGGAGAGGCCGACGCGCCGCGTTTTCCCGCGCCCTTGCTGCGCGCGCTGCTGTCCAACCTGATCCGCAACTCGCTGCAATATGCCGGCCCGGGCGCGCGGGTCACAATCAGCGCCGGCCCCGACTACCTGCAGGTGGCCGACGACGGCCCGGGCATCCCGCTGGAACGGCAGGAAGCCGTCTTCAGCCCGTTCGTGCGCGGCGCGCAGCCCGATGCCGGCAACCTGGGGCTGGGCCTGTCCCTGGTGCGGCGCATCTGCGAGCACCAGGGCTGGCGCGTCTCGCTGCGGTCGGCGCCAGGGCAGGGCAGCGTGTTCCGGGTGGACCTCAGAACGCCAGGTCGGCCGTGAAGGTCACGGTGCGGCCCGCGCCCGGCACGCCATAGAGCTGGAAGCCGTCGAGCGAGGCGCCGACGCGGCTGTAGTAGAACTTGTTGAACAGGTTCTCCACGTTCATGCCCAGGGTCAGCGACTTGTCGACGCGGTAGCGCGCGGCGACCGAGTGCAGCCAGTAGGACGGCGCCTTCTCGTCGTCGCGCACCCAGATGGGATGGGTGCCGGACGGGCCCGACACGGTGGAACTGTTGTTGTTCTTGCCGCCCACGTACTTGTTGTCGGTGTAGCGCCGCTTGCCCACGTATTGCGCGCCGTAGCTCAGCGACAGCTTGTCGGTGGCGGCATAGGTGGTCCACAGGTTGAACGTCAGGTCGGGCACGTTCTTGGCTTCCTCGCCGCTGTTGGCGCCCTTGGTGATGCGGCTCTTCATGGCGCTGACGCCGGCGAAGGCCGACCAGCGCGGGGTGAGGTTGCCGGCCAGCCCCAGTTCGATGCCGTCGACCCGCTTGGCGGGCAGCGCGCGCACCACGTCGGTGGCGTCGTCGCCATACTCCCAGGAGTCGGACAGCTCGGTGCGGAACACCGCGCCGGTCAGCGACAGGTCGCCCTGGGCCAGGTCCCACTTGCCGCCCAGCTCGTAGGTCTTGGACACCGCCGGCTTGTAGCTGTCGCCGCCGGTGGCGCCGTAGATGTTGTTGTTGGTCGAGGCGCCCAGCGCGGATGGCTGCGCGGCCTGGCTGTAGGCGGCGTAGAGGCTGGCTTCGGGCGCCGGCTTGTAGGTCACGCCCAGGCGGCCGCTCCAGGCGCCGTCCTCGACCCGGTTGGTGCTGTGCTTGCCGGCGGAGCCGGTGACCTGCGTGACGCGGAACCGGTCATAGCGCAGCGCGCCCTGCAGCAGCCATTGCGGCGTCAGCGTCAGCGTGTCGCCCACGTACAGGCCGGTGTTGAAGACCTCGGCGCGGTTGCCGTCGGCGCCCTTGACCGTGTCGACCCCGCCCATGTCGACGCCGCCGTTGTTGCGCAGGTCGAAGGTCGGGTTGGTCGACGGCGCCTTGATGGTGCGTTCGTGGTCGCCGTAGGTCTCCTTGTAGAACTCCACGCCGGTCACCAGCTGGTGCTTGATGGCGCCGGTCTGGAAATCCAGGCTCAGGTTGGTCTGGTTGGCCAGGATGGTGTAGCGCTTGGAGGTGCCGAAGTCGTTGCCGCGCAGCTGGCCGTAGGGGCTGGGGTTGTCCAGCGGCACATAGCCGCTGTACGAGGGGATGCCGTCAGCGCTGTTGACCAGCGGTCCGGCGCCGGCGTAGCCGTAGGAGGT
This sequence comes from Achromobacter insuavis, assembly GCF_902859645.1. GTDB lineage: Bacteria > Pseudomonadota > Gammaproteobacteria > Burkholderiales > Burkholderiaceae_B > Achromobacter > Achromobacter insuavis. The sequence goes on along the minus strand of NZ_CADIJR010000048.1, from coordinate 19,529 downwards.
GCGCGAGGTGCTGTTCAGGCGCGCCGGCGACAGCACGCCGATGCGGTCGGTCTGTTCCCAGCGGCTGATGTTGGACAGGCGCACGCGGTCGTTGAAATCGTGTTCCGCCTTCAGGGTGGCCTGGTCGGTGCGGGTCTGTTCGGTGTACAGCGACGGATCGCCGTACCAGGCGTTGCGCGACACGTTCGGCATGCGCTGGCCGCCGGTGCCGCGCTGGATCGGCACGCCGCCGTCGGGAATGTTGTTGTCTTCCTGGTGCAGGTAGTTCAGGGTGACGCGGGTGGGCGTGCCCAGCCCCATCGCCAGCGAGGCCGCCATGCCGGAGCGGTCGAACTCGGTCACGTCGCGCTCGGCCACGCCGTTGTGGTGGCGCATCAGATTGATGCGCAGCGCCGAGCTGTCGGTCAGTTCCTGGTTCAGGTCGGCCGTGATGCGGCGGTAGTGGTCGGTGCCCAGGCCGCCGGACGCCTTGTAGAACGAGCCCAGCCGGGCTTCCTTGCTGACCAGGTTGACGCTGCCGCCGACCGCGGAGACGCCGGACTCGATCGAGCCGGTGCCCTTGAAGACCTCGGCGCGCTCCAGGTTGAAGATGTCGGTGCGGCTGGACATGCCGGCGTCGCGGATGCCGTCGACGGTGATGCTCTGTTCCGCCGAGAAGCCGCGGATGGTGAACATGTCGCCCCAGCCCAGGTTGCCCTCGCCGGAGCTGAAGGTGATGCCGGGAACGTTGCGCAGCACGTCCTGCAGGCTCTGGGCCTGTTGTTCCTCCAGCACCTCGCGGGGCACCACGGTGATGCTCTGCGGGGTGTTCAGGAGCGGCTCGGTGAACTTGCCGGATTGCACCCGTTCCGCCTTGTAGGGCGCGGGGCTGTCGGCCTGCACCGTCACCGGCGCCAGCACCGTGGCGTTGTCGTTGGCGGGTTGCGCCTGCGCGCTGGCGGCGGCGCCAAGCGCCACGCCCAGGGTCTTGAGCGCCATCGCGCCGGGATGAGAGGGTTTGTACTGCGCCATGATCGGGTTCCAGGAAAAGTGCCAATGAGAATCGTTAGCGATTCTAGGAAGGCGCGTCTCAAGATCTCGTTAAGGCGTGTGGCGCCGGCCCCCCACCCGGAGAGGCGCGGGGTCGGTAAATCGGACCGAGGCAGGGGTGAATGAACGGCGGCGCCGGTGCCGCCGTCCCGTGGGCGTGCCGTCAGGCCGACAGCACGCCGTCGGTCATGCGCGGCAGGCCGAGCGGATTGGCGCGCTTGAGGCCGTCGGGCAGCAGCGCGTCGGGCAGGTCCTGGTAGCAGACCGGACGCAGGAAACGGCGGATGGCGGTGGCGCCGACCGAGGTCGAGGCGGGATTGGAGGTGGCCGGGAACGGGCCGCCGTGCACCATCGCATGGCTGACTTCGACGCCCGTGGGATAGCCGTTGGCCAGGATCCGGCCGGCCTTGCGTTCGAGCACCGGCAGCAGGCCGCGCGCGACGTCGGCGTCGGCGTCGTCCACGAACAGGGTCGCGGTCAGCTGGCCTTCCAGGTGCTCGGCCACCGCGCGCATCTGCGCGGCGTCGCGGCATGCCACCACCAGCGAGGCGGGGCCGAACACTTCGGCCTCCAGCTCGGGCGAGGCCAGGAAGCGGGTGGCGTCGGTGCCGAATACGGCGGGGCCGGCGGCGTTGGCGGCGGGCCGCGAGGCTTCGCCGCGTCCCAGCGTGGCGACGCTGGCGTGGCCGGCCAGGGCCTGTTCGCCTTGCGCGTAGGCCGAGAAGATACCGGGGGTCAGCATGGTGGCGGCGCCCTTGGCCTGCACCGCCTGGCCGGCGGCCTGGCGGAAGCGCTCCAGCGCCGGGCCTTCGATGCCGATCACCAGGCCGGGGTTGGTGCAGAACTGGCCCACGCCCATGACCAGCGATTCGACGAAGCCCTTGGCGATGGTCTCGGCGCGCGCTTCCAGGGCGGCGGGCAGCAGGAAGACGGGGTTGATGCTGGACATCTCGGCATACACCGGGATCGGCACCGGGCGCGCGTTGGCGGCCGCCACCAGGGCCAGGCCGCCGCGGCGCGAGCCGGTGAAGCCGACCGCGGTGATGGCCGGGTGCGTCGCCAGCGCGGTGCCGATCTCGTTGCCGGCGCCGAACAGCAGCGAAAACACGCCTTCGGGCAGGCCGTGCTTGGCCACCGCTTGCTGGATCACGCGGCCCACCATTTCGGAGGTGCCGGGATGGGCGTTGTGGGCCTTGACGATCACCGGGCAGCCGGCGGCCAGCGCCGACGCGGTATCGCCGCCCGCCACCGAGAACGCCAGCGGGAAGTTGCTGGCGCCGAATACGGCCACCGGGCCCAGCGGCACGTTGGCCAGGCGCAGGTCGGCGCGCGGCAGCGGCTGGCGGTCGGGTTGGGCGGGGTCGACGGTGGCGTCCAGGAAGTAGCCGTCGCGCACCACGCGCGCGAACAGGCGCAGCTGGCCGACCGTGCGGCCGCGCTCGCCCTGCAGGCGGGCCAGCGGCAGGCCGGTTTCCAGGTGGGTGCGTTCGATCAGCGCGTCGCCCAGCGCCAGGATGCCTTCGGCAATGCTTTCGAGGAATTGCGCGCGGGTCTCGAGCGGCGCGGCGCGGTAGGGGTCGAACGCAGCGGCGGCCAGTTCCGCGGCGCGCGCCACGTCCTCGGCGGTGCCGGCGCAGAAACCGGGTTGCAACGGTTCGCCGCGGGCCGGGTCGATGGCGTGCAGCGGGGCGCCGGCCCCCTTTACGGCCTGGGCGCCGATCAACATATTGCCGGTCAAGGTCATGAATCTCTCCGAATGAAAACGCCCCCGGAACGGGGGCGAACAGGTGTGGCGCGTCGCGGGCCTATTGGGGGCCGAGCTTGCGGATCAGGGCGTCGAGCATGTCCAGTTCCTCGGGACGCAGGTCGGTCAGCGGCGCGCGCACCGGGCCGGCATCGTGGCCGACCAGCTTGGCGCCGGCCTTGACGATGCTGACGGCGTAGCCGGCGCAGCGGTTGCGGATCTCGAGGTAGGGCAGGAAGAACTCGTCGAGCAGGCGGTTGGTGGTGTCGTGGTCGTTGGCGGCGATGGCGCGGTAGAACTGCATCGCGGTCTTGGGCACGAAGTTGAAGACGGCCGACGAATACACCGGCACGCCGAGCGCGCGGTAAGCGGCGGCATAGACCTCGGCGGTGGGCAGGCCGCCCAGGTAGGAGAAGCGGTCGCCCAGCTTGCGGCGGATGCGGACCATGGCTTCGATGTCGCCGACGCCGTCCTTGAAGCCGATCAGGTTGGGGCAGCGCTCGGCCAGCCGGGCCAGGTGGTCGGCCGACAGGCGCGACTGGGCGCGGTTGTAGACGATGACGCCGATCTTGACGGACTTGCAGACCTGTTCGACGTGGTCGGCGATGCCCTGCTGGGAGGCTTCGGTCAGGTAGTGCGGCAGCAGCAGCACGCCCTTGGCGCCCAGGCGTTCGGCTTCCTGGGCGTAGGCGATGGCCAGGCGGGTCGGGCCGCCGGCGCCGGCCAGGATCGGCACCTTGCCGGCGCAGGTGGTGACGGCGGTGCGGATGACATCCGAGTACTCATCGGGGGCCAGCGAGAAGAACTCGCCGGTGCCGCCGGCGGCGAACAGGGCGGTGGCGCCATAGGGGGCCAGCCATTCCAGGCGCTGGGCGTAGGTCTTGGCGTTGAAGTTGCCTTGCGCGTCGAAATCGGTCACGGGGAAGGAGAGCAGTCCTTCCGAGACGATGGCCTTGAGCTCCTGCGGCGTGGTCATGGGCGGGTTTCCGTAAGTGGCGGGTCATCGCAGGCAGGCGTGCCTGCCATGCGAATTCGGTTGAATAGGTACGTCATCGTACAACATGATTTTCCGCCATTCAACCCGTTCCCCCAGAGCATTACAGGAGAACATTGGGGAAATCCGCAATGCGGGGCAATCCGGGTCCAACGCATAATCGCTGAAGTTGTACGATAACGTATCGCGCGCCGCCTACCGCGACGCCCCTTTCCCTGAGGATTCCACCATGCTGCCCGCGGCTGGCCCAGCGCCCGTGCTGATCAAGATTCATCCCGAGGACAACGTCGCCATCGTGGCCAATGACGGCGGCCTGGCGGCCGGCGCCGCGCTGCCGGACGGCCTGACGCTGGTCGAGGCCGTGCCGCAAGGCCACAAGGTGGCGCTGCGCGACCTGGCGCAGGGCGAGCCGGTGCGCCGCTACAACGTCATCGTGGGCTACGCCGCGCGCGACCTGCCGCGCGGCAGCTGGGTCAATGAGCGCGTCAACACCATGCCCGCCGCGCGCACGCTGCAGGACCTGCCGGTCGGCACGCGCAAGCGCGCGCCGCTGCCGCCGCTGGAGGGCCATACGTTCGAGGGCTACCGCAATGCCGACGGCACCGTCGGCACGCGCAATATCCTGGCGATCAGCACCACGGTGCAATGCGTGCAGGGCGTGGTCGAACACGCGGTCGAGCGCATCCGCCGCGAGCTGTTGCCGCGCTATCCCAATGTCGACGGGGTGGTGGGCATCGAGCACACCTATGGCTGCGGCGTCGCCATCGACGCGCCGGGCGCGGCGATTCCGGTGCGCACGCTGCACAACATCGCCCGCAATCCCAACTTCGGCGGCACCGCGATGGTGGTGAGCCTGGGATGCGAGAAACTGCAGCCCGAGCGCCTGCTGGCGCCCGGCGCGATCCCGATCCGCGCTGGCGAGGGCATGGCGGCGGACGGCGGCGTCGATACCATCGTGCTGCAGGACGACGAACACGTGGGCTTCGAGTCCATGATCGCCAACATCATGCGCACCGCCGAGCGCCATCTGCGGATCCTGGACCAGCGCCGCCGCGAAACCTGTCCGGTGTCCGAACTGGTGGTGGGCGTGCAGTGCGGCGGCAGCGACGCGTTCTCGGGCGTGACGGCCAATCCGGCGGTCGGCTTCGCGGCCGACCTGGTGGTGCGCGCCGGCGGCACCGTGATGTTCTCGGAAAACACCGAGGTGCGCGACGGCATCGACCAGTTGACCGCGCGCGCCGCCACGCCGGAAGTGGCGCAGGCGCTGGTGCGCGAAATGGCCTGGTACGACGAATACCTGCAACGCGGCAGCGCCGACCGCAGCGCCAACACCAGCCCGGGCAACAAGAAGGGCGGCCTGTCCAACATCGTCGAGAAGGCGATGGGGTCGATCATCAAGTCCGGCACGTCCGACATCGACGGCGTGCTGTCGCCGGGCGAACGGCTGACGCGCAAGGGCCTGATCTTCGCGGCCACGCCGGCCAGCGATTTCATCTGCGGCACGCTGCAGCTGGCGGCGGGCATGAACCTGCACATCTTCACGACCGGCCGCGGCACGCCCTACGGGCTGGCGCAGGTGCCGGTGATCAAGGTCGCCACCCGCAGCGACCTGGCGCGGCGCTGGCACGACCTGATGGATGTGGACGCCGGCCGCATCGCCACCGGCCAGGCCAGCATCGAGGACGTGGGCTGGGAGCTGTTCCGCCTGATGCTGGACGTGGCCAGCGGCCGGCGCCAGACCTGTGCCGAGGCGCTCAAGCTGCACAACGCCCTGGCGCTGTTCAACCCGGGTCCGGTGACCTGACGCCTTTCCCTCGGGTCCGCCGGCGGCGGACCCGACGCAAGCGGCACCCCGGCGCGCGACGCCGGGGGCTGGACCGGGCCTGCCGCGGCCGGCCCGGACACTCTACTTACAACGACAACGGAGACAACATGGATTCAAACAGAAGGCACCTGCTGGCCGGCGCCGCCGCGCTGGGACTGGCGCGCCTGACGCCGGCCTGGGCCCAGGCGGATGCATGGCCGACGCGGCCGGTGCGCATCGTGGTGCCGTACCCGCCCGGCGGTTCGTCGGACATCATCGCGCGCATGATCGCGCCGCGCCTGGCCGAGGCGCTCAAGCAGACGGTGGTGGTCGAGAACAAGCCCGGCGCCAACGGCAACCTGGGCGCCGGCATCGTGGTGCAGTCGGCGCAGGAGGGCCATACGGTGCTGCTGTGCGACGTCGGCGCGCTGGCGATCAGCCCGTCGGTCTACACCAAGCTCAGCTTCGATCCGTCCAGGGACCTGCGCGCGGTCGGCATGCTGGCTTATTCGCCGCACGTGCTGGCGGTGCATCCGGATGTGCCCGCCAGGACCGTGCCGGAGCTGGTGGCGCTGTCGAAGAAGCAGCGTCTGAACTTCGCCGTCACCGCCATCGGCAGCGCGCCGCACCTGGCGGCCGTGGCGGTGCAGCAGGCCACCGGCGCGCAATGGGAATACGTGCCCTACAAGGGCGGTTCGCAGGCGGTGACGGACACCATCGGCGGCCAGACCCAGGTCATCATGAACGGCCTGCTGGCGACGCTGCCGCACATCAAGGGCGGCAAGCTGCGCGCGATCGCGATCTCGAAGAAGGAACGCATGCAGCTGGTGGCCGACATCCCGACGATTTCGGAGCAGGGCGTGGCGGGCTTCGAGTCCGGCACCTGGCAGGGCGTGATGGCGCCCGTCACCACCACCGACAAGACCGCCAGCCTGCTGGCCACGCTGATGGGCCAGATCGTCAACCAGCCCGACGTGAAATCGCAGCTGAACGAGCAGGGCGCCGAGATCGTGGTGCGCGACCCGGCGCAGCTGACGCAGTTCTTCAACAGCGAGCGGGCGCGCTGGGCCAAGGTGGTGCAGAGCGCCGATATCCGGCTGGATTGAGGCGGGCGACCGGCACGCCCTGTCCCCTCCAAAAGACCGCGGACCGTGGAGCGCCTGGCGCCACACGGTCCGCTTTTTTTGGAATGCCGCGATCAGTCGGCCGTCTGCGTATCCGACGGCGCCTGGGCCGGCGTTGCCACCGAAGTATCGACAGAGGTATCGACCGGCGCGTCCACGGACGTATCGGCGGGCGCGGCGGCCTCGGCCTGCGCCGGTTGCTTGGCGCCTTCCGCGGCCGGCTTGCCCTTGTTCGCATTGCCCTTGCCGCCGCGGCCGCCCGCCTTGGCGTGGCGGCGCGAGGCCATGCGCTTGGCGTGCTGCGCCTCATTGGCGGTGACGGCGCCGGCGGGTTCGCCGTTCAGGTCCACGCGCGCGGCGGCCTCGACCATGCAGTCCCAGTAGCGGCGGCCGTCACACCAGGTCTTGACGGCCTGCTTGATTTCGTCGGCGCTGAGCTGCAGGGCCTTGGCGTGTTGCACCAGATCCTCGAGCACGCCCAGCTTGAGCGGCACCTTGGGCGCCGGCTTCTTGGGGAAGGCCTTGGGGAATTGCCGTTGCAACCGCGAAATGGCGATCAGCACCGGGTCGACCGCCGGCGCCTCGCGTCGTTCGCCAGCCGGCGAACGCGCAGGTTTCTTCCGGGCGGCAGCCGCATCGTCGGACGGACGCGCGGAGGGCTTGCGCGACCCCGCTTCGTTGGTGGCCGGACGGGCGGGTTTCTTTTTGGAAGCCGCCTCTTCGGGAGCCTGCTTCACGAGCAGTTCTCGGATTGCGGCGAGCTGTTCTAGACCCATGGTGTGCTGCGACTTCAAATGTTGAAAGCGTGGAGCATAACAGTTGTAGCGGGTCAGATTGAAGTTGCGGCCCTCCGGCGGCCGTCGTAAGCTCGTGGCCACCATGGGGATGCACACGCCGGTTACGTTTACAAGCCCGTCCGCCGCCGCCCGCCGCGCGGTGGCGTGGCTGGCGGCGGCGTTGCTGGTTTTCCAGTCGCTGGTGGCCTCCGCGGCGTTCGGCGCGCCCGCGCCGGCGGCGTCCGCGGGGGTGTCCGGAAATGGCGCCAGCGTCATCCTCTGCACCGCCAGCGGTCCGCGCGTGGTGGTGTTGGCGGCGGATGCACCGGTCAGCCCGTCCGCGGCCGGCCATGACGCCGGGGCCCTGGGCGGCCCGTTGCCGCACTGCTGCGCATCGACCTGCGCCATGCTGGGCGGGGCTGGCCCGCCCGCGCCAGCCGGCATCGCCTGGCGCCTGCCGGCCGAGCTGCCGGCGTTGCCTTTCGCCATTGACGTCGCGCCGCATCCCCGCGGCGAGCCGCTGTGGCTGCCACAGCAGTCACGGGCCCCGCCGCGCGCGGCCTGATGCCGTTTTCGCGCCGCGCCTGCACGGTTTCGCCCGGCTCGCTCGTCGTGTGACACACACGGGACCCCGGCCCAGGCGCCTGCCGCGCCCCGTCTCGTGCGCCATTCCTTCCGCGATTTTCCCGCGCGCCTGCCGCGCGTCTCTTATTCGCCACGCGGCCCGGCGCCGCCCATTTTCCAGGAGATTCATCATGTTTAAACCCGTTCTGATCGCCGCCACGCTGATCCTGGCCCCGCAATGGGCCTGGGCCCACGCCCACCTGCAGCGCGCCACGCCGGCCGACAAGGCCGAAGTGGCCACGCCGTCCTCGGTGAGCGCCAGCTTTTCCGAAGGGCTGGAGCCCGCGTTTTCCACGCTGACCGTGCTGGACGCCGCCGGCAAGCCCGCCGTCACGGCCAAGGCGGTGCCTGCACCCGGTGACGACAAGACGCTGGTGCTGCCGGTGGCCAAGCCCCTGCCGGCCGGCGCCTACACGGTCAAATGGCAGGCGCTGTCCAAGGACGGCCACAAGACCGACGGCGCCTGGACCTTCACGGTCAAGCCTTGAGATGACCCCGTTGTTGCTGGCGTTCGCGCTGTGCCGGGCCCTCGCCGCCGGCGCGGTGGCGGTGTTGTTCGGCGCTGGCGCGATGCTGGCCCTGGGCGGTTCGCCCCGCCTCGAGCTGGAGACGGAAGCCGCGCTGCGGCGCGTTTTCCGCCTGGCGGGGATCGTCGGGCTCGCCGCCACGCTGTGCCTGTTGCCGTTGCAGGCCGCCAGCATCGCCGGCGACTGGCACGCGATGTTCGATGAAGACATGCTCGACACGGTCATCCTGCAGACCCGCTACGGGCAGGTCTGGATCGTGCGGGCGGTGGCCGCGGCGGCGCTGCTGGGCGTGGTGCTCGGCTTGCGGCCCGGCAGCCCCAGCCTGATCGCCGGGGTCGCCGCGCTGGCGCTGGCGCCGCTGGCCTTGAGCGGCCATGCGGCGATGCACGAGGGCTGGCTGGGGCTGGCGCACGCGCTGAATGACTTCCTGCACGTGCTGGCGGCGGCGTTCTGGCTGGGATCGCTGCCGGTGTTCCTGCTGTGGCTGGCGGCTTGGCGGCGGCCGGCGTGGCGGCGGGACGCCACGCGGGCGCTGCTGCGCTTTTCGGCCTGGGGGCATGTGGCCGTGGCCGTGCTGCTGTTGAGCGGGGTCGCCAACGCGGCGCTGATTCTCGGCCCCGGGTTGCCCGACCCGGCCTCCGGCTACGTGCAGGTGTTGCTGGTCAAGGCGCTGTTGGCGCTGGCGATGACGGGCCTGGCGCTGCGCAACCGCTATCGCTGGATCGCGCGCATCCGGACACAACCCGTGGTGGCGTTGCGCGCGATCCGGCGCAACACGCTATGGGAGCTGGCGCTGGGCGCATTGGTGCTGGCGGTGGCGGGCCTGCTGGGGCTGATGTCGCCGCACTAGCCTGCGCCCGCCACGTTGGCCGGGCGCGGCGGGCGGTTCAGCCCGCCAGCACCAGCAGCAGCGCCAGGCCCAGCAGGATGGCGAAGGCGCCCACCGCGAACGGCAGCAGTTGCGCGTAGACCGCGCGCTCCTGGCCGCGGCCGTGGGCCAGGCCGGCGGCGATCGACATGCGGATCGGCGAGAAAAATCCCATCGACGTGCCCGACACGTGCAGCAGCGCGGCCGCCGCCGGCAGGCTCAGGCCGGCGTGCAGCGCCAGCGACAGCTGCGACGGCATGAACAGGCTGTTGGGCGCGTTGCCGCTATTGGCCAGGATGCCGAAGGCGCCGGCCAGCAGCGGCGTCAACAGCAGCGTCCAGTCCTGCAGGCTACGGAACAACCCATCCGCGAAGGCCTGCGAAATGCCGGCGCCGGCCAGCACCTCGGCCATCATCGCGAACAGGAACACCGACAGCACCGCGTGCTTGCCGGTGTTCCAGGCGTGGCGCGCATTGCCGGCCAGCAGGCCGGGCTGGCGGCGCAGCAGCGCCATCAGCAGCGCGCCGCCGATCAGCCAGCTGCCGGCGTGCAGGAACGGCGCCCAGGCGGGCAGGTCGGGATAGGGCGCGATCCTGGCCAGCCGGGCCAGGGCCGGGTTCAGGCCCGGCGCCAGGCGCGTCACCACCAGGCAGGCGATCAGCACGATGTAGGGCAGGGCGCCGCGCGCCGCCATGCGCAGCTCGGCGCGGCCGGGCCGGCGGTCGAGCACGAAACGCAGCACGATCAGCGGGCCATAGGCCGCCAGCAGGGCGGTTTCGGGCCCCAGCAGCGCCGTGGCCGCCGTCAGCAGCGCCAGGCAGGCCAGCATCCAGCCGGCCTCGCGGGCGCGCTCGTTGGCGGCGGCCGGCAGTCCGGCGCGGTTCGCGGTGCGCCAGAACAATGTCATCCAGACGATCATCAGCAGGGCCACCGGCACCATGCCGACCAGCGCCAGCTGGGATGCCGGCACGCGCGCATAGGCCGAGGCCAGCAGCGTGCCGCTGCCCATGGCGCCCCAGGGGATCAGGGTCTGGCTCAACAACGCGAACACCATCAGCTCGCGCGGCTTGAAGCCGAGCGGCCGGATCAGCAGCACCGTGCCCAGCATGCCGACGCCGAAGCCGGTGGCCGACTCCGCGAAAGGGCCGATCAGGAAACAGGCGAAGAACAGCAGGCGGCGCCGCGCCAGCGGGTCGGCCGGCGCCAGCGCGTCACGCTGGCCGGGATCGCCGCGCGCGGCCATCTGCCAGAACAGCAGGCCGCCCAGGATGTAGGGGGTGATGATGGCGCCGATCCACAGTCCGCGCGCCAGGGCATGGCCCAGCTGGCCCGCGCCGAAGACGCCGGGCGCGCTGAACAGGGCCACCGGCGCGGCCGCGAGCAGGCCCAGCACGGCGGCCAGGGTGGTGTTCAGGCGGCCGCTGGCGATGGCGGCGATGACGATCAGCGCCGGCAGCGACCACAGCAGGTAGGTCAGCATGCCGCCGCGAAGCCGCGCAGGATCGATTGGGCGTGCGGGGTGGGCGCCAGGGCGGCGCGCAGCGCGGCGACGTCATGGCCGTCCGCCGCGAGCAGGCCCTGGCGCCGCGCCAGGCAGGCGTCCATCAGGCCGGCGGTGAATTCGGGGTGGAACTGCACCGACAGCGCGCGCGGGCCGTAGCGCAGCACCTGATGCGGATCGTGCGCCGTGCCGGCCAGCACCGTCGCGGTGGCGGGCGGCTGCAGCACGCTCTGCTCGTGCGTCAGGTGGGCCAGGAAACGGTCGGGCAGGCTCGCCAGCAGCGGATCGGCGGCCGCGGCGGGCAGGCGCTGAACCGTATGCAGGCCGATTTCGCGGCCGCGCGGGTGATAGTCGACCACGCCGCCGAACGCGTGCGCCATCAGCTGATGGCCATAGCAGATGCCCAGCAGCGGCAACTGCGCGGCCATGGCGTCGCGCAGCCATTGCGCGGTGCGTTCGCTCCATGGCTCGCGATCGGTGACCATGGACCAGGAGCCGGTCAGCACCGCGCCGCGCAGCGAGGCGGGGTCGGGCAGCGCGTCTCTGGCGGCGGGATGCAGGACCGTCAGGGGGACGTCGATGCCGTCCAGGGCGGCGGCGACCCAGTCGGCCTGTTCGCCGTGGGTGGCGCGCAGGTCTTCGGGCGGACGGCCCATTTGCAGGATGGCGAGCGGTTTGTGCGGCATGTCGGTGGCGGAATCGGCGCGGGGTCCGGACGGACCCCGCGCCATGATGAGGCCAGCGCGGTCATTCATCAATATGAAAAACCGCCTATCTGCTATGAGCCAGGATGATATCGCCGGGCCGCCTGGCGTCCCGCCACGCCCGGCCTCAGGCGGAGGCGGCTTCCGCCTCGGCGACAGCGGCTTGCGCCGCCGCCACGGCCCGATGCGGCGGACGCGCCAGGCCGAGATGCTGGCGCAGCGTGGCGCCCTCGTACTCGCTGCGGAACAGGCCGCGGCGGCGCAGCTCCGGCAGCGCCAGTTCGATGAAGTCGTCCAGCCCGCCGGGCAGCCACGGCGACATGATGTTGAAGCCGTCGGCGCCGTCTTGCTCGAACCATTGCTGCAACTGATCGGCCACGCTCTGCGGCGTGCCGACCACCTGCTGGTGGCCGCGGGCGCCGGCGATGCGCAGGTACAGCTGGCGGATCGTCAGGTTGTCGCGCCGCGCCAGATCGATCAGCAGCTGCTGGCGGCTCTTGCCGCCGTTGGTCTCGGGCAGGTCGGGCAAGGGCCCGTCGACCGGATACCCCGACAGGTCGAAGCCGCCGATCATGTTGGACAGCAACTGCACGCCGACCACCGGATGGATCAGGTCCTGCAGGCGCGCGAACTTGTCCTCGGCCTCGGCCTGGGTGCGGCCGATCACGGGAAAGATGCCGGGCATGATCTTGATGTCGTCGGGATCGCGGCCGTACGCCACGGCGCGGCCCTTGATGTCGCGGTAGAACGCCTGGGCTTCGTCGAAGGTCTGGTGGGCCACGAAGATGACTTCGGCGGTGCGCGCCGCCAGGTCGCGGCCGGCGGGCGAGGCGCCGGCCTGCACCACCACCGGCCGGCCCTGCGGCGAGCGCGACACGTTCAACGGCCCGCGCACCGAGAAATGTTCGCCGCGATGGTGTAGCGGATGCAGCTTGGCGGGGTCGAAGTACTGGCCGCTGGGCTTGTCGCGCAGGAAGGCGTCGTCTTCCCAGCTGTCCCACAGCCCCAGCACCACGTCGTGGAACTCGGCGGCGCGTGCGTAGCGGCGGGCGTGTTCGACATGCTCGTCCAGGTTGAAGTTCTGCGCCTCGCCCTGGCCGCTGGAGGTCACCAGGTTCCAGCCCGAGCGGCCGCCGCTGATGTGGTCGAGCGAGGCGAACTTGCGCGCCACGTGGTAGGGCTCGTTGTAGGTGGTGGAGACGGTGGCGATCAGGCCGATCTTCTCGGTCACGGCGGCCAGCGCCGACAGCAGCGTCAGCGGCTCGAAGTGGTCGCTGCGGGCGGTGCGCGACAGCGACGCCAGGTCGGTGTTGCGCACGCCGACCGAGTCGGCCAGGAAGATGGCATCGAACTTGGCGGCCTCGGCGCGCCGCGCCAATTCGGCGTAGTGGCGGAAGTTGACCGGCGCGTCGGCCTGGGCCTCGGGATGACGCCAGGCGGCGATGTGGTGGCCGGTCTGCATCAGGAAGGCGCCGAGCTTGATCTGGCGCGTGGAACGGGTCATGGCAATGACTCCAGCAATAGGTGGGGCGGCAACGCGGCGCGCGCCGCCGGGAAGCGGAACATGACGGTCACCAGGCCATCCGCAGCGAGGCCAGCGACGGCAGCGCCGGCACGCCGCCGCGGGCGTCGGCGCCCAGCGGCGGGCTGTCGTCGGCGGGCGCGCCGTCCGGCTCCAGGAAGTCGGACAGCACGTCGTCGCGCAGCCTGATGAAGCGCGGGTCGCTGCGGTTGCGGGCGTGCGGCAACGGCACGTCGACGATGCGGCGGATGCGCCCCGGGCGCGGCTGCATGATGACCACCCGGTCTCCCAGGTAGACCGCTTCCTCGACGTCGTGCGTCACCAGGATCATGGTGATGCGCTCCTTCTGCCAGATGCGCTGCAGCTCGGTCTGCAGCCGCGCCCGGGTCAGCGCGTCGAGCGCGCCGAAGGGCTCGTCCAGCAGCAGCACGCGCGGCCGGTTGACCAGGCCGCGCGCGATCGCCACGCGCTGCGCCATGCCGCCCGAGATCTGGTGCGGATACGACTGCTCGAAGCCCTCCAGCCCCACCAGGGCGATGTGTTCGGCCACCCGGTCGCGCTTATCGGCGCTGGAGATGGCGGCGTTGCGCAGCCCCACGGCGATGTTCTGCGCCACCGTCAGCCACGGGAACAGGCGGTGGTCCTGGAACACGATGCCGCGTTCCGGCCCGGTGCCGCGCACTGGCTCGCCGCCCAGCGTGATAGCGCCCTCGTAAGCGTCGTCCAGCCCCAGGATCAGGCGCAGCAGGGTGGATTTGCCGCAGCCGCTGGCGCCGACGATGGAAACGAACTGGCCGGCGGGGATGTCCAGGTCCACGCCCGTGAGCACCTGCAGCACGCCGCCCTCGGCCTGGGCGCTGGGATAGCGCTTGCCGACCGCCTGCAGTGACAGGTCCAACGAAGTAGGTTGAGTCATGCCTGAGTTTTCCTGCGGTTATTGGTCCTGGCCGCGCAAGCGCGCGAGCCGCCGTTCGGCCACGCGGGCCAGGGCATTCATGAGCCAGCCGATCACCCCGACCACGAACATGCCGAAGATCACCAGGTCCATCTGGAAATGTTCGCTGCCCTCGATCAGCAGGTTGCCGATGCCGACGCCCGCCACCAGCAGGTATTCGGCGCCGATGGTGGCCAGCCAGGAATAGATCAGCGCCAGGTAGACGCCGGTGAAGATGGCGGGCGCGGCGGCCGGCAGCACCACCTGGGCGAAGGTCTGCCAACGGCTGTAGCCGTAGACCCGCGCCACCTCCAGCAGCTTGGGCGGCGCGTTGCGCACGCCGTCGCAGGTGTTGACCACCACCGGCACCAGCGCCGCCAGCGACAGGAACACCACCTTGGCGGTGTCGCCCAGCCCGAACCACACCGAGATCAGCGGGATCCAGGCGAACAGCGAGATCTGCTTGAAGGTGTTGAAGCTGGGCCCCACCAGCCGGTTGAACACCGGCGACAGGCCCAGCAGCACCCCCAGCAGCAGGCCGGACAGCGTGCCGATGGCGAACCCGGTCAGCTCGCGGCCCAGGCTGGCGCCCAGCGCGCGCCACAGCTTGCCGCCGACGATCTGGTCGGCGGCGGTGGCCAGCACCTTGCCGGGCGACACCAGCAGGGCCGAGTTCACCAGATCGGCGCGGGCCAGCAGCCACCACAGCGCGATCGCCGCCACCGGCAGCACCAGGCCGCGCCAGCGGCCGCCGCCGCGCACGGCCAGCGGTTGCGACAGCGCCAGCTCGGCCGCGTCGCGCGAGACAGGCGTCGGCGCGCTCATGGTTGCACCTGCGGGGCCGTGGCGGCGCCGCGGCGGCCGTGGATCAGGCGGGTCTCGGCCCAGTCCAGCAGCCGGTCGATGGCGTAGCCGATGGCGCCCACCACGATCACCGCGGCCATCACCAGGTCCAGCTGGAACAACTGGCGGCCGTAGACGATCAGGTAGCCCAGGCCCTCGCTGGAGGCCACCAGTTCGACCACCACCAGCGACAGCCAGGCCTTGGTGAAGCCCAGCCGCAGGCCGGTGAAGAGCGTCGGCAGGGCCAGCGGCACCACCACCTCCAGCACCTCCTGGCGCCGGCTGTAGCCATAGACCCGCGCCACTTCGCGCAGCGCCGGGCTGGCCTGGCGAAAGCCCTGCAAGGTGTTGAGTGTGACCGGCACCAGCGCCGCCTTGGCGATCAGGATGTACTTGAGCGGTTCGCCGATGCCGACGATCAGCAGCACGAACGGCAGCCAGGCCAGCACCGGGATCTGCACCAGCGCGTTGAAGGTCGGCAGCACGTAGGCCTCGAGCCGGCGAGACAGGCCCATCGCCGTGCCCAGCAGCAGCCCCAGCAGGCTGCCCAGCGCGAAGCCGACCAGCACCCGCTGCAGGCTGGCGCGGGTGTTCAGCCACAGGTCGCCGCTG
Organism: Achromobacter insuavis; assembly: GCF_902859645.1. Lineage (GTDB taxonomy): Bacteria > Pseudomonadota > Gammaproteobacteria > Burkholderiales > Burkholderiaceae_B > Achromobacter > Achromobacter insuavis. The sequence continues at coordinate 3,923 of NZ_CADIJR010000048.1, read as the reverse complement.
GTGGCCAGGTCGCGCAGGGTGTCCCAGACGAAGGCGGGCGGCGGCAGCACCTGCGGCGAGATCCAGCCCTGACTGGCGCCGGTCTGCCACAGCGTCAGCAAGGCCAGCGGCAGCAGCCAGGGCGCGGCGGTCCAGGCCGCCTGGCGCGCCCAGGCCGGCGCCGGGGCCAGGCGCGGCAGGGCGTGATGGGAAAGAGAGGCCATGGCGCGGTCCCGTCAGCGCGCGGCGGCCTGGGCCGGGCCGGCCACCGGCTTGCCGGCGGCGTCGAACGCGGTCCAGTAGCGCTCCAGCCCCTGGGCCTTGAGCGCATTCTGCAGGTAGCGCGGATCGAACCAGCCGTCCAGCGAGACCTCGCGGCGGATCAGCTTGAGCTTGGCGGCGTCGGCCACCACCGCCTTGTAGCGGGCGATGATGAAGTCGTCGATCAGCGGCGAGTTGCGCGCGGCCAGGTCCTGCTTGTCGAACTCGGCCGCCCACGAGGCGTAGGGCACGCCGCTCTTTTCCCAGATCTTGAAGAGGGCGTCGCGGTTCTTCTCGTCGGACGACCACTGCGCGGCGCGCACGAACACGTCCACCACCTTCTGCACCTGGGCGGGGTTTTCGCGCTCGAAGTCCTCGCGCACCAGCAGCGAGGCCTGGCGGGTGTAGGCGGGGTCCTGGCCCTGGGTGCTGTAGATGACCTTGGCCAGGCCCTGGTCGCGAACCTTGAACCATTCGTAGCCGCCGAAGGCCGCGTCCACGCCGTTGGACACCAGCGCCGCCTGGGCGCTGCCGGCATCCAGGTTGACGCCCTTGATGTCGCGCTCGGCCAGGCCATGCGCGGCCAGCACGTTGATCGCCACCAGGTGGCCGTTGGTGCCGCGGAAGATCGACACCTTGCGGTCCTTCAGGTCCTCGATGGACTTGAGCGGGGAATTCGGCGGCGCCACCAGGTACAGGTTGTTGCGCGCGCCGCTGACCAGCAGCAGCTTGGTCTTCAGGCCGTTGGCGCGGCCCACCACCTGCGGCAGGTCGCCCTGGTAGGCGAAGTCGATCTGCTTGTTCGACAGCGCCTCGTTGACGGCCGGCCCGGCGCCCTTGAAGAACAGCCACTCGACCTTGACGCCGTCGGCGGCGAAGGCCTGCTCCAGCCACTGGTTGACGCGCACCACGCCGCCCGGCGAGCCGCCCCAGGTGATCGGGTCGCCGCCGCCGGCGGTGGCCACGCCGACGCGGATGACGTCGGCGGCCCGGGCGCTGCCGCCCCACGCCGCCAGGGCCACCAGGCCCAGCGCGGCAACGCGTTTACTCAGGATCATCAATGACTTCATGGAAAAAGGCTCGTTCAGGAAGGAATCGGGCAGCGGGCCGGCATCACGCCGGCCCGCTGGCAGGCAAACCACGCACGGGCAGGATCAGGCGGCCGCGCGGGCCGGCGCGGCGAGCTTGCGCTCGATGGCGGTGCCCTGGAAAAAGGCCGGATTGGCCTCGGTGTAGAAGCGGTAGGGGTTGCCGAACACCAGCGCCTTGAAGTCCTGCGCGCTGATCACGCCCTGTTCGACCAGGTCCCAGCTTTCGGCCAGCGGCGCGGTCAGGTCGGGCACGTCCCAGTGGCCGATGTCCGAGGACCAGATGGCGTTGATCTTCACGCCGAGCGGATTGACCTTGTCGTTGAACGCTGCCGCCACGGTGCGGTCGTCGGATTCCGAGCCGAAGTAGAAGCTGTCGACCCAGCGCTTGCGGATGTCCTCGACCGACTCGATGCCGGCGGCGGCGAAGTCGTCCAGTTCGTCCGGATGCGGGTCGCGGCTGTGCGGCAGGGCCGAGATGCCGAGGCTGTCGCGCAGCAGCTGTCGCGGGTCGATGTCGCGGCCGCGGATGAAATCGGCGCCGTAGCGCTGGAACAGCTCGTGCAGCAGCGCCACGTCGGCGTTGGCCGGGTTGTAGTTCTGCACCGCCGCGCGGTTGCGCTTTTCCCAGCGGTCCACCAGGTGGGTGTAGACGTGCGAGCCCCAGTCGGCGCCGCCTTCCAGCAGCGCCACGCGCAGGTTCGGGAAGCGCCGCGTGACGCCGCCGAAGAACAGCGCCTTGGCGAAGGCCTGCGAGCCATCGGCGAAGTGGCCGATGTGGTTGAACATGTAGTTGCTGATGGAATGGCGGCCGGTCCAGCCCTGGCTGCCGTAGTGCGTGGTGACCGGCACGCCCAGCTCGACCACCTTGGCCCAGAACGGGTCGTAGTCGTACTCGCTGTCGATGCCATAGAAATCGATATAACTGGCGTGCTTGGCGATCTCGGGATAGTCGGCGGCGGGATACTTGCGCGCGATCGCCTTGATCGGCCGCTTCACGCCGCCGGCGATGTTGATGACCTTCAGCCCCAGGGTCTTGACCGCGAACTCAAGCTCCTCGATGCCTTCCTGCGGGGTGTTCAGCGGGATGCCGGCCACCGGCGTCAGGCGGTCGCTGTATTTGCGGTACTGGTCGGCATGGAAGTGGTTGATGGCGCGGTGCAGCGGCTGGCGGAACTCGTCGCCCGCGGCCAGCGGCGCCAGCACGTCGTTGGGGAACAGCACGGAGTAGTCCGCGCCTTGCTCGGCCAGGCGCTCGTTGAGCAGCTCGGGCAGGGTATAGGTGGCCAGGTCCAGCGTGTTGCGCGTGACCCGCGCCCACCAGGGCGAGCGCAGGGTGCGGTTGTCCTGGCGCTCGGCCGGCGTCTGCTGGTACCAGTCCTTGCCGCCGCTCTTGGTGGCGAAGCGCGAGCCCAGCGCCTTGCGCAGCGCATCCACCAGCTTGCCGCCGCCGTAGTGCTGGACGTAGTCCTCCAGGACCGGCGCGTAATCGTTGACGTGCACGTCGGTGTCGATCACCGGGTAGTCCAGGGTCGCCTTGACGGCGGCGGACCGTGACGCGTGGCTCGGGTGCAAAGGCTGGTTCATGCTGGCGCTCTCCGTGGGTCGTATCGCGAGGCGCAGGGGAAGTCCCTGCTTGCCTGGCAAACATTACGGGAGCGCCGCGCGGCGCCCAACGAAGGATTGGTTGTTTAGTTGTGCGTCATGACCAAATAACCGGCGGACGCGGCGGGCGTCGCGCGCCGCGTCCGCGCGCTCATTGCTGGCGCGCCGTCAGCACGTGGCGCAGCACGTGGGTGGCGGCCGCCACCGGCACCGACATGTGCGTTTCCTCGGGCAGCTCCACATAGACAGTGGCCAGGCCCTGGGGCGCCAGCGATTGGTCCAGCCGCCGCGCCAGCGAGCGGGCCTCGTGCACCGTTTGCGGACTCTCGGCGCCGCCGGCCATCAGCAGCAGCCGGCTGCGGCGCAGGTCGTGCTTGCCGGCCTGCGTCTGGCGCATGAAGGCGCTTTCGCGCTCCAGCAGGTAGTGGTCCTGCCACCACAGCGACGGACTGATCGACACGATCTGGGTGAACAGGTCGGGCCGCGTGTACAGCACGTTCAACGCGTACATGCCGCCGAACGAATGACCGACCAGTATCCGGCGGCGCGGATCCACCGGATAGCGGCGGGCGATCTCGGGCAGCAGGGTGTGCTCCAGGAACGCCAGCAGCGCCTGCTCGCCGCCCAGGGGCGGCGGATAGCCGTTGACGCGCGGCAGCGGCTTGCCTGGCGGCTCTGGCGGCGAGAAATCGTACGAGCGCCGCAGGAAGTCGAACGGCAGGTCGGTCGGGTAGCCCACCGCCACCACGATGGCGCTGCCGGCCAGGTCCTGCTGCAGGCGGGTCGCGTCGTAGTAGGCGCCGAATACCGCATTGCCGTCCAGCAGGTAGATGACGGGATGCAGGCCGTTGGCGGGAGGCTTGCCGCGCGGTTCGGCCACCTGGATGCGGTAGGGCTGGTCGGGCCGGCCGGGCGCCTGCAGGTCGAACTGCGCGGTGCCGGGCAGGGTGGCGCGGGCGGCCTGGGCGGCGGGAGCCTCGGGCTGCCGCG
>NZ_CADIJR010000047.1 GCF_902859645.1 Achromobacter insuavis | reverse complement strand
CGCCGGCCAGCGCCGCCGTGCGCGCCGCGGCCAGGCTGGCCAGCACCGCCAACCCCAGCGCGCCGCCCATCATGAAGGCGGTGTTGACCACGCCGGACGCCAGGCCCGACTGGCTCGGCTCGACGTCGCTCATGGCGGCCAGCAGCATCGGGTTGAAGGCGATGCCCGCGCCCAGGCCCAGCAGCAGCATGCCCGGCAGCACATCGGCCGTGAAACCGCCGTCGACCGGCGCGCGCGCGAACAGCGCCAGCCCCAGCGCCGCCATCAGCAGCCCGGTGGCCAGCGGCCCGCGGATGCCAAAACGCATCACCAGCTTGGCCGACAGCCCCAGCGAGAACGCCGCCATGATCAGGTTGGCCGGCAGGAACGCCAGCCCCACCTGCATGGCGTCATAGCCCAGCACCAGCTGCATGTACAGCGCCGACACGAAGAACCACGCGAACATGGCCGCGGCCCACAGCACCCCGACCACGTTGGCGGTGGCCACGTTGCGCAGGCGGAACAGCGCCAGCGGCATCAGCGGCTCGGCCACGCGCGCCTCGATCGCCAGGAACAGCGCCATCAGCAGCGCGGCCGCGCCCAGCAGGCCGAGCGACTGCGCCGAGGTCCAGCCGGCCTCGTTGCCGTTGACCACGGCGTACACCGCCAGCATCAGCGACGCGGTGACCGCCAGCGCGCCGGCCACGTCGAGCCGGCCGCCGCCGGCCGCGCCGCGCGCCGCCGGCAACAGCCGCAGGCATAGCGCATACACCACCGCGCCGATCGGAATGTTGACCAGGAAGATCCAGTGCCACGACAGCGTGCTGGTCAGCAGCCCGCCCAGCAGCACGCCCAGGCTGCCGCCGCCCGCACAGACGAAGCCGTACACGCCCATGGCGCGGGCGCGTTCGCCGGCCTCGGTGAAGAGATTCATGATGAGCGACAGCGACACCGCCGACACCACCGCGCCGCCCAGCCCCTGCGCGGCGCGCGCGGCGATCAGCAGGCCCTGGCCCCGCGCCAGCCCACAGGCCAGCGATGCCACGGTGAACAGGACCAGGCCCGCCAGGAACATGCGCCGGTGGCCGAGCAGGTCGCCCAGCCGTCCGCCCAGCAGCAGGAAGCCGCCGAAGGTCAGCATGTAGGCGTTCACCACCCACACCAGCGAGGTCTCGGTGAAATGCAGGTCTTCGCGGATCGAGGGCAGGGCGACGTTGACGATGGTGGTGTCCAGCACGATCATCAATACGCCCAGGCACAACACCATCAGTGCCCACCAGCGTTGCTTGCCCTGTATGCCATGCGTCATGGATCTCTCGCTCCATCCGCTTGTGGCGGATGCGGTTGTCAGTGGTTGAGCCGCCCGCCGCTGACCATCCACCGCGTGTCGTAGCGGTCGATCAGCGCGCCGTAGGCTTCGGCCCAGAAGGTTTTCTGGAGCGGCATGGTAACGCTGCCGCCCTCGGCCAGCATATCGAACACGCGTTGCGCGTCCGAGACCGTGGGGTAGGCCAGCGACAGCGCCATGCCCTGCTTGCCGGGGTAGGGATGGCCGGCGGTGGCGTCGCTCGCCATCAGCACCTGTTCGTCCAGCGCCAGGCGGGCGTACATGATGCGTTCGGCGTCTTCGCCGGACAGCGCCGGCATGGCGGCATCGGCGGGCGCATCCGCGTAGCGGACCATGGCTTCGACGCGGCCGCCGAGCACGCGTTCGTAGAAACGCATGGCCTCGGCGCAGTTGCCGTCGAAACTGAGGTAGGCGGAAAGTTGGGGCATGGCGGGTTCCTCCTTTGTGGCCGATCCTGATTCTCGCATCCATGGCGCCGTCCGGGAAACCTCTTATTGCCGCCGGTCCGAGCCCATCCCTATCATTCGCCACAGGATCAGGACTGATCCGCACGCACCGGCACGGCTTGGTGCGGCAGTGCCCCGCAGCAATGATTGCTGCCCGAACCTTCGTCTGGCTATAGAAGCCCCCGACTCACACGCAACGCGTGGTCGGGGGCTTTTTTGTTTTCCAAAACGTTGCAGGGAGATCGCATGCAAGTTTCACCGCCGCCGGACGCCACCTCGTCCGCGATCCACGTGGCCAGTGTGCAGACGGCCCCCGTCATGGGCGAGGTCGCCGCCAACGTGGCCCGTTCCATCGAACTGGTCGAGCAGGCCGCCGCGCAGGGCGCGCGGCTGGTGGTGCTGCCCGAGCTGGCCAACACCGGCTACGTGTTCGCCAGCCGCCAGGAGGCCCACGCCCTGGCCGAAACCGTGCCCGACGGCCCCAGTTCGCAGGCCTGGATCGCGCTGGCGCAACGCCTGGGCATCTACCTGGTGGCCGGCATCGCCGAGCGCAGCGGCGGCCGGCTGTACAACGCCGCCGTCATCGCCGGCCCCGACGGCTATCTGGGCACCTACCGCAAGCTGCACCTGTGGGGCGACGAGAACCTGTTCTTCGAGCCGGGCGACCTGGGCCTGCCAGTGTTCCATACCGAATTCGGCCGGCTGGGCGTGGCGATCTGCTACGACGGCTGGTTCCCCGAGGTCTACCGCCTGCTGGCGCTGCGCGGCGCCGACATCGTCGCGGTGCCCACCAACTGGGTGCCGATGCCGGGGCAGACGCCCGACGGCCCGGCCATGGCGCATGCGCTGGCGGCGGCCGGCGCCCACAGCAACGGCCTGACGCTGGTGTGCGCCGACCGGGTCGGCGTCGAGCGCGGCCAGCCCTTCGTCGGCCGCAGCCTGATCGTCGGCTCGCAGGGCTGGACCGTGGCCGGCCCCGCCAGCCACGACCGCGAAGAGGTGCTGGTGGCGCCGGTGGACCTGGCCGCCTCGCGCCGCGCGCGGCAACTGAACGACTTCAACCACGTGCTGCGCGATCGGCGCCGCGACCTTTACGACGAACTGCTGGGCGCCGCCGAGGCGCCGCGGCAGCGTTGAATACAACGGCGGACAGCCGGCCCCCAAGGAGAAATCCCCATGAAAAACCCCACTTGCAGCTTCCTCATCCGACTTTCCTTCATCGCCGCGCTGACCGGCGCGGCGGGCGCGCAAGCGGCCGAACCCTTGCGCATCGGCGTGCCGGTCGGCCTGTCGGGCGCCAACAGCGTGGTCGCGCCCGGCGTGGTGCAGGCCTCGCAGCTGGCCGCCGATGAAATCAACGCCGCCGGCGGCATCCTCGGCCGCCAGGTGGTGCTGGAGATCGCCGACGACGCCTCGGGCGCGGTCGGCGCGCAGAAGGCCTACGACACGCTGGTGTTCCAGAAGAAGGTGGACGCCATCATCGCCATGGAAACCAGCGCGGCGCGCAACGCGGCGCTGCCCATCGTCTCGCGCGGCAAGGTGCCGTACATCTACACCTCGTTCTACGAAGGCCGCTCGTGCAACCGCTGGATGCACGTCAACGGCTGGGTGCCCGAGCAACAGGTGGCGCCGGTGGTGGACCACTTCATGAAGGAACGCGGCGCCAAGACCTTCTTCCTGGTCGGCAGCGACTACGCCTTCGGCCGCGGCATGCTCAAGTTCACCCGCGAATACATCGAGAAGCAGGGCGGGCGCGTGGTGGGCGAGGAATACCTGCCCATCGACGGCTCCGACTGGACGCCGGTGGTCTCGAAGATCCGCTCGGCCAACCCGGACGCGCTGATCAGCTCCACCGCCGGCGGCGGCCCCAACGTCAGCCTGGCCAAGCAGGTCAAGGCGGCCGGCCTGACCATGCCCTACGGCAACCTGGCGATCGACGAAGCCACCGCCAAGACCATGGGCGACACGGCGGTCGGCATGTACCTGTCGGCCTCGTACCTGACCAGCATCGATACGCCGCAGAATCGCAAGTTCCTCGACGGCCTGAAGGCCAAGTTCGGCGCCGACGCCAAGACCGCCAACGAGTTCTCGGGCCCGCAGTACGAAGCCTTCTTCCTGTACAAGGCGGCGGTCGAGAAGGCTGGCGGCACCGATTCGCAGAAGGTGGTGCAGGCGCTGAGCGAAGTGTCGTTCGACGGCCCGCGCGGCCCGGTCAAGATGGACCGCCAGCGCCACGCCGCCCTGACCATGCGGCTGGGCCAGGTGCAGCCGGACGGCTCCATCAAGATCCTGCAGACCTTCAACCAGGTCGATCCGGGCGCGCAGTGCCCCGACCTGAAGTAACGCGCTAAGCCACACCCTGCGCGCCGCCGGTTCGCCGGCGGCGCAGGAGAACACAATGGGTTTGATGCTGGACATCCTGAGCACGGCCGCCATGCTGTTCATCGTGACGGCCGGGCTGATGATCATTTTCGGCGTGATGAAGATCGTCAATTTCGCGCACGGCGCCATCATCACGCTGGGCAGCTACGCCGCCCTGGTGGTGACGCGGCTGGGGCTGGACCCGTGGCTGGCGCTGCCGTGCGCGCTGGCTGCGGGCGTGCTGGTGGGCATGCTGGTCGAGCGCCTGATCGTGCAGCCGCTGTACAAGCGGCCGCTGGACGCCATCCTGGCCACCTGGGGCCTGGGCATCGTGATCGGCCAGCTCATCACCATGGCCTTCGGCCGCGAGGTGCAGTTCGCCGACGCGCCGATCCAGGGCGCGGTGCCGTTCCTGGGCACCGAATACTCGGCCTACCGGCTGTTCCTGGTGCCGGGCGCGCTGCTGCTGTACGTGGCGCTGACGCTGCTGCTGAACGGCACGCGCTTCGGTGTGCGCACCCGCGCCGTCATCATGAACGAGGACCTGGCGCGCGGCCTGGGCATCAACGCCGAACGAATCCGCTTCACCACCTTCGCGCTCGGCGCGGGGCTGGGGGCGCTGGCCGGCGCGCTCATCACGCCGCTGTCCAGCGTCGATCCGAACATGGGGCTGCCGTGGCTGGTCAGCGCCTTCATGCTGGTGATGGTGTCGGGCAATTCGATCACCGCGCTGCTCCTGACCTGCCTGGTCTATGGCGCCTGCCAGGTGCTGGTGGGCGTGTTCATCAGCCCGATCCTGGGCGGCGTCACCATCGCGGTGCTGGCGGCCCTGACCCTGCGCCTGCGCCCCAAAGGATTCGCCCATGACTGATTCCTCCCTCGCGCAACCGGCGCTGGCGACCCGCGCCGACCCGCGCCGCGCCGCCCGCGGCCGCGACCTGCTGTGGCTGGCGGTCGCCTGCCTGGCGCTGACCGTGGCCGGCCCCTGGCTGTTCGACACCTATCTGCTGAACGTGCTGATCAAGGCGCTGTTCTTCGCCGTGGCGGCGGTCACGGTGGACATCCTGTGGGGCTACACCGGCTACCTGACCTTCGGCCAGTCGGCCTTCTTCGGCGTCGGCGCCTATGCCGCCGGGCTGGCCTTCACGCACTACGGCTTCTCGCCGGGCATCGCGCTCGCGGCCGCGCTGGTGGCGGTGGGGGCGGCCATGCTGCTGGCGCTGGCCACTGGCTGGCTGTCGTTTTACCGCGGCGCCTCGCCGTTTTTCGCCACCGTGATCTCGCTGGTGCTGCCCATCGTGCTGACCCAGGTCGTGCTGTCGGGCGGCACCTACACCGGCTCCTCGTCCGGCCTGACCGGCTACGACACCTTCGACCTGTCGCTGGAGGCCTGGTACGTCATCGCCGCCGGCGGCCTGTCGATCGTGGCGCTGCTGGCCTGGGTCGCGGTGCGCAGCGACGGCGGCCGCATCCTGGCCGCGCTGCGCGACAACGAGGGCCGCTGCAGCTACCTGGGCCTGAACACCGCGCACTGGCGCATCGCGCTGCTGGTGGTGTGCGGCGCGGTCGCCAGCCTGGCGGGCTTCGGCTACGGCGCCTTCAGCGGCGTGGTCGCGCCGGAACTGACCGGCTTCGTGTTCGGCACCGAACTCATCATCTGGGTGGCGCTGGGCGGACGCGGCACGGTGTGGGGCCCGGTGCTGGGCGCCGTGCTGATCAACGTGGCCGGCTCGTACCTCAGCGGCAACATGCCGTTCGTCTACCAGCTGGTGCTGGGCGTGACCTTCATCCTGGTGATCCTGCTGCTGCCGCGCGGGCTGCTGCCGCTGCTGCTGGCGCCGTGGCGCCGCCGGCGGCCGGCCCCGGTGCCGGAATTGGTGGCGCGCGCGCCAGCCCAGGCCGCCACCGAAAGCGGCCTGGTCCTGGCCGGCGTGGCCAAGCGCTTCGGCAGCCTCAAGGTGCTGGAAGGCATCGACCTGCGGGCGCGCGGCGGCGAGCTGCTGGGCCTGATCGGCCCCAACGGCGCCGGCAAGACCACGCTGATGCGCTGCATCGCCGACGGCGCCGAGCGCAGCGACGGCGCCGTCGAACTCTGCGGCCACGCGGTCAAGCGCGACGGGCCGGAGCAGTGCGTGCGTTACGGCCTGGGCCGCAAGTTCCAGAACGCCAACATCTTCGACACCCTCACCGTCGCCGAAAGCCTGCGCATCGCCACCACGCTGCGCGAACGCCCGTCATGGCGCCGCCGCGCGCCCGACCTGGCGCTGCCGGCCTACGCGCTGGAGGTGCTGCGCATGACCGGCCTGGACCAGCAGCTGGACCGCGTGGCGCGCGACCTGTCGCACGGCCAGCAGCAGGCGCTGGAACTGGCCATGGTGCTGGCGCTGGAGCCGCGCGTGGTGTTGCTGGACGAACCCACCGCGGGCCTGAGCAAGGACGAGCGCGCCCGCATCGGCCAGGTGCTGTCGGCCCTGGCCCACACCCACGGCCTGTGCTGCCTGCTGGTCGAGCACGACCTGGACTTCGTGGCCGAAGTGGCCACCCGCATCATCGTGCTGCACCAGGGCCGCATCGTCATGGACGGCAGCTTCCGCGAAGTGGCCGAATCCGAACTGGTGCGCACTATCTACGCCGGCAGCGCGCCGGCCGGGCAGGGCGCCCAGGCCGGCACCCTCGGCGAAAACCCCGGCGGCAATCCGCCCGACCCGCAACCCACCCCGTCCCAAGGAGCCCCGGCATGAGCCACGCCGCCCCGGCCTTGCGCCTGGACCACGTCGCCAGCGGCTACAAAGGCGCCGTGGTGCTGAACGACATCTCGCTGTCCGTGGCCGGCGGCGCCTGCGTGGCGCTGCTGGGCAAGAACGGCATGGGCAAGAGTACGCTGCTCAAGACCGTGATGGGCTACCTGCCCAAGCTGCGCGGCAAGGTCAGCCTGGGCGGCGTCGACGCCACCCGCCTGCGGCCGCACGAAGTCGCGCGCCGCGGCGTCGCCTACGCGGCCCAGGACCAGCCGCTGTTCCCCGACCTGAACATCCGCGACAACCTGCGCCTGGGCCTGGCCAACGACCGCCTGTTCGACGAACGCTTCGGCGAGATCGCCGACCTGTTCCCGGTCTTCGCCAGCCGCCTGCGCCAGCATGCCGGCACCCTGTCGGGCGGCGAGCAGAAGATGCTGCTGGTGGCGCGCGGCCTGATGCAGCGGCCGGCCCTGTTGCTGCTGGACGAGATCACCGAAGGCCTGCAGCCCTCGATGATCGAGCGGCTGGGCCGGGCGCTCAACTGGGAGCGCGAGCGGCGCGGCACCTCCATGTTCATCGTCGAACAAAACGTGGCCTTCGCGCTGGACGTGGCCGACCGCTACCTGGTGCTCAAGCAGGGCGCCATCGTCGACCAGGGCGAGGCTGGCGCGCCCGGGGCCGCCGGCCATATCATGGACCACTTGAAGGTATGAACCGTGCCGGCGCCAGCGGCGCGCCGGCCACGATCTAGCAGAAGGAAGCCCCTATGACCCCCCGCACTGACACGGACGCCGCCACGCCGGGATGGCGCATCGGCGTGCTGTATTCGCGCAGCGGCGTGACCGGCACCACCGAATCGCAGCACTTCTTCGGCACCGTGCTGGCGGTCGAGGAAATCAACGCGCTCGGCGGCGTGCTGGGCCGGCCGCTGGAACCGGTGGTCTACGACCCGCGCAGCGACGCCGAGGAATACCGCCGCCTGGCCGCGCGGCTGCTGCTGGACGACGAGGTCAACGTGATCTTCGGCGGCTGCACCTCGCATTGCCGCAAGGCCATGCTGCCGGTGGTCGAACGCAGCAACGCGCTGCTGTGGTACGCCTCGGTCTACGAAGGCTTCGAGTATTCGCCCAACGTCATCTACACCGGCGCCGCGCCCAACCAGGGCAGCATGCAGCTGGCCGCCTACCTGATCCAGCACTGCGGCAAGCGCATCTTCCTGGTGGGCGCCGACTACATCTACCCGCGCGAAACCAACCGCATCATGCGCGACACCGTCGAGGAGCACGGCGGCGAGATCCTCGACGAAACCTACCTGCCGCTGGGTTGCGACGAAGGCGAGATCATCGACGTGGTGCGCGACATCCGCCGCATCAAGCCGGACGTGGTGTTCTCCACCCTGATCGGCGACGACGCCCAGCGCTTCTACCGCCGCTACCACGCCGCCTGCGAGGCCGACCCGGGCGCGCCGCACATCCCCATCGCCAGCCTCACCATGGCCGAATCCGAGGTGGCCGAGATCGGCCCGGCCCTGTGCGCCGGCCACATCACCGCCGCCACCTACTTCAACACCGTCGACTCGCCCGCCAACGCCCATTTCCTGGACCTTTGGCGCGCCCGCTTCGGCGACCGGCCGGCCAGCGTCTACGCCGAGGCCTGCTACAGCCAGGTGCACCTGTTCGCGCGCGCCCTGCAGCGCGCCGGCAGCCTGGACACGCGCAAGCTGGTGCAGGCGGTGCACCAGGTGGGCTTTGACGCGCCCGGCGGCCGGCTGACCATCCTGGCCGAGAACAACCACAGCGTGCTGACCCCGCGCATCGGCCTGTGCCGCGCCGACGGCCGCTTCGACATCGTCTGGGCCAGCGGCGAACCGGTCAAGCCGGACCCCTACCTGACGGCCTTCGGCCTGGACGAGTTTTGGCTGGCATGAGCATGGACCATAGCCTCCGCCGCCTCTACGAAGACCTGCGCAGCGTGGCCGTCGCCGTGGCCTATCCGCCCGGCGAAGACCGCGACCTGCTGGTCGAGCAGCTCAAGCGCATCGGCTGCCGCATCCACCTGGTCTGGCCGTTCCCCGACAAACCGCCGGCCGGCGCCGACGTAGTGTTCTTCCAGGTCTCGCAATGCGGCCAGAACTCGTTCGCCTGGTCCGCCAGCGAGGTCGACGCCACCCTGATCGCGCTGTCCGAATACGAAACCCCCACCACCTTGAAGCAGCTGCTCAAGACCAACGCCCACGGCGTGCTGACGCGGCCGTTCCGCTCGGCCGGCATCCTCAGCACCCTGGTGCTGGCGCGCTCGGCCAAGCAGTTCCAGAACCGCCAGCAGAACAAGATCGACAAGCTGGAAAGCACCATCAAGGCGCGCCGCGTGATCGAAAAGGCGATCCGCGTGCTGATGGACCACCAGCGCCTGGACGAACGCGCCGCCTACGAACACATGCGGACCCGCGCCACCGGCCTGCGGGTCAGCGTGGCCGAGGTCGCCGCCATGATCGTCGAGGCCAGCGAAGCCATGGAAAAACTGGGCCTGGGCGGCGCGCGCCCCGACCCGCACAACAACAGCAACAACGGAGGCAAGGCATGAAAGTCATGATCGCCCGCATGAACCACGAGACCAACACCTTTTCGCCGGTGCCCACGCCGCTGTCCGCCTTCGGCAACGACGGCCCCACCTACGACCGCGCCGCCTACGAAGAGAACCACGGCAAGCGCACCGCCATGTCCGCCTTCATCGACCTGGCGCAAGCGCAGGGCGCCACGCTGGTCACGCCGGTGTCCGCCACCGCCTATCCCAGCGGCCGCGTCGACGGCCAGGCCTATCGTGAATTGTGCGACCGCATCGTCGCCGCCGCCGCCGGCTGCGACGCGCTGCTGCTGGACCTGCACGGCGCCATGGCCGTCGAGACCACCGACGACGGCGAAGGCGACCTGCTCGAACGCCTGCGCGAGCAAGCCCCCGGCGTGCCGATCGCCGTCGCCCTGGACCTGCACGGCAACGTCACCCAGAAAATGATCGACAACGCCGACGTCATCGTCAGCTTCAAGACCTACCCGCACATCGACATGTACGAAACCGGCGAGCACGCCGGCCGCCTCCTGTTCGACTGGCTCGCCGGCGGCCCGCGCCCGCGCCTGGCCTGGCGCCGCCTGCCGCTCATGAGCCACACCCTGCGCAGCAACACCGCCGAAGGCGCCATGCGCCGCGCCGTGCAGGCCGCGCGCGGCGCCGAGGCCGGCGGCATGCTGGGCGTGTCGGTGCTGGCCGGCTTCGCCCTGGCCGACATCCCCGACCCGTGCCTGAGCGTGGTGGTGGTCGCCGCCGGCGACGCCGAGGCTGCCGAGCGCGTCGCCGCGGGCCTGGCCGCCGCCATCTGGGAAGACCGCGACGGCTTCGTCTACGAGGCCGAACCCCTGGCCGCCTCGCTCGAACGCGCCGCCGCCCTGGCGCGCGGCGCCGACCGCCCGGTGCTGCTGCTGGACCACGGCGACAACTGCATGTCCGGCGGCACCTGCGACACCATGGACGTGTTGGTCGCCGCCGTCGACGCCGGCCTGACGGGCATCGTCGCCGGCCTGTATTGCGACCCCGAAGCCGTCGCCGCCATGATCGCGGCCGGGCAGGGCGCCCGGGTCGAACTGCCGGTCGGCAACAAGCTGCCCATCCCCGCCATCGGCCGGCCCGCCGCGCCGGTGACGCTGACCGGCGTGGTGCGCGCCATCACCGACGGCAGCTACGTCATCACCGGCCCCACCTACACCGGCCAGACCGCCTGCATGGGCCGCAGCGCCGTGCTGGACATTGGCGCCGCGCAACTGGTCGTCACCGAACGCACCCACGAACCCTGGGACCTGGGCGTCTTCGAAAGCCTGGGAATCGACCCGCGCGCCGCCCGCTTCATCCTGGTCAAGTCGCGCATGTACTGCCGCCCGGTGTTCGTGCCCATCTCGTGCGCCCTGATCGAATGCGACAGCCCCGGCGTCACCAGCTCGGACTTCTCGCTGTTCCCGTACCAGCGGCGCAATCGGCCGCGCTATCCGCTCGATCCGTTCAAGCCGGCGCAGATGTCGGCGTGAGGGCGGGGCGGATGATGCCGTGAGGGCGGCGCGGGGATGCTCCTGGCGCGCCATTCGCCTGTTTCCCCACGGCTTGATTCGCGCCGGGCTTTCCCGTTCAATAGCGGTCATCGCAGCGGGCAGCGCGCCGCCGCCCGCCGCGTGACGTGTCCGATCAGACAGGGACACGCTCAAGATCGATCCGACGCGGAGTTAACGTTCGGATAATCCTTCCTATGCAAAATCCCAACGCATAGAGACGCCGTGCCCAGGTCTGCCGGTGCATCGTCACCGCGCCAGCGATAGCGAAACAACCGCGATCGCATAAATCAGGCCATGGGTCACGCCGACCGCAACCGTCCGGCTCCCCCAGAATCCCCAGGCAGGCATCTGCCCGCGGCATCGGCGCGCGCCCTCGACGCCGACTTCACCCTGCAGCCTGGGCAATGGAACGCATCAATGAACAACACGACAATCACGGCGCAAACCCCTCGCCACGGCGGGAGCCTTCGGGCCCGCAAGGGCAGGCGAAGGGCAGGGATGCTGATCATCTTCTGCGCGGCGGTGATGGGACTGCCGGGCCTGGCGCAGGCTCAGACCTCGGGAAGAGGATGTGCTTCCTCGGGCGGCTTCAATATCCAGTTGATCCCTTCCGTGAACTTCACGCTTGGCAAGCTGCCGCCGCCCGGCACCGAAATCTATAGAACGACCACCTATGTCATCAACTATGAATGCTACTACTTTGACAAGTTAGGTAATGCCGCTACCGTCACTCCCCAGCTGTACGCGCTCTCCGACTACGGCAAGCTGAACGATGCCTTGCTCAAGGCGGGATTGCAGCTGGCAATCATCGTCAATGGCGACGAGAGCAACCCGTGGTATCCGAACCTGATCCCGGGGACTAGGCCGGTATCGGAAACCCACGAGGCCGGCCTTCCCTACACAGGGACTTCGGGCCCGCGAACTGTCAGCATTGCCGCCAAGCTGTCGGTGGTGAACGATAACCCTCCAGCGGCGCGTTACCCGGTTCCCTCGGCAACCATATTCAAACTGGTCCCAGCTTATGGAGCGGGGTCTTCGTCCGGTCCATTCATCACCAGTTCCGCCACGCGCATGCAGTACGTTCCGCAGTGCATCGGCGATGTCAGTGTGGACAATCTGGTGCAGTTCGACAGGGTCATGGCGGTGACGGGCTATATGGGCACCCTGCCACAACAGCACCCCTTCACCGTGACGGGCCGAATCAACCCGTCCTGCGCTATCGGCTCCCTGACCGCGCCCGCCAGTCCGGATAACGCTCAAACCCAATTCCTCATGCTGCTCGCGGCGCAGTTCGTCCTGCAAGGGGCAGGGCGCCTCGACGATGCTGGCCAGTCCATCATCCTGAGCAATGACGACGGCGTCGATAACGGACTGAAAATGCAGATACTCGATGCCGACAATGCGAACCTCCCCGTCACCATCCTGCCCGCCCCGGCGCCGCCTTCACGCGCCGATGTCGGCAATTTCGGCCAGCTGGTCGGCTACAACCCCGCCGCGGCGGTCCACACCTATACCGCATTGCTGATGCCGGACCCAGGCAAGGAACTGAAAATCGGCAAATACTCGACCCAGGTGCTTGTCAGGGTGACCTATTATTAGGCAACCCCGTTCAATGGAGAACGCGGCGCGTCGCCAGCCGCCGCAACGACGTTTCCGATCAGACAGGGACACCGTCAAGATTGATCCGACGTAAATTTAACGTTCGGATAATCCCCCCTATGCACCATAACAACCAATAAAGACGTCGTGCCAGGCTCCACTGGCGCGTCGTCACAGTGGCAGCGTTCGAACAGTGGTCATGTTCGTATAAATCGGGCCGTGGGCCACTCCGGCTGCAACCGCCCGATTCCCCCAGAATCCGTACGCGGGCAATGGCCCGCGGCATCGGCACACGCCGCCAGCGCACAAGCGGCAATACTTCCTTGACCGCAAGTCCCGGGGCCGTGGCCGGCGCCGATTTCACCTTGCAGCCCGGTCAATGGAGCGCCTCAATGAACCACACGACAACCATGGCGGAAACTCGTCGCAACAGCGCGCGCCCTGGGGCCCGCCATTGCAGGCGGATGGCCGGGCTGCTGATCCTGCTCTGCGCGGCGGTGATAGGGCTTGCCGGCCCGGCGAAGGCGCAGGTTGCGCAGCCCAGCGGGTGTCGCGCCGACAGCGGCGTCGCGATCAAGCTGATCCCTTCCGTGAATTTCACGCTTGGCAAGCTACCGCCGCCAGGCACCGAAATCTACAGAACCATCACCTATGTGATCAACTACGACTGCTCCATGTACGACCGGTTGGGTAAGCCCTTGGCCGCAACCGTCCAACTCCAGGCGCTTGCCGACTACTCCACACTGAACCAGTCCTTGACCAGGGCCGGATTGAAACTGGAAATCGTCATCAACGGCGACGAGGCCCATCCGTGGGCGCCGAATCTGGTTGCCGGTCTTCCGATATCGGAAACCCATCCGGTCGGTCCTGGTTACGCGGGGGAGTCGGGCCCCCGAACCCTCAACCTGGTCGCGAAATTGACGGTGCTAAACGACAATCCCCCGCCTGCGCGCTACCCGGTTCCCTCAGGGACCATATTCAAGCTGGTCCCCGCTTACGGGGCCGGAGGTTACCCCGGCCCATTCATCACCAATACGCCCACGCGCATGCAGTTCACCCCGCAGTGCATCGGCGATGTCAGCGTGGACAATCTGGTGCGGTTCGACAGGGTCATGGCCACCGCGGGCTACATGGGTACCCTGCCGCAGCAGCATCCCTTCAGCGTCACCGCCCGAATCAATCCATCCTGCTCCATCGGCTCACTGACAGCCCCCGCGAGGCCGGATAACGCTCAAACCCAATTCCTCATGCTGCTCTCGGCGCAGTTCATCCTGCAAGGGGCAGGGCGCCTCGTCGACGGTGGCCAGTCCATCATCCTGAGCAATGACGATGGCGTCGAGAACGGGCTGAAAATGCAGATACTGGATATCGACAATGCGAACCAGCCCATCACCATCCTGCCTGCCCCCATCCCTCTTGCATACGCCGATATCGGCAACTTTGGTCAGTTGATCGGCGATCGCCCCGCCGCGGCCGTCCACACCTATATGGCATCGCTGACGCCGGACGTCGGCAAGGAACTGAAACTCGGCAAATACTCGACCCTGGTGCTCGTCAGGGTGATCTATTACTGAACGCCCCGCGCCTTGAACCGCGCCGGGCTTTCCAGTTCAATGGGACGTTGCGCGGGCGGCACGCCGCCGCCCGGCCCCTTACCCGTTGGAGTGGCATATGGCTACGGTGCATCTGCTGTCGGATGAAGAAGCGCGCAAGATCCCCGAGGCGTGGGCGGTGTTCGAAGACATCCGCGCCACCCGCAAGTCCGATTTCGTCAATAACTTCTGGCGCGCCCTGGCCAACGACCCGCCCCAGCTCAAGCGCGTCTGGGAACAGCTCAAACAGGTCATGATGGCCGACGGCGAAATCCCGCCGCTGGTGCGCGAGATGATCTACATCGCGGTATCGACCGCCAACGGCTGCGCCTACTGCATCCATTCCCACACCGCCGCCGCCCGCGCCAAGGGCATGACCGACGGCCAGCACGCCGAACTGCTCGCCGTCATCGGCATGGCCGCCCAGACCAACGCGCTGGTCACCGCCATGCAGGTGCCCGTCGACGACGCCTTCACCGTGAAATAGGGCGCCGCCATGGCGACCATTCCGCTGTTTCCGCTGTCCAACGCGCTGTTCCCCGCCGGCGTGCTGCACCTGCGCATCTTCGAGGTGCGCTACCTGGACATGATCCGCCGCTGCATCGCCGACGGCACCGAGTTCGGCGTGGTCGCGCTGCTGTCCGGCAACGAAGTCCGCTCGCCCGAAGGCCAGGAGACCCTGGCCGACACCGGCACCCTGGCCCGCATCGACGCCTGGGACGCGCCCATGCCCGCCTTGCTGCAACTGCGCTGCGTGGGGACGAGCCGCTTTCGCCTGGTCTCCAGCCAACTGGCAAAATACGGTCTTTGGATGGGCGAAACCGAGCCCATCGACGATGACCCGCCGCTACCCGTGCCGGCGCCGCTGCAACCCTGCGCCGACGCCCTGGGCCGCCTGGTGGCCCAATGGCAGCAGGAAGGCGTGCCCGCCGACCGCATGCCGGTGGCGCCGCCGTACCGCCTGGATGAATGCGCCTGGGTGGCTGACCGCTGGTGTGAATTGTTGCCGCTGCCGGCGGCGGAGAAGGTCCGGTTGCTGGCGCTGACGGATCCCCGCGTTCGCCTCGAAGCCGTGCGCATCGCGCTGGAAGGGCCGCAGGCCTAGCCAGCGGCAGGCGGCGCTGCTTTGGCGGAGCAGGGCAACGCGAGTCGGGCTTGAACTGTTTTTTGGACACCATGGATATCAGGATTGACGAAGGCCTGCGCGCCTATATTGACCCCTTGACCGACGACGAGCGCGAGGCGCTTGAACGCAGCCTGCTGGCCGAAGGCTGCCGCGACGCGCTGGTGCTGTGGGGCGACCTGCTGATCGACGGCCACAACCGCTACGCGCTGTGCAGGAAGCACGGCATTCCCTTCGAGACCAGGCAGAACACCTCGTTCAAATCGATGGACGACGTGCACCTGTGGATGATCGAGAACCACCTGGGCCGGCGCAGCGTGTCGGATTTCCAGCGCGGGGTGCTGGCGCTGCGCAAGAAGGAGATCCTGCAATCGCGCAGCGTGCCGCCCTGGGAAGACGACGGCAGCACGCCGCCGCCGGAACCGCCGCCCATCCCGCCGGCCGCGGCATTCAGCCGGCAGGCGTTGGCGCGTGAAGCGCGCATCAGCAGCAATACGCTGGGGCAGATCGAGCGGATTCAGAAGGCCGCCGCGCCGGAGCTGGTGCGGGCGGTGAAGGATGGGGCGATCTCCATCAACGCCGCGGCGGCGGTCGCGACCTTGCCGCAGGAGCGGCAGGCGGCGGCGGTGGCGGGGGGCAGGAAGGAATTGCAGCAGGCTGCGCGCGAAGTGCGCCAGGCCAAGGCGCCGCCGCCGAAAGAGGCAGTGCCGGATATTCCGATCGAGAACATCGCGGATTTGCCGGCTGAAGTGGCGCGGCTACGGGAGCTGCTGGCGCGGTTGACGGATGAAAGGGATCAGTTGAAGAAGAAGGTGATGCATTTGACGGTGGCGTTGGCTGAGGCGCGGAATGCGTCGGCGGGGGGAGGGGATGATTGACGGGGGCCGCCTCTCAACTGAACGAATCTTGTCGAGAATTGGCCTGACGGCCCATATTTGGTAAAAGCAAGGTTGATCAGAACCTGAGAGTCGATGGCTGCCATGTCCGAACCCTATTCGGCCTTTCTCAACCTCCAGATGCCCCGCGAGAATCTTGCCAGATGGCTCGCGGCCCCGGCGCCGGCGGCATCAAGATGGTCGGACTGGCGTGCCATTGGCGGCCTGTGGTACCTCTCCGAAGGCAAGGATCTGGCCGCCTCCAGCAATCAGGATCTGGGCAGGCTCATTGCGGAATGCGACGCCATGCTGGCTCGCCATCCGGACAACCGCGCGGCGCTGAGGGCCATCCTGACATCCGCGGAGGCCGAGAACATCAAAGTTGCGGCCTACGACCGTACAGGAACGCGCTTCGTTGCAGGCTCGCTGACCTATTCCGAAAACCTCTACGACCTCATCGTCTTTTTTTCGATAGCACGTGGAGCGGCCGACTTTTTCGAGGCGGATGGTCGTGGCCTTGCAGTGGTCCACGACTATCTCTGGGGCGAGGAAGACGAACGAGAAACGGTGGCTGCGCTGGAACTCGCCGGAAACGGCGGCTCCGTATTCCTGGCGTCCGAAGCAATCGGCCAAGCCGCTGGCGCATTCGAGGCCATGGTGGACGCGATGCTGGAAGGCAAAGAGGATCCGGAGTTCCAGCCGCGCAATCAACTCGAGCTTCTTTGAGACCAGACCTGCGTCCAGCAGGGACAACAGCGTGCACACGACAGGGCCGCCTGGCGGGCCAAAGAGGCAAAATTTCCAATGCGATTGCTACCACTGGTTATCATGCTGTCCGCTTGCGCGGTCTGCCAGGCGCAGGGAACCAGGACCTGGCACTTTACGGGTGCCGAACTGGTCGCGGCCCTTGAAGGCCGGATGCCCTCAGAGCTCCGCGATGCATCGCTTCGCCGCCAATTTTCTTCCTCCTATGCGCAGGCCTACGTGGTCGGCATCGCCGACCAGACACAAGGCACGGTCTGGTGCACCCCCACCGGCGTCCTTCCTCACGAATTGAAGGACAGGGTGTACAGCTACTTGTCCAAGCTGCCGACCAGCCGTCTCGCGGACAATGCCGGCCCGCTGGTGAGCGAGGCACTCCGTCAGTCTTTCGCTTGCCGGTAGGATCCTTTCCGCCAATATGTCCTCCGGGCCGCACTCTTAAAATAAATTAAACCGGCTCTATGCCGTTATCGAAAACCGAGATTGCGAAGAGGCGGGGGAAGATGTTTTCAGATCCAGAATTTCCCCGCTCACAGCCTTCGCTATCATTGCTGCACGAATCGATCCCAAATTGCTGGATGCATCACCAGGAAGATTCAAGCCCTTCAATTGTTCGGCGTATTGATCGGCAACCTCTACGACGCCAGACTTATAAATTGTCGCAACGCGTTGATCTCCCTTCATGACAACCTGAACGGCATTTTTGGCGGAGTTGTCGGCCTCAAGGCGACCTATGCCTTGTTCCACTGCTTCCGCTTTGCGCAGCGCTTCAGCCGAGGCTGCCAAATCATGAGCAAAGTTAGCGGTCGGCTTCACCAGCGGAAGATTCAAGTCCGCAATGCTGCGCGACCTTGTCGTTAGGGGTATGCCTTTGGAAATGTCCATAGGTGAAAATCCTTCTGTTTGATTGCTTTTGATCACTGAAAAAGCAGCCGGACTATTGGAACAGCCTGATCCATCAATCAGGTAAATTCTACGAATCCCTGATCAATATGAATGCACGAATAGCGCCCACGTTTATGGCTATTTATGCCGTTGTTCCAGGGTTTAGATAGTTCGGATCGTTGTCGCAACGAATGGCTGAAGGCTTTCCACACCTGGTTGCCGTGGTTGGCAGCGACCCCCTGGGGATGCTCCACTGCCGAGGACCGAGCTCCCGTTGGAGAAAAGACTCGCGCGAGCGAGAACATCAGTGACGGCAGAAAACTCAGAATTGGCCATTCGATCAAGGCGACGGTGAATGACCTGGATGTGTCGTTAGCAGCCCAAGGTGGCGGATTACTAGCGGCCAAAAGCGGACATTGGGCGTCGGTCCACGCGGGACAGCTACCGGCTGATCTGAGCCGATCGTGTCGCCTGCCTGGGTGGTAGCTCTCGCCCGCACCGGTCAGTGAATGCGGCGTTGAAAGCGCGGAGGCAATGCCGCCGCAGCCCGGTATATCAGTGGCTTCTGTTAGTATCCGCGACAAAGAATTTGCAACCAATGGCAACTTATGAAATCGACCCACGGAGCGAGTCCAATGGTTAGGCTGCTGGCTATTTGCTTTTTGCTGTGGGGCACAGCTGTAGCGCAAGCGACTGAGACTTTTGCGTCGCGAGACGAATTGAATGCCTTCAAGGAATTGCAGCAAAGCAAGTTGGAGTCACAAAAGGAGCTTCAAGTCAAAGAGTTGGAGTCACAAAAGGCGCTTCAAGTCAAAGATATTGAGACCGTCCGCCAACAGATCACTGCCGTTGACAAGCGTGTAGATGACCAATTGGCGCAGTTGGGTCAAAGCATTGACCGGTTTGGCACCTTGACCACCCTGCTGAGCGTCGTCATCACGGTATTGCTGGTTTTGGGTGGATTTCTCGGGTATCGCAATGCCAAGTCGGAAGCTAAAGAGGCGGCCTCTGATGTTGCGAGAGCTAGCGCACAAGAGTGGTTTGACAAACAGGCAGAACAGCTGAGAGAACAAATTAAAGCACTTGGGCATAAAGCCGCTCAGTTGCATATAGAAATGGATGGGCATGCGCAAGGGGTTCAAGCGTACGCTGCTGATGTCGAAAGGGCTATCAAAACTGTACAAGAGTCAATTGTCAAAAACGGGGCCCAAACCCCATCTGCTCTGGCCGACTCAACAAAAGTGCTTGCTCAGCGCGACCGTGAGCTGAAAGCCTCTAACGAAGACAGCTACTCTTTCGATGACTGGAACACTCGCGCCCACGCCGCGTACACCGCCGGAGCCTTGGAAGACGCTGCCTATTTTTGGTTCAAAGCCGCAGGAGTTGCCGATGCCAGTGCCACCAGTGTTGCAAAGGTGCTAATCAATCGAGGTATCACGCAGGGGCAACTGAGCCAACACGAAGCCGAAATTGCCAGTTACGATGAGGTGCTGCACCGCTTTGGTGATGCTGCCGAGCCCGCGCTGCGCGAGCAGGTCGCCAGGGCCTTGGTCAACAAGGGCGTCACCCAAGGCCAAGTGAACCAGAACGAAGCCGAAATAGCCACCTACGATGAGGTGCTGCGCCGCTTTGGCGATGCTGCCGAGCCCGCGCTACGCGAGCAGGTCGCGATGGCCTTGCTCTACAAGGGCATCACCCAAGGCCAAATGAACCAGAACGAAGCCGCCATGGCCACCTTCGATGAGGTGTTGCGCCGCTTTGGTGATGCTGCCGAACCCGCGCTGCGCGAGCAGGTCGCCAGCGCCAAGGTCAACAAGGGCATCGCCCAAGGCAAACTGAAGCAGAACGAAGCCGCCATGGCCTCCTTCAATGAGGTGTTGCGCCGCTTTGGTGATGCTGCCGAGCCTGCGCTGTGCGAGCAGGTCGCCAGGGCCTTGGTCAATAAGGGCGTCACCCAAGGCGAACTGAACCAGAGCGAAGCCGAAATATCCACCTACGATGAGGTGCTGAGCCGCTTTGGCGATGCTGCCGAGCCCGCGCTGCGCGAGCAGGTCGCGATGGCCTTGCTCTACAAGGGCATCACCCAAGGCCAACTGAACCAGAACGAAGCCGCCATGGCCACCTTCGATGAGGTGCTGCGCCGCTTTGGTAATGCTGCCGAGCCTGCGCTGCGCGAGACGGTCGCCAGGGCCACGGTCAACAAGGACGGCATCCAACGCCAGTTAAACCTGTGAGAGGAAATTCGCGGGTGACTGCTTTGGGTCGAAAGCTACCCGTCATCAACGACTACTCGGCAGGGAGGCGCGCAACGCCTAGGGGGGAAGGGGCGTTAAGAAAACGTCAATGCCTTCCCCCAACCTCGCATGCCGCTGTCGGCAGGGGGCGCACGTCACAGCACGTCATCGACTTCCGCGCCATCCCGCGCTATGGGGAACTGACCGTCATTTGACTTCCCCGGGATCTCGAGAACGCTGGCAGCCACAAAAAATTTCCCCCTGCCATGCGAAATCGCAAACCCTCATCACAAGCTCGTTGCTATATACGTCATGATTTTTATACTAGGGTTTTCCCTTTGTCATAATACAAATTCATGCGCTCGCGTTTCACTATCGGCAACCTCTCCATTGGCACCCGGCTGACGCTGGGCTTCGGCACCGTACTCGCCCTGTTATTGGCGCTCACTGGCCTATCGCAATACGAACTGACCCACATCGGCGGTATCAACCGCGCAATCACAGAACAGACTTGGGCCAAAGCGAACGCCATCAACATTATTGACGTGACGACGCGCGCCAATGCGCGCGCCAATCTCGAACTGATCGTCAATACCGATCCCCGCACCGCCGAAACGCTGTTTGCTCGTATCGACACCAACCGAAAGGCGATCGACCAGGCGCTGGAGACCCTGCGGCCGTTGTTCCGCACCGACGATGAACGCCTGAAGTTGCGGTTATTGGAAGACGTGCGCGGTCGCTATGTGAAGTCATTCCAGGGCGTGGGCGCACTCCTCAAGAGTAATGAGCGCGACGCCGCTCGCCAGCGCTTGCTGGAAGAGACCCTTCCGCTTCTGGACAGCCTGCAAGACCGTGTCGTGGAGATTTCCCGGATTCAATCTGCCGAGATGGTGGATGCCGGCGCCGATAGCCAGCGGGTGATCGACAACGCGGGTATGTTGAACCTGATCCTGTCGGGCATGGCCGTCGTGCTGGGCGGCCTGTTCGCGTGGCGGGTGTCCAAGTCGATCACGGCGCCGCTTGCTCAGGCTGTGTCGGTGGCCGAGACCGTGGCGCGTGGCGACCTGGGGCAGCCCATTCACGCTGTCACCCGCGATGAAACCGGCCGGCTGCTGCGTGCGCTGCATGACATGCAGGACAAGTTGGCCGGCGCGGTTCGCACCATTCGGGCCGGGGCCGAAACCATATCCAGCGCAGCGGGGCAGATTGCGGCCGGCAACACGGACTTGTCCAGCCGAACCGAAGAGCAGGCCGCATCGCTGGAAGAAACCGCCGCATCGATGGAAGAACTGGCATCGACCGTCAAACAGAATGCCGATAACGCGCGCCAGGCCAATCAATTGGCGGCAAGCGCCTCCGAAGTCGCCCAGCGCGGCGGCGCCGTCGTGTCGGCGGTGGTCAGCACGATGGGGGATATTTCCGCCAGCTCGCGCAAGATTTCCGAGATTGTCTCGGTCATCGATGGGATCGCATTCCAGACCAACATCCTGGCGCTGAACGCCGCCGTTGAAGCGGCCAGGGCGGGCGAGCAGGGCAAGGGCTTCGCGGTGGTCGCGGGCGAGGTGCGGTCGTTGGCGCAACGCAGCGCGCAGGCCGCGCGCGAGGTCAAGACGCTGATCGAAGCGTCCGTGAGCAAAGTGGCCGAGGGCGCCAACCACGCGGAAAACGCAGGCACCACGATGCAGGATGTGGTCGCCTCGGTGAAGCGCGTGACGGACATCATGGGCGAGATCGCCGCGGCATCGCAGGAACAGGCCTCCGGCATCGAGCAGGTCAACCGCGCGGTGTCGCAGATGGACGAGGTGACCCAGCAAAATGCCGCGCTGGTCGAAGAGGCCGCGGCTGCAGCGGGCTCGATGCAGGACCAGGCGCATGCGTTGGTGAGAGCGGTTGGTGTGTTCCGCTTGAGCGAGGATGCCGCGCGACGTGGGGACGTTGTTGCCCAGCCGCGCGAGCGCGGCGCGCTGATGTTGACCTGATCATTACGTCTCACTACGGGTCAGACCATGGGCGGGGCGCAATGCCCCGCTAGTACCACGTTCATCAACCGTTCAGGCTTCGGTGCTTATGCTCCAGGCCCGAATGCCGCAAGGCTAGATTGCAAGAACGGGAGCACACACCATGACAGTCTTTCCGCCTCCGCTGGAAGATCCGGAGGACGATGAACACAGCCCGGCCGAACGCGCCGCCGCTGCCGCCCGCAGCACCTGGGTGAGCGTGGGCGTCAATGTGGTGCTCGCTACCGCGCAGATCGTCATCGGTATTTTCTCGAAGTCGCAGGGCTTGATTGCGGACGGTATTCATTCTTCTTCCGATCTGATCGCCGACTTCATCGTGCTGCTGGCCAACCGCCATGGCCAGAAAGCAGCCGACGCGGACCACCACTACGGCCATTATCGCTACGAGACCGCGGCGTCCCTGGCGCTGGGCGTCTTGCTGCTGCTGGTCGGCGGCGGCATGCTGTGGTCCGCCGTGACCAAGCTGGAGCAGCCCGACGCGATCCCGCAGGTCCACCTCGTCGCGCTCTGGGTGGCCTGTGCCGCCCTGATCATCAAAGAGGCCTTGTTCCGCTACATGCTTGCCGTGGCCAAGCGCGTGAAGTCCAGCATGCTGGTGGCCAACGCCTGGCATGCGCGCTCCGACGCGGCATCGTCGCTGGTGGTGGGCCTGGGCATCGTCGGCAACCTGTTGGGCTACCCGATACTGGACCCCATCGCCGCAGCCATCGTGGGCTTCATGGTGGCCCGAATGGGCTGGAGCTTCGGCTGGGACGCCTTGCACGACCTGCTGGACCGAGCCATCGACGAGGACGAAGCCGCCGCGATCCAGCGTACCTTGATGGAAACGTCAGGCGTTCAAGGCGTACACGATCTTCGCACCCGAAAAATGGGGGATATGATCGTTGTCGACGCTCACCTGGAAATCGACGCCGGGCTGACCGTCGAGGAAGGCCACAAGATCGCCGTGCAAGCGCGCCAGCGCGTCATGCAACGGCATCGTGTATTGAACGTGATGACCCATGTTGATCCCTGGAGACCTCCCGACGCGCCCAAGCAGGGCGCCGAGGGCAGGGCGATTATCGAACCAGGCCGTCCGTAGCGCGCTTTGACGACAAGGAAGAAACATGAAAATCAAGAACTCCAATACTCAGTATGCAGGCCTCGTGATCGCCATGCACTGGCTCATGCTCGTGGTCCTGGCATTGGTCTACGCCTGTATGGAATTGCGCGGGCTGGCCACTAAAGGCACCGATCTGTACAACAACATCAAGGCGCTGCATTTCTCGCTGGGGTTGTGTGTGATCGGGCTGGTGGTTTTGCGGGTGGTTATCCGGGTGGCTTCGGGCCCGGCGCCTGGCGTGCGGCCGCCGATGCCGAGGTGGCAGGATGTGCTTTCACGGCTGATGCATTACGCGTTGTATGCGTTCATGATCGTCACGCCGATTTTGGGGTGGTTGACGCTTAGCGCGGGAGGGAAGGTGATTCCGTTGTTCGGCCTGGAGGTTCCGGCGCTGGTGGGGCCGGATAAGGCCTTGGCGGATCAGGTCAAGGAATTGCATGAGACCTTGGCTACGGTGGGGTATTTCCTGGTGGGGCTGCATGCTGCTGCGGCGTTGTTGCATCATTATGTGTTTCGGGATAACACGTTGGTGCGGATGTTGCCGGGGAAGCGCTGAGCTCTTGGGGCGGGAGCGCGAGGCGGGCGTGATCCACGGCAGAAGCGCCTCACCCGCGAGGCAGGGCTCAGGCTGAAAATCGCTTGAGAACCAATGACGCATTGACGCCACCGAAGCCAAATCCGTTGAGCATGGCATGCTCTATGGCATGAGCGCGCGCACTTCCAGCGATCAGGTCTAGGCCGTCTGCCAACGGATCTGGATGTTGCAGGTTGAGCACGTGTGGCGCAATCTGGTCACGCAGGGCCAATATAGTGAAAATCGCGGCGGCCGCTCCAGCGGCTCCCAGCATGTGGCCCATGGCGGATTTCGTGGTCGTAATGGAGGGGCCAGAGCCTGCTCCAAACACTTGGCGAATGGCCGCCAGCTCTCCTCGGTCACCGACAAGCGTGGATGTCGCATGAGCATTCAGATGTTGAATGTCATGGGGTTGCAACCGCGCCTGCCGCAACGCCGCGCGCATCGATCGGGCGGCGCTGGAACCATCTTCCGGCCCGGAAGTGACACGATAGGCATCGGCGGAAGTGCCGTAGCCTACGACTTCCACCAGCGGCTTGGCACCGCGAGCCAACGCATGATCCAGCGCCTCAAGCACCAATAGCCCCGCGCCTTCGGCCATGACAAAGCCGTCCCGGGCCAGGTCAAACGGGCGGGAAGCCTTCGCGGGCTCGCTGTCGCAATGGGTCTTCACCGCCTTAGCCGCCGCAAAGCTGCCTAGCGCCACTTTGTCGATGGTGGCTTCGCTACCGCCGCAGAGCGCCATGTCGGCTTCGTCATTCCGAATCAGGCGCGCCGCATCGCCAATGGCCTGGATGCTGGCGGCACAGGCTGTCACCGGCGCTCCCAACGGACCCTTTAGCTGGTGCCTGATCGACACTTGTCCCGCCGCCAGATTGGCCAGGAAAGCCGGCACGGTGAAAGGCGACAAGCGCTGCGGCCCTTTGCCATCGTGACCCTCAGCAGCATGGTTGGTGCATTGACCCTCGCCCGCGCCACGGCGGCGGGCAACCCGGCGCTTTCCGAAGAAATCCTGGCAACCGTGCGGGAGCAGTTGGCTGGATAGTTTTATTCTGGCGGCTGCCTCGCCCAACTCGCCTGAGCTAGCCTAGCGCTATTCGGACTGGTTCAAAATCTCCAACTGCAGGGGTTGAGTTATTACTAGGGCGGGAGGGGAGGGGGCCGCCCCCTCTAACTCAAAGCTGTTGGCTGCAAAATCCGGCGGCTCCACAGAATTGATGTCAAGGTTGATTATGCAGACGGCCACGGAGGTAGTCAGCCAGAAGCGGATATTCACCAACTTTCTATTTTAGGCGTCGGAAATTCCTACGAAACAGGGCCAATTCAATCGCCTGTATTAGACCGAGATAGACGTTTCTGAATGGGCGCCCGCTTAGGTACTGCTGCCGAAGATTAATCAACTCAGAATGGGCTATTCGACTCAGAATCAGCCGTCCCTGCAGAGGGTGCCTCGGGGACTGGCGCGACCAGAGGTATAACTACAGATGTATGGATGCTCGTTGGCCCGACAGCAGCGCTAGTACCAGGCCCACCCGCAACAAGGATTGCCGCATCTGCGTCGATTGCAGCATCGCCAACATTGCGCATCAAATCTTCATCTTTAGCCGCACCCTCATCTGGGTCTAAATCGACAAAGTTTCGGCCCATCATCATTTTGTAATGAGGCATGTGCTCCATAGTTTTGAAGACCTTGAAGAAAATTTTCATGTAACTTTGCGTCATGCCATCGCTTATGGCCACATACAGTTCATCCGGTGAGTAGTGAGAGCCGTCGTTCACCCAGCTAATCAAGGATTGGCACTGAACTTTCTCGTGCCCTTCGAACCTTGAGAGAATGATACTCGTATCTATATTCCCCAAAATTTTGAAGTAATTCTCGAGGATTCTGCGCATAGTATTTTGAATGGTGAGCGCAGGTAGTGGATTTCTCGCCAGCTCTGCCCACAGAAGCTGATAGGAGGTTTTAATTGGGTTGGTCTCAAACCCTTCAACTCTCGAATAGTCATCGGGCTTGCGCACTATCCAAAATGTCTCGTCTTTCATAGGGTCATCGCCAGTCCTCTGTGGGTTAAAGGTGATTTCTTTATGAAAATGTATATTATGGGTCAGGACAAAGATCTGCTTGATATTACTCGTCCTCTGACGAACTTCGTGAAAAAGCTTTTTGATCAAACTACTCACGATGAACAGTACATCGCTGTCCAAACTTGATACCGGGTCATCAATGACGACAATTCGATCAGTTTTTATACCCGAGGTCGTGGTGCTTCCTCTCACCAAATGATAAAAGTACAGGAAGGTAACGAAGGTCTTCTCTCCTTCACTGAGCGTTGCTTTGGCATCAGTGCCGTCGCTTCTGATCAGGCGGTATGAATCGTCTGTACACGCAGTGTCAAGGGAGAAGCTTCGGAATCCAAAGTCTTTAAGAATTTTATTGATGGCGATGACAGTGGGTTTCACGCTTGTCAATGAAGCTTCAATCCTTGCTATCTCCGCGTCAGCCATGGATATGTCTAAATTGGCTTTCTCCAGGCTCGCACTGATGCCAGCAATTGCTTTGCTAATACGGCCTATATCACTGACATAATCGGCAATAGTGTCTTTAAGCTCGACATCAAGAAGGTGCCGCCATACCGAACCTGTTAAATTCCTCTGTTCGGCAGAGAAATTGGAAACAAGACGATTGTGCTCAGAGACCCTGAGGTTGGCTGAATTGATCAATTCCGAAATTCTCAGTGAAATCTCAGCGAGACCTTCCAGTATTACAATGGTGCTGGGACTAGCCAATTTTTGATCAATGCGCTGCCTGTTCGCCATTATGATTGCTTTCACGGCCTGCAATTCAGCATCAAGCTTTTCTCTATCTAAAAGGGGATAGTCTGTATCCAGCAGTGCCTGAGCTTGAGTTAAAATTCCATCTGCTACCGAATTATAATTCTCGCGGAACCGCGATAGCGCCCTAGTGTCAGCCTCGAAAGTCTCATCGAAGTAAGCTTCAAGGCTTTTCTCGAAGTCATGCGGCAATTTCTGTTGGCAAAAAGGGCAGTCACCATCCGTATGGCCTAAATACTTCGTACCTTGCCTAATCCAGTCACTGTTTCCCAAGTGCTGAATCATCGCAGATACACTCACATCCTCTTTGCCGACCACCTTCTTGCCGAGCACAGCACTTTTTTCAAATGCGACCAAGCGAGCAAGGTCAAGGGTAGGAACAGCACTCATGGGTGACGGTGCGTCACCATAAAGAACGTGGGCGCGTTTGCGCAGATCTTCGATGTCAACTAGCTCTGAAGTATTTTCTTTGCTTTCTTGTAGGACCCTATTCTTGAATGCTTCCTTGTTGTTTCTAAAGCCTTTAAAGGCTATGTGAAACTCCTTGTCATGCTTTTGTTTTTGTTCCCAACATCGAGTTAGCAGCTTTGCTTCCAGTGCATTTTTTTCTCCAATCTTCCCGCTCTCGCCATCGGCGCCTTGCAAATTTTCTTGCGCTTTAGCCCTGATCTGTTCGTAAGCGCGCCTCTCTCTCTGAAGTTCTTCCAAACGATCACGCTGGTCCTTGACGGTTTGCCCTAGTGTGAACACACCCTTGAACTGCTTCGAATCAGTGAAGTTCTCGGCGATGAAGTCGTTGTTGTAGACCATGGTAGGGATCGGATTTCCCTTTGCCCAAAGAACCCTTGAATCGGCGGACAGTGCTGGATCTTTTATCAGCCTGCTGATTGTTGTCTTACCTGATCCGTTGGCACCGTAGAAGTAGTTCACAGCCTTCAGGTTTTGAATTATTTCCGGGGCTTTGGAACTGTAGGTAGCTATGCCTGAAAGGGTGATCGATTCAATCATGTCTCGCATCCTTGGAGAGGGGCAAGCCGAAGCATGGCCTGGATATGAAGCACAGCACTCCGAATCTGGAACGGCAAGTCGCATTTTGCCACCGATGCGGACACCATAAAACCTGCTTGTGAAGCCCGTCGCTTGGCATGAATACCGTCGCGAGCCCCCGGTGAGGTCTACGCTTGTTTGTTCGTCGATGGCACCATCGAAATGAGGATAGATTTTGCTCTACATGTCCCCTTTTAGTGCGCCATCAGCGATACGTCCATGCCACCGTACTTGGAACGCCACTTGTAGAGCGTGGCCGAGTTGAAGCCTAGGTCCCGGCATAGCTCTGACCTGCTCCACGCGCTTGCTGACATCAATGATCTGGCTATTCGTAAATCTCGACTTCTTCATTCGGTAGAACTCCCTGCCATTGTCTGAGAGCACGGTTTCGATACGCAGGCCCTGCTGTTCGAAGTGCAGTAAGACATCGTTGTTCAGCACGTCGACCGCCGTTAGAGGTTAGAGGTAGCTTACTGTATTGGTCGAGCTCCGGCGCCCCGCGGTTCGGGTGTGGGCCCTGCCTCCAGGCGGTTTATCGCCCCCCCCCTGCCGAGCCATAGGTCTGATAGTTGGGGCGAATCTCATAGAGCTGCTGGCGGCTATAGCCCATAACTTTGCATGCCTTGCTGACATTACGCAGTTCCTGCGTCAGATCCAACAGACTGAGTTTGCGACGTGCTACTTTTTCTTCCGTGGTAATACGTACTCTTCGGATCATGCAACCGGTAGGGATACCCGTTTCATAACCCGGCTTTGAGTCGTATGACTACGCCCCAACGCGTACAACTGTCAGGTCAATACCACCTCAGTACAAATAATGTCCTGCATCACCGCGCTTTTGCGCTTGGCCGTCCAGCGTTTGAGGTCCTCTTCCATCTTCATGCTCATCGAAAATTCCCTCATGACAGGCTGAGAATAGGACCTCGTGGCATAGTCACCACTCAGCAATCGGACGAGCTCGACCTAAACATCCTCGCCAGGGAACCGTGGATTAAATCCCGCAACCTGCAACCAGCCTTGTTCATCACGCAGATATAGCTGTCCCGTCCCCCATCCAATGCCACGGCCCCGAGTGTGAAAGCACTTTGAGCACATGCACGCCCAATAGCTGGCACTCTTTACGCCGCCATCGATCATGTACTTGTCTCTGTATAGTAGGCGACGACACAAATCGCAATGATCGGGGGGCGGTAAAAAGTAAACCAAACGGCTCCTCGCTTCATCCATGTCTACCAAGGCATCGAGGGTCTGATCTGCATCCGAGTGGACACTCGCTTCTTCCACTGCGCGGGGCGAAGTAGCCGGTTCATTCAGCGCGTCATCCCACGCACTTCGCGGTAAGCCTAAAACAACGCCTGTAGCAGTCATGATCCTGCTTTCGTAATCAACGTTCGTAATGCGCACGACCCCTGAAAAAGTGCTTTGACCGGAAGAGGGCCGAAACAGTGTGAATGCCGTTGACGTTGTGATCCATTGAGGGTCGATGAATACAACAAGCTTAAAATCGCCCAACGTGGCGTAAATATGCGAGTCTTTTCGCAAATCTCCTGAAAACACCTGTTGTCGATAGGCGTCAGACCCGATGGCGTCCATGGGAACGTTTTTCGTCCGAAACCGCAATCGGTCGAACGATAACAATGCCCCAATATGGCCTTCGTGCATCTTCAATAGCGAGACAGGAATCGTCATCAGCTCAAGGTGCGCAAGTACTGACTGGAACGCATTCATTAAATGGTTCAAGTCCCATCCTAAGCTGTGTAAAGTCTTGTTCTCTTTATATCGACTAAGGTCCACCTTGAATCCGTGCAGCTCTGCCTGCTCGCATAATCTGGGCACATTAATGTACGTTAGTTGTGAAAGATTGGATTTCCACGGCTGAGGTCTGCCTAAATTTTTCTCTATCCAATCAAGATGTTCCTGCTTCTTTCTATGCAGCAGATCTATCGTATATTCATGCTCAGCGTCGTCGATAATCTTGTGATGCTTCCGGCATAACAGCATAAGATTGTCGGGGTCGTTGCGCTCTTCAATAGATAAATGCGAAACTCCTCGGGCCGCATCTGCTCGTTCACCGACAATATGCGCAACCTCGCCAATCAAAGATGTCGTGCCTCCCGCCGTTTCATGAATGACTTCTTCCCTACAGTGGGCGCATCTCGCAGCGAACTGACCCCAAATAATTTTGTATGTTTTCTCGGAAATTGGCATCTGATTGCTCTTGAGTTTTTGATTCACAGAGATATGGTGCTATTAGCATAACCTATGCCGGCAAAGTCGTGCGCTTAGTGCGTTCGCTGGGAATGACTCAAGACCTTCGAAAACGGCCTTCGTAATTGCTTGCTCGATCCCATACCTCACCCGCGATTCCGACTGGAGGATATACCTCTCGGACCTACCGTTAAATTTAAAATTGCAGCTCTCGCGCATGAAAACCAGACGTTAGTCGCGGCGGTACTGAGCTGCCTGCGCTGGATCTTCGACCTCAACAGTCGCCGGCGATTGGTTCGACGGTGGCTAGACTAGCTTCAAGTAAAGAGCTGCCTCTTTTCCCGGGAAGGCAATCCGAGACGACGCCGCACAATTGGATCATTGCAACGATACCCTTTGGCTTGCTGCGGCCCGGGAATGACAACTTTAAAGCGCCTCGCCCCAAAAAATGCGGACAGGCTCCGCTAAGTACCAATGACAAAATTGTCCCTCCTACATCCAACGCCCCTCCATGTCACCATACACTCATGACTGTCACCTCTCCGGTGCCGGTTTGGAAGCCGGAAAGCTATAGGCGGAAAGCCGCAACGATTTGCGGCCTGACTCATTCCTATAGAAGGCAGTCCCCCATGCTGCACCCCCTCACCCAAAACCCCTAGCATATCCACACCGACCGCGAATCCGGCCCCGTCTCCCTCTCCCACCTCCACCAACTAGACCGCACCCGCTACGCCATCCAGACCATCGCCCGCATGGTCGGCAACAGCGCGTCCGAACCCGACGCCACCGGCTCCCCACCGCTAGACCCCTGGGCAATCACCGCCCTGATGGGCGGCGTCCAAAGCCTCTGCGAGCACCTCGGCACGCTGACCGAAGCCATGCTCGACCAAGCCCTGCAACCCGACGACGAAAAGGAAGCCCCCAACCCCACCCACAACGCTCCCCCCGCGATCCAATAACATTCACGAAAATAATTCCTACATAACCGGGAATTTATATCGTTTTGAGGATCGCCCCGCGAGGCCTTGTAATGCGTGTTCGCTTATTGCCGTTCACGCCTTCAAGAAAATTCCTCGCTATGAATCCCATCGGATACCGCATTCTTCCCCGGCCCGCGCCGGCCGTCGCCGCTGACGTGCTGGCCGGTTTTGCCGCCATTGGCTCGGCCCAGATCAGCGATTGCATGAACCGCCTGTACGGCGTCAGCGGGCTGCGTCCGCTGCACGCCGGCAACCAGCGCACGGTTGGCCTGGCGCTGACGGTGAAGACGCGGCCGGGCGATAACCTGATGATCCACAAGGCGATTTCGCTGGGTGGCGCGGGCGATGTGATCGTGGTCGATGGCGCCGGCGATACCAGCAATGCGCTGGTCGGCGAGTTGATGATGATGGATGCGCAGGGGCGCGGCATCGCCGGGTTCGTGATCGACGGCGCGGTGCGTGACCTGGATGTGTTCGCGCAGGGGCAGTTCGGCTGCTTTGCGCGCGCGGTGTCGCACAAGGGGCCGTACAAGGACGGCCCGGGCGAGATCAATGTGCCGGTGTCGGTGGGCGGCCAGGTGGTCAACCCGGGTGATGTGGTGGTCGGCGATGCCGACGGCGTGGTGGTGATTCCCGCCGAGCATGCCGCGGCGGTGTTGGCGCTGGCGGCCAAGAAGGAAGCCGACGAGGCGGTGGCGAAGGAGAAGCTGCGCGCCGGCACCTACACCAAGCCCTGGCTGGAGAAGACGCTGGCCGAGAAGACGGGAGCCGCGAAGTGAACCAAACCCCGACGCAAACCCAGGCCCAGACTCAGCCCTCGCAAGCCGCCAGCATCGTCGCCGACCGCATCAAGCGCATCAAGCTGTCGCCCAGCGTGGCGGCGCGCGCGATTATTGCCGAGCTGCGCGAGCAGGGCCGGCGCATTATCGACCTGACGATCGGCGAACCGGATTTCTCGACGCCGGAGCATATCCGCCAGGCGGCCACGGCCGCGATGAACCGGGGCGAGACCAAGTATCCGCCGGCCCAGGGCACGGTGGCGCTGCGGAAGGCGGCGCGGACGCATCTGCTGGAAGCGACCGGCGTCGATTACCCGGCGGCGCGCATCATTGTAAGCACGGGCGCCAAGCAGGTGATTTTCAACGGGCTGGCGGCGACGCTGAACGAGGGCGACGAGGTGCTGATTCCGGCGCCGTTCTGGGTGTCGTATCCGGACATGGTGCTGGTCAACGGCGGGGTGCCGGTGACGGTGCCGACGACGCCGGCCACGGATTACAAGCTGACGCCGGAGGCGCTGGAGCGCGCCATCACGCCGCGCACCAAGTGGCTGATGATGAACGCGCCCAGCAATCCGACGGGCTCGGTCTACACTGCCGACGAGCTGCGCGGGCTGACCGCGGTGCTCGAGCGCCATCCGCATGTCTGGCTGATGACGGACGATATTTATGCGCGGTTGAACTTCACCGACGCGCCGACGGTGCATCCGTTGCAGGTGGCGCCGGCGCTGGCGGCGCGCACGCTGGTGGTCAATGGCGTGTCCAAGGCCTATGCGATGACGGGCTGGCGCATCGGTTACGGCGCCGGGCCGGATGAGCTGATCAAGGCGATGGCGATTCTGCAGTCGCAGAGCACGTCGGGCGCGTCGTCGGTGAGCCAGGCGGCGGCGCTGGAGGCGCTGTCGGGGCCGCAGGACTGCGTGACGGAGTTTGCGCGGGTGTTCCGCGAGCGCCGCGATCTGGCGGTGGCGGAGCTGTCTGGCACGCCGGGGCTGGCGATCGTGGTGCCGCAGGGCGCGTTCTACGTGTTTCCGGATTGCTCGGGGCTGCTGGGCAAGCGCACGCCGGCAGGCGTCGAGATCCGCACCGATACCGACCTGACGCATTACCTGCTGCGCGAGGCTGGCGTGGCGGTGATCGACGGCCATGCCTATGGCGCGCCGGGCACGTTCCGGCTGTCGTTCGCGGCTTCGCTGGACGATATCCGGCAGGGCTGCACGGGCATCCGCGAGGCTTGCGCCAAGCTCGTCTAGTTGTTCCCGGGCCCGCCGACGAGCGGGCCGGTTCCGTTTTTCTGTTCAAACCACAACACAAGGGGAATCACCATGAAACGCCATTCACTTATCGCCGCCTGCCTGGGCCTGGCCGCGTTGTCGCTGGGCGCTGGCGCGCGCGCCGACCAGGTCGCGGACATCAAGGCCCGCGGCGAATTGATCTGCGGCACGCTGGGCACGTCGCAGCCGTTCAGCTTCCAGGATGCGGCGACGCGCCAGCTGGTGGGCTATGACGTCGACATGTGCAAGCTGGTGGCCGACAAGCTGGGCGTGAAGGTCAGCTACAAGCTGCTGTCGGTGGCGGCGCGCGTGCCGGAGCTGAACGAGGGGCGCGTCGATATCCTGGCGGCGAACCTGGGCTATTCGCCGGACCGCGCCGAGCAGATCGCTTTCAGCCACGCGTACTACGTCAGCCCGCAGAAGCTGCTGGTGCGCAAGGATTCGGGGCTGGACACGATCGAGTCGCTGAACGGCCGCCGCGTCGGCGCGACCAAGGGTTCCAGTTCGGAACGCGAGATCAAGCGCATTCTCGATAAGTCGCAGGTGATCGGCTACGGCGACAGCTCGGCCACGTACCTGGCCCTGCAGCAGAAGAAGGTGGACGCGCAGTTCGCGTCGGAACTGGTGCTGGTGCGCCTGGTGTTGCAGAGCCCGCCGACGGCGCCGGTCAGCGTGATCGCCAAGTCGGTGTTCGACGAGCCGTGGGGCCTGGGCGTGCGCAAGTCGGAGCCGGGCATGCTGACGGTGGTGAACCAGGCGCTGGACGAGGCGGAAAGCTCGGGCGTGGCCGCACAGTTGTTCGACAAGTGGTTCGGCGCGCAGACGCCGTACAAGCTCGAGCGCGGTTTCAAGATCGGCCCCATCGCGGGCTGAACGCCGGTACCGCGCAATGAGCCTACTTGACGCTTCGCAATACCAGCTGCTGGCCAGCGGCATGGTGGTGACGCTGCAGCTGTTCCTGGTGTCCTGGGTGATGGCGTTCACGATCGCGGTGACGCTGGTCGTGGTGCGCGCCACCAACCTGGCGCCGTGCCGCTGGCTGGTCGACGCCTATGTGGAATACCACCGCAACGTGCCGCTGCTGGTGCAGGTGCTGTTCTGGTACTTCGGCATGCCCGAGCTGCTGCCGGAGGGTTTCCGGATGTGGCTGTACCAGCACAACGCCGAGATGTCGCTGGCGGCGATCGCGCTGGCGCTGGGGTCGGCCGCCTATATCGCCGAGGACATCCGCAGCGGGCTGCGCGCCATTCCCGGCACGCAGTTCGAGGCGGCCCGGGCGCTGGGCGCCAGCTATCTGCAATGTATGCGCTTCGTGATCGTGCCGCAGGCGGTGCGGATTTCCATCCCGCCGCTGGTGGGCCGCGCCTTGCTGTTGTTCAAGAACACCAGCGTGGCCATGGCCATCGGCGTGATGGAGCTGACCTACCAGGCGCGCGAGATCGAGAACGAGACCTATCGCACCTTCGCTACGTTTGGCGCGGCGACCCTCATGTACCTGCTGGGATCCTTCCTCATCATGCTGATCGGATCGCGCATCTATGCGCGCTACCGCCTGAACCGGGGAGGCCACGGTGCTTGATCTCCTGTCGCAATACTGGCCGACGCTGCTGGTCGGCCAATACCCCAATGGGCCGCTGGGCGGCCTGGCGCTGACGCTGATCCTGGCGTTGTGCGGCCTGGCGCTGTCGCTGCCGCTGGCGCTGGCCATCGCGCTGGCGCGGGTCAGTCCGTTTGGCTGGCTGCGCGTGGCCAGCAAGACGCTGGTCAACGTGGTGCGCGGCATGCCGCTGCTGATGCTGATCTTCTGGGCCTATTTCGTCATTCCGAAGCTGACGGGGCAGGTGATCAGCGGCTTCTGGACGCTGATCGCGGCGCTGGTGGTGTACGAGAGCGCCTATCTGTCGGAGGTGATCCGCTCGGGCATCGAGGCGGTGCCGCGCGGCCAGATCGAGGCCTCGCGCTCGCTGGGCGTGGGCTACTGGACCACGATGCGCCGGGTGGTGCTGCCGCAGGCGCTGTTCAACGTGCTGCCCAGCATGACCAGCCAGTTCGTCTCCACCATCAAGGAGACCTCGCTGGGGTATGTGATCAGCGTGAACGAACTGACGTTTGCCGCCAACCAGGTCAACAACCTGGTGCTGACCAAGCCGCTTCAGGTGTTCGGCATCCTGGCCATCATCTATTTCCTGGTGTGCTTCAGCCTGAGCCGCGGCCTGTCCTGGCTGGACCTGCGCATCCGCCGCCAGCGCGCCATGGCCTAGGGCCCGTGCGAGGCCCCTTTTAGCGAGAACAGGCCCTGAGCCGGCGCTTATCGGAATTCATCATGATCAAGCTTGAGAAAGTCAACAAATGGTATGGCGCGCATCACGTCCTGAAGGACGTGGACCTGTCGGTCGCGCGCGGCGAGGTGCTGGTGGTGTGCGGGCCGTCGGGCTCGGGCAAGTCCACCATGATCCGCACCATCAACCGCCTGGAACCGATCGAGAAGGGCCGCATCCTGATCGACGACGCCGACATCTATGGCAAGGGCGTCAACCTGAACGCGCTGCGCCAGAAGATCGGTTTCGTGTTCCAGCAGTTCAACCTGTTTCCGCACATGAGCGTGCTGGACAACGTGGTGTTCGCGCCGGTCAACATCCGCAAGCAGCCGCGCAAGCAGGCCACCGAACTGGCGCGCCAGCTGCTGGCGCGGGTGGGGCTGGAGCACAAGATCGACGCCTATCCCGGCTCGCTGTCGGGCGGCCAGCAGCAGCGCGTGGCGATCGCCCGGGCGCTGGCGCTGCAACCGCCGGTGATGCTGTTCGACGAGCCCACCAGCGCGCTCGACCCCGAGATGGTGGGCGAGGTGCTGCAGGTGATGAAGGGCCTGGCCAAGGAAGGCATGACCATGGTCTGCGTGACGCACGAGATGGGGTTCGCGCGGGACGTGTGCGACCGGGTGGTGTTCATGGATGCGGGCGAGATCCTGGAGATGGATACGCCGGAGCGCTTCTTCAGCGCGCCGCAGCATCCGCGGGCGCAGCGGTTCCTGGCGGATATCTTGCATCCGCGAGGGTAGGCGGGGCGCGGAGCCTACCGTCCGCCCGGTTCCTTGCGGACCGGGCGGCGCGCAGCCGCGCTGCTGTCGACGATAATGTGAGGGTTCTTCATGCATTTCACGTCCACCGCCGCGATGTACACCCTCAAACAGCTGGAGGCGTTCTACTGGAGCTCGCAACTGGGCAGCTTCAGCGCGTCCTCGCGCAAGCTGCACACCACCCAGTCGGCGGTCGCCAAGCGGGTGGGGGAACTCGAAGCCTTCGCCGGCGCGCCGCTGTTCGAGCGCCGCGCCAAGAAGCTGGTGATGACGGCGCAGGGCCGCAAGCTGTTCGAGCTGGCGCGCGAGATGCTGGACCTGAACAGCCGTATCGTGCAGAACATGGCCGACCCGGCCAGTTTCGAGGGCGTGGTGCGGCTGGGCGTGACCGAGCTGGTCGGCATGACCTGGCTGGCGCGGCTGGTCAGCCAGATCAGCCTGCGCTATCCCAAGGTGCAGCTGATGCCCGAGATCGACGGCGGCATCACGCTGTATGAGCGGCTGGAGCAGGACCAGCTGGACCTGGCCATCATGCCGGGACCGTTCTGGAGCTATCAATACGACTGCGTCCACCTGGGCGCGGTGACCAACGTCTGGATGGCCAGCCCGTCGCTGGACATCGATTTCTCGGCGCGGTTGGCGCCGCAGGACCTGGCGCCGTATCCGGTGATCTCGCAGCCGACCAATTCGGCGCTGTCGCATCTGTACGATGCCTGGTTCGCCGAGCAGGGCCTGTCGGTCAAGCGGGTGCTGACCTGCAACAGCCTGGGCATGATGGCGCAGCTGACCATGCTGGGGCTGGGCATCAGCTACCTGCCGGGGGCGTATTTCGCGCCGCTGGTCGAGCGCGGGGCGTTGTGCCGGCTGGATGTGCAGCCGGATCTGCCGACGATCAATTACTACGCGGTGCACAAGAAGAGCATCGTCAACCCGGTCGTGTCGCGGGTGATCGATATCGCGCGGGAGGAGTGCGCGTTTGAGGTCGCGGGGGCGTTCCTGCCGCATGTGCCGCCGGCGGTGCGGCAGGGCGGGGAGTAGGGCGGGGCGGCGTTACAACGATCCGTGGCTATTGAGGCAGTTCCGTCCTGGCAGGCCTGCACGCCTGCCAGGACGAAACGTTGCCCAAAGAACGGGTTTACTTTCCCGCCCTCGGACTCTACCGTGGCATGGGCCGCGTTGCGCTTGGCGCGGGTGCGTACAGTGCATCGGCGCGCAAGGCTTCATAGGCGGCGCTCTGCCCGAACGGCTCGTGCGTGATCGTTGCGCCTGCCTTGAGGTCGGACAGAATGTCGCTTCGGATGGCGATCGCCTGATGCCCTCGCATCCGTCTGGAGGGATAGCAGAAACCATCGGGTATTGCATCCGGTTCACGGCTCATCATGGCTTCGCGAAGACGATGCCCGATCCAATGGCACGCTTCGTAGTCGCTCGATGAAATCGTGTCGTGAATGCCAAGCTTGGCACACGCTTCACCCGACAGGTTCCAAAGGCGGAGATCACGGCCGAAGGCCAGGGTGCCGATGACACCGGTTTCAACCGCCGATGGATGTATATAGAAATGCCCCGCGCGCGTGGCGTCGTGTCGGACGAGTTGGCCTTCCCAGAGAGCGGTGGAGAGGTCCCGAGCGAGGTAGAGCCAAGCGTAGGGCAGCGGTTCATCTTCCTGACGCAACGCCATCGGTGGGCCGAACCGATAGGGATTGATCAGGACTTCCGGCAGCAGGTATTTTGCGTCGCCGGCCGTGCGGTATAGAACGGTGCCCGCCGCCAGCCGCTCGACGGAATGGGTTAGCGCGGCCAGCAGGGCGGCGGTACTGGGAACTAGTGCCTGTAGGTGAGACGGCGGCTCGTAACGCGCTTGTTCATCGAATGGCATACCACGACCGATTTCAATCAGTCATGCCCCTTCCTGCATACCTTGCAAGCGCCAGAACCCGCTGCAGCCGTTCTGCCGTCGACAGCGAAAGCAGTCGCGCCTGTGCGGGCGATACTGCGCCTCGATTTTCAAACGGCAGGCCCGCCAACATTTCCGCGGGCGACAGTTCGTTGAGGTCGTCTTGCTGGGTAACGAAAAAAGCATGAAGCTCGAACTGCAACACTCCACGCAACTCGGTGATGACGTGCGGCAAAAGGCTGGGAACCGGATCAACGAACTGCCAGGCCGGGAACATGCGCCCATTCTGTTTCGCTGACGGCTTCACGCAATAGAGCTTGCCGGCCTTGTCGTATCGATACAGGGTCGTCAACGCGCTCAGCTTTTGCTTCGCAACCACCTCGGCGGGAGACCACATGGTAACTGGCAGAGCGGCCGCCTTTTCTTCGGGCAGCGCTACATTTGCGTCACATACCAACCAATCTTCGAGCTGTCGCACAAGGATGTTCAGCAGGTCGTCCGTGCGGCCAGGTTTCTGGAGCGGGGAGAGCTCCTTGGCCAGCGTGGACGCCATGCTTTTGATCACTGCGTGGGGATCGCCTGGATAGCTTCCATTGACAATCGCCCGGACATCTTTGGGGGTTGCTTGGTACTTAAGTGAGACCAGTCCCATGGTTACCTCCTCAGGCGAATAGCGGCGGTGCTGCGACCGGGGCCATTTGCCGTCGAGTGGTGGCGCTACTGCGCGTCGTGTTGTTTCTGGACGTGGGGGGAGAGCCCGTTGCGATTCGGGCAAGAAGTCGAATGCGCCGCTCGCCCAGCAAGCGTCGGACGACCCAGATCAATCTTTCCCTGAGCCGGCCGAGCTCAAGTTTGTGGATGCCGTAGCGTTCTTCCTCTTGATAGGCGATGCCACGAAGCACATCAAACGCATATTCAAGAAAGTCACGACTATTGCTTGTCGGATGGGTCTGCTCATAGCGTTCGACCGCTTCTTGGTACGCCTGGCTTGTAGCCTCGTCCAGGCCGAGCGCCATGATTTCCCTGCAAGTGAGCAGGTTGCTTTCTGAGCGAGACGATACGGTGGCGGTCATGCGACCCTCATGGGTGAACATCCGAGTTGGTTCATAGCTTAGTCTATTTTTTCCACTTTTTCCATTTTTTTCATATTT
This sequence comes from Achromobacter insuavis, assembly GCF_902859645.1. Classification (GTDB taxonomy): domain Bacteria; phylum Pseudomonadota; class Gammaproteobacteria; order Burkholderiales; family Burkholderiaceae_B; genus Achromobacter; species Achromobacter insuavis. The sequence goes on along the minus strand of NZ_CADIJR010000047.1, from coordinate 10,983 downwards.
CTCATCCAATCAATACTCCCCGGCTCCGGACAAACCCAAGACCCCTGCAACCGTTCCCGGATCTGCGCCAGATCCTGCTCCACCAGCAAAACCCCATCCCGAAACACCGGCACCAACGCCCCGCCTTCCGCCTGTTCCTGCGTCTGCTGGTCGCGCAGCACATACCCCGTCGCCGTTTCATCCACCCGCAGCAACCCCTTGGCCGAACGCTTCACGCCGGAGTCGGTCACCGGGTCCTTCACCAGTTCCTGCGGTTCGCCATTGACCTCGGCGTACGTCGCCTTGAGCGCCCAGCCGAAGCTGTCGCGGGTCAGGTATTGGTAGGTGTAGGAGCCGATGCCCAGGACCACGTTGCCGGACGCAAACCCCTTTCTTTCCAACCGCACCAGGATGTCGCGGCCACGCGCCAGCGTGATGGAATCGCCGTAGATCAGGCCGACGTGCGGGTCCAGCAGCTTGTAGCCGCGCTCGGTCACCACGCCGCCGAAGATGTCCCACAGGCACTGCACCGCGCCTTTGACTTCGGCCTCGCGCAGCGTCTGGCTGGCGCGGGCGTCGTCGTCGAGCCGCCAGGTGAGGCCGGTGGCGATATCTCGCACGGCCTCGAATCCGTCGCGGCGGGCGGCGGCCAGGGCCGGAGCGTCTTCCACGCTGGACACGTCCGTGCAGAAGTAGCCGGTCAGGATCTTCACCGGGTCGCCCGAGTCCGGGCGGAACACGACCTTGGCGTTGCCGAAGGGATCGGGCTGGCGCGCCAGGATTTCCGACTTCAATGCGGCCGCGAAGTCCGTGACCACTTGCCAGAAGTCCCAGGTGTCGGACACCACCGACACGATACCGGCCGGATAGACCTGCGTGACCAGGCGGCGGATGGTTTCGATTTCGCCTTCCTTGCTGCCCAGGCACATGACCGAGTGTTCGGTCGCGGGCACCGAGCCGCCGACCAGTTCGCGGTCGGAGTCGGCGCCGTAGATGTCTTCCAGGTAGTCGATGGCCGGGATGGTGTCGGTGCCGGTGAACGACAGCAGGTGGCCGGCGCCGCTCTTGCGGGCGTCGTACAGGCCGGACATGCCGCGCATCGAGAAGTCGTGGCCTTGCCAGTTGACGAAGTCCATCGGGCTGCCGGTCAGGCGGGCGAAGTAGGTCAAGAGCTTGCGATATTCGAAGGCGATGGTGGCCACGGTGGACGGCTTCCACGATTCGCAGCTGAACAGCGTTTCGATGTAGGTGACCAGCCAGGCGAATTCCGGCTTGGTGTTGACGAAGGTGACGGGCGGCACGCGGATGTCGACGCGGGCGCCTTCGGGCAGGGAACGGATTTCCAGCGGCAGATAGCCCAGCTCGTACAGCGCCTGCAGGTGATCGACGGTGACCGCGCCCTTGCCCAGCGCGTTGTCGACGCGGCGCTGGTACTGGCGCACGGCGGCGCTGGCGGGCTTGCCGAAGAATTCGCGGTTGAACAGGTCGATCAGGATTTCCTTGATGAAGCCTTGCAGGCCGAACCAGACGATCTTGTTGTCGAACAGTTCAGGCAGCACGGGCGCCAGCCGGGCCGAGCGCGGCGTGAAGTTGGCCAGGATCTTGTTGGTGCCCCTGGGGTACTGGAAGGGGTGGCCGGTCTTGTAGAAGTCGGCTTGCAGGAAGGGGTTGATGCCGTTCTTGAGGGGGGCGGGGGTATTCATGGTGTGGACTCCTGCTTGATGTTCAGTTGGCCGCGGCGGCGATTGCGGGGGCGCAGGCCGCTTCCATGGCGTTGGCGGGCATGGCGGCGCTGGCGGCTTCGGTCGTGTTGACCAGGACGGGCGCGCCGGCGCCTTCGCTGGCAGTCCAGTCGTAGGCGGTGTAGATCCCGGCGTAGCGGGCGTTCAGTTCGGCGAAGCCCTTGCTGAAGAGGCCATGGGTCACGTACAGGTAGAGGGGCTGGCCGGTCTTGTCGCGCAGGGCGTTGGCCAGTTCCAGGAAGGTGCGGCCGCCGTCGCAGATGTCGTCGACCACCAGCACGGGTTGCGCGGGGATGTCGTCGGGCACGCGGGTCTCGGTGATGCGGCCGGTTTGCGGGTCGCGGACTTTTTCGGCGTAGCGGACGTCGGCCACGCCCAGCTTTTTGGCCAGGGCCTGCACGCGCTTGCGGGCGCCGGCGTCGGGCGCCATCAGGGTGACGCCGTTGGCGAAGGCGGGGTTGGCCAGCGCGTTCTTCAGGAAGGCGGCGGCGTCGATCACGCGGACGCGTTGCAGCAGGGCGGGGGTGACGTCGCTGTGCGGTTCGACCACGGTGACGGTGGCGTATTGCTGGTCGTTGATCAACTTGCAGAACACCGCCGCGCCGAGCGCCTCGCCCGGATTGCAGACTCGGTCCTGGCGGGCGTAGGGCACGTAGGGCATGTCCAGGTGCACGGGCGCGGCCGGGTTCAGGCGGCGCAGCGCGTCGGTCAGCATCAGCAACTGCATGACGTCGTCGGCCGATTTCAGCAGGGCGTGGATGCGGAATTCGCTGGCCGCGTCGGCGCGGGCCTGCCAGGCCGCGGGCACGGTGACCTGGCTTTCGCCGCCGGGGAACACGAACGCGCTGGGCGTATCGATGTGGCGTTGTCCTTCTACTACCGCGGTGAGGGTGAACATGATTTGGCCTTAGTGGCAAATTAAAACTAAGTGAGGCAAGTATAAGCCTGCTTATTGTTTATTTGCAACTAAGAGGAATTCGGCGCGGGGTTAGCCGACGCTGCGGTCGAACAGGGCGAAGTCTTTCAGGCGGTACAGGCGGGCGGGACGCTGCGCGCCCAGCGCGTAGTCGTCGGTGGCTTCCAGCACGTCCCAGGCTTCCATCTTGCGGCGGAAGTTCGATTTCTCGAGCGTGGTCTGCAGGATGGCTTCGTAGGTGCGCTGCAGCTCGGTCAGGGTGAAGCGTTCGGGCAGCAGGAAGAACGGCAGGGTCGAGTAGCTGGATTTGCCGCGCAGGCGGGCCACGGCGGCGGCGACGATGTCGGCGTGGTCGAAGGCCAGCGGCGGCAGCGCGTCCACGCTGACGAACCGGAAGCCGGCGGGGGCGGCTTCCAGTTCGGCGGCCGGCACCAGCGCCACGTAGGACACCGACAGCGACCACTTGCGCGGGTCGCGGTCGGGGCCCGAGAACACCTGCAACTGCTCCAGGTAGCGCGGCTCGAAGCCGGTCTTCTCGCGCAGCACGCGGCGGATGCTGGCCTCGGTGCTGGCGTCTTCGTCCACGTGCACCACGCCGCCGGGCAAGGCCATGGCGCCCTTGAACGGCGCGCGGTCGCGCGGGTGCAGGGCGATTTCCAGGCCGGTCGTGCGCAGGGTGAGCAGGACGGCGTCGACGGTGACGAGGGGCTGTGGGTGGTCCAAGTGGGGTTCCGGGCGTGGCACTTCGGGGTAAGGTGCCACTATGCGACGGATTGGTCAACCGCGCCCGTCGAACTAGCCCGCGGCGCCGATCCCGTCCAGCTCGGCCACGGCCTGCGGCGGCAGCGCCAGGCTGGCCGCGGCGACGTTCTGCCGCAGGTGTTCCAGCGACGAGGTGCCCGGGATCAGCAGGATGTTGGGCGAGCGTTGCAGCAGCCAGGCCAGCGCGGTCTGCATCGGCGTGGCCTGGCATTCGGCGGCCACGCGCTCCAGCGTGGCCGATTGCAGCGGCGAGAAGCCGCCCAGCGGGAAGAACGGCACGTAGGCGATGCCGTCTTGCGCCAGCCGCCCGATCAGCGCGTCGTCGGCGCGGTGCGCGATGTTGTACTGGTTCTGCACGCAGACGATGTCGGCGATGCCGCGCGCCTGCGCCACCTGGCGCGCGGTGGCGTTGCTCAGGCCCAGGTGGCGTATCAGGCCCTTGCGCTGCAATTCGGCCAGGGTGGTCACCGACTGTTCGATGTCGCCTTCGGCGGGGCCGGCCACGTCGAACATGAGGCGCAGGTTGACCACGTCCAGCATGTCCAGGCCCAGGTTGCGCAGGTTGTCGTGCACCGCCGATTCGAGTTCGGCGGGCGAATTGGCCAGCAGCCACGAGGCATCGTCGCCGCGACGCGCGCCGACCTTGGTGACGATGGTCAGGTCGTCGCGGTAGGGATGCAGCGCTTCGCGGATCAGTTGGTTGGTGATGTGCGGGCCGTAGAAGTCGCTGGTGTCGATGTGGTTGATGCCGAGCTCGAGCGCTTCCCGCAGGACCGCCAGGGCTTGCGCCTTGTCCTTGGGCGGTCCGAAGACGTGGGGGCCGGCCAGTTGCATGGCGCCGTAGCCCAGGCGGTTGACGGTCAGGTCGCCCAGCGCATAGGCGCCGGCTTGTTGAATCGAGGTCATGAGGTGCTCCAGGGAGGGAATGACAGCGAGTCTAGGGCGGCGTGGGGCGTGCGACAATCCTTGGTAATCGCACAGCTTGTGCGTAATGGCGAACAATCGGGGCCGGCCATGTCCAATCTTCAAGACATCAGCGCCTTTGTCGCGGTGGCCACGCATGGGGGATTTCGCGGCGCGGCGCGCCAGACGGGGACCAGCGCGTCGCAGTTGAGCGAAGCCGTGCGCCGGCTGGAAGCCCGGCTGGGCGTGCGGCTGCTGAACCGCACCACGCGCAGCGTGGCGACCACGGCGGCCGGGCAGCGCCTGCTGGAGCAACTGGCGCCCGCGCTGGACGCGGTCGAGTCGGCGCTGGACGTGGCCAACAGCTTTCGCGACCGGCCGGCGGGCCGGCTGCGGCTGAATGTGCCGCTGTCGGCTTCCCGGCTGGTGCTGCCGCGCATCGTGCCGCCGTTTCTGGCCCAGTATCCGGAGATCCGGCTGGAGGTGATCGTCGACGATCGCTTTGTCGAGCTGCTGCAGTCCGGCTGCGATGCGGGCATCCGGTACGAGGAAAGCATGGACCAGGACATGGTGGCCATCCCCATCGGGCCGCGGCGCCAGCGCATGGCGGTGGCCGCCGCGCCGGCCTACCTGGCCCGGCATGGGCGGCCGCAGCATCCGGAAGACCTGCGCCAGCATCTCTGCCTGCGCGGTCGCTTCGCCAGCGGCGCCATGCCGCCGTGGGAGTTCGCCAAGGACGGCAAGTCGATCACGGTGGAGGTGGACGGCCCGCTGATCGTCAGCCTGGGAGAGGCGGTGGATCTGGCGGTCGATGCGGCGGTGGCGGGCGCCGGGGTGGTCTTCCTGTTCGAGGAATGGCTGCAGCCCTATCTGGACCGCGGCGAGCTGGAACCGGTGCTGCAGGATTGGTGGCCGAGTTTTACCGGGCCGTTGCTGTATTTTCCGGGGCGGCGCTATCTGCCGGCGCCGCTGCGCGCGTTCGTGGATTTCGTCCAGGCGACGCGCTGGTAGCGAGCGTAGGCGGGGGGCAGGGGCATTAATCCGGCGGCGGCATGCGATCGGCGAACGCCTGCGCCGACAGGCTGAAATCGTCGATCAAGGCCGGGTTCAGTTCGGGGCAGACGCTGCCCCGCATCTGTTGCAGCCACTGGTGGAAGGCGGCGAAGAACGCGTCGGTGGCCGGCGTCAGCTCGAACACGCCGGCATCGGTGTGGGTCAGCGCCAGGGCGGCGACGATGCGCTGGAATTGCGTGGGATGGGCCGCGATGTGACGCGGCGGCACCTGCATCAGGGCCCGGATCAGCTTCATTTCCTGGGCCAGGTCCATGATGGTCGGCAGGCCGGCGACTTGCTTGCTGAGGGTATGGAGATCCATGGGCAGGTGAGCCTTCACGAAGATTCCATGAGGGATGGCGGGACATCGGCGCCATCCTGAAAAATCGGGCGCGGGGCGGTGGTGCCCGCCGCGCCCGTCTTGCGGTTCACGCGGGACGGTCAGCCGCAGCGGATCGCCGTCATCACATCCTTGTCGTCGACGATCAGGTTCAGGCGGGTGTCGTTGTATTCCATGGTGACCAGCTGGCCGGGGCGCAGGATGCGGGCGGTGGTGGCGCCGCTGCGCTTGCGCAGGTCTTCCAGGACGGACTGGGTGGCCTTCTGGCCGATCTGCGATTGCAGCGCGCCGGCGTCGCAGGTCTTGCCAGAGGAGGGGATGGCGGAGGGCGATCCGTACGTCGCGCCGGACGAGCTGTCGGCGGCGGCGGGCGAGCTGGAGGAACTGGAGGCGGCGGACGGGGAAGAGGAACGCGGGGCTCCGGAATTGGCGCAGGCGCTCAGCGTGGCTACCAGCAGAACGGGAATCAGCTTGCGGATCATGATCACTCCTGAAAAAGAAAACGTTTCCACGGCGCGGCCGGCGTGCGGGCTGGCGGGCGGCGCGGAAAATCCATCATAGACCAGCCGCCCGCGCCGCGCTTGGCCTTGGCGCGGGCGGCCTCGCTCCGGGTCGCGGCATCCGGCTGTCGTGTCGTGGCGCCGTCCGGTTGTCGCAACCTGTCGTCTCAACCCACGCGCGCCCCGTGGCGCCGGTGCCATGGGGCGCGCGCCGCCGTCAGTGGAAATTGCGACTGGGCATGCTCAGGCCGCCCAGCAAGTCGGACAGGTCCACCAGCCGCTGCGCGATCAGGTGGCGCACGCCGTCCACGCTCTGCCAGCTGCCGTAGACGCCGAGCAGGGAGGAGGCGAGCAGTTCGCGGCGCTGGCGTTCGATCAGTTCGGGACGCACCACCACGTTGACCGGTCCGGTTTCGTCTTCCAGGGTGACGAAGATGACGCCCTTGGAGGTCTGCGGCCGCTGGCGCACGGTGACGATGCCGCAGGCGCGGGCCACGCGCTTGTCGGGGTAGCCGTTGAGCACGCTGGCCGGCTGGAAATTACGCGCCGCCAGTTGCGGCCGCAGCAGTTCGACGGGGTGGCGCCGCAGGGTCAGGCCGACGCTGCGGTAGTCGGCCGCGACGGTCTGGTTCTCAGTCGGCGCGGCCAGTCGCGGCGTCTCGGTTTCGTGGATGGCGGCGTCGCGCAGCAGGTCGCGGCTGTGGACGCTGGCGGCGGCTTCCCAGCTGGCCTGGCGGCGGTGGCCGGCCAGGGTCAGCAGGGCGTCGCCGGCGGCCAGCGCGTTCAGGTCGTGGCGCGTCAGGGCGGCGCGGCGGGCCAGGTCGCCGGTGCTGGTGAAGGGGGCGTCGGCGCGGGCGGCCTCGATGCGGCGGGCGCTGTCTTCGTGCAGGCCCTGGATCAGGCTCAGGCCCAGGCGCACGGCGGGGCGGATCTCGTCCGAGGCGGGGGCGTGGGGATGCGGCCGGCGCGGCGGCGCGTCGGCCGGCGCGGTCTCCAGCGCCGCGTCCCAGCCGCTGACGGTCACGTCCGCCGGCAGCACCCGCACGCCGTGGCGGCGCGCGTCCTGCACCAATTGCGCCGGGGGATAGAAGCCCATGGGCTGGGAGTTGAGCAGCGCGGCCAGGAAGGCCTCGGGCTCGTGGCGCTTGAGCCAGGAGCTGGCGTAGGCCAGCAGCGCGAAGCTGGCGGCGTGGCTTTCGGGAAAGCCGTATTCGCCGAAGCCTTCGATCTGGCGGAACAGCGCTTCGGCGAAGTCCAGCGTGTAGCCGTGCGCCAGCAGGCCGCCGACCAGCTTGACGCGGTATTTGTCGACGCCGCCCTTGCGCTTCCAGGCGGCCATGGAGCGCCGCAGCTGGTCGGCGTCGCCGGGCGTGAAGCCGGCCGCCACCACGGCGATCTGCATCACCTGTTCCTGGAAGATCGGCACGCCCATGGTGCGGCTGAGCACGCCGCGCACCTTTTCGCTGGGATAGGTTTCCTTTTCCTTGCCCTGGCGGCGGCGCAGGTACGGATGCACCATGCCGCCCTGGATCGGGCCGGGCCGCACGATCGCCACCTGCACCACCAGGTCGTAGTATTTGCGCGGCCGCAGGCGCGGCAGCATGCTCATCTGGGCGCGCGATTCGATCTGGAACACGCCGATGGTGTCGGCCTCGCAGATCATGTCGTAGGTGGGTTCGTCACCCTCGGGGATGTCCTGCAGGCGCAGCGGCCGGCCACGGCGCTGGCCGGCCAGTTCCAGGGTGCGGCGCAGCGCCGACAGCATTCCCAGCGCCAGCACGTCGACCTTGAGCAGCTTGAGCGCGTCCAGGTCGTCCTTGTCCCATTGCACCACGCTGCGGTCGGCCATGGCGGCGTTCTCGATCGGCACCAGCCGCGACAGCTTGCCGCGCGAGATGACGAAGCCGCCCGGGTGCTGCGACAGGTGGCGCGGAAAGCCCATCAGGGTCTGGGCCAGCGCGGCCCACTGCCGCGCCACCTGCGATTCCGGATCGAGGCCGCAGGCGCCCAGGGTGCGCAGCATTTCCTTCTTGCCGTCCCACCACTGGTGGGCGCGCGCCACCGCGTCGATCACGCCCGCGTCCACGCCCAGCGCGCGGCCGGTGTCGCGCAGCACGCTGCGCGGCCGGTACGAGATCACCACGGCGGTCAGGGCGGCGCGCTGGCGGCCGTATTTGCCGTAGATGTACTGGATCACTTCCTCGCGCCGCTGGTGCTCGAAGTCGACGTCGATGTCGGGCGGCTCGTTGCGTTCCTTGCTGATGAAGCGCTCGAACAGGTTGGTGCCGCGGCGCGGGTCGACCTCGGTGATGCCCAGGCAGTAGCACACCGCCGAGTTGGCGGCCGAGCCGCGCCCCTGGCACAGGATGCCGTTGTTGCGGGCGTACAGCACGATGTCGTAGACCGTGAGGAAGTAGGCCTCGTATTGCAGGTCGGCGATCAGCGCCAGTTCCTTGTCGATCTGTTCGGTGACGTGGGCCGGCGTCCCGTCCGGAAAGCGCCGCGCCGCGCCGGCCAGGGTTTCCTGGCGCAGGTAGGTGGCGGGCGTGTGGCCGCGCGGGATGATCTCGTCGGGGTATTCGTAGCGCAGTTCGTCCAGCGAGAAGGCGCAGCGCCGCGCCACCACCAGCGTCTGCGCCAGGGCCTCGGGCGGATAGAGGTTGGCCAGCCGCATGCGGGTGCGCAGGTGTTGTTCGGCGTTGCCCGACAGCGCGTAGCCGCATTGCGACACGGGCTGGTGGATGCGGATGCCGGTCAGGGTGTCGTGCAGCGGCTTGCGCGAGCGCACGTGCATCTGGACGTGGCCCAGCGCCACCACCGGCAGGTCGGCGGCGCGCGCGGCGTGGTCGACGGCGGCGCGGTGCAGGTCGTCGCGCGAGCGGTACAGCAGCGTCAGGCCGACCCAGGCGCGGTGCGGGAAGGTGGCGGCCAGCCAGCGCGCCTGCCGCGCCATGCGGTCGGGGTCGTCGCCGTAGACCGGCGACAGGATCGCCAGGCATTCGGGCAGGTGGCGCAAGTGTTCGTAGCCCGGCGGCGGGGCGGTGAAATCCTCGGGCGCCAGCCGGTATTCGCCCTTGGGGGCGCGGGTGCGGGCCAGGGTGATGAGTTCGGACAGGTTGCCGTAGCCCTCGCGGGTCTGGGCCAGCAGGGTCAGGTCCAGCGGCGCGGCCTCGGGCCCGGCGCGCAGCCGGAAGGTGGCGCCGATGATGAGCGGCAGCTTCTGGGTCTTGGCCTCCATGTGGGCGCGCACCACGCCGGCCAGGCTGCATTCGTCGGTGATGGCCAGGGCGGCGTAGCCCAGCTCGGCGGCGCGGGCGGCCAGTTCCTCGGGGTGCGAGGCGCCTTGCAGGAACGAGAAGTTCGACTGGCATTGCAGTTCGGCGTAGCCGGGCAGCCCGGTCGGCGGGCCGGGGGCGTCGTCATGGGGATCGTCGGGCGCTTGCATGGCGGTCAGGCGTACAGCCCGTGCAGATACCAGCGGGCGTGCTCGTCGTCGCGCTCGCGGTAGATCCAGTAGCGCGCGCTGGCGGCGTCCTCGGCCACGAAGTAGTCGCGCACGGTGAGCGCCGGGTCCCACCAGCCGCTTTCGATGCGCTCGGGGCCGCGCATCAGCCGCAGCGCCTGGCCGGCGTACTGCGGGCGGTGGCCGGCCAGCTTCAGCGGCAGTGGCGGATCGAGCAGCCAGAAGGGGCGGTCCAGCGGGTCGGGCAGCGGTTCGGGGCGCTGCGGCGGCTCCAGCGCGTCGCCCCAGGCATTGGCGGCCTCGGGCCGGTGGTCGGGGGCGGGACAGGCGTGGCGCACCTGCTCGCGGCCCAGCCGCGCCGTCAGCAGGTCCAGCAGCCGGGCGTGGTCGGCGGCGGTGCCGCCGGGCTCCGGGAACAGCGTGGTGCTGGCGGCGGGCTGTTCGGTGGTGTCGGGCGCCAGCAGCGTCACCGCGATCACCGGCGCTTCGAGCGTCAGGCGGCCGAGCTTTTCGCGCAGCAGGTTGAGGATCTGCGGCGCCTGCCAGACGGGTTGGGCCAACGCCAGTTCCAGGTCGGTGGGCGGGCGCGCGTGGCGGCCGCGCTCGTGGTCCAGGCGCAGCAGCACGCGCCGCACCGCCAGCTGCCGCGCCGTCAGCCAGCCGCCCAGCTGTTCGGCCAGGCGCCGCGCCACGGCCAGCACCGCGTCGGTGTGCTCGAGGTATTCCATCAGCTCGATGCGGCGCTCGAAACGCGGCGGCGGCTCGATCCAGCGATGCAGCTCGGGCAACTGGCCGTAGGCCGCGTCCAGCGCCTGCAGCAGGTCGGGCGCGCTGCGCCGTTGCAGGCCGGCGCGCGGCAGGGCGCGCAGGTCGGCCAGGGTATGGCAGCCGATGTCGTTGAGCCAGTCCAGGCGCGGCTGGGCCTGGGGCAGCAGGGCCACGGGCAGGGCGTCGAGCCGGTGCGCCAGCGTGCGCGTGGTCAGCACCCGGCGTGGCGGCCTGCGTCCGCCGCGGTGCGCCAGCAGCCAGGCGCCGGCGGCGGTGGGCGCCATGCCCAGCGACACGCGCAGGTCCAGCGCGGCCAGCGTGGCGGCCACGCGCCGGTGCAGCGCGCGCGGCCCGCGGAAGAACAGCAGGCTGGCGCCGACGTTGAGCAGCACGGTGTCTGCGTCCGCCAGCGCGACCTCGGGGGTGTATTGCAGCAGCGCCAGCGCCGCGCCCTGCAGGGTGTCGGCCTCGGCCACCGGGTCGCGCGTCAGCAGTTCGACCTCGGGCGCGATGGCGGCCGCGCCGCCGCGGCGCATGCCCGGGCGCACGCCGGCCTG
>NZ_CADIJR010000046.1 GCF_902859645.1 Achromobacter insuavis | reverse complement strand
CGCGCTGGCGCCGCTGGCCTGGCTGCTGCTGGCCGCGGCCGCGCTGGCCGGGCTGGCCTGGGGCCATCGGCTGCCGGCCATCGTGTTCGGGGCGATGCTGCTGATCCTGCTGGCCTGGTGGATCTGGGGCATGCGGCCATCCAACGACCGCGACTGGATGCCCGAGGTGGCCCGCACCACCTATGGCGAAGTGGACGGCGACCGCCTGACGCTGCACAACGTGCGCAACTTCGACTGGCGCTCGCGCAGCGACTTCGACGCGCGCTGGGAGACGCGCCGTTACGATCTGTCGAAGCTGGCCTCGGTGGACCTGGCGCTGTCGTATTGGGGACGGCCGGCGATCGCGCATGCGCTGGTGTCGTTCGGCTTCACCGACGGCCAATACGTGGTGTTCTCGGTGGAGATCCGGCGCAAGCGCAACGACACCTTCTCGGAGATCGGCGGTTTCTTCCGCCAGTACGAATTGTCGGTGCTGGCCTCGGCCGAGGAAGACAGCCTGCGGGTGCGCACCAATGTGCGCGGCGAGGACGGCTACCTGTACCGCATCCACATGCCGGCCGGCGCGCCGCGCAAGCTGCTGCTGTCGTACGTGGACACGGCCACGCGCCTGCGGCGCCAGCCGCGCTTCTACAACACGCTGACGGCCAACTGCATCACCATCGTGTACCGGCTGGCCGACAGGATCGTGCCGGGACTGCCGCTGGATTACCGCCTGCTGTTGTCGGGCTATCTGCCGGACTACCTGTACCGGCTCGGCGCCCTGGAGGGCGCCGCCAGCGTGCAGGCCTACCGCGACGCCGGCCGCTACACCGAACGGGCCCGCGCCACCCGGGACGCGGCGCAGTACTCGCGCAACATTCGGCGCGGCGTGCCGGGCGTGACGCCGCCGCCCGGCGCCGATGCGTGACCGCTCTGGGCGAGGCGCCTTGTCGTGCGAACAGGCCCTAGGTCAGGTTCAGGCCGCCGTCCGACAGCAGGATCTCGCCCGTCAGGTAGTCGGACTGCGCCAGCCACGCCACCGCCTGGGCGATGTCGTCCGGCTGCGCGGCGCGGCGCATCGGCGCGCGTTCGCGCCACAGTTGCTGCGCCTGGGTCCAGTCCTGCGTCAGCGGCGTGTCCACCAGCCCCGGCGCCACCGCGTTGACGCGGATATCCGGCGCCAGCGACACCGCCAGCAGGCGCGTCACATGGTTCAGCGCCGCCTTGGCGGCCGCGTACGGAATCGACGCGCCCTTGGGCCGCACGCCCGCATGCGAGCTGACGTTGACCACGCAGCCCGGCCGGCCGCGCGCCGCCGCCGCCGACAGCGCCGCCTGCGCCTCGGCCACCAGGCGGAACGGCGCGACCACGTTGACCTCGTGCATCTCGTGCCAGACCGCGGGCGTGGCCGCGGCCAGGTCGGCGTGCGCAATCACGCGGCTGATGCCGGCGTTGTTGACCAGCACGTCCAGCCGCCCCCACGCCGCCACCGCTTCGCGCACCAGGCGGACGCGGTCGGCATCGACCGCCAGATCGGCCTGCACATACACCGCCGAGCCCAGCTCGGCGGCCAGCGCCCGGCCCGCCTCGGCCGACTGGCGCGAATGCAGGACCACGGCATAGCCATCGCGCGACAGGCGCCGGGCGATGGCGGCGCCGATGCCGGAGGTGGAACCGGTCACCAGCGCAACGGGAAGGGAATCAGGCATGGAATCAGGCAATCCAGGAGAAAGGCGTCAGGGGGAAGGCGTGGCGGACGACTTGCGGGCCCGCCGGCGCGTCGCCTCGGGGCCGCCCGCCAGGCTGTCGAGATAGGCGCACAGCATGTCGGCCAGCGCGTCCGCGTAGGCCTCGATCTCGGCCTCGGTGCGCGGGCTTTCCGAGAACTGCTTGCCGACGGCGCTGAGCGTGTGGGTGATGAGATCGCCGGCCAGCGCGCGGGTGGCGTCGGACGCGTTGGGCAAGGCCTCGCCGAGGAAGGCGAGCACGATGCGGCCGCCCTCTTCTTTGGTGGCGCGCGCCTCGGGCGCATCGCGGTAGAGCGGCGCGGCGTCGTTCAGGGCCACGCGCATCACGGCTTCTTCGCATTCCGAGCGCACGAAGGCGTGCACCAGGTTGCGCAGCCGCCGGGGCGGCGTGTGGCGGGTGTCTTCGAGCAGACGCCGCAGCAGGTCGGACGTCTGCTGCCATTCCTGCGTCTGCAGCCGGTACAGGATGGCGGCCTTGTTGGGGAAGTACTGGTAGAGCGAACCGATGCTGACGCCGGCCTTCTCGGCGACCCGGGCGGTGGTGAAGCGCGTGGCGCCTTCCTGGGCCAAAACCTGAGCCCCGGCCTGCAGGATGGCCGCGACCAGCTCGGCCGAACGGCTCTGCTGCGGCTGTTTTCTCTCGGAAAGCCGGGTGCTGCGGCGTGTGGTCATGGCGGCTCGGGAAATGCGAATAGAGAAATGCGACGAATCCGTCGTATTCTAAACCCACAATTGCTACTGGAAAACCGCCTCATGGCCAATACCCTGACTTCCCCTCCCCTGGTCGCCCTGCTCGACCGCCTGTTCACCCACGCCGACGCCTCGTGGTCCCGGGCCGACCCGGCGCTGGCCAACATGTCCGACGCCGAACAGGCGCGGCTGATGCGCAGCAAGACCGACTACCGCGACTTCTACGGCCGCATGAAAGACCTGCCGCTGGCCGTGTCGCCCGAGACCGGCACGCTGCTCTACATGCTGGCGCGCAGCACGCAGGCGCGGTCCATCATCGAGTTCGGCACCTCGTTCGGCATCTCGACGCTGCACCTGGCGGCGGCGCTGCGCGACAACGGCGGCGGCCGGCTGATCACCACCGAGTTCGAACCGTCCAAGGTGGCGCGGGCCAGCGAAAACCTGGCCGAGGCCGGGCTGGCCGATCTGGTGGAACTGCGCCAGGGCGACGCCTTGCAGACGCTGGCGGCCGGCCTGCCCGAGCGCATCGACCTGGTGCTGCTCGATGGCGCCAAGGCGCTGTATTCGGACGTGCTGGCCCTGCTGGAAAGCCGCCTGCGCCCCGGCGCGCTGATCGTGGCGGACAACGCCGACTATTGCCCCGAATACCTGGCGCGGGTGCGCTCGCCGGCCTCGGGCTACCTGTCGACGCCGTTCGGCGACGATGTGGAACTGTCGATGCGGCTGGGCTAGAAAGCGCCCCGGGCCTCAGGCCCGCGCCGCCGTCGCCGGGGCCGCCGCGCGCGTCTCGGGCCGGCCCAGGAACAGGCACACCACCAGCGCGGTCAGCAGCGTGATCGCCGCCAGGATCCACAACAGCGTGGCGAAGGCGCCCGCGGAGGCCTGCGCAAGAGCCGCGCGGCCAACGCCGGGCAGGATCGCCGCCACCGCGTCGACATCGCCCGCGACCAGCCGCTGCGCGGCCTGCCCCGCCTGGGGCGCGGCGCCCGGCAGCGCCGTGGCCAGATGGCGGGTGGTCAATGCCGTCAGCAGCGCGCTGACCACGGCCAGCGCCACGCCCTCGCCCGCCACCCGGGTGGTGCTGAAGATGCCGGTGGCCATGCCGGCGCGTTCCACCGGCACCACGCTGACGGCCAGGCCGTCCATCAGGCCCCAGGGCAGGCTGATGCCGACGCCGATCAGCAGCATCGGGCCGACCAGCGCCGCCACCGGCCCCGCCGTCATCGCCAGACTGAGCCAGGCCAGGCCGGCGGCCGCCAGCAGCAGCCCGGCGCCGCAGATCCACGCCGGCGCCAGCCAGCGCGTCAGCTGGCCGGCCACGATCGGCAACAGCAGCAGGGGCGCGGACAGCGCGATCATCATGCGGCCGGCCTCGATCTCGCCCAGGCCGTCGACGGCGATGAAGCGCACCGGCAGCAGGATCAACAGCACCACGAAGGCATAGGCCGGCGCGGCCGCCAGCAGTTGCACGCCCAGGAAGCGCGGATAGCGGAACAGCGTCAGGTCCAGCATCGGCCGCGCCGCGCGCAATTCGATCAGGCCGAACACGGCGAACAGCGCCACCGCCGCCGCCAGCATCGCCAGCGTGGACGGATCGCCCCAGCCGCCTTGCGGCGCCCGCATGATGCCCCAGGTCAGCAACGCCAGGGCGGCGCTGAAGGTGGCCGCACCCGGCCAGTCCAGGCGCCCGGCCGCGGGGTCGCGCGATTCGCGCAGGCCGCGCGCGCCCAGCGCGAACGCGAGGACCGCCAGCGCGATCGCCAGCAGGAAGATGCTGCGCCAGCCGAAGCGCTCGATCAGCAGCGCCGAGGCGATCGGCCCGAACGACAGGCCGGCGCCGAAGCTGGCGCCCAGCAGGCTGAAGGCGCGCATGCGGCCGGCGCCGTCGAACTCCTGCGCCAGCGCGGCCGCGCCGCCCGAGAAGATCGCCGCGCCTCCCAGGCCCTGCGCCGCGCGCAGCAGGTCGAAGGCGACGATGCCGGGCGCGTAGACCAGGCCGATGGAGGCGGCGATGAAGATCGCGGCCCCCGCCAGGAACACGCGGCGGCGGCCGTAGCGGTCGGCCAGCGCGCCAGCCACCAGCAGCGTGCTGCCGAACACCAGCATGAAGGCGTTGGTGATCCAGTTCAGCGCCTCGGGGCTGCCGCCCAGGTCGCGCGCGATCGACGGCAGTGCGATGGCCGGGCCGGTGAAGGTGAACGGCATGGCCGCGCACGCCAGGCACACGGCGATCAGGATCAGGATCTTGCGGGCCGCGGCGGGCGGCGGGGTAACGGACGATGGCATGGACGGCATCACAAGGGAACGGGAACGGGAACGGTATTGAAGATACCGAGGCTCGCCTGGTGGATAAATAGGTTAAAAATCCACACATCACGGAATTAATTTCTTCAATGGAACCGCCATGGACCGCCTGAGCGGCTTGTTGCCCTTTGTCCGCAGCGCCGAGCTGGGCGGCTTTGCCGCCGCCGGCCGCGACCTGGACCTGTCGCCCTCGGCCGTCGGCAAGGCCGTGGCGCGGCTGGAGCAGGACCTGCACGTGCGGCTGTTCCAGCGCAGCACGCGCCGCATGCAATTGACCGAGGAAGGCCGGCTGTTCTACGAGCGCTGCAAGCGCATCCTGGAAGACCTGGACGAGGCGCACGACATGCTGTCGCAGACGCTGCGCGAACCGCGCGGCCGGCTGCGCGTCAGCGCGCCGCTGGTGAGCTACCACTTCCTGCTGCCGGTGCTGCCGGCCTTCGCCGCGCGCTATCCGGGCATCGAGCTGGACATGGATTTCAACGACCGCATCGTCGACCTGATCGGCGAGCGCGTGGACGTGGCGATCCGCAGCGGCGACCTGCCCGATTCGCGGCTGACGGCGCGGCCGCTGGGCACCTTCCGGCTGCTGCTGTGCGCCGCGCCGGACTACCTGGCGCGTCACGGCGCGCCGCAACGGCCGCGCGACCTGGAACGGCACCGGGCGGTGCGGTTCCGCTACCCCAACGCCGGCACGCTGCAGGCGTGGCCGCTGGCGCTGGCCTCTGGCGAAGCCGAGCCGCGGCTGACCGCCGCGTTCACCTGCAACAACATGGAAGCCCTGCTGGGCGCGACCATCCAGGGGTTCGGCATCGGCTGCATGCCCGATTTCCTGGCGCGCGACGCGCTCGCGGCCGGCACGCTGCGCACGGTGCTGGACGCACAAGTGCGCGGCGCGGGCCGCTTCCAGGCGTTGTGGCCGTCGAACCGCAACCTGTCGCCCAAGGTGCGCGTGTTCGTGGACTTCCTGGGCGAGCGGCTGTTCCGCGACGGCGACCGCGCCTAGCCCGGCGCAGGCCCTGGCGCCGCTCGGATCACGCCACCGGCATCCGCTCGCACAGCAGGCCGATCGCCGCCAGGTCGCCCTGCCGCGCCAGACGCTGCACTTGCTCGCTGAAATCCTTGAAGGCCGGATCGCGCGCCTGGATCGCGCGCGCCCAGTCCATCAGGTCCGAGATCCCGCCGATGTCCAGCAAGCGTTGCACCTGCTCCAGCTCGGCGCGCGACAGGCGCGGCAGCGACGCCGACGCGGGCGCCGCCTCGCTGGCGGGCTGTTGCGTCGACAGATGCAGCAGCCGGCCCAGCACGTGCCGCAGTTCGACCAGGTTGATGGGCTTGAGCAGGCTGGCGTCGTAACCGCCGCCATCCAGCGTGGGCGCCTCCTGCGGCGTCGCGGACACCGCCACCACCGGCAGGTCCGGCCAGCGCGCGCGGGCGGCCGCGAGCACCGCCGAGCCGTCGGCGCCTTCCATGCGATGGTCGGTCAGGATCAGGTCGGGGCGGCTCGCATCATCGGCCTGGATGCGCGCCAGCATGCGCAGGCCGTCGGCCTCGCTGTCGACCTGGAAGCCCAGGCTGGCCAGTTCCTCGACCAGGAATTCGCGGATTTCCGGCGTATCCTCGGCCAGCCAGATGCGCCGCCCGGTGCCGTCCAGCAGCGGCAGGACGTGCGCCGCGGCCGCGATGTAGTGATGCGACACGCGCGACTCGTCCACCTCCCTGACCGGCAGCGCCACACGGATCGTGGTGCCCTGGCCCACTTCGCTGTAGACGTGGATGCGGCCGTGCATGCGCTGCACCCATTGCTGCACGATGGCCAGGCCGAGCCCGACGCCGGGCTGGCTCTCGGCGGCCGACAGCCGCTGGAAGGGCTCGAAGATGTGCTGCCGGTCTTCCAGCGCGATGCCGCAGCCGGTATCGGCCACCGACAAGGTCAGCCAGCCGGCGCTCTCGCCCGGGGCGGGCGCGGCGTAGTCGGCGGTCAGGGTCAGCACGCCGTCGCGGGTGAACTTGGCGGCGTTATCGATGAGATTGGACAGCACCTGCCGCACGCGCTTGCCATCCATCTCCAGCACGGCCGGCACCGCGTCCGCCACCCGCAGTTCGAAGCGGTTGTCCTGCCGGGCCGCGATCGGCGCGGACTCCTTGGCGACGGTATCGAGCAAGGCATGCGCATACTCGGGCGCCAGGCGCAGGGCCTGGCCGCCGGCGCCCGCGGCGTAGTCGATCAGGTCGTTCACCATGCCCAGCATGTGGTCGGCGCTGCGGCGGATGACGGCGCCGCGCGGCGCGTCGTCGCGGCCGCCGGCCTGGATCAGGTCGGCGAAGCCGATGATCGAGGTCAGCGGCGTGCGCAGGTCGTGGCTGATGCGCGCCAGGAAGTCCTGGCGCACCCGGCCGGCTTCGTCGGCCAGGATCAGCGCCGCCTGCAGCGCCTGGGTGCGCTCGGTGACGGCCTGGTCCAGCCGCTGGTGTTCGCGTTCGCGCGCCTGCGCCAGCTCGCGCTGGGCCGCCAGCCGCTCCTGGCGATGCTGGCGCGACCGGCCATACAGCAGCACGGCCAGCATCAGCGAAATCGACAGCAGGTCCCAGGCCACTTCCGGCCCGCCCTCCCAGCGGCCCGGCAGCAGTCCGTGGATATAGGCCACCCGCAGGAACAGGCAGGCGCAATAGACGGCGAAGGACAACAGGAAGGTGCGGGCGTTGGCGTGGCCGCGGCGCCAGCCGTCGGCCATGGAGACGAGCCAGACCAGCGCCCACAGGAAGATCAGGCCGATCAGCGCCTGCGCGGCCTCGCGGTAGTCGCCCAGCGCCGCCCAGGCCGTGCCGGCGACGCCGGCGGCGATCAGCGACAGGTACACCCGGCGCCACAGCGGCACCCGGTGCAGGTCCGCGAACAGCATCGCCATGAAGGCGAACAGCGACGCCGCCAGCGTCGCCAGGACGCTGGGCGCGCGCAGCGCCATCTCGCCGCCGCCGGTCAGCACGTAGCGGTACAGCAGCCCCTGGAACGACAGGCTGTAGAGAATCTCGACAAAGATGGCGGCCGACAGCAGCAGGAACACCGGATCGCGCTGGACCACGCCGAGCAACCCGGCGCAGATGCCGACCATCGCCAGCGCGCCGACCAGCAGCGCCACGAGCAGGGTGTTGCGCTGTGTCTGGCTCACGAACGCCGCCGGCGTGCGCAAGGTGGGCTCCATGCTGATGGCCGAGCGGCTCTGCACCCGCACCAGCACCGTCATCCGCTCGCCCGGCCCGAGCCGCAGCGGCGCCACCGACACGCTGGCGGGGACCGCGCGCTGGGCCAGCGGCTCGCGGTTGCCCTGCAGCAGCACGCTGGCCGGCGTCGCACTGCCCGCCGGGAACAGGTAGAAGCGCACGTCTTCCAGGCGCGGCACGCCGAACGACAGCCAGCGTTCCTGGGTGCTGCCGGAGGTGTTACGCACTTCCAGCCGCAGCCAGAACGCCGAGGTGGAATAACCGCGGTTGAGCCAGCCGGCGGACACGGGTTGCCAGGCGTCATCCAGGATCTGGCTGGCGTCCCGGCTGGCGGTTTTGTCCTCGATGCCGCGCAGCTCGCTGTCGAGCGGCAGGCTGCCGCTCACCGCGCTCAGGTCGATGACGGGTTGGACGGCCTGCGCGCGCACGGGCAGGATCAGGCAGGACAGCACCAGCCACAGCAACCAGGCCAACACGCCCGGACGGACACTACGCATGCGGATCCCGTTCCTGGCGCAAGGCGGTCGGCGCCATGCCGAAACGCTCGCGGAAAGCGGTGGAGAAATTGCCACGGTTGCCAAAGCCCACCGCCTGCGAAATCGCCTGGATGTCCAGGCCGGTCTCGCACAGCAGGCGGCGCGCCTCGCGCATGCGCTCTTCGCGCAGGAACTCGAACACGGTGGTGCCGGCGCAGCGCCGGAAGGCCTGGTTCAGGCGCCGCGCGTTGGTGCCCAGCGCCTGGGCCAGGGCCACCAGCTCGGGCGTGTGGTCGAGCCGTTCGCGCAGCAGCTTGCGCGCGGCGCGGAACAGCACCCCGTCGAGCGAGGTGCCGGCGGCGACCGCCGAGGTGCCGTCCCCGGGCGCCGCCTCGACCGGCGCCGGCGCGGGCGCCGGGACCGGCGCCACCCGCAGGTGGATCAGCAGGCGCAGGCGCACTTCCTCGAAATCGAACGGCTTGGCGACATAGTCGACCGCGCCCGCCGACAGCCCCGCCACCCGCTCGGTGGGCAAGGCGGCGGCGGTCAGGAAGATGATGGGAATGGCGCGCGTGGCCTGGTCGGCTTTCAGCAGCCGGCAGGCCGCCAGGCCGTCGCAGACCGGCATGTTCACGTCCATCAGGATGATGTCCGGCTGCACCAGTTGCGCCTTGCGGTAGCCGTCGTTGCCATCCTCGGCCACATAGACCCGGCAGTCCTGGCTGGTCAGGAAATCCACCAGCAGCATGCGGTCCTCGGGCCGGTCCTCGACGACCAGCACGCGCAGGCCCGCAAGCTGGCCAGGAAGGAGCGGATGGGAGGCGGCGTCGTTCATGCCGCGCATTCTTTCATGCCGGTGGGGGCGCGCGTTGGTAACACGCGACGAAACCGTCGCGGGTTTATGAATATTTTTCCTTGTGGCAAACGTGCCCTGCATTCCGGCAAACCTCGCAAGCGCAATCATTGTTCACACATGATAGTGTTTGTTACATAGGGCAACTTGCCGGAAAAGGTAGCGCTTCGTCGACCCGGACCGCCGCAGCGTCTCCCGATCACAACATCCCGCAGATACCGGGACGGCACGTCCGGCAAGCCCTCTCC
Source organism: Achromobacter insuavis (assembly GCF_902859645.1). Taxonomy (GTDB): domain Bacteria; phylum Pseudomonadota; class Gammaproteobacteria; order Burkholderiales; family Burkholderiaceae_B; genus Achromobacter; species Achromobacter insuavis. Next base: position 41,460 of record NZ_CADIJR010000046.1, on the reverse strand, counting down.
GTGAAGCATCCGAAAAGATGCCATTGCCCAGGCAAGAATCCCGCAGTGCCGGATAGTTGTAAAGAACTTTAGAAACTTTGTTTATTGATGTTTACGAAATATATCGAATAGTTTCGTTTAATTCTGATTGTAACGAATTATCACTTACGTATCCATGCGCCGCCTAGCCCACTCCCGCCGCCCCGCCGTTCTCCGCCAGCCTCCCTTCTCCTTGCGCGCCGGCTTTGCCGCCGTGGTGTTGGCGCTCGCCGCCGGACCAGTGGCCGCGCAGAACGTGCAGTTGCGCCTGCCGTCAGGCGCCGAACCTGGCCGCCAGCTGCCGCAACCCGTCTTGCCGGAAAGCACCCCGGCCGCGCCGTCCGTGACCGTGGAGCAAGGCGGCGCGACCGAAGCGCCCGCCGGCGCCGACAAGCTGACCTTCACGCTGACCGACATGCGCGTGGAAGGCGTGACCCGCTACCCGGCCGATTCGCTGCGCCCGCTCTACCAGGGGCTGGTCGGCAAGACCATCACCGTCGCGGACGCCTTCAAGGTGGCCAACGAGATCGAGCTGCGCTACCGCAATGACGGCTACGTCACCACGCGCGTGATCGTGCCGGCGCAGACCATCGATGATGGCCATTTCCGCATCATGGTGGTCGAGGGCTACATCGCCGACGTGAAGTACGACGGCGATATCGGCCCGGCCCAGGCGGCGGTCGAGAAGCTGGTGCAGCGCCTGCGCGGCGTGCGCCCCATCAACGTGGCGGAAGTCGAGCGCCAGCTGCTGCTGGCCAACGACCTGAACGGCCTGACCGTGCGCGCCACGCTGGAGGCCTCGCCCAAGGAAGTGGGCGGCTCGGTGCTGGTGGTGCACAGCGAACGCAAGGCGGTCGACGCGCGCCTGGGCATCGACAACCGCGCCTCGCCCTACCTGGGCTGGAGCGAAATGACCGGCCAGATCACGCTCAATTCGTTCGGCGGCCGCGCCGACAGCCTGACCCTGACCGGCCGCATGGGCTTCCCGGCCTACCGCAGCAAGGCCGTGGGCGCCAACTACAACATGCTGGTGTCCGACAGCGGCGCCACCGTCGACGTGGCCGCCAGCTACGCCAAGAGCGAGCCGGGCCGCGAACTGGCGCCGCTGAACGTCGCCAGCGACGTGCAGGCCTATTCGGCCACCGTCACCTATCCGCTGATCCGGTCGCGCCTGGAGAACCTGCGCGCCTTCGGCATGCTGGACGTGCGCAACGTCGCCACCGACATCATCGACATTCCCTTCACGCGCGACCGCCTGCGCGTGCTGCGCGCCGGCCTGAGCTATGACCGCACCGACAGTTGGAACGGCATCACCGCCGTGCGCGGCACGGTGCACCAGGGCCTGGACGCGATGGGCGCTTCCAAGGAAGGCAACGAGCTGGCCTCGCGCGCCAAGGGCCGCCCGGACTTCCTGAAACTCACCGCCGAACTGACCCGCCTGCAGCAGCTGTCCGACCGCTTCAGCCTGGTGGCCACCTTCGCCGGCCAATATAGCGCCCGCCCGCTGCTGGCCAGCGAGGAATTCGCGCTGGGCGGCCCCAACTTCGGCCGCGGCTACGACGACGGCGAAATGTCCGCCGACTCGGGCGTGGCCGCGTCGCTGGAACTGCGCTACGCCGTGTCCACCGACCGCTTCCTGCCCAGCGGCGCGCACGTCTACACGTTCGTGGACGGCGGCCACATCTGGTCGCGCAGCGAAAGCGCGCTGCTGACCCGCGCCAAGCTGTCCTCCTACGGCGCCGGCATGCGCGCCAACCTGACCAAGAACCTGTACGCCACGATCGAAGTGGCCAAGCCCATGAGCTCCGATGTCCTGACCCAGGGCAACAAAGATCCCCGCGTGTTCTTCAGCCTCTCGGCCCAGTACTAATCCGCGACAGAAAAGCGACCGACCATGAATCGTCAATCCCGCATCCTCGCCCAATCCGCCCGCCGCCCGTCCCTGAAGGCCCCGCCCCTGCCCGCGCTGACCACCATGGCCATGGTGATCGGCTCGCTGGTCTCCGGCGGCGCCCACGCCAACCCCACCGGCGGCAACGTCGTGGCCGGCGGAGCGACCATCAATGACCGCGGCAACGGCACGCTGGACATCAACCAGTCGACCGGCAAGGCGATCATCAACTGGAAGGACTTCAGCATCGGCGCCAACGAGACGGTCAATTTCCGTCAGCCGGGCAGCAACAGCATCACGCTGAACCGCGTGGTCGGCAATGATCCGTCGGCCATCTTCGGCCGCCTCAACGCCAACGGCAACGTGATCCTGGTCAACCCGAACGGCGTCCTGTTCGGTAAGGGCTCGCGCGTGGACGTGGGCGGCCTGGTCGCCACCACCGCCAACATCAGCGACAAGGACTTCCTGGCGGGCAAGTACAAGTTCGACCAGGCTTCGCCCAAGGCGAACGCCATGATCGTCAATGAGGGCACGATCAGCATCAAGGACAGCGGCCTGGCCGTGCTGGTGGCGCCCGCGGTGCGCAACTCGGGCGTGATCGAGGCCAAGCTGGGCCGCGTGGCCCTGGCCGGCGCCAAGACCGTCACGGTCGACTTCCATGGCGACGGCCTGTTGAGCTTCGACGCCACCTCGACCGTCAACGAACTGCCCAAGGACGCCGACGGCAAGCCGGTCTCGGCCCTGGTGACCAACGCCGGCGTGATCCGCGCCGACGGCGGCACGGTGCTGCTGACGGCGCGCGCCGTCAAGGGCGTGATCGACAACGTGGTCAACACCGACGGCATCATCAGCGCCAAGGCGGTGGGCACGAAGAACGGCAAGATCGTGCTGTCCGGCGGCGACGCCGGCACGGTCAATGTGGCCGGCACCGTCGACGCCACCGGCGCCGGCGCCGGCGAGCGCGGCGGCAAGGTCGTGGTGACGGGCGAACACGTCAACGTGGCGCGCGGCGCCGCGATCGACGTGTCCGGCGCGGCGGGCGGCGGCGAGATCGCGCTGGGCAGCCTGGGCGTCGCGCCCGACGACGGCTCGGCCGCGTTCAGCGGCAAGTCGTCCACCGTCAAGGTGGCGGCGGGCGCCACGCTCAAGGCCGACGCGCTCATCAATGGCAACGGCGGCAGCGTCACGATGTGGTCCAACGACGCCACCGCGTTCGCCGGCAGCCTGTCGGCGCGCGGCGGCGCCCAGGGCGGCGACGGCGGCTTCGCCGAAGTCTCCAGCAACAAGAACATCGGCCTGACCGGCTCGGCCGACCTGCGCGCGCCCAAGGGCAAGACCGGCCTGCTGCTGATCGACCCGACCGACCTGCGCATCGTCGACTCCGCCAGCGGCAGCGGCTCGCAGGACGGCAACGCCGGCGACGGCACCGTCAACGGCGGCGACGCCAACACCGCCAACAACACCGTGTCGCGCGGCCTGCTCGAAAGCCTGGCCGGCACCACCAACATCAAGCTGGAAGCCACCGGCCAGATCACCGTCGCGGACATGGCCGCGATCAATCTGAAGACCACCAGCGGCCACAGCTTCACGATGCGCTCGACCCAGACGGGCGGCATCCGCTTCGAGAATTCGAACACCGAGATCAGCACCCAGGGCGGCTCCATCACGCTGGAAGCGCTGGGCGTGGGCAGCACGCTGGACAACATCGGCAAGCTGACCAGCCGCGGCGGCGCGATCACGCTGAACGCCACCGGCGACATCAACCTGGCCAACGTCATCAACGCCGGCACCGGCGCGGCGCAAATCCGCACCAGCGCGGGCTCGATCCGCAACACCGGCGGCGCCAACCAGGTGGTGGCGGGCAACACCGTCAAGCTGGACGCCAGCGGCGGCAGCATCGGCGACCTGGCCGCCCCGGTCAACACCCAGACGGCGCTGCTGTCGCTGGCGACCGGCGGCAACCTGGCGGTGGCCAACCGTCAGACCCTGACCTCGCTGGACATCGCCAGCCGCCACGCGCAACCGGGCGCCAACAACAGCTTCCTGCTGACCTCGCCGGGCCTGGCCTTCGCGCTGCAGGACAACGGCGGCTACCAGCTGAACACGGTCAACCAGTCGGGCCTGAACTTCTCGTTCACCGGCGACCGCACCATCACCGTCGGCGACATCGGCCTGGGCGCCGGCACGCTGGCCCTGACGTCGACGGCCGGCCACATCCTCGGCACCCCGACCGGACAATTGACCGCCAGCCAGATCACCCTGAGCGCCGCCGGCGGCGACGGCCGCACGGGCGCCATCGGTTCGTCGGCGCAGGCGCTGCGCACGCAGACGGCCGCCCTGATCGCGACCAGCGGCAGCGGCGGCATCTACGTCAATAACAGCGGCACGTTGAACCTGAAGGCGATCGACACCACCGGCAGCCTGGTCGCGCAGACCTCCGCCCACCTGACGCTGGGCGACATCAAGGCGGGCTCGGCCACGCTGACCTCGCTCCTCGGCACCATCGTCGACGACGGCAACGACGCCACCAGCATCTCCACCGCCTCGCTGACGCTGTCGGCCGAGCTAGGCATCATCGGCGGCCCCGCGCGCGCCATCAAGACCAACGCCAGCACCGTGTCCGCCAACGCCGGCCTCGGCGGCGTGTACCTGGACAGCACCAGCACCAACCTGAACATCACGCAGGCGCAGGCCAACGGCGGTCCGATCGTGATCACCGGCGCGGGCAGCGTCTCGGCCAACAACGTCGGCTCCGGCGGCGGCGCCATCAACCTGACCGGCAACAGCATCGCCGCCGGCCAGATCAACGCGGGTTCGGGCAACGTCACGCTCACCGCGCGCGCCGGCAGCATCACCGGCAACGCCGCCTCGCTCATTACCGGCAACGTCGTCACCCTGCTGGCCCCGGCCTCCAACACCGCCTACACGGTGGGCACCGCCGGGATCTACCTGCGCACGGCCGCCAACGAACTGCACGCCACCGGCGGCAGCATTTACCTGAACCAGGCCCAGGGCTCCGTGCTGCTGGACGACCTGAAGGCCAGCAACGGCATCTACGTCACCGGCGTGGCCAACCTGACCGCCAACATGCTGGACGCCGGCAACGGCACGCTGTCGCTCAACGCCCAGGGCGGCAATATCCTGCGCGCCAACGCCAACAGCGCACTGGCGGGCAGCAGCATCAACCTGCAGGCCAAACAGCACATTGGCACGGCCAGCGACCACATCAATACCGCGACCACCAGCCTGACGCTGGGCAGCGGCGGCGACATCTATGTCGACAATCCCGCCAAGACGCTGACCTACCTGGCGATCAACAACTGGCACGCCGACCCCGCCCGCCGCAACACGCTGCAGGTGGCCGCGCCGTTCCTGAATTTCGACGTCAACGACGACCTGGGCAACGCCTACGAGCTCAAGCAGGTCTACAGCTCGCTGCTGAACCAGTTCTCGTTCACCGGCGACCAGAGCCTGAAGCTGGGCAATATCCGCGCCGGCAGCAACATCACGCTGACCTCCACCCAGGGCAGCATCCTGGATGACGGCATCGCCGACATGCGCGTCACCGCCAACAACGTCAGCCTGACGGCCGCCCAGGACATCGGCACCAGCGCCAATTACGTCGCGATCAACGCGCCGGGCCTGACGCTAGACACCCGTGGCAACCTCTATGCCACCGACATCGCGGACCTCAACTCGCTGACGGTATACGCGCGCCACAAGGCCGCGGACGACCGCTACACGCTGGACGTGCGCGCGCCGTCGCTGCTGTTCAACATCACCGACGACGTCGGCGGCCACACGATCCGTGAAGTGCGCGACAGCAACTGGATCAACTTCAGCTTCAACAGCGACCGCGACATCACGGTCGGCAGCATCGACGCCGGCTACAGCGGCAGCATCACGCTGAACGCCGCGGGCGACCTGCGCGACGACGGCAACAAGCAGACCCGCCTGCTGGCCAACTCGGTCAACCTGATCGCCGGCAAGGCCGTCGGCGCCACCGGCACGGGCTATCTGGACGTGCTGACCGGCTACCTGAGCGGCACGGCGAGCAATGGCGGCTTCTATGTGCAGCTGCCCAATCCGACCGGCGCCAACAATTACACCGGCATCGTCACGCTGAACAACATCACCGCCAGCGACGCCGTGCAGATCGACCTGCGCCAGGGCGACGCGCTGCTGGCCAACACGGTGCGCAGCAACAACGGCAGCGTGACGCTGAACGTGGCCAACGGCTCGCTGTACGGCAACGGCAGCGGCAGCATCTATGCGGGCGGCAACGACATCACGCTGTCGGCGGCGGGCGCGATCGGCGGCATGTACAACGGCGCCGTGCGCTACGTCGGCGTGGGCGCCGCGGGCCAGGCCAACGTGCAGGCCACCGCCGGCACCGACATCTATCTGAACGGCACCACCGGCAACATCAAGCTGACGCGCCTGGAGGCCGGCACCGGCCAGATCGGCTACACCCAGTCTTCCGGCAACACCACCCTCGGCAGCCTGCGCGCCGGCGGCGCGGCCACGCTGGCCAATACCGGCGGCTCGCTGCTGGACGACGGCGATGCCGCCACCCTGATCCGCGCCAGCAACATCGCCCTGACGGCGAGCGGTGCGATCGGCGCGGCCGGCGCGGCATTGACGCTGCAGGCGCCCGACGTCAGCCTGACCAGCGGCGGCAACATCGCCGTGGACAGCCTGACTGGCCTGACTCGGCTGAACGTCACGCGCAATGGCTCGGCCAATGGCGTGTACAGCATCACCGCGCCCAACCTGACGGCCTTCACCGTCACCGACGACGGCCTCGGCATCCACCTGGCGGACATCGCCAGCTCGACCAATCTGGACTTCGGCTTCACCGCCAACAACAAGAATCTGCTGGTCGGCAACATCGACGCGGGCGCCAACGGCAAGGTCAGCCTGGTGTCGGGCCTGAACATCGCCAACGACAATCCGGCCAGCCCCGGCGCCATCCGCGCCGCGACCGTCGCGCTGACGGCCGGCTCGAACGGCTCCATCGGCACGTCCGCCACGGGCGGCGCACTGGCGCTGACCGGCGCCTCGGCGCTCAGCCTGACGGCCGGCAACAACATGTACGTCGGCAGCGACACCGTGCTGCGCAGCCTGGCCATCAACAGCCTGAAGAACGCGGGCAGCGCCAGCACCTTCGCCATCAGCGGCGGCGCCGGCCAGGTCATCACCATCAGCGACGACGGCACCACGCAGTACCTGCAACAGGTCACGGGCGGCCTGACCGACTTCAGCTTCAGCGGCCGCAAGAACATCCAGGTCGGCACCCTCACGGCCAGCAACACGATCAGCCTGACGACCACCGGCGGCGGCGTCAATTCCAGCATCACCAGCGACGGCACCGCCGGCCGCATCACGGCCGGCAGCGTCACGCTGTCCGCCACCGGCTCGGACAGCTACACCGCGCGCGACGCCAATACCGGCGCCATCGGCACCAGCGGCCGCGCCCTGCGCCTGAGCACCAGCAACCTGGCCATCACCAACAACGGCGACATCAACCTGAACAACGGCGGGCTGGCGCTGAACAGCCTGAACCTGTACCTGTCGCGCCGCGACGCCGGCAGCGTCAACTTCGACACCAACAGCTACGCCTTCGGCGGCCTGGGCAGCCAGGTAATGAGCATCTCCGGCGGCACGAACCTGGCGATCGGCGCCAACATGAGCGGCGCCGCGCTGACGGTCAATACCGACACCTCCATCACGCTGAACACCATCAACACCGGCAGCGGTTCGGTGTCGCTGACGTCGCGCTACGCCAACAGCGACCTGGCCCCGACCATCGGCGGCTCGGGCATGGTCACCGCCAACAACGTCAGCCTGAGCGCGCTAGGCACCAACGGCAGCGTATCGGCCCAGACCAACACCGCCAACCTGGCGGTCGCCTCGGCCGGCAATGTATCCATCGCCAACAGCAAGCAGTTCGATTCGCTGTCGCTGACCGCCAACCACAGCAGCAGCAGCGGCTCGGTCAACAACACGTACAACATCAGCGCCACCGGCATGACGGCGTTCTCGTTGAGCGACTCGACCGGCACCGCGGGCCTGACGCTCAACAACATCACCAACAGCGGCAACCTGGCGCTGTCGATCTCGTCGGACCGCTCGCTGACCGTCAACAACGTCACCACCGCCGCCGGCGGCTCGGTGACGCTGGCCAGCAATGGCACCATCTACGGCAACAGCTCCAGCGCCAGCCTGCCCAACATCACCACCAGCGCGCTGACCCTGAACGCCGGTTCGGTCACGGGCACCTACGCCACCAACCAGCCGCTGTTCGTCAGCGTCGATTCGCTCTCGTCCAACATCCGCGGCAGCCTGTGGGTGTCGAACAACAAGAGCCTGACGCTGCGGGACAACAGCGCCACCAGCTCGGCCCAGGTCAACGTGACCAACGGCTCGATCACCCAGGGCGCCGGCCGCTTCGTCACGCCGGTGCTGACGCTCACGGCCACCCAGTCGATCGGCGTCGCCGGCAACGAGATCCTGACCGACACCCGCCAGCTGACCACGCAGTCGGGCCGCAACCTGTACCTCGACAACGCCAGCGACCTGTTCTCGCTGAACATCACCGCCAACCACGCCAACAGCGCCCTGGACAACGTGCTGCAGGTGGCGGCCAAGGGCCTGACGTTCAACGTCACGGACGCCGGCTCCTATGTCATGACCCAGGTCAGCGACCTGACCGGCCTGAACTTCTCGTTCAACGGCGACCGCACGCTGTACGTCGGCAACGTCGACGTCGGCCCGGCCAACACCGTGAGCCTGGGCGCCTATGGCTCAGGCGCCCACATCCTGAACCTGACGCCGACCTCGCACATCACCGGCGACGTGGTCACGCTGGGCACGAGCGGCCAGATCGGCGTGGCGTCGGGCGACAATTCGGGCTCGATCCACACCACCACCGGCGAGCTCTACCTGACGGCCGGCAGCCACGTCTACCTGGACAACGACCGCGACCTGGCCAGCCTGTCGCTGTACGCCACCGGCTCGTCGGCGGCCACCTACCAGATCCTGTCGAACGAACTGCTGTTCGATGTGGCCCATAACGGCAGCCGCCTGCAGGTCAACGAGGTGCGCGACAACACCGGGCTGAACCTGATGCTGTCGAGCAACGTCGGCCAGGACATCGGCATCATCGACACCACGCAGAACGGCACGGTGCGCCTGTCCAGCAACAACAGCATCCTGGGCAGCGCCGACGACAGCCAGCGCGTCACCGCGGCGTCGGTGCAGATCACCACCCAGGGCTCGGGCGCCATCGGCGCCGTGGGCCGCGAGATCAACCTGTCGGCGCCGCTGGTGAACATCCAGAACGTCGGCGACGTGTACATCGACTCCAACCGCCACATCGACGCGCTGACGCTGTATTCCACCGGCAACGGCGCGCGCAGCTACAGCATCAACTCGCCCACGCGCGACGGCGGCAGCATCGTGTTCCAGGCCGCGGACGGCGGCAGCGGCAGCAGCGCCGGCCTGGTCCTGACCAAGGTCGAGGACAAGGGCGGCCTGAACCTGAGCGTGACCAGCGACCGCACCATCACCGTCGGCGCGATCAACGTCGGCTACGACAGCGTGGTGCTGAACTCGCGCGGCGGCTCGCTGCTGGGCGACGGCGACGCCAACACCAAGATCGACGCGGCCGGCCTGACCCTGACGGCGGCCAACGCCATCGGCGCGGCCGGCGCCGGCAATGCCATCGACACCCGCGTTAGCACGCTGAGCGGCCGCGCCGACAACGGCGGCGCCTTCATCACGGTGGAGGGCAACACCAGCCTGCCGAGCCTGACCTCGACCGGCGCCAGCTCGGTCAGCAACACCACCGGCGACATCGAGCTGGGCACGGTCAACACCAACGGCAACACCTTCACGGTCAACAACACCGGCGGTTCGATCCTCAGCGGCACGATCAACAACGCCACCAGCGTCAACCTGACGGCCAACGGCTCGATCGGCAACAAGAGCGCCATCCGCACCAATGCCCTGAACGGCGGCACCACCACCGTCACCCTCAGCGCCACCAAGACCGACCGCGCCGATGGCAGCATCGCGCTGACCGAGACCTACGGCCTGCAGGCGACCTCGGTCACCGCGCCGGGCGACATCACCCTGACCGCCGACACCGGCAACAACGGCCGCAACCTCACCGTGGGCACCGTCACGTCCACCGACGGCGCGGTCACGCTGTCGACCGCGCGCGGCAGCATCATCGGCATCGACAACAGCAACCTGGTCACCGGCAAGAGCGTCAGCCTGACGGCCAACTACGGCACGGCCTCGAAGATCGGCACGTCCAACGCGGCTCTCCTGCATCTGAACACCGAGAAGCTGACGATGGCCACGCCCGGCAGCATCTACGTCGACAACCTGGCCGACCTGTCCGACCTGACCATCATCCGCAACAACGCGCAGGGCTCGAACCTGGGCAGCGCCGGCTTCCTGACCATCGGCGCCAAGAACCTGCTATTCAGCGGCGGCGACAGCAGCAATGCCACCGCGCTGACCATCGTGCGCGACACGACCGGCCTGAACTTCACCTACCAGGCCATCGGCGCAATCAACGTACACGACATCGACGTCACCCAGAACGGTTCGGTCAACCTGTCGACCAACCCGTACTACACCACGGGCGGCTCGATCCAGGGCATGAACGCGTCCTCGAAGATCGTCGCTGGCGACCTGACGCTGTCCACCGCCACGGGCAACACGCCCAACACCATCGGCTCTGCCGGCCTGGCCCTGAACACCCAGGTCAAGAACATCGCCGCCACCGCCTCGGGCGGCATCTGGCTCAAGCAGAACGGCTCGATCAACCTGGGCAACCTGCGCGCCGGCGGCGACCTGTCGGTCACCACCACCACCGGCGACATCCTGGTCGGCACCGTCAGCTACGGCACCGGCAACGCCCTGACCTTGAACGCCCAGACCGGCAGCATCCTGTACGGCGGCGGCACGCTCTCGGGCGCGGGCACCGGCGCCATCACGCTGACGGCGCAGAACGGCATCGGCACGCGCGACGCGGCGATCAAGATCGCCGCGCCGAACAGCCCGGTGTCGGCCACCGTCACCGGCGACGGCTCGCTCTACCTGGACAGCAGCGGCAACCTGCTGGGCGGCCTGACGACCTCGGTCGCCAACGGCGAGACCCGCATCACCGGCAACGGCAGCCTGGCGCTGACCAGCGTCACGTCGGGCACCGACGCGGCCGGCAACGACATCTCGGTCAAGACCACCTCCGGCAACATCACGGTCAAGAACGTGCAGGCCGGCGCCAACCACGGCCAGGTCACGCTCAACGCCGAGAACGGCTCGATCCTGGCCGACGCCGCCGGCGCCACCGTCAAGGCCTACGGCGTCGCCCTGAACGGCGCCAACGCCGTCGGCGCCGTCAACGGCCGCATCAACGCCACCGGCCAGCGCGTCGAAGTCACCACCAACGGCGGCATGTACCTGGCGGCGGACAACAATTCCGTCTACTCGTACCTGTCGGGCAACACCATCGACATCGCGGCCGCCGGCAATCTGCAGATCGCCAACGCCATCGCCAGCAACGGCACCATCAAGATCGTCGGCAACGGCAACAACAGCCAGCTGGTCGCGGGCAACATCGACGCCGGCGCCGGCACCGTCAACATCGACTTCAGCAAGACCGGCAGCACCATCGTCGACGACCGCGAGGAATCCACCCGCATCATCGGCAACACCGTCACGCTCAAGGCCGGCGCGGGCATCGGCGGCGCGGCCGGCTCGCCCGACAACCTGCAGACGACCGCCGCCAACATCATCGCCGAAGTCACCGGCAGCGGCTCGCTCTACCTGAACGACAACCGCGCGGCCGGCACCACGCTGGCCTCGGTCATCACCCAGGACGGCGCCATCGGCATCACCACCGCCGGCCCGACCCTGGTCACCAGCGCGGTCAGCAAGACCAGCTCGGCCAACAACGGCATCTCGATCGCCACCACCAGCGGCGACCTGTCGATCAACACGATCGACGCCAAACAGGCCGGCGACGTCACGCTGCAGGCGGCCGGTTCGATCAAGGGCGCGCTGGTGGGCAACCTGATCACGGGCAACAGCCTGACCGCCATCGCCGGCGGCAGCATCGGCTCGGCCGCCTACCTGGCCAACGGCACCGGCGGCATCGCGCTGCGCACCAACCTCGGCGCGCTGGGCAATCTGTCGACCGCCGCCGACGGCGCCGTCATCGTGCTCAACAACGTCGGCACGCGGGCGCTCACCGCCAACAGCGGCAACATCCAGCAGGCCGGCGCCAACAGCTCCGTCTACCTGACCAGCGCCGGCGACCTGGACGCCAGCGGCGGCATGTCGAATACCGCCGACAACCTGCTGCTGTCCTCGGGCGGCACGCTCAAGCTGGCCGCCGCCGGCGTGCAGGCCAACGGCACCGTCACGCTCAAGGGCACGCAAGACGTGGTCGCGGCCGGCGCCGCGCCGCGCACGATCAACGTCAAGGGCACCACGGTCAGCTTCAGCAGCGGCGCCGCGGGCGGCAACACCAATCTGGTGACCGAAGCCAGCTCCGTCGCGGCCAGCCTGACCGGCACCACCACGCCGGCCAACCTGACGCTGACCAACACCGGCGCGCTCGACGCGTCGCTGAGCACCGCCAACGGCGACATCAACGCCACGGCCACCGGCACGCTGACCGCCGCGGCCACGGCCGCCGGCAGCAACCGCACCATCACGCTGACCTCGCAGCACGGCAACGTCGAGATCGACACCGTCAACGCCGGCGCCGCCAACGGCACCGTGGTCCTGAGCGCCGCCGAAGGCTCGCTGCTGGGCCTGGGCAACAGCCTGATCGCCAACAGCCTGGACCTGACCAGCAAGACCGGCATCGGCACCTCGGCCGACCACGTCACCACGACGGCACGCAACCTCAAGGCCAACGTCCTGGGCAGCGGCGACATCTACGTGGACGGCAGCGGCCCGCTGACGCTGGGCCGCGTGGCCACGGCCGACGGCAACATCGGCATCGGCGCCACCGGCAATCTGGTCAGCGCGGTCGGCCTGTCGGCCGGCAACAGCGGCGATGTCACGCTGGCCTCCAGCGCCGGCAACGTCACCGTCAGCCACGACATCGCCAGCACCGACGTGCATGACCTGTCCGTGAGCGGCGCGGCCATCGCCATGGCCGCCGCCAACACCAGCGGCAGCCAGGCCTACAGCGGCAACGTCACCCTGAACGGCGACCTGACCGGCAGCGCCATCGGCATCACCGGCAGCGCCACGCTGGCCGGCGCCAAGCGCACCCTGACGGCCAACGGCGCCAACGGCGGCGTCGCCCTCTCGGGCACGCTGAACGGCGGCGCGCAGCAGGCGGTGATCGTCGCCAGCGACGGCGACGTCACGCTGGGCGGCAATGCCTCCAACCTGGCCAGCCTGACCATCACCGGCAACAACATCGACCTGCGCCAGGTCACCAGCACCGGCGCCCAGCAGTACAACGGCGCCACCACGCTGCGCGGCGCCTACACGACCACCAACGGCGCCTTCGGCGTCGACGGCGCGACCACGCTGGCCAGCGCCGTCAGCGTGTCCACCGGCAGCGGCGCGGTCGCCTTCACGGGCGGCGTGTCGGGCGCCAACGCGCTGACCGTCACCAGCAGCGGCACCACCACCTATGGCGGCGCGGTCGACATCGCCTCGCTCAACCAGGCGGGCACCGGCGGCACGGCCATCAACGGCGGCAGCGTCACCACCAGCGGTGCGCAGACCTACGCCGGCCACGTGGAGCTGGGCGACGATGCGGTGCTGACCGGCGCCACCGTCACCCTGGCCAACGGCGTCGACGGCGCCCATGCGCTGGAGATCGACGGCGCGGCCTCGCTGACCGGCGCCATCGGCGCCACCACCAAGCTGGCCAGCCTGACCCTGGACGGCAGCGCCACGCTCAACGCCGGCACCATCGCCACCACCGGCAACCAGCGCTACAAGGGCGCCGTCACGCTGGGCCGCGACCACACGCTGAGCACCACCTCGGGCAACGTGGCGTTCGACAGCACGCTGAACGGCTCGCGCGACCTGCACGTGGCCTCGACGGCCGGCGGCAACGTCAGCTTCGACGCCGTGGGCGGCGCCACGCAACGCCTGGGCAACCTGAGCATCGACACCGCCGGCACGACCGCGTTCAACGGCTCGGTCTATGCCGCGTCGCTGCAGACCGACGACCCGGGCGCCGTGACGATCAAGGGCGAACGCATCGACACCACCGGCGTCCTGCGCTTCGGCGAACTGGTCACCCTGGCCAGCAACGTCACGCTCAAGGGCAGCAGCATCACCCTGGCCCAGGGCGCGAATTCGACCGACGAACAGCAGGGCCTGACCCTGCAGGGCCCGGCCGTGATCGGCGGCCCGGTCGGCGCCGGCGCCAATGGCCGCCTGGCCTACCTGACCGTCGAGAACGACGTGGAACTGGGCGGCGGCCCGATCAAGACGGTGGGCGAGCAGTCCTACCAGGGCAAGGTCTGGCTGACCGACGCCACGCAGATGAGCACCAGTAATGCCAAGGTGACCTTCAGCGACACCGTCGCCAGCCGCGGCGCCACCGCGAACGGCCTGACGGTCAGCAGCGGCAGCGGCGACGTGCGCTTCACCCAGCAGGTCGGCGACGCCACCACCGGCCGCCTGGGCGCGCTGGCCATCAACAGCAACGGCGCCACCACCTTCGACAAGGCGGTGTACGCAGCGTCGGTCAACACCGACGTCGGCGGCACCGTGGCCATCAACGGCGGCCTGGTCGACACCACCGGCACGCAGTCCTACGGCGAACGCGCCGTGTTCAGCACCGACACCGTGCTCAAGGGCAGCACCGTCAGCCTGCTGGGCGGCGGCGACGGCGGGCATGACCTGACCATCGACGGCGACGCCGTGCTCAAGGGACCGCTGGGCGCCAACGACCCGCTGGCCAACCTGACGGTCAAGGGCAACGCCACGCTGGGCGCGGGCACCATCACTACCGTGGGCGAACAGTCGTACCAGGGCAACGTCACGCTCGGCGGCAACGTCACCGTGACCAGCCGCCAGGGCGACATCGGCTTTGACCGCGCGGTCGATGGCGGCGGCGGCCTGACGGTCGTCGCCAGCCAGGGCGACGTGACGTTCTCCGGCCCGGTCGGCCAGGGTACGCGCCTGGGCGACCTGAAGGTCAGCGCCGCCGGCGACATCGTGCTGGACGGCCCCGTCCGCGCCGCCTCGGTGCAGACCGGCGGCAACGGCGACGTGCTGATCAACGGCGGCTCGATCGACACCACCGGCGCGCAGCAGTATGGCCAGCACGTCATCCTGAGCGGCGTGGACACCACCCTGACCGGCGCCAACGTGCAGCTCAAGGCCGGCGTCGACGGCACCCAGCCGGGCCAGCAAGGCCTGGTCATCGTCGGCAACGCCGATATCCAGGGCGACGTCGGCGCCACCACGCCGCTGCGCACCGTGGCCGTCACCGGCGCCACCACCCTGAGCGGCGGCAAGACGCACACCACGGGCGACCAGGTCTACAACGGCGCCGTGACCCTGAAGGGCGACCGTGACCTGACCAGCGACACCGGCTCGGTGATCCTGGGCAGCAAGCTGGACGGCGGCAACGGCAACAACCTGAACGTCAACGCCGCCAAGAACATCCAGGTCGCGGGCGACGCCACCGGCCTGGGTTCGCTGACGCTGCGCGCCGTCGACACCATCGTGTTCAACGGCGACGTCAGCGCCTACCGCGTGCAGCAGCTGGAGGCCAAGACCGCCAGCTACAACGGCGCGGTGCGCGCCTCGGGCCCGGACGGCATCGACATCTCCGGCGGCACCGTGTCGTTTGGCAAGGATGTCACCGCCGACACCGGCGCGATCCGCATCGCCAACACCAGCCCCACCGGCACCACGTCGTTTGGCGGCGGCAGCACGGTCAAGGCCGCCACCGGCTTCACCCAGACCGGCGGCGCCGGCCTCACGCTGCCGGCCCAGCTGCTGGTGACGCAGGGCCCGATCAACCTGGGCGCGCCGGCCAAGCTGCAGGGCGGCAACGCGGTCATCCAGACCAACGGCGACATCACCGCCATTGGCCTGACCGGCCCGCAGACGTCCCTGACGCTGGCTTCGGGCTCGGGCGCGCTGCGCATCGGCCTGAACGACGCGGACCCGAGCCACAAGCTGGACGTGGCCGGCCTGACCGTGCCGAACGCCGGCTCGGCCGACATGTGGGGCACGATCGGCGGCAAGACCGGCTCCATGGCCGCCACCACGATCCGCAGCTCGCTGACCGGCGCGCCGTACTACATGAACGGCGCCACCTGGGGCCAGACGGACGTGATCGACCGCCTGGCGGCGGTCACGGCCCCGCGCTCGGTGATCCCCAGCACGCCCACCGCCAACCCGCTGTTCCAGGGCACCGTGCCGTCCAAGGGCTTCGGCCCCGACGTGCTGGGCGCCTTCGCCGATCCGCAGGTGCTAACGGTGGCTTCCGCCTTTTCCTGGCAGCTGCCTTCCGGCGACAATGCCGTGCTGACCGTGCCGAACGGCAATGGCCCGGTGCTGCACACGCCCGCCGGCAACCCGCAGCGCCCCGCCGTCGAAGGCATCCCCCCCGCCGACGACGCGCGCCGCGAACTCGACATTCAATCCCGCACTCTCTGATCCGACATCATGACTACGCAGACTTCGCTTCCCCTGTTCTACGAACAACCCCGTCCGCTCGCCGCCGGCGTGCATGACAACCTGTCGCTGGCCAGCAATACGGGCTTCGGCTACGCCGCCAAGACCAACGCCGTGCCGCTGGTGGCCACCGAGCTGCCGACCGCGTGCCGCCACTTCCCCATCGTCTTCACCGATGGCGAGCAGCCCACGCCGGTCGCGGTGCTGGGCGTGCGCGGCCAGGAAAACCTGTTCGTCGACGCGCAGGGCCAATGGCGCCCCGGCACCTACATCCCGGCCTACGTGCGCCGCTATCCCTTCATCTTCATGGAGAACGAAGACCGCAGCCAGTACACGCTGTGCGTCGACGAGAAGGCCGCCGCGGTGGTCGAGGGCCGTGACAACCCGTTCTTCGACGAGGCCGGCGAGCCGACCGCGCTGGCGCGCAGCGCGCTGGAGTTCTGCCGCGACTACCAGAACCAGCACGCCTACACGCTGGAGTTCGCGCGCGCGCTGGCCGACGCCGACCTGCTGATCGAGAACCGCGCCGACATCACCCTGGCCGACGGTCAGCGCCTGGCCATGTCCGGTTTCAAGGTGATCGACGAAGCCAAGTTCAACAAGCTGCCGGAAGCGGAATTCCTGCGCTGGCGCGCCAACGGCTGGCTGCCGCTGGTCTATTGCCACCTGCTGTCGATCAACACCTGGCCCAGCCTGATCGATCAGGTGCAGCCGGTCGCCGCGACCGAGGAAGCCGCCGCCGAGGCGTGATCCTCTGAAACGCCCGCGGGCCGGCGCATGCGCCGGCCCGCGCCCCCACGGCCCCGCCGGCCTCGCCGGTCGGGGCCGTGTGCGTTATGACGCTTGCCCGGCCGCGCGCGCCAGGAAGGCCAGCACCGCGCGATAGGACGCCTCGTTGCCGGCCGCGTTGGCCGGCGGCGTGCCGCCCGCGTCCAGCAACAGGCCCGACATGGCGTGCGGCTTGCTGATCAGCGTGGCCGGCAGGCACGGATAGTGCACGTGGTGCCCCGCGCCATGGCAGACATGGTGCAAGGTCGGCAGCCCATGCGCCTGGCGCTGGCGCACGACGATCTCGGAATACGCGGTGCTGGGCCAGAAACCGTCGTCCGACGCGCTGACCAGCATGACCGGGCCGGGATAGCGTTCCACCGGAATGCGGGCGCGCTCGAACGCGGCGGCATCGCGGCTGGCGCTGAGAAACGCGTGGGTCTGCCGGTATGGCGGATCCGAGGCGTAGGCCGCCTCCCAATCGGCGCTGGCGTTGTCCTGCCACAGGTGCGGCAAGGGCTCGCCGGCCTTGCGCCAGACCTGCGCGTTGCGTCCGGTGCCCGGCTCGCCGGCGCTGACCACGCCATGCGTGACGGGCGACGGCACGTAGGCCACCACCGCGCTCACCAGGTCGGGATAGTGCGACGCCACCAGCAATGAGGTCTCGCCGCCGCGGCTGATGCCGGACAGCGCCACGAAGCCGTCGCGCGGCTTGAGTTCGGCGCGGGCCCAGCGCAGCGCATGCTCGAAATACTCCAGCGGCATGTCGTTCAGGTACTTGGGCCGGCCGTCGTAGTTGAAGATGGCCAGCGCCAGGCACTGGTAGCCGCGGGCGGCGAACAGCGCGGCCCGCGGCGCGTTGACGCCGCCGGACGAGCCGTTCATGTAGATCACCAGCGGATGCGGGCCGGGCCCGGCGGGCGTGTAGAGCTCGCCCGACAGCGTCATGCCGCCGACCTGCTCGCGTACGGCGCGGTGCGTGACGCCCTCGGCCGCGAAGGTCTGCACCAGCCGCGCCGTGGCCTCGTGCCGGCCGTCGGTGGCGTGCAGGTCGGTCACCAGCGGCTCGGTGCGATCGGGCGGGAACACCACCCGGTCCATCTGCTCGCAGGTCATCGACCACACCAGTCCCATGGCGGACGGCTCGGCATAGCTGCCGGACACCGGGCAATCGCGCGCCAGGTCCAGGCTGCCGTCGTGGCCAGCCATGAACACCGCCTGCGAACGCCACGGCACGCTGCTCATCGACATGCGGGCCGTGACGGTGACGAAGGCGTAGGCGGGAAAGCCGTCGATGCGGATCTCGCGCGGCACGTCGATCAGCGCGGATTCGGGGCTGACGGTGATGCGGGCTTGTTCGGTCATGGCGCGTCCTCAGCCTTTCAGGTCGGTCTTGGGCACGTTGTTGGCGCGGATCACGCCGGCCCACATGGCGGACTCTTCGGCGATGACCCGGTCCAGGTCGGCCGACGAGGTGAACTCCACGGTCACGCCCTGCTCGGCAAACTGCTTGACCAGGCTGGGGTCGCGCGTGCCTTCGCGCACCGCGTTCTCCAGCGTCGCGGCGACCGCCGCCGGCATCGCCGCCGGGCCCGAGATCATCATGCGGGTGTACAGCTCGAAGCCATCGACGCCGGCCTCTTTCATGGTCGGCACGTCGGGCAGGCTCGACAGGCGCTGGTCGGCCGTCACCGCCAGCACCTGCAGCTTGCCGGACTGGATGTTGGCCAGCGCCGAGGTCGGGAAATCAAACGTGCTCTGCACCGTGCCGGCCATCAGGTCCAGCAGCGCCGGGCCGCTGCCCTTGTACGGCACGTCCTGGAACTGGGTGCCGGTCCTGGACTGGAAGTGCAGCAGCGCCAGGTGGTTGATGACGCCGCGCCCGGCATGGGCGCAGGTGATGTCGCCGGGCTTCTTTTTCGCCAGCGCGATGAACTCCTGCACGTTCTTGACGCCCAGCGCCGGATGCACGATCAGCAGCATCGGCGACTTGCCCATCGAGCCGAGCTGCTTGAAGTCCGAGGCCTGGTACGGCAGGTTGTTGTAGAGCAAGGGGTTGAGGATCATGCCGTTGGTGCCGGCAAAGCCCAGCGTATAGCCGTCGGGCTCGGCCCGCGCCACCGCCACGGTGGCGATGATGGCCTGGCCGCCCGGCCGGTTCTCGACCACCACGTTGCCCTTGAGGATCTTGCCCATGCGCTCGGCCAGCGCGCGGGCGGCGATGTCGGTCAGGCCGCCGGGCGCGAAGCCGACCAGCAGGCGCACGGGGCGGGTGGGGAAATTGGCCTGGGCAAGCGCCAGGCGAGGCAGCAACGGCAGCGCGGCAAGCGCGCCCAGGGCGTGGCGACGGGTGAACGGCATAAGGCTCTCTCCAGACAGGCGCGCACGGCGACCGCGCGACAGGCGGCCGCGCGAGCCATGCGATGAACAAGGGGGGAAGGAAGCACAGGCCGCCCGCCGAACGGCGGGGGGTCTCAATGACGGTATCTTGTATGCAATATGGCGCGGGGGCTATCTAGGGATATCCCGGTGCGCGCCGGATGCCGTCAGAATTGCCAGCGCATTTCAATGCGGCCCGTATGGTCGCGGGCGGCGCTGGCGTACTGGCCCGCATAGGCCAGGCCGAGGGTGGCGCCGCGGCCGACGGCCAGGTCGGCCCCCACCTCCACCAGGGCGGCGTCGCGACTGATCGGCGCGCCGGTGACGGTGAAGGCCTGGCCAGCGTCGAAGGCCACGCGCGAGACCGGCGTCAGGTCGCCGAACGCATGGCGCCAGCCCAGGCCGGCCGACACCGAGCCGGCCAGCGTGCCCAGCGCCACGGTCTGCCTGCCCCGCAGGCCGAGCGTGGTCGTGGTGGTGTCGTTGCGGCTCGCGGCGCCCGACAGGGCCGCACTGCCGCCCGACTCGCTGAAACCGCGCACGCGCTGCCCGGCCCAGGCGACGCCGGCATAAGGTTCCAGCGTCAGGCCATCGGCGACGCCCAGGGCGTAACCCAGCTCGCTGAAGACCTGGGTGGTGTTGCCGCCGTAGTCCGCCGTCAGCGTCTGGTCCAGGCCCCCCGCGCCGATCTGGCGCCGGGTGTGGATGTCGTGCCAGGAATAGGCGGCGCCGGCCATCAGGTTGAGCTTGCCCGCGCCGACCGCGAAGGCCTTGCCGCCATACACGATCGCGCTGTAGCTGGAGATATCGGCGCGCGACGCCAGGTCGTCCACCGACAGGCGCGAATCCGTATACCCGAACGCGCCGCCCATGCGCCAGCCCCCTCCGACGGCGCCATCGGCGCCCGCGAACACGCCGCCGGTGCGCTGGCGCGCCGCCGCGTTGCCGCCGCTGGCGCCAATGCTCTGCCAGTTGCCCACGAGCTGCGCCCAGGCCGGACGCGCCTGCGACACGGGCATGGCCGAGGGCAATGGCGAGGCGTCGCTGACGCCGGCCGCGGCGGTCGGCGCGCCGGGCGCGCTGCCGGCGGCCAGGTTGCCGCGCAGCTGGTCCAGCGGCGTGTTGCGCACGGCGCTGGACAGATTGTTCAGGCCGGCCGCCACCGTGGCATGCGCCTCGCCCGACAGGCCCGAGAAGAAGCCTTGCGGCGCGCCGGCCGGCAGCGAAATGGCCGCGCCGTACACGCTGTGCGAGGCGGGCATCGATTCGACCGCGTTGGCCGCGGCGCGGGCATTGCGTCCCGACACCAGGTCGGCGAAGCGCAGCGGCGTGCCGCCCGTGCCCGGATCCACCGGCGTGACGGGGTCGACCGGGTCGACGGGGTCCACCGGCGGGACCCGCGCGCGCGTCAACGTCAGCGTCACCTGCTTGTCGTCGGCCGAGTAGGTAAGCGTCGGGGTCAGGTAGGCCAGGTCGGAAGTCACCCCGGCAAAGCGCGAGCCGACGAAGGTGCCGCTGGCGCTCAGCACGACCTGGCTGAAGTGTTCGCTGTACGCGCCGGGTTGCGCGGTCACCTCGACCGTGGCGCCGCCCAGCGCCGCCCGGCCGGTGACGTCGAGCCGGTCGAACGCGGCGGGCGTGGCGCGCACGGTGTAGATGCCGCCCGCGCCGAACGTCACATTGCCGGTGACCGCAACGGCGGCGGTCGCCCCGCCCGCCAGTTTGAGCCGATTGCCGCCCGCCGGGCTGAGCAGCACATCGCCAAGCGTGGTCGACCCCTGCGCCAGCGCCAGGGTATTGCCAGCGCCCGACAGCCAGATCGCCGTGCCGCGCGCATTGCGCGAGTCGAGGCCGGCGATGATCGTGCCCTGCTGAGTGACGATGGTGCCGTTGCCGGACACCCGCACGCCGACGCCGCCCAGGCCAAAATCGTACGCGCCGCTGGCCCCGGCGTTGCCGCCACGGATTTCACCAATGTTGAGCAGGCGCTGGTTGTCGGCAGCCAGGGCCACGCCCACGCCGCCGTCGCCGCCGCGGCCGATCCGGGGGACCGAGCTGCCGCCCTCGAGGCTGGTCACCTGGCCCCCGCCGCCCCCGCCGCCGCCCCATATCTGCCCGCTGTTCACCAGCACCGCGCCCGCGCCCTCGGCGACCACGCCCGCGCCGCCCTGGCCGCCGGCGACGCTGGACAGCGTCAGGGGCGGATTGACCCAGCCGCCCCAGTCGATCACTCCCCCGCCCCCGCCGCCGCCGCCGACGATCAGCCCCTGGTTGTCCAATTGGGTCGCGCCGGCGCCGAACAGCCGCACCCCGCTGCCGCCGGCGCCGCCCGCCGCGGCGGGATGCGGGTCGGACCACACGATCAGCAGCCCCCCGCCGCCCCCGCCGCCGCCGATCATGGAGGCAGAGGAATTCAAGGAGACAGAGGGCGCTTCATTGCCCGGCAGCCCCGCGCCGCCGGAAGCCGGCACATCGCTACCGTCGCTGCCCCCGCCGCCGCCGCTCCCGCCTGGCCCGAGCCCATTCTGCCCCGGCTGGCCGATCGCCTGGCCGCCATTGCCGTTGCCTGCCGGCCCGCCAAAGGCGCCGCCGCCGGGTATCCCCACCGCGCCCGCGCCGCCCGAGCCCGCGGCGAAAGCGGCAGGCGCGCCGTGCAGCATGACACCGGCAAGGACCAGCATCAGTGGCAAGGGACGGCAACGATATTTCTTCATGGGGAACTCCTGACAGCCCGAAAACGCCATTCAGTAACCCCAGGACGGGAAAGGTTCCATCGCAACCCCTAGCGCAAGGGGTCCAGGATCATGCCCATGCGCGCGGGCGGCGCTGTCGGTCAGGCCGCCGCGCGCGCCTGCGCCAGCCGCCATAGCTGTTCAGCTACCGCGGCCATGTCGGTCGGCTGGCGGTACAGGCAGATCTCCACCGGGATATCCCATTCGGCGCCGCCCGCGCGCACCAGCCTGCCCTGCGCCAGATCGTCCTGCACCAGCATGCCGGGCAGCCAGGCGACGCCGCGGCCCTGCACCGCCATGGTCCGCAGCAGCGTGGCGTGCGGCCCGACAAAATTGGCGCGGATGCGTTCCTCGCCCAGATCCTTCTTGCGCAGTTGGCTGGCCACGATGCGCCCCAGGCCCGAGGCCGGCCCATAGGCCAGGAAGTCCACGGCGGCGTCGCCCGCCAGGCGGTGCGCCGGCTCGCCATCACGGCCGGACGCGGCCGGTGCGCTGACCGGCACCAGCGTGTCCGAGCCCAGCCGCACCATGGGATAGGCGGTTTCATCCAGGCGGCTGGCCACGCCCGGATGCCGGTGGCACAGCAGGAACTGCACGCGGCGCTGCGCCATCAGGTCTTCGCAGGCCTGGAAGCTGTCGGACATCATCTGGATCGCGCCGACTTCCATGTCCGCTTCCAGGCCGGCCAGCCATTTCGGAAAGAAGGTCAGCGACAGCAGATGGGTCGCCGCGAAGCGCAGGCTGGCGGCATCCTGCGCGTGGGCCGCGACCGCCTTGATGCGCGCCGCCTCCAGGTCGGCCAGCACCTGCTTGAGCAGCGGCAGGAAGCGGCGGCCGGCGGCGGTCAGCTCGGTGGGGTGCGAGCTGCGATCGCACAGATCGGCGCCCACCCATTCCTCCAGCGCGCGGATGTGGCGGCTGAACGCGGGTTGCGCGATGGCGCGCGCTTCCGCCGCGCGCGAGAAACTTCCGGTGTCGGCCAGCGCGAGGAAATCCTCCAGCCAATTCATGTCCAGAGGTCGGTTTCCAGGTCCCATGATTGTTTGCAGCGCAGCATAGATAATTCTATGCAATTCGAGTATTGGACGGCCCAAAGGGGATGCCGCAATCATAGCGGCCATTCCCCCACCCACAGGACCTGGAAAACACCCATGCCTTCCATCCCGAATTACCGTGGCATCATCCCCGCGATCGCCTGCCCGTTCACCGCCGACCGCCGCATCGACGAGCCCGCGCTGCGCCGCCTGGCCAGCTGGCTGGCGGGCCACGACGGCGTGGTCGCCGTCATGACCAACGGCCACACCGGCGAGGTGTTTTCGCTGACGCCCGCCGAACGTGCGCAGGTCACCCGCATCGTGGCCGACGAGCTGCGCGGCAGGCTGCCCGTGATTTCCTCGATCGTGTGCGAAGGCATCGCCGAGGCCGCCGAACACGCCCGCGCCGCGCGCGCCGCCGGCGCCGCCGCGCTGGATGTGATGCCGCCCCACCACTGGTTGCGTTTCGGCTTCACGCCCGGCCACGCGCTGGAATACTTCCAGGCCATCCACGAGGCCGCGCCCGATCTCGACCTGGTCTGCCACGTCTATCCGGCGTGGACGCGCGCGTCCTATTCGTCGAGCTTGCTGGCCGACCTGGCGCGGCTGCCCTACGTGCAGGCCTTCAAGGTCGGCCAGCGCGACATGAACAAGTATGCCCGCGACATCCAGGCGCTGCGCGACGCCGATGCCTCCAAGGCCATTCTCACCTGCCACGACGAATACCTGCTGGCCTCGATGGTGCAGGACGTGGACGGCGCGCTGGTCGGCTTCGCCACCTTCATCCCGCAGCTCATCATCGACCTGTGGGAGGCGGTGAAGGCCGGCGATCTGAAGCGCGCGCAGGCGGTGCAGGCGCTGATCACCCCGCTCAAGGACGCGGTGTATGGCGCCGGCGAGCCCACTGGCGAAGCGCATGCCCGCATGAAGGCCGGCATGTATCTGGCCGGCGTGCTGGAGAGCGCCGCGGTGCGTCCGCCCACCGAGGCCCCCGGCCCGGTCGAGATGGACGCGCTGCGCGCCGCGCTGGCCAAGGCGGAACTGCTGGCGCGCTGAAGCCGCATCGCGCGGCGGCCAAGGGGCGGGACAGCCCCGGCCACGCCGCGACGACATCAAAACCCGAGGAGACACATCATGCGAAAAACCATTCTGTTGCGCGCCGTGCTGGCCCTGTGCACGGCGCTGGGCGGCGGCGCGGCGCAGGCCGAGGCGGCCTATCCCGCACGCCAGGTGCGGTTCGTGATTCCCTTTCCGCCGGGCGGCACGCTGGACATGCTGGGCCGCGACGTGGCCCAGAAACTGAGCGAGCAGACCGGCCAGAGCTTCGTGGTGGAAAACCGTTCGGGCGGCAACGGCATCATCGGCGCCGACGTGGTGGCCCGGTCGCCGGCCGACGGCTACACCCTGCTCTTTAACGCCTCGACCTTCACCACGGCGCCGATGACGATGAAGTCGGTGCCCTTCGACGTCGACAAGAACTTCGTGCCCGTCGCCATGGCCGGCAAGGCGCCGCTGTCGGTCTCGGTCAAGAAGGACCTGCCGGTGTCGGACCTGGCCGGCCTGCTGGCCTACGCCAAGCAGAACCCGGGCCGGCTCACCTTCGCCGTCGGCTCGATCGGATCGGCCGGGCATCTGGCCACCGAACTGCTCAAGCGCCAGGGCGGCCTGGACTACATGGTCATTCCCTACCGCGGCACCTCGCCCGCGCTGCAGGACCTGGTGGGCGGACGCATCGACGGATTCATCGACCCGGTGCTGGGCGCCCTGTCGTACTACAAGGGCGGCATGCTGAAGATCCTCGCCGTCACCTCGGAAGCGCGCCTGCCCAACCTGCCCGACGTGCCCACGGTGGGCGAAGTGCTGCCCGGCTACCAGTACTACAGCTGGTACGGCCTGTGGGCGCCGGCCGGCACCCCCGCGCCGATCGTCGAGAAGCTCAACGCCGAGGTCAACAAGGCCCTGTCCTCGGGCATGGCGGCCAAGTACGAACAGCTGGGCGTGACGATCACGCCGATCACCACGGCCGAGTTCACGCGTTTCCAGAAGGACGACATGGCGCGCTCGCGCAAGATCATCGAAGAGGGGCACATCCATGTCGACTGATCCCACGCCAGGCCACGCCGTCGTCACCGGCGCCACCGGCGGCATCGGCCAGGCGATCGTGCAGCGGCTGCTGGACGGCGGCTGGCGCGTGACCGGGCTGGACCTCGGGCCCGCCGTGGCCCGGCATGCCGCCTACCGGCATGTCGAGGTCGACCTGTGCGACGACGCCGCCACCCGCCAGGCCTCGCAGGCCCTGGACGACGTCACGGCCCTGGTACATGCGGCGGGGCTGTTGCGGGTAGCGCCGCTGGCGCAATCGGACCCCGCCGACGGCGAACGCATGTGGAAGCTGCACGTGGATGCCGCGGTCCGCCTGACCCGGGACCTGGCGCCGGCGATGGTGGCGCGGGGCGCAGGCCGCGTGGTGCTGGTCGGCAGCCGCGTCGCGCAGGGCATGCCCGGCCGCGGCCAATACGCCGCGTCCAAGGCCGCCTTGGTGGCGCTGGCGCGCAGCTGGGGCGCCGAACTGGCGGGCAACGGCGTGACGGTGAACGTGGTGTCCCCCGCCGCGACGCAGACGGGCATGCTGGACGACCCCGCGCGGGCCGCCAGTCCGGCGCGCCTGCCGCCCATCGGCCGGCTAATACAGCCAGCCGAGATCGCGGCCCTGGTGGCGTTCCTGCTGTCGGCCGAGGCGGCCGCCATCACCGGCCAGGACATCGCCATCTGCGGTGGAGCATCGTTGCCCCGCTGAACTCACGTTCGCGCGCGGCCGACCGTGCCCGCGCGGTCGCGCCCCGATGCGGCGGCGTCCCGACAGATGCGACAACGGCGCCGACGGCCTTCGCCGCCGGCCGCGCCCGGCATCAGGCGGGCTTGCGCATCAGCCGCTGCCAGCCTTCCAGGCCCAGCCGCGTCAGCGTGTCGATGTTCTTCTCGTAGATCTCGGCGGCGTCGGGAAAGGACTCGACCGCGCGGTCGATGCTGTCCTCGCGCAGCAGATGCAGGATCGGGTACGGCGAACGGTTGGTGTAGTTCTCGATGTCGTCCGGCTGCGTGTCGGCGAACTGGAACTGCGGGTGGAACGTGGCCACCTGCAGCTCGCCCACCAGGCGCATGCGCTTGAGCAGGCGGTCCGACAGGTCCTCGAAGTCGTTGAACTCGAGGAAATCGTCGAGCGCGTCGGGAATGATCAACAACGTGGTGTCGATCTTTTCCGGATCGGCCTCGGCCAGCAGGGCCAGCTCGTCCTGCAGGTCGGTCAGGACGCCTTCGGCGTCGGTCGCATCGCTGACGGCAAAGCGGATCTGGTCCTTGACCTGAACCGCTTTGGCGAACGGACAGAGATTCAGGCCGATCACGGCCTGGGTGAGCCAATGGCGGGTTTCGGCAACCACGTTGGCGTAGGCGTCGGAAGTGGAAATCATGGCGGGTAATCCTGGCAAAACGCGAGTATAGGCGACCGACCTGGGCTAAAATGGCCGGCAATGGGAATGGAGCTTCCCAAAACCGCCGATCTCGGCTGATGGCTCCTGCTGACCGGGCAACATGCCCGCAGCGGGTGTCGTCCGGACAAACACCCGCCGCGGCGGGTATCTTGTTTTCGGGCCGCGACCTCGCTGGAGGCCGCCCGCGCTGCCCCACCGCGCGGCCCGTGGGCAAGCCCCGGCTGTTGCTCTCCATCGTTTGATCTGGAGAGACATCTTGAATCTACTGCTGGTATTCGTCGGCGGCGGCCTGGGTTCCGCCGCGCGCTACGGCATGAGCCTGGCCGCGCTGCGGCTGGGCTGGATCGCCTTCCCCTACGCCACCCTGGCCACCAACGTGATCGGCTGCTTCGTCATGGGGCTGATCACCGAACTGCTGGCGCTGAAGTTCTCGGTGTCGCAGCCGACCCGGCTGTTCCTGACCACCGGCATCGTCGGCGGCTTCACCACCTTCTCGACCTTCGCGCTGGAAACGGCGCTGCATGTGGAACAGGGCCGCGCCGGCCTGGCGCTGCTGTACGCCGGCCTGTCGCTCGGCCTGGGGCTGGCGGCGCTGTTCGGCGGGATGGCGCTGGTGCGGACGCTGTGACGGCGGCGGCCGGGGCGCCGTTGACGGCCGCGCTCGCCATTCGCCATCCGTCCGACATTGCCGGAGCCTGTGGCGCCGCGCGACGGGGCCGCGCTAGAGTGGCGCCACGACTACGACAAGAGAAACGGATGGCCATCGCGCTCACCTATTTCGCCAACCGCCTGTCCGACGATGAATTGGTGATGCTGCTGCGGCAACGCGAGAACTTCTACGTCGAGAACATCAGCGCCATGGATATGCTGACACAGCGCATGCAGGCGCTGCTGGCGACGGACGGCTTGCACAGCGTGGTACAGATCGCGCCCCAAAATGCGGCCCCCCTCTCATTCATTCCCAACCCGATCACGGACACCGTCTTCATCCTGAGCGGCCTGTGGGCATTACTGCGGCGGATCGCGCAACGATTCACCCGTCCCCGCTGCGACGTACTCCTGCGAGTGACCTCCGAGACAGCCATGCGCGTCGTGTTCCGCCCATCGGCACGCCCCTCGGCAGCGCCTCCGACGCCATGAAAAAAGCCCGGCCAGGCCGGGCTTTTTTCATCCGCCAACGCCGATCAGGCCGTCGGCATCGCCGCCATGGTCTGCGCGACCGCGGCGGTCAGCTTCTTGCCGTAGGGCACGTGCAGGAATTCATTCGGGCCGTGGGCGTTGGACTTGGGGCCCAGCACGCCGCAGACCATGAACTGGGCCTTGGGGAAGCCCTTCTGCAGCATGCTCATCAGCGGAATGGTGCCGCCCTGGCCGATGTAGCCGCAGGGCGCGCCATAGTATTGCTGCGAGGCGGCATCCAGCGCCTGGGTCAGCCACGGCGCCGAGGCCGGCGCGTTCCAGCCGGTGGCGGCGCCTTCGTTGGCCTTGAAGAGGACCTTGGCGTTGTAGGGCGCGTCGGCTTCCAGCAGGGCCTTGATCTCTTCGGACGCGGCGACGGCGTCGATCAGCGGCGGCAGGCGCAGCGACAGCTTGAAGGCGGTGCGCGGGCGCAGCACGTTGCCGGCGCTGGACAGCGGCGGCAGGCCTTCGGCGCCGGTCACCGACAGGGTCGGGCGCCAGGTGCGGTTCAGCAGGGCCTGTTCCGGCTCGGTGGTCATGGGCAGCACGAAGCCGCCCTCGGCGCCGCAGCTCCAGGGGAAACGGCGCCACACTTCATCGCCCAGGATGCGGGCGGTGGCGTGCACCTGTTCGATGCGGTCGGCGGGGATTTCGCAGTGCAGGCTCTGCGGCAGCAGGCGGCCGGTGCCGCTGTCTTCCAGGCGGTCCAGCAGGTGGCGCAGGATGCGGAACGACGACGGCACCACGCCGCTGGAGTCGCCCGAGTGCACGCCTTCATCCAGCACCTGCACTTCCAGCGTGCCCGAGACCATGCCGCGCAGCGAGGTCGTCATCCACAGCTGGTCGTAGTTGCCGGCGCCCGAATCCAGGCACACCACCAGGGCCACGTTGCCCAGGCGGTCGCGCAGCGCGTCGACGTAGGGCAGCAGGTCGTAGCTGCCGGATTCTTCACAGGTCTCGACGATGCCGACGCAGCGCGGGCGCGGGATGCCCTGCTTGTCCAGCGCCATGATGGCGGTGAGCGAGGCATACACGGCATAGCCGTCGTCGGCGCCGCCGCGGCCGTAGAGCTTGCCGTCCTCGTACTTCGGGGTCCAGGGGCCGAGGCCGGCGCGCCAGCCCGAGAATTCAGGCTGCTTGTCCAGGTGGCCGTACAGCAGCACGGTGTCGCCGTTGTCGCTGCGGGTGGCGGGCGCGTCGAAGAAGATCACCGGCGTGCGGCCCGGCAGGCGCACCACTTCCAGCTTCAGGCCCGAGACCTTCTGGGCTTCGACCCACTGCGCCGCGTCACGCACCACGCGCTCGATGAACGCGTTCTTTTCCCAGTCGGCATCGAACGCCGGGCTCTTGGCCGGGATGGCGATGTAGTCGGTCAGCGCGGGGATGATCTCGTTGTCCCACTTGTCGTCCACAAAAGCCTGCAGAGCCTTCGGATCGAGGGTAGGAGGAAGTGCGTCGTCGGGGATGCGTGCGTTCATGGCGCGGGATCCTGTGGTCGGATGGCAGAAGAATCCGCCATTTTATGCCTGCCGGGCGCGCTCGGCATCTTTTGTCCCTGTTTCCTGCCCGGCCACCGGAAAACGGTGCCGGCTGGCGCGCCGCCCCGCCCTCCCCCTAGCGCGCCGCGTAGGCCTCGATCCGGCTCCACACCTGGCGCGCCAGCGGCTTGGCGTTGTCCACCGACTGGTACAGCCGGATCTCCATGTGGATGTCGTTGCGCGCGCTGTCGGCCCGCGCCAGGACGCCGGCGCGCAGGTCGGCTTCGACCAGCGTATGCGGCAGCCATGCCAGGCCGAAGCCCTGCCGCGCCATGGCATGCAGCGCGTCCGCCAGGTCCGATTCGTACATGGTCTGCAACTGCGCCGGCACGCACAGGCCGCGCAGGCGGTCGCGCAGGATGCGGCCCAGCGACATGCTGTCGGCGTAGGCCAAGAACGGCACGGCCGGATCCGAGGCCAGCTTGGGCACCGCGTGGCGCGGGTGGCGGCTGCCCGGCGCCAGCGGCGCGCTGACGGCCACCAGCTTGTCGGCGCCGACCCGGCGAAAGCGGTAGTTGGGGTTGTCGATCTGCGCGTACAGCGGCTCGTGCGCGTGGCACAGCAGGAAATCGACCTCGCCGTCGGCCAGCATGTCGATGCCAAAGTTGAGCGTGGTGGTGACCACCTTCAGCTGGAACGGCTGCATGCCCTGCTGCACCTTGGCCATCAGCCCCGGCAGCACCGAATGCGCCAGCGTCTTGCCGGAGGCGATGGCGATGCGGCGGGTGCGTTCCAGTTCGGGCTTCTGCAGGCCCTGGCGCGTCTCGCGCAGGATGTCGAGCACATCGATGGCGGCCGCCAGCATGCTGCGCCCGGCCGCGTTCAGGGTCGAGACCTGATGCCCGCGCTCGACCAGCGGCACGCCGGCCCAGTCCTCCAGCGCCTTGATGCGGCGCCCGAAGGCCGGATGCGTGACGTTGCGCGCCTCGGCCGCCTGGAACAGGTTGCGCGCCTTCGACAGGGCCACGAAGTCCTCGAGCCACTTGATATCCATCCCGTCTCCACCTTCTTCTTGTGTCGCTGTGCCGTATCGGCACAAGCCCTGCACATTTTGCACAAACCCCGCGCTTGTTACAACTAGTATTACGGCGTCTTCTGGAGATGCCGATGTCCGACGCCCCCGTCCTGCTGAAATCCCTGCGCAGCCACTTCCTGGGCGGCCGCGAGGTCGCGGCCGGCGGACTGCCGGTGCTGCAGAAGCAGGTGGTGGGCAACGGCGCCGCGCGCGCCATCGACATGAACGGCAGCTACTGCGCCGGCCAGCTCTACGTGCAGGAATACCGCCTGGCCGAGCCGCGCCACCCGCACCCGGTGCTGCTGTGGCATGGCGGCGGCATGACCGGCGCGCAATGGGAGAGCACCCCCGACGGCCGCCAGGGCTGGCTCTGGCGGCTGCTGCAATCCGGCTATGACGTGTTCGTGGCCGACGCGCCCGAGCGCGGCCGCGCCTCATGGGCGATGTATCCGCAGATCTATGACGCGGCGCCCATCTTCCGTTCCAAGGAAGAGGCCTGGCAGCTGTTCCGCATCGGTCCGGCCGACGGCTACGCGCCCGCCGGCCAGCCGCGCCGCGCTTATCCGGCGCAGCAATTTCCCGACGATGCCTTCGACGCCTTCGCCAAGCAGTTCGTGCCACGCTGGCTGGCGCATGACGCCATGGCGCTGGACGCCTACCGACAACTGCTCGATCTGGCCGGCCCCTGCATCGTCATCGGCCACAGCCAGGGCGGCGGCTACGCCACCCAGCTGGCGCGCGAATGTCCCGGCCCGATCCGCGCCGTGGTGGCGCTGGAGCCGACCGGCACGCCCGAGCGCGTCGACGGCCCCCTGCCCCCGCAACTGCTGGTCTGGGGCGACCACTTCGACCACAACGACACCTGGCGGCGCTACCGCGCCCAGACGGACGCCTACTGGGACGCCCTGCGGCGGGCCGGCCGGCGCGCCGACGTGCTGGACCTGCCCGCCGCCGGCATCGCCGGCAATTCCCATTTCTGCATGCTGGACCGCAACAGCGACCGCATCGCCGAACTGATCGTCGACTGGCTCAACGGCCTCGACTAACCTTCGCCTGGAGACACCATGAAACTGACCAAAACCGCAATCGCCGTGGCGTTGCTGAGCGGCGCCTCGCTGATCGCGGGCGCGGCCTCGGCGCAGCAGGCCGACTATCCCAACAAGCCCGTGCGCCTGATCGTGCCGTTCGCCCCCGGCGGCACCGCCGACATCATCGGCCGCGTGTTCGCGGCGCAGCTGGGCACCGAACTGGGCGCCACCGTGGTGGTCGAGAACAAGGCCGGCGCGGGCGGCTCGATCGGCACCCGCTTCGTGGCCGACGCCGCACCGGACGGCTACATCCTGCTGCTGGCCTCGTCCAGCACCCACGGCACCAACCCGGCGGTCTACAAGAACCTGACCTACGACGCGGTGCAGGACTTCACCGCCATCACCCAGCTGGTGACCGTGCCGGGCGTGCTGAGCGTGACCAAGGACTTCCCCGCCACCGACCTGAACGGCCTGATCGCCAGCGCCAAGGCCAACCCGGACAAGTACACCTACGCCTCGTCGGGCGCGGGCGGCCTGGGCAACCTGGCGATGGAACTGCTGAAGTCGATGACCGGCGCCAAGCTCATGCACATCGCCTACCGCGGCGCGGGCCCGGCCTTCACCGACGTCATCAGCGGCCAGGTCTCGATGATCTGGGAGCCGGTGCCGGCCTCGCTGCCGTACATCAAGGGCGGCCAGATCCGTCCCATCGCCATCGCCGCCGACACCCGTTCGCCGGAACTGCCCGACACGCCGACCTTCAAGGAAGCCGGCCTGCCGCGCTATGAAGCCAACGCCTGGAACGGCCTGCTGGCGCCCAAGGGCCTGCCGGCCGACGTGACGCAGAAGCTGCACGACGCCTCGGTCAAGGCGCTCAACAACCCCGAGGTCAAGGCCAAGATGGCCAGCCTGGGCGGCACGGTGGTGGCCGGCACGTCGGAAGCGTTCAAGAACGTGATCGCCAACGACGTGAAGAAGTGGAAGAACGTGGCGGCCGACGCCAAGATCCAGCTGGATCAGTAAGGCTGTCAGGCCCCAGCGGTCTCGCGCCCGCCCCGCCGCGCTACAGGCGGCCGAGCGGGCGCGGTCCCTGCGCTTACTTGAACCGCGTCAGGTGGATCAGCATCGTCCGATCTGAATTGGCGCGCAGCAAGTCGGTCAGGCCCTGGGCGTAGTCAGGCATGGTCAGGTTCAGGAATGCCGTGCTGCCGCCGCCAACGCGCATTTCGAAATTGGCGGTCGTGTCGCCCACCTGCAGGGTGGGAACGCCCACGTCGCCGCCCGTTCGCTGCGGCACGATCGCGGCAATGATCGCATCCCGGCCGACCCTGGCCACCGAGCATTCCGTACTGACCGTCGGATCGAGCAGCAGGCCGCCAAGGCCCTCCTGATCCTGTTGGTCGAGCTTCTTCGGATCGATGATGAGGATCGCGGTGTTGAACATGCGAGCCGACAATATCTGGTCAGAGGGCGCGGTCAGCTCTCCCTGCCGTTCCGCGGCGACCGAAAAGCAGCCCCGGGCGGGATTGTGGGTGAGTGATTGGACCACCCGCTCGAGGCGAGCGGGATCCTCGAGATCCTGCGCCGAAACACGCACCAGGTTGTTGCAGACCACCTGGCTGCTCGACTCGTCGGCACTGACGATGGCGCGCGAGCCCAACGCGCTGCCAGGCTGCAACCCCTCCTCGATACGACTGCTCACCGCGTACGAGGTCGGCACGGGGAACGCCGAGGTGGATGGCGCCACCATGCCGCCCACGGGAATCTGGATATCCCCTTCCGTCCGCATATTGTCCAAGGCCTGCCGGGGATCCCGCACCGGCGGCGGCACGTTCGGCGCCTCGGCCTTCAACTGGCCAATCATTTCCATCAACGCGGCATTGGCCTGGAGCATCATCTGATGACGGTCGGCCATGGCGGAAACGTCGTCGCGCACCTCCTGCAGATGGCTGCGCAGCCGGGTCGCATCCTCGACCGAAGGCGTATGACCATGCCGGACCAGCGCCAAGGCGTCGTGCAGGCGCTCGTTGACGCGATTGAGCTGTTCGCCGTGGACCTGCTCTTCTTCGCTCAACGCTCCCACCAGGGACAGGCATTCGTGGACCAATCGCTGCTGCTGCAGGATTTCGTCGGCGCCCTTGGCGACCGCCTCGCCATTCCTGGCATCGGGCTGGAACGCCGTGGGGTATTGCGCCTCAAGATTGGTCCGGTGTTCCTGCTTCGAGGCGGCGATGCCGTCCAGCAGTTGGGCCAGCCGGGAGTAATTGTTGGCCGTCTTGATATGGTCTTCCTGCAAATCGGTAACTTCATGCTGCAGGTAATTCGCGCCTGACCGCAAGGCCGCAATGTCGTTCATGGAACGCCTCCGCGCATCGTTGTCCACGGGCAGGGAGCTGCCCGCATCCCGGTGAGTAACGAAGCAGCCGGCGAGGTTCCCTCGCCCGGTGCATGGCGGCCAAGCGTCAGGCCGGCGTGAAGTTGCCGGGGAACGTGACCGTCAAGCCCACGCCGCGCCCGTTCAGGCCTGGCGCGAACGCCACGACCGCGCCATGGCGCGCGGCGATCTGCGCCACCAGCGACAGGCCGATGCCGCTGCCGCCGGCGTTGGCGCCCGGGGCCCGATAGAAGCGGTCGAACACCCGCGCCCGTTCGCGCGGCGCGATGCCGGGGCCATCGTCGGCGACCCGCAACCAGGCCGCGCCGCCCTCGCCCGCGCCGCAGGCCACGGCGATCTGCCCGCCCTCGGGGGTGTAGCGCAGCGCGTTGTCGAGCAGGTTGCGCACCAGCACCCCCAGCGTGTCCATGTCGCCACGCGCGCCGCAGGCCTGCACGTCCAGCTGGATGCGCTGGCGCTTGCGCGCCGCGGCCGCCTCGCAGTCGCGCACCAGCAGCACCACCAGCGCGTCCAGCGCCACCGGTCCGGGACCGGCGTCGGATTCGCTGGCCGCGTCCATGCGGGCCTGGTCCAGCAATTGCTCGGCCAGGCGCGCGGTGCGCTGCGCCACCGCGCGCAGTTGCAGGGCGGCGTCGGCGGCCGGCGTGTCGGCGATGCGTTGCAGCAGCACTTCGGTCTGGGCGCTGAGCGCCGCCAGCGGCGTGCGCAGTTCGTGCGCGGCGTCGGCCAGGAAGCGGCGCTCGTGGTCCATGGCGGCCTGCAGGCGCAGCAACAGCGCATTGATGGATTGCACGTAGGGATGCAATTCCCCCGGCAGGCGGTCCAGCGGCAGGGGCGCCAGATCGAACGGCGCGCGCCGCAGGATCGCCTCGCCGGCCTGGTTGACCGGCCGGAAGGCCTGGCGCACCACGATCCAGGTGGCCGCCGCCAGCAGCAGGAACAAGGCGGTGACGATGACCAGCCCGCGCTTGAACGCGGCCACCGCCTCGGCCCGCAGCACGCTGTCGGCGCGGGCCAGCTGCACCTGCACCTGGCCGGAGGCGTCGCTGAGCGAATACACGCGCCAGCTCTCGCCATTGATCACGCTGTCGCGGAAACCATCGTCGAAATGCGGATTGAGCGGCTGGGCCGGCGATTCCGGCGAGCGCAGCGCCAGGCGCCGGTCCGCCAGCGACCAGATCTGCACCGAGGCGCGCTCGCCGCGGAAATGGCTGGACGGCGGCAGCTCGAAACGCTCGTCCGGCCGTTCTTCGAGCAGGCTGCGGCGCAGCGACAGGATGGTCTGGTTGGCCGAGTCCACCAGCGCCTGGTCGCGGATGCCGGTGCGGGCCTCGGTCATGGCGTGCTGCTGGCACAGGAACACCGCCGCCCAGGTCAGCAGCAGGGTCAGCAACAACGTGACGGTCAGGCGCTTGCGCAGCGTCTTCATGGCGCGTCCCCCGCGGCGATGCGATAGCCCAGCCCGTGCACGGTGGCGACCAGGTCCTCGCCCAGCTTGCGCCGCAATTGGTGCACGTAGACCGCCACGGTATTGCTTTCGATGGTGCCGCTGCCGCCATAGACCGCGGATTCCAGCTGCTCGCGGCTGACGGTCTGGCCGGCGCGCTCCATCAGCGCCAGCAGGGTGCGGTATTCGCTGGCGCTGAGCACCACCTCGGCGCCCGCGCGGGTCACCACCCGGCGCACCGGGTCCAGCAGCACGTCGCGGCAGCGCAGGACCGACACCACCGAATTGCTGCTGCGGCGCACGACTGCGCGCAGCCGGGCCAGCAGTTCGTCCAGCTGGAACGGCTTGACGATATAGTCGTCGGCGCCCGCATCCAGCCCCTGCACCCGCTCGCTCAGGCGGTCGCGCGCGGTGATGATGAGGACCGGCGTGGCGTCATAGCGCCCGCGCAGATGCTTGAGCACGGCCAGGCCGCTGCCGCCGGGCAGCCCCAGGTCGAGCAGCACGGCGCCATAACCATGGTCGACCAGCGCCAGCCGGGCCTCGGGCACGTCCCGCACCCAGTCCACGCGCATGCCCGCCTGCGCCATGCTGGCGCGCAAGGCGTCGCCCAGCATCGCATCGTCTTCCACCAGCAGAACTTGCAAGAACGCTCCCTGACTCTCCATGGCGCCGCATTGTGCCGCCCTGGATTTAAAGAATTTTTAAAAGCCGGCTCCGACAATGGCGCCTTGTCGCGCTCCGGCCGCCGCCGGGCACCTGCCCCACGAGAAAGGAAAGTTCCCGCAATGAAGCTGGCTATGTTAGCAACTGGCGCCGCCACGGCCGCCGCCCTGGCCTGCGCCGCCGCCCCGGCCCTGGCCGATCAACCTGGCACCAATTTCATCGGACTGGGCGTCGGCTACGTGCCGGTCTACGAAGGCTCGCGCGAATACCGGGCCCTGCCGGTGCCGCTGATCAACTACCATTCCGGCAACTTCTTCATCTCGCCGCGCGCCGGGCTGCCGGCAGCGGGCCTGCAGACCACGCTGGCGCCCGACTGGAAGGCGGGCGTGTTCGTCGGCATGGGCCTGGGCCGAGACTCCAGCGACGCCGACCGCACCAAGGGCCTGGACGACATCGATTTCCACGGCACCTACGGCGCCTTCGTCGAATGGGCGCCCGGCCCGTTCTCGCTGGGGGCCGCCTACCGCCAGGCCGCGCGCAGCGGCTACGGCGGCACGCTCGAACTGCGCGCCACCTACGCCGCCTGGCAGGACGGCGCCAACCGCGTCAACGTCGGCGCCAGCACGCAGTGGGCCAGCCACGACGCCATGCAGACCTGGTACGGCGTCACGTCCTCGCAGGCCGCCAGCAGCCGCGCCGGGCTGTCGACCTACTCGCCGTCCTCCGGCTTCAAGTCGGCGGCGCTGTTCACCAGCTGGTCGTACCGCATCAACCCCAGCTGGAGCACCATCACCACGCTGGGCGTGAACACGCTGCTGGGCGACGCGCGCGACAGCCCGCTGACCGAGCGCCGCGCCAACCTGTTCGGCAGCGTCGGCGTGGTCTACGCCTTCTGAGCGGCCCCGGCCGCGCCCTCCCAGGAAACCAGCGCCATGAAACCGCTGCCCAGGATGGAAGTGTTCGCCAAGGTCACCAGCGTCGATGCTTTCGGCCGCGCCGCCGCGGCGCTGGGCATTCCGCTGTCGCCGTTGCCGCGCCAGGCGGCCACGGCGGGCCGCGATGCCGGGCTGCTGCGCGTGGACCTGCCCGACGCCCGCACCCGGCAGGCGCTGGCGCCCGCGCTGGCGGCCTTCGCGGCGCGCCATCCCGGCTTGCGGTTCCAATTGAGCGTGACGCGGGCCGCGCCCGCGGCGCCGGACCGTCCCGATCTGACGATCCGGCTGGAACCGCCCACCGACCCATCCTGGCTGGCGCATCGCCTGGGCGCCCTGCGCGCCCGGCTCTATGCCGCCCCCGACTACCTGGCGCGGCGGCCCGCGCCCGAATGCCCGGCGGACCTGGCCGCGCACGACTGCATTGGCGTGCATGCCGACGACAACGGCGCGCCCGCGCGCTGGCAGCTGCGGCGCGGGCAGGACCGCGCCGTCGTCATGACGCGCGAACGCTATTGCGTGGATGATCCCGAGATGGCGCGGCAGCTGGCCGCGCGCGGCGCCGGCATCGCGCCGCTGCGCGACGGCGCGCCGGGGCTGGTGGCGGTGCTGCCGGAATGGGAACTGGAGCCGGTGACGCTGTATGCGTTGACAGGCGCGCCCCGGCTGTCGGCGCGCGCCCGCGCCTTGATCGCGCACCTGACCGAAGCGCTGGCGGGCTGACGGCGGCGCGGCGCCCCCTTATCGACAAGACGCGGAACGCGCAAGCGTCCCGCGTCCGGAACGGCGGCGGCTCAGGCGCCGAGCAGCGCCGGCTCGGCGCCGTGGCCCAGGGCCGGCGCCTCGGCGTCGATCACCCGGCCGGTCTGCAGCTTGAACACCGCCACCGCTTCGCGCAGGCGTTGCGCCTGGGCTTCGAGCGAGGCGGCCGACGCGGCGGCCTGTTCGACCAGCGCGGCGTTCTGCTGCGTCACGCTGTCCATCTGCGACACCGCCTGGTTCACCTGCTCGATGCCCTGCGACTGCTCTTCGGAGGCGCTGGAGATCTCGTTGATGATGTCCGTCACGCGGCGCACCGAGGTCACGATCTCCTGCATGGTGGCGCCGGCGGCTTCGACCTGGTCGGAACCGATCGAGACCTTCTGCACCGAGTCATCGATCAGGCCCTTGATCTCCTTGGCGGCCTGGCCGCTGCGCTGCGCCAGCGCGCGCACTTCGCTGGCCACCACCGCGAAGCCCTTGCCCTGCTCGCCGGCGCGGGCCGCTTCCACCGCCGCGTTCAACGCCAGGATGTTGGTCTGGAAGGCGATGCCATCGATCACGCCGACGATGTCGGCGATGCGGTTGGAGCTGTCGGCGATGGCGCGCATGGTGCCCACCACATCACCCACCGCCTGGCCGCCGCGGGTGGCCACATTGGACGCCGCCGTCGCCAGCTGCGAGGCGTTGCGCGAGCTGTCGGCGTTGTTCTTCACGGTGGACGACAGTTCGTCCATGCTGGCGGCGGTTTCCTCCAGCGAGGCGGCCTGCTGCTCGGTGCGCGAGGACAGGTCGATGTTGCCGGCCGCGATCTCGCGCGAACCGGTGTGGATCTCTTCCACGCCCTGGCGCACGGCGGCCACGGTGCGCGCCAGGCTGTCCTGCATGCGCTTGACGGCGGCGTAGAGCACGCCGATTTCATTGTTGCCGCGCTGTTCGATGCGGTTGGTCAGGTCGCCGCCGGCGATGCGGTCGAACAGGCGGCCGGCCTCGTGCAGCGGCCGGAACACCGAACGCGCGAACACCGCGTACAGGCCCACCACCAGCACCGCCACCACCACCAGCAGGCCGATCAGGAAAGCGATCGCGCCATTGATGCGGGTGTTGGCCTCGCGCGCCACGCGCTGGCCGACTTCATCGGCGTAATCGACGTACTTCTGGATCGCCTGGGTGAAGGCGATGCCCAGCGGCGTGACCTTCTCCAGGTTCAGGCGGCTGGCGTCCTGCGCCTTGCCGGCGCGGATCGCGGCGATCATCGGCGTGATCGCGTCGCGCTGGTAGACCTCATAGGCGGCCAGCGCCTCGTCGAACAGCGGCTTGCCCACCGGCGAGGTCTCGGGCGTCTGGCGCGCCGTCTGGATCAGGTCGGCGGCCTTCTTGGTGTAGCCATCCAGGCGCTGCATGCTGGCCAGGTTGTCGATGCTCTTGCCTTCCAGCAGCGTGGTCTGCGCGGCCAGCAGCACCAGGCGCGCGCGCAGCAACTCGGCGCCGGCGGAGTCGACGGCGTTGGCGCGCACCAGGTTGGTATCCAGCATCACCTCGATCGACGTGCGGTTGGAGGTCAGCTGCTGGTAGACGGCGATGCCGGTCACCAGGAAAAGGGCGAAAAAAATACAGAGCGCGGTCGTCAGGACGGCGCGGATACTCAGATTCTTGAACATGGGGAGGGCCACTCGGGGTTTGCAGGAGGCCGCCGCGGGCGGCTGTCCCCCTGTTTACGGCTTATTGCAATGAAAAGTTAAATATCTCATTGGGTTACACCCCCTTGCCGCGCGGGCCGGCTTGCCGGACAGAATTAACAACGATTATCATTTCCGGTCTTTGACATCGGCGAGAGAGATTCCATTGTGACGGCGGCCAACCAGCCCACGGCGCATCCCACCCTGAGCGCGCTTTACCGCGACCACCACGGCTGGCTGGCCGGATGGCTGCGGCGGCGGCTGGGCAGCGCGCACGACGCCGCCGATCTGTCGCACGACACCTACGAGCGCCTGATGGTGTCCGGCCGCCTGCCCGAGGCCGGTCAGGCGCGCGCCTTCCTGACCCAGATCGCCAAGGGCCTGGTGATCGACCTGTTCCGCCGCCGCACCCTCGAAACCGCCTATCTCGACGCGCTGGCGCAACTGCCCGAACCCCACATGCCCTCGGCCGAGACCCGCGCGCTGGCGCTGGAAACGCTGATGGCGGTGGACGCCGCGCTCGACGCCCTGCCCGCCCGCGCCCGCCAGGTCTTCATCCTGTCGCGCTTCGAGGGCCTGACCTATTCCGAGATCGCCGCGCGGCTGGGCGTCTCGGTGGCGCTGGTGCGCAAGCATATGCTGCGCGCCGCCCAGGCCTGCCTGGCGGCGCTATGAAGGCCGGCGCCGCGGGCATCCCCGAACCCATCCTGGCGCAGGGCCTGGAATGGCTGGTGGTCATGTGGTCGGGCGAAGCCACCGCCGACGAGCGCGCCGCCTGGCAGCGCTGGCGCAACGCCCATCCCGACCACGAGCGCGCCTGGCAGCAGGTGCAGCGGCTGGACGCGCGGCTGCTGGGCGTGTCGCCCGAGGCCTCGGCCCAGGCGCTGGCGCAGTCCGGCCGCCAGGCCGGCCGGCGCAAGGCGCTGCGGCTGATGGGCTGGGGCCTGATGGGCGGCGGCGCGGCCCTGGCGGCCGGCCGGCTGCCCTGGGCCGTCTACGCCGCCGACTACCGCACCGCCGTCGGCGAACGGCGCGAGGTGGTGCTGGAAGACGGCACCCGCTTCACCCTCAACAGCGACAGCGCCGTCGACGTGCAATACAGCGCCGGCGCGCGCCGCCTGGCATTGCGCCGGGGCGAGCTGTACGTGGCCACCGGCCACGGCGCGCTGGCCGCCGGCCGCCCCTTCTCGGTGGCCACCGACCACGGCAGCGTGCTGGCGCTGGGCACGCGCTACAGCGTCGAGATCCAGCGCGACCGCATGCGGGTGGCCGTATACGAAGGCGCGGTCGAGATCCGGCCGCGGCAAGGCGCCGCCTTGCGGCTGCAGGCGGGCCAGGCCGCCGGCGTCACCCCGGACGCCGCCGGGCTGCTGCCGGCGGCCCCCGCCGCCGCGCCCGCCTGGCTGCAGGGCCAGCTGGTGGCCGACCGCCTGCGGCTGGCCGACTTCCTCGACCAGGTCGGGCGCTACCGCCACGGCGTGATCCGCTGCGACCCGCGGGTGGCCGACCTGATCGTCTCGGGCGTCTATCCGCTGGCCGACACCGACCGCATCCTGGCCTCGCTGGCGGCGGCATTGCCGGTACAGGTGTCGCGCTACACCGGCTACTGGGTGGTGGTGGAACCCAAAAATCCGGGCCGGCCGTAGCACTTTTTCTTTCTCGTTCGGGAACCCTGCATAACCGCAGTATTCACGCCCGCAACGAGGATCCTTTTCCATGCCTGTCCGCACTCCCCTGAACGCCGTCCGCGGCACCCTGGCGCTGGCCCTGGCCGCCCTGGCCCTGGGCGCGCCGCCCGCCGCCCGCGCCGCCGACGCG
>NZ_CADIJR010000045.1 GCF_902859645.1 Achromobacter insuavis | reverse complement strand
TTCAGGAGCCGCGTCGATCTGGTCGTAGCCCTTGGCTTCGCCGCCGAACTTGCTCGACAGAACGGTCGTGATCGCCGCCGTCAACGTCGTTTTGCCGTGGTCAACGTGACCAATCGTACCCACGTTCACGTGCGGCTTGGTACGTTCAAACTTGCCTTTTGCCATGGCTGACTCCTGACCTGGATTGCGCTTTTGACTGAAGCTGCTGACTGAAGATAAGACTTTGGAATTTGTGGTGCCCATGGCGCGGATCGAACGCGCGACCTCTCCCTTACCAAGGGAGTGCTCTACCACTGAGCCACATGGGCATGTGTACTGCTTGGAGCGGGTGAAGGGAATCGAACCCTCGTCGTAAGCTTGGAAGGCTTCTGCTCTACCATTGAGCTACACCCGCGGCTGTCCTTTCACCACCTCACTACTTTTCCCAGACTTTCAAAATCAAGGCCCGGAGAACTTACCGCCTTCGTTGCGAAGGCCGCCCAGTTCCCTAGGCCTACATTTTAAAATCCAGGCAAACATCGCCTGGATTCAGGTTTGGGTCTCTGGTGGAGGAGGTTGGATTCGAACCAACGTAGGCGCAAGGCCAACAGATTTACAGTCTGCCCCCTTTAACCACTCGGGCACCCCTCCAGCGGAGAACTTGAGATTATGAACACTTTCAAATCCGCTGTCAAACGCCTGGGACGAAAAATATTCAAATCTTTTGCTCTTCCTGCCGCGTTTCCGCGCAGAGGGGGCGAAGCTTACAAGATTCCGCGAACGGCTGCACGAAAAAGTTCAGCGTACTGGTCCGGCGTGTAGGCGACGGGGTTGGTGCCGCCCGACGGATCCTCGCTCGCCATGCGCCCTACCCGCTCGGCCTCGGCGTCATCGATACCGATGTCGGCCAGGGTGTGCGGGATGCCGACGGTCTCGCGCAGCGCCAGCACCCAGTCGAGCACGGCGCCGGGGCTGTCGTCAGGCAAGGCCAGGTAGCGCGCCAGCGCCTGCAGCCGCGGCGCGACCGCGTGCTGGTTGGCCTTGAGCACATAGGGCATGAGGATGGCGTTGAGCATGCCGTGGTGCGCGTCGTACAGCGCCCCCAGCGGATGCGCCAGCGCGTGCATCGCGCCCAGCCCGCGCTGGAACGCGGTGGCGCCCATGCTGGAGGCCACCAGCATCTGCTGGCGAGCCTGCAGGTCCGCGCCATCGGCCACCGCCTGCGGCAGGTATTCCTTGACGATGCGCATGCCTTCGAGCGCGATGCCGGCGGCCATCGGATGGAAGAACGGCGAACAGTAGGCTTCGAGGTTGTGCGACAGCGCATCCATGCCCGTGGCCGCGGTGATGCGCGGCGGCAGGCCGACGGTGAGTTCGGGGTCGAGAATCACGATGGCGGGCAGCATGCGCGCGTGGAAGATGATGCGCTTGACCTGCGCCGCCTCGTCGGTGATGACGGAGGCGCGTCCCACTTCCGAGCCCGTGCCCGCGGTGGTCGGCACCGCCACCACCGGCGCCATGCCGGCGACGTTCACGCGCAGGTAGTTGTCGCCCACGTCCTCGAAATCCCACAGCGGACGCTTCTGCCCGGCCATCAGCGCGATGGCCTTG
Source organism: Achromobacter insuavis (assembly GCF_902859645.1). Classification (GTDB taxonomy): domain Bacteria; phylum Pseudomonadota; class Gammaproteobacteria; order Burkholderiales; family Burkholderiaceae_B; genus Achromobacter; species Achromobacter insuavis. The sequence goes on along the minus strand of NZ_CADIJR010000045.1, from coordinate 54,281 downwards.
GCCGCGTCCAGCGCCGAGCCGCCGCCGAACGCGATGACGCCATCGTGGCGGCCTTCGCGATAACGCGCCACGCCATCGTCCACGTTCCGACCGGTGGGGTTGCCCTTCACTTCGTGGAACAGGCCGCATTCGAGCCCGGCCTGGCGGCAGCCGCGCACCGCGTCGGCGATCATGGGCAGCGCGGCCAGGCCGGGATCGGTGACCAGCAAGGGCCGCGCCATGCCGAGTTCGCGGCACCAGTCGGGCAATTCCTTGATGCGGCCGGGGCCCGCCTTGATGGCGGTGGGATAGTTCCAGTTGACGCTGGGGACAGTCATGTCGGCTCCTGGTCGCGCGCTCAGGCGGTGCGGCGCAGATGGAAGGATTTGGCTTGGGTGAGCTGTTCGTAGCCGACGCGCGACAACGAAACGCCGCGGCCGGTTTGCTTGACGCCGGTCCACGCCAGCGCGGGATCGAGGTAGTCGCAGCGGTTCATGAAGACGGTGCCGGTGCGCAACTGGCGGCCGAGATGCAGGGCGGCGTCTTCGTCCTGCGTGAAGACGGCGGCGGTCAGGCCATAGGGGCTGTCGTTCATCAGGGCCACGGCCTCTTCATCGCTGTCGACGGGCATCACGCCAACCACGGGGCCGAAGCATTCATCATTCATCACGCGCATGCGGTGGTCGACCTGCGTCAGCAGCGCGGGCGCCACGTACGGCGTGCCGGCGCGCGCGGCGTCGAAACGCGCGGCATCGACCAGGTTGCGGGCGCCGCGCGATTCCGCCTCGGCGATGACCTCGCGCACCTCGTCGGCGGCGCGCGTGCGCACCACCGGACCCAGCGTGGTGTCTTGCCGCAACGGATCGCCCAGCACGTACTCGCGGGTCAGCGCCGCGGCGCGATCGATGAAGTCCTGGTAGCGTGCGCGCGCCACGTAGATGCGCTGGATGCCGCAGCACGATTGGCCGGAGTTGAAGAAGGCGCCGTCGACCAGCGTATCGACCACGTGCGCCAGGTTGGCGTCGGCGCGCACATAGGCGGGATCGTTGCCGCCCAGCTCCAGGCCCACGCCGATGAAGCGGCCGGCCGCGGCCTGCTCCACGCTCTGGCCGCCGCGCACCGACCCGGTGAAGGACACGTAGCCGATTTCAGGCGCGCGGATCAGCCGCTGCGCGATGTCATGGTTCGCATGCAGGTACTGGAACACGCCATGCGGCACGCCGGCCTCGCTGAAGGCGCGGCCGATGAGCTCGGCGCACAGCGGCGTCTGGTCGGAGTGCTTGAGGATGACGGTGTTGCCGGCCATCAGCGCCGGCACGATGCTGTTCACCGCCGTCAGCAGCGGATAGTTCCACGGCGCGATGGTGAGCGCCACGCCGATCGGCTCGCGGCTGATGAAGCGCGTGAAGCCCGCGATCTCCGGCACGTGGACCGGCGCCAGCGCTTCGGCGGCGATGCCGATCATGTGGCGCGCGCGCGCTTCGAAGCCATCGACTTCACCCGGCGTGTAGCGCAGGGGACGGCCCATCTGGATCGTGATGGCGCGCGCGATCTCGGCCTTGCCCGCGACAAAGCGCGTCACGGCCTCGGACAGGATGCGGCCACGCTGCTCGATGCCGAGCGCGTGCCACGCGCCCTGCGCGACCTGCGCGTCGGCCAGCGCCTGCGCGACCTGCGCCTCGCTGGCGTAGGGGCGGCGCACGACTTCGCGGCCGTCGATGGGACTGATGGTGATGAGTTCCTGCGTCATGGCGACCCTGTGCTTGCGTGGTGGATGAGTGAAGCGGCGGTGTTCAGATGATCTCGAAGTAGCGCGCCAGCTCCCAATCGGTGACGTGGCGCCGGAACTGGCGTTCTTCCCATTCGCGCGTGGCGGCGTAGTGTTCGACGAAGGCGGCGCCGAACAGCTCGCGCGCGGCCTCCGACTGGCGCAGGCGCTGCGCCGCTTCCCACAGCGTGGTGGGCAGGCGCAGGTGGTCGGGAAACTGCTGCGTGTAGGCGTTTCCCTGCACCATCGGCTCGGGTCTCAGACCCTGTTCGATGCCGTGCAGGCCTGACGCCAACGCGGCGGACAACGCCAGGTACGGATTGGCGTCGGCCGAGCCGATGCGCACTTCGACGCGCTGCGACTTGTCGCTGCCCGGGATGAGGCGCAATGCGGTGGTGCGGTTCTCCATGCCCCAGGTCGCGTCCAGCGGCGCCCAGTAGCCCGGCACCAGGCGCGAATAGCTGTTGATGGTCTGCGCGTACAGCGCCATGAATTCGGGCAGGTAGCGCTGCACGCCGGCCATGAAGGCTTCCTGCGTCGCGCTCATGCCGTGCGGGCGCGACTCGTCGTAGAACGCCGAGCGGCCGCTGGTGCGGTCGCGCAGAGACAGGTGGATGTGGCCGCTCTGGCCGGGATGATCGTGCGACCACTTCGCCATGAAGGTGGCCATCAGGCCGTTCTGCTGCGCCAGCGCCTTGGTGAAGGTCTTGAAGAGGAAGGCCTTGTCGCCGGCGGCGGCGGCCTGGTCGACCGCGATGGCCGCCTCCAGCACGCCGGGACCGGTCTCGGTATGCAGGCCCTCGATCGGCATGTCCATGCGCTCGCACATGTCGAGCAGCTTGCGGTAGAAATCGCCCTGCACCGTGCTGCGCAGCACCGAGTAGCCGAAGTTGCCGGGGGTCCAGTTCTCCATGTCGCGGTAGTGCTTGGCGCGCACCGAGTGCGGCGTCTCGCGGAACATGAAGAACTCGTATTCGAGCGCGGCGTAGACCTCGAAGCCCATGCCGGCGGCGCGGTCCAGCGTGCGGTGCAGCAGGCGGCGCGGGCAGATGTCGGCCGCGGGGCCTTCGAACTCGGCCAGGAACAGCAGCATGTCCTCGCCGCCGGGCCCCTGCTCCAGCGGCAACCGGCGGCAGGTGCTGGGCACGATGCGCAGCTTGGCATCGGGATAGGCCGTGTGCCAGCCGGTGTACTTGGTGTTGTCGTAGAGCTGGTCGTCCAGGTCCCAGCCGAACACCACGTCGCAGAACGCCAGCCCGCCGCGCAGCGCGGCCAGGAATTTGTCGCGCCTGACATACTTGCCCAGCATGACGCCATCGACGTCGGACAGGCCGATCTTGATATGCGAGAGCGTGCTGGCCTGGACCAGCCGCTCCGCGTCTTCCACCGTTGCTACCCCTAGTGCATGCATGGCTCGTTCACCTTGTCGTGGCTGAAGCGTTGCGTTGACGTGCGGGGTCGCGGGGCGCGGTGTTTCAGGTCACGGCCGCCCCCAGCATCCGCATCGCCTCGCGATGCAGCTGCGGCGTGGCGGCCGCGATCACGCGGCCCTGCGACGCGAGGCCTAACGGCTGCCCCGACCAATCGGTAATAACGCCGCCCGCGCCTTCGATCACGGGCATCAGCGCCAGATAGTCATACGGCTGCAGGCCGGCCTCGACCACCAGGTCGACATGGCCGCTGGCCAGCAGGCCATAGCTGTAGCAATCGCCGCCATAGCGGCGCATGCGCACCGAGCGCGCCAGCGCCTCGAACGCGTCCAGGTCGGCGCCTTGGAAGATGTCGGGCGAGGTGGCGTAGAGAATCGCCTGGTCCAGTCCGGTGCACTGGCGCGCGCGGCAGGGTTCGCCATTCAGGCGCGCGGGCGAACCGACAACGCCCAGCCAGCGTTCGGCCATCATGGGAATGTCGATCAGGCCCAGCACCGGGCGGCCGCGGTGCAGCAGGCCCAGCAGCGTGCCCCACAGGGGATTGCCGGAGATGAAGGCGCGGGTGCCGTCGATGGGATCGAGCGACCACACCCACTCGGCCTCCGCATGGCTGGCGCCGTATTCCTCGCCGAAGATGCCGTGATCCGGATACTCGCGGGCGATGGCCGCGCGCAGCGCTTCCTCGACCTCGCGGTCGGCACGGGTGACGGGACTTTCATCCGCTTTGGTCTCCACCGTCAGGGGGTGGCGGAACCACTGGCGCGACAAGGGCCGGACCTGGTCCGCCAGCGTCTGGGCGAACGAGGAAAACGCGGCCAATTGCTGCGCATTAAGCGGCGGCGAAGTTTGCATGACGAGCTCCGAGGCGTGGCGCGGCGCGGAAATACCCATGCGATTCGGGTTTTTCCAGTCTAGACACGTTGCCACAAATTTGCAAATATACCTAAAAACGCAACCCGGGAAACGCAACGTTTCCTCGCGCAACCTTACCGCCCCGCCGTCCGCAGAAAAGCAGCTCATCGCCGTTGCCGTGTATTCCTTTCCGGAGTCCCATCATGCAATGTAAGAAGAAGCTTGGTCTTGTGGTTGCAGTAATTTCCCTAGGTTTTGCCCAGGCTGTCCACGCCGGCGCCATCACCGTCTACACGGCGCTGGAGGAAGACGAGATCGCGGCCTACCTGAAGGCCGCCAACGCCGCCCTGCCGGACGTGAAGGTGAACGTGCTGCGCCTGTCCACCGGCGACCTGGGCGCGCGCCTGATCGCCGAGGCCGGCAATCCGCAGCAGGACGTGATCTGGGGCTTCGCCGTCAGCAACATGCTGGACCCGCGCCTGCAGAAGCTGCTGGAGCCGTATGCGGCCAAGGGCATCGACGCACTGCCGGCGCAATACAAGGCCGCCGACAACAAGTGGTTCGCCGCCACCGGCTACGTGGCCGCGTTCTGTGTCAACACCGACCGGCTCAAGTCCAAGAACCTGCCGATGCCGACCTCGTGGGAAGACCTGACCAAGCCGGTCTACAAGGGCGAGATCGTCATCCCCAGCCCGGCCGCATCCGGCACCGGTTATCTGCAGATCGTCGCGCTGTTGCAGGGCCTGGGCGCCGAGAAGGGCTGGGCGCTGCTCAAGGACCTGGACAAGAACGTGGCGCAGTACACGCCGTCGGGTTCCCGCCCCTGCAAGATGGCGCGCGCCGGCGAGTATGCGATTGGCGTGTCGTTCGCGTTCCCGGCGATGCAATCGATCGAGGAAGGCTTTCCGGTGAAGATGGTGATCCCGTCGAAATGGGTGGGCTACGAGCTGGAAGCCTCGGGCCTGATGAAGACCGCCAAGAATCCCGCGGACGCCAAGCGCTTCCTCGACTGGACGCTGTCGGCGCAGGCCGGCGGGCTGTACAGCAAGTACAAGGAACTGGTGACGATTCCAGGCGCCGCCCCCAACAAGGCGGCCGAGGCCGCCGGGCTGCCCAAGGACCTGACCGCCGTGCTGTACCCCGTGGACTTCCAGAAATCGGCGGCGGAACGCGACGCCACCATCAAGACCTGGCAGGACACCATCAAACGCTGACGGCGCGCGCGGCCGGCGCCGCCGGCCGCCACGCCACCGCCTGGAGTGGCCATGTACCTGGAATTGCGCGGGATCCGCAAGACCTTCGACGGCGCGGTGGCGCTGGAAGGCATCGACCTGTCCGTCGGCGAGCACGAATTCGTCTGCCTGCTGGGACCCAGCGGCTGCGGCAAGACCACCCTGCTGCGCATCGTCGCCGGCCTGCTGCCATTCGACAGCGGCACCATCACGCTGGGCGGACGCGACCTGTCGGCGCTGCCTGCGCGCAAGCGCGGCTTCGGCATCGTGTTCCAGTCGTATTCGCTGTTTCCCAACATGACCGTGGCCGAAAACGTCGGCTACGGCCTGCGCATCCGCGGCGAGAGCCGCGAGCGCATCGAGGCGCGGGTGCGTGAATTGCTGGCGCTGATCAAGCTGCCGGATTATGCACAGCGTTATCCCCACCAGCTGTCCGGCGGCCAGCAACAGCGCGTGGCATTGGCGCGGGCGCTGGCGGTGGACCCGGCGCTGATCCTGCTGGACGAACCGCTGTCGGCGCTGGACGCGCGCGTGCGCACCGACATGCGCGCCGAGATCCACGAGGTGCAGCGCCGCCTGCAGATCCCGACCATCATGGTGACGCACGACCAGGAGGAGGCGCTGACGCTGGCCGACAAGATCGTGTGCATGAACGACGGCCGCGTCGAGCAGGTGGGTTCGCCGTCCGACTTGTATCTGCGGCCGCGCACGCGCTTCGTCGCCAACTTCGTCGGCCTGAGCAACCTGCTGCCGACCGACTGGGTGCGCGAGGCCATGCCGGCACTGCTGGCGACCCGGCCCGATGGCGCCAGCGAGCGTTTCGAGGCCTGCCTGCGGCCGGAAAGCCTGCGCATCGCCGCCGATGCGCGCGGGCCGGGGCGGGTGCGCGAGATGACCTTCATGGGCAACCTGACACGCGTGCGGGTGGCGTGGCAGGGCCGCGAGCTGCTGGTCGAGCAGCAGGGCGCGGCGGGCTTGTCGCAGGGCGCGCCGGTGCGCCTGGACATGGCGCCGGAACAGTGCGCCTGGGTCCGCGTATGACTGCGTCCGCCACGCCGGCACGCGCGGAGGCCAAGGCATGAACACGGTTCGTATCGGCGCCGCCACGTCGTCTCGCGCCAACCGCTCGCCGGCCTCCCTGGATCGCCTGCTGCTATGGACCTGCGTCGGCATTCCGATGGCGGGACTGGCGCTGTTCTTCCTGTATCCGCTGGCCACGGTCGGCTGGCGCAGCCTGGTGGAAAAGGACGGCGGCATCGGCCTGGGCAACTACGCCGAGGTATTCGCCACCCGCGGCATCCTGACCGCCACCGCCAACAGCCTGACGATGAGCGCGGCCACCACCGCCGTCAGCCTGTTGCTGGGCTTTGCCATCGCCTTCGGGCTGGACCGCAGCCGCATGCGCGGCAAGGCGCTGGTGAAGCTGGCGCTGGTGCTGCCGCTGCTGGCGCCGTCGCTGGTGCAGGGGTTGGGACTGATCTTCCTGCTCGGCCGCAACGGCCTGGTGCATCGCTGGACGGGGTGGGAATTCGATATCTACGGCTTCTGGGGCCTGCTGATCTCGAACGTGTTCTATGCCCTGCCCCAGGCGGTGCTGATCCTGCAGGCGGCGCTGCGCAACACCGATGCGCGCTATTACGACGCGGCCGAGGTGATGGGCGCGTCGAGCCTGCGGCAGTTCTTCGACATCACCCTGCCCAACTGCAAGTTCGGCCTGCTGAGCGCGGCGTTCGTGGTGTTCGTCATCACCATCACCGACTTCGGCAACGCCGCGGTGATCGGCGGCAACTACCGCGTGCTGGCCACCGAGATCTACAGCCAAGTGTCGGGCCAGATGAATTTCGGCATGGGCTCGGTGGTCGGCATCCTGCTGCTGCTGCCCTCGTTGATCTCGGTGCAGATCGAACGGGTGGCGTCGCAACGCCAGTTCGGCGCCGCCTCGCCCAGCGGACTGCGCGTCACGCCGCAGCCGGCGCGCGGCCGCGACCTGGCGTTCACGGCGGGCGTGCTGCTGTGCGCCAGCACCATCGTGGTGACGGTGGGCACCGTCGTGTTCGCCAGCTTCATGCGGCTGTGGCCGTACCGGATGGAGTGGACCCTGAAGCATTACGACATCACCGTCAGCGGCGGCTATGCGCCGCTGTGGACGTCGCTGTACCTGTCGCTGGCGGCCGCGGCCGGCGGCGTGCTGCTGCTGTTCTTCCTGACCTTCGGCGTCTGCCGCATTCCGCGCGCCTGGGCCAAGCTGGTCTACCTGGTGTCGGTGCTGCCGGTGGGCGTGCCGGGGCTGGTGCTGGGGCTGTCGTATATCTTCGCCTTCAACTCGCCCGCCAACCCGCTCTACGCGCTGTATGGCAGCGCCGCGCTGATCGCGCTGTGCAACTTCTACCACTATCACACGCAGGGCTTTCTGACGATGATGACCGGCATGCGCGCGGTGCCGCAGGCGCTGGAGGAAGCGGTGAGCTGCCTGGGCGGCGGCACCTTGCAGGTGCTGCGCGACGCGGTGCTGCCGCAGATCGCCGCGACGGTGCTGGGCGTGTTCTTTTTCCTCTTCATGCGTTCCATGGTGACGCTGTCGGCGGTGATCTTCCTGGTCACGCCGTCGGTCAGCGTCGCGCCGGTTTCCGTACTGCGGCTGGACGAAGCGGGGTTCGTCTCGCAGGCGGCGGCCTATTCGACGCTTATCATGCTGGTCGTGGGCGGTTCGCTGCTGGCGATGCGCGCGTTGATCGCGCTGCCGGCGCGCCGCCGCAAATAGATTAGGAAGCATCCGATATGTGGCAAGAAGAGCGGTATCAGAGAATCCGCGCCCTGCTGTCTTCCCTGCAGCAGGTATCGACCGACCGTATCGTCGGCGAACTGGGGGTATCGCGGGAGACCGTGCGGCGCGATCTGCTGGAGCTGGAAGCGATGGGCGAGCTGCGCCGCGTGCATGGCGGCGCGGTGCCGGTGCACAGCGAACCGCCGATCGCCGAGCGCGTGCACACCCGCGTCAAGTACAAGCGCGCCATCGCCCGCGCCGCCGCCGGCCTGGTGACGAGCGGCCAGACGCTATTCCTGGACGCCGGCAGCACCACCAGCATGCTGGCCGACGAGCTGGCCAAGCTGAGCGGCCTGACCATCATCACCAATTCGTTCGACGTGGCGCTCAAGGTTGGCGCCGCGGGCAGCGGCGCCAACGAACTGCTCATGCTGGGCGGCTCGGTCGGCGGGCCGGTGTGCGCCACCGCCGGCGACATCACCATCGCCGAGATCCACCGCTACCGCGCCGACGTGGCGCTGCTGTCGCCGGTGGGCGTGGACGCCGAATGCGGCGCCACCAGCTACGACCTGCGCGAAGCCGAGGTGGCGCGCGCCATGGCGGCCAACGCCAAGCAGCGCATCCTGCTGGCCGACTTCAGCAAGATCGGCCTGTGCAGCCGGGTGTCGTACTGCGAAGTGAACCGCATCGATCACCTGATCACCAACACCAATGCGCAGAAGCAGCCCGCCTACGCGGCCCTGAAGGCCGCCGTGGGCAAGCTGCTGGCGGTGTAGCCGGGCCTCAATCCACCGAGACGCCGGCCACCTTCACCATGTCGGCCCAGTAGGCGGTGTCCTGCTGCAGGCGCTTGCCGAAGGCGTCGGGCGCGCTGCCCACGGGCTGGCTGCCGCCGGCCTGGATCTTGGCGATGACGTTGGGCGATTTCATCGCCTGCGCCACGGCCTGCGCCAGATAGGCGACGCGTTCGGGCGGCGTGCCTGCCGGCGCGAACAGGCCATACCAGTCGTCGGCCGTGATGCCGTCCATGCCGGACTGCCCGAGCGTGGGCGCGCCCTTGAAGATGCCGATGCCGTTTTCATGGCTGAGCGCCAGGATGCGCAGCTTGCCCGCCGCCACCATCGGCTCGGCCGAGGCCGGCGAGGTGATCAGCATGTCGACCGTGCCGCCCATCAGGTCGGTAATGGCGGGCGCGGCGCCGCGGTACGGCACGTGCACCAGCTTCACGTTGGCCTTCTGCGACAGCAGCGCCCCCATCAGGTGGCTCATGGTGCCGTTGCCGGGCGTGGCGTAGGTGATGACGCCCGGCTGCTTGCGCGCGGCATCCAGATAGTCGCCCAGCGATTTGTAGGCGCTTTCGCTGCGCGCCACCAGCACCAGCGGCGCCGAGGTGATCTGCGAGATCGGCACGAAATCCTTGAGCGGATCGAAGCCGACGTTCTTGTACAGGCGCGGATTGACCGCCATGACGCTGGTCTGCGACATCACCAGCGTGTAGCCATCGGGCTTGGCGCGCGAGACCTGCGAAGTGCCGACGTTGCCGCCCGCGCCGGAGCGGTTTTCCACCACCACGCTCTGGCCGATGAGGGCGCCCAGTTCCTGCGCGATGAGACGCGCCACGCCATCATTGCCGCCCCCGGGCGGGAACGGCGACACCACGGTGATCGCCTGCTTGGGATAGTCGGCCAATGGCGCCGGCGCCTGGGCATGGGCATTCATCCCCCACGCCAGGCAGGCCAGGGCCGCGGCGGTCTTGCAGGCGTGCTGCAGGTTGAGCTTGTTCATCGGTATTTCCCCTTGTGGTTGGCGGCCGGATGCTCGGCCGTCCATTGCATTTCGGTTCGCCATGAACCGTCCGCGCCCCGCCGGCGAAAGCGCCGGGGCGTGCTGATCGGATGAAGCATTGGGCGCGGCCGCCGTGGCGGCCGCGAGGGTCATTCAGCCCCGGCGGTCACCCGGCCGGGAAGCGGTACGCGGCGCGCTCGCGCGCGTCGATCTGCTTGACCAGGTTGGTTTCCCAGGCAAGGTACTGACGCGCCGCGGCCTTGTTGCCGTCGTGGCGGTCATGCACGAAGAACAGGTAGTCGATGCAATCGGCATCGGCCGGTTCGGCCGGCGTGGCCGCCAGCGCCAGGCCCGCCGCCGCCCAGCCCGCGGGCGTGCCCAGGTTGGCCTTGACGTCACGCACGCCGAGCGCGCGCAGATCCGCCGCGGCCCACGCGGCCAGCGCGCGTTCGTCGGCCAGCAGCACCAGCGGACGCGCGGGATCCAGCGCCAGGTCGGCGAAACGCGGCCGCACCGACCAGCGCGCGCCGTCGATGTGCTGCGCGCGATAGCGCATGCTGGAACGGATGTCGACCAGCTGCGCGCCTTGCGCCAGCGCGGCGGCCAGCGCCGCGTCGTCGAGCACCGTCAACGCCGGCTCCGCCGCCGGGGCGACGGGCGCTTGCAGGTCGGCGGCCACGCCTTCACGCAGCACGCTGGCGTCCCAGCCCATCTGGCGCAGCCAGCTGGCCACCACCGGCGCGCGCACGCCTTCGCCATCGAACACCACGATGCGCGCGCCGCGCACCGCCAGGTATTGGTCGGTGGCCTGGACCAGCTGGCCGCCGGGCGTGTGCTGGGCGCCAGGCAGCGAGCCGCGCGCGAATTCCTCGGCGCTGCGCACGTCGCACAGGAAGGTGCTGCGGCTGGCGTCGTTCAGCCATTCACGCACCTGCGCGGCGTTCACCTCGGGCACGCCATGACGGCGGGCCAGGCCGGCCGAGCGCTGCGCCAGGTCGGGCAGGTCCGCGGCGGCAACGGCGTCGTCGTAGCGGCGGCTGGCGCCGTGGTCCAGCTTGAAGTCCGCCAGATACCAGCCCTGCGTGCCGTTCTCCAGCGCATAGACGGGGTTGGGCACGCCCAGGTTGATGAGCGTCTGCGCGCCGATGATGCTGCGCGTGCGGCCGGCGCAATTGATCACGATGGTGGTGTTGGGGTCGCGCGCCAGCGTGTGGGCGCGCAACGCCAGCTCGCCATTCGGGCAGCAGATGCCGCCGGGAATGCTCATCTTCTGGTATTCGGTGTAGGGCCGGCCATCCAGCACGATCAGGTCGTCGCCGCGGCGCTGGCGCTCGGCCAGCTCGGCGGCGCTGATGCGCGGGGTGTGGAAAACTTCTTCGGCCAGTTCGCCGAAGGTCTTGCTCGGCACGTTGACGCCGGCGAAGGCGGCATAGCCATCGCGCTGCCATTGCGCGATGCCGCCGGCCAGGCAATAGACCCGCGTGTAGCCCAGGGCGCGCAGGGCCGTCGCCGCGCGCGCGGCGACGTCGTCATCGCCGCCTTCGTCGTAGACCACCACGCGCACGTCGCGGCGCGGCGCCAGGCGCGCGATGTCGGCCTCGAGCCGGCTGAACGGCACGGGGGCCGCGTAGAACAGATGGGACTCACCGTACTGGCCATGCTCGCGCACGTCCAGCAGCGCAATCTCGCCGCCGTCATGCAGCCAGCCCTTGAGGGTGTGCGAGTCAATATCGGCCAGTTTCAGGTCGGAATGGGAATGCATCGTTAAATCCGCAGGGAATCGGGAGAATGGGAGTTCGGGGCCTTCAGGCTCGGCCGCAATTGGTCGAATGCCTGTTCGAGGTCGGCGATCAGGTCGTCCGGATCCTCCAGGCCGATATGCAGGCGCAACATGGCGCCGTGCGCGGTGACGGGCAGGGCGCGCGCCTTGGCCAGATTGACGGGAATCACCAGGCTTTCGAAGCCGCCCCAGGAGGCGCCGATGCCGAACAGGCGCAGCGCGTCGATGGCGCGCTCCATGTCGGCGTCGGCGATGCCGGCGGCGAATTCCAGCGTCAACAGGCCATTGGCGCCCGAGCATTCACGCCGCCAGACCGCATGCGCGGGATCGTCGGGCAAGGCCGGGCACAACACGCGCGCCACTTCCGCCCTGCCCTGCAGCCACTGCGCCACGCGCAGGGCGCTGCGAGCGTGCTGCGCCATGCGCAGCGGCAGCGAACGCATGCCGCGCAGCACCAGGTAGGCGTCGTCCGCGCCGACGGTCTGGCCGAAGTCGATGCTGGCGCGTTCCAGCGCGCGCCAGGCGCGGGCATTGGTCACGACCGCGCCCATCATCACGTCGGCGTGGCCGCCCAGGTACTTGGTGGCGGCGAGGATCGAGATATCCGCGCCCAGCGCCAGCGGCTGGCACAGCAATCCCGACGCCCAGGTGTTATCCACAGCCAGCCAGCAATCGTGGCGCCGCGCCAGGTCGGCCAGCTGCCGCAGGTCCGGCATCTCGTAGGTCAGCGAGCCGGGCGACTCGGCATAGATCATGCGCGTGTTGGGGCGCAGCAGCTGCGCCAGGCCGGCGCCGTCCGGCGGATAGAAGGTGAATTCGATGCCCAGCCGCGCCAGGTGCTCGGCGCAGAAACGGCGCACCGGTTCATAGACCGCGTCGGTCACCAGCACGTGGTCGCCGGCGCGCAGATAGGCCAGCAGCACGACGGCGATGGCGGCCTGCCCCGTGGGATACAGCTGCGCGCGATGGCCCTGCTCCAGCTCGACCAGCGCGTCTTCCAGCGCGTGCGTGCTGTCGGTGCCGCGCGCGCCGTACGACGGCAGGCGTTCCTGTTCGCGGCGGGCGCGGGTGTCACGCCAGGCCGCGACGCTGTCGAACACAAACGTGCTGGCGCGCGTGACCGGGGTGTTGACCCAGCCGGCATGGGGACGCCCGGCGCGCAGCAGGCGCGTCGCGGGCCGCAGGGGCTTGTTCATGATGGTCAGCGGCGGGTCTGCACGCCGATCGGCATGACTTTGCAGGTGCCGGCCGCCAGGTCGAAGGCGAGCCGTTCGGTCAGCGTCTCGAGGGCGCGGCCATACATGTGCAAATGGCGGATGACACTGTCGCCCTGGATCTCGACGGCGTGGATGTCGTCGGGCATCAGCGCGATGCCGGCGCCCGGCCCCACCACCACGGTGCCGGTCTTTTCCAGGTGGCCCACGCCCGGCACCGAGCCGTCGTCGGTGCGGTCGTAGACGTAGTTGTATTCCACGCCTTCCACGGCGGCGATACAGGCCCAGGTGGTGTGGTTGTGCGGCACGATCTGCTTGCCGGGGCGCATCACGTTCAGGTAGAGCGCGTAGCTCTTGTCGGCGTCTTCGCCGATCAGGTAGCGCGCCTGGCGCTCGCCCTCTTCCGGCGCCGGGTAGCGGTCCTGGGCCCACCAGTCTGTATGGCCGGCCAGGCCGATCAGCTCGTCCAGCACGGCCTTCAGGCTGTCGCGGTTCAGGCCCTTATTTCCTAAAGTATTTTTAATATTTCCGATGGCGCTATCGATGCCCTGCTGCTGGGGGTGCGTGGTGCTCACAGTGACTTTCCCTCTTGTTTCATGAGTTATTGCAGTCACTGTATCGCCGCAAAGAGGCGCCAACAATTTAATTTGCCTTAATATTCCATAAGCATTGCTAATACTTTGGACCCACCGCTCCCATGCGCAATCTCGATCTGGACCTGCTGCGCACGCTGACCGCGATCGCGCGCCATGAAACGTTTTCGGAAGCGGCCAATCGGCTGCACAAGACCCAGTCGGCGGTGACGCAGCAGATGCAGCGGCTGGAAGCGGCCATCGGCCTGCCGCTGTTCGAGAAACAGGGGCGCAACAAGGCCTTATCCACGCATGGACGGCGCCTGGTCGAATATGCGCGCCACATGCTGGCCATCAACGATGAAGCGCTGCGCGCGCTGCAGGACGCGCCGCTGGAAGGCGACCTGCGGCTGGGCGCGCCGCTGGACGTGGCCGACACCATCCTGCCGACCCTGCTGACCCACATCGCGCGCTCGGCGCCGCGCGTGAAACTGGAGATCCGCACCGACCGCAGCCCGTTCCTGATGGATGCGCTGCGGGCCGGCGAACTGGACCTGACCATCTCGACCCGCTTCGACCAGGAATTCGAAGGCGTGGCGCTGCGCACCTCGCCCACGGTGTGGCTGGCCTCGGCCGACTACGTGCACGACATCAACGCGCCGGTGCCGCTGGTGCTGGCCGACGAGCCCAGCATCTTCCGCCGCCTGGCGCTGACCGCGCTGGAACAGGCGCAGGTGCGCTGGCACACCAACTACGTGGCGCCCAACCTGGTCGGCATCAAGGCCGCGCTGCGCGCGGGCCTGGGCGTGACGGCGCGCAGCGTCGAACTGCTGGCGCCGGAAATGCGGGTGCTGGGGGAAAAGGAAGGCCTGCCGCCCTTGCCGGACGTGACGTACTTCCTGTGGATAAGGCGGGATCTGATCAATCCGCTGACGCGGCAGGTCTACGACATGCTGCGCACCAGCCTGGGATTGGCGCACGGCGCGGACGCGCCGCCCAATCCGTAGCGGCGGCATCGCGGGGACAGCCCCGTTGAATGCCGCCGTGGGCCCCGCTCAGTAGCGATCGAAGCAGCGCTGCAGCGCCGCGGGTTCACGCGTGACGCACAGCGCCAGCATCAGCAGGACGCGGGCCTTCTGCGGATTCAGGTCGCCGGCGGCGACGAAACCCAGCGCCGCGTCATCCAGCTCGACGTCGCGCGCGACGAAACCGCTGCCGGTGCGGCTGGACCGCGCCACCGCGACGCCGTCGGCGGCGGCGCGGGTCAGGGCATCGATGGCCAGGTCGGTGGCATTGCCGTCACCCACGCCCGCCAGCACGATGCCGTCGGCCTGGCGCGCGATGAAATCGATGACGTCGCCTTGCAGGTCGGCGTGCGCATAAACGATATCCACGCGCGGCCAGCCGGCCTTTTCCAGCAATGCGAGTGAAAACTCGCTTTGTGTCGTGTGCGTGGTGGTGTTGCGTGAATAGAAGCACGGCGTGCCGCCATGCATCACGCCGGCGCGACCGCGATTGGGCGAGGCGAAGGCGTTGATGCCGGCGCTGGCGATCTTCTGCAGTTCGCGGGCGTAGTGCACGTCTTCGTTCATGACGACCAGCGGCCCGCGGCCGCGCGCGTCGGGATGGCGCGCCAGCGCCACGGCGTTGTACAGGTTCGCCGGGCCTTCGGCGCCCAGCGCGGTGGCCGGGCGCATCGCGCCCACCAGCACCACCGGCTTGTCGTGCTGGATCACCAGGCTGAGAAAGTACGCGGTCTCTTCAAGCGTGTCGGTGCCATGCGTGATGACGATGCCGGCCACCGACGGATCGGCGCACAGCGCATCGACACGGCGCGCCAACGCGCGCCAGACGTCATGCGTCATGTTCTGGCTGCCGACGTTGGCGACCTGTTCGGCGCGGATGTCGGCCAGCGTCGACAGCTGCGGCACGGCGGCCAGCAGGTCGCCCACCGAGAAGGAGCCCGACTTGTAGCCGGCGGAAGTGGCGTCGGCCTGCGCGCCGGCGATGGTGCCGCCGGTGGCCAGGACCGCGACGACCGGCAATGCCTGCTCAGGCATCGACGACTCCCGACAGGCCCTGCCGTTCCAGCAGCGAATTCAGGTGTTCCCAGCCATGGAAGTCGATGACGATCTGGCCCTTTTCCTTGGCGCCGACCTTCAGCGCCACGCGCGTGCCCAGATGGTCGGACAGCGCCTCTTCCAGGCGCGTCAGGTCGCGCGACACGCCGTTGGCCTTCTTCTTGGGCGAGGCGGCGCTCTCGGCTTCCTTGGCGGTCTTGGCGACCAGCTTTTCGGCTTCGCGCACCGACAGGCGGCGCGCGATGATCTGGTTGGCCAGCTGGATCTGCGTGGCCGCGTCCACCGCCAGCAGCGCGCGCGCATGGCCCATGTCGACGTCGCCGGCCAGCAGCATGGTCTGCACCGCGGCAGCCAGGTTCAACAGGCGCAGCAGGTTGCTGGTGGCCGAGCGCGAGCGGCCGATGGCCTGGGCGGCCTGCTCGTGGGTCAGGCCGAATTCGTCCAGCAGGCGGCGCACGCCATGCGCCTCTTCCAGCGGGTTCAGGTCTTCGCGCTGGATGTTCTCGATCAGCGCCATGACGGCCGCGTTTTCGTCGGCGACTTCGCGCACCAGCACCGGCACTTCCTTCAGGCCGGCCAGCTGCGCGGCGCGGAAACGGCGTTCGCCCGCGATGATTTCGTAATGGCCGGGCGCATCGCCCAGCGCGCGCACAAGAATGGGTTGCATGATGCCTTGTGTGCGAATCGACTCGGCCAGCTCGCCCAACGCGCCCTCGTCCATGCGGGTGCGCGGCTGATACTTGCCGGCCCGCATCTTCGAAACAGGCAGGGTGGACGGCAGACCCTCGGGCTTGGCCGGGGCCTTGCCGATGTTGTCGATGGCGGGCGCGTCGGCGCCCAGCAAAGCGTCAAGTCCGCGACCCAATCCCTTGGGTTTCTTGGTGGCCATAGTTAAATCCTCTTTCCTTCTGTTTTTGGTATCCCGAGCGAAGCTCAGGCGGCCGCCTGCTCGGCGGGCAGGCGGTACCAATACGCATAACAGTCTTTGAAACCGTAGCGGCCATACAAAGCGCGCGCGGCGGTGTTTTGCGGCTCCACCTGCAGATAGGCCGTGGTGGCGCCGTCTTCGACGCACACGGCCAGCAGATGTTCGACCAACATCGCGGCGTGCCCCTTGCGCCGCTGCGCGGGGTCCGTCACGATGTCGAACAGCCCCGCGAGATCGCCATCCCGCACGGCCATGCCGCCCGCCACGCATTCGCCAGCGGCGTCGAACGCCAGCACCGGCAAGATATCCACAGCCAGCCCCTCCAGACGCGCCTGATGCTCGGCGATGTGCTCGGGCCGGGAATCGCGCATGCGTCCGACCGCCGCCGCGAAGCGGGCAGCGTCCACTGTCCTGAAAAGCAGATCGCCCCGGGCGGCCAGCCTGGGGGCGAGCGGCATGCTCATGACTCGGGTCTCTTCGGTAAGGAGGTAGCCCCGCGACGCCAGTTCGGCATCCAGGGCGAAATCGGGGCCGAGGGAGGTCAGGCGCAGCACCATGGGCAGGCCATGGCGCGCGTACAACGTTGAACAATACGCCAGCCGCTCATCGAGCGGACGTGTGGATAACCCCAGCACATTGATGCTGCGTACCCGTTTGGCGGACGACGGCGCGAAACGCACCAGCCAGCCGTCGTAGAGCACCTGCGCGCGCACCGCCGTGGCATTGAGCGCGGCCTCTTCCAGCCGCACGCGCAACGCGTCGCGCACGTCGACGGGCGGCGTGCGGGTATGGGTGGAGTCCGGGGACAGGCGCGTGACGGCGGACATGCGGGCGGCTTACTTGTTGAGTTCGCGGACGCGCTCGATCATTTCGGCGCCGAAGGAGATGTACGCCTGCGCGCCACGCGAGGCGCGGTCGTACACCACGCCGGGCATGCCATAGCTGGGCGCTTCGGCCAGCCGCACGTTGCGCGGCACCACGGTCTTGAAGACCTTGTCGCCGAAGTGCGATTCGAGCTGCGCCGACACCTGCTGCTGCAGGGTCATGCGCGGGTCGAACATCACGCGCAGCAGGCCGATGACGCGCAGGTCATCGTTGATGTTGCGATGCACGCGCTTGATGGTGTTGACCAGGTCGGACAGGCCTTCGAGCGCGAAGTATTCGCACTGCATCGGAATGATGACGCCGTGCGCTGCAGCCAGGCCGTTCAGCGTCAGCAGCGACAGCGTCGGCGGGCAATCGATGAGCACGAAGTCGTACTGGCTGCCGACGGTGTCGATGGCGGCCTTGAGCTGGCGCTCGCGTTCATCCATCTGCACCAGGTCGATCTCGGCGCCGGACAGTTCGCGGTTGGCGGGCAGCACGTCATAGCCGCCCGACTCGGAGCGCACGCGTGCCTGCTCGATGGTGGCTTCGCCGATCAGCACCTGGTACAGGTTCGACTCGAGCGAATTCTTGTCGATGCCGCTGCCCATGGTGGCGTTGCCTTGCGGGTCCAGGTCCACCAGCAGCACGCGTTGCTTGTGCGTGGCCAGCCCGGCCGCCAGGTTGATGGCGGTGGTCGTCTTGCCGACACCGCCCTTCTGGTTGGCGATGCAGAAAACGCGGGCGGTCGAGCTGGGGGGTAAGTTCTTCATAGGGTTCCTTGACTGCGGCGCATCCAGATCAGGCAGCGTTCTGCTTGCAGCTCCGGCACCCGGAGCGGCTGAATATGGTCGACTTGCCATTCCCCACGCGCGTGCAGCGCCTGGATTTCATCATCCGGGACCTTGCCCTTCATGGCGACGAGGGTACCACCGTTGTCCACATGTCTGCCCGCGAGCATCGCAAAATCCTCCAAGGAGGCGAATGCGCGCGACGTCACAATGTTGCAGCCGGCGGGTTCCAGCGTTTCGATGCGCGCGTGGCGCGCCTGCAGATTCGGCAGCGCCAGCGCGCCGCTCATCTGCCGGACGAATGCGGTTTTCTTTTCAACGGCGTCGATGCAGGTCACCGACCATTCGGGCCGCATGACCGCCAGGACGACGCCGGGCAACCCGCCGCCGGAGCCGACGTCGTAGACCTTGGCTGGCGTGCCGGGCGCGCCCAGCGCTTCGCTGAACGGCCCCACGGCGGCCAGGCTGTCGAACAGGTGCTGCACCAGCATCTGCTGCGGATCGCGGATCGCGGTCAGGTTGTAGGTCCGGTTCCAGCGCTGCATCTGCGCCAGGTAGTCGAGCAGCTTGGCGGCCGCGGCGGCGTCCGCCTGCAGTCCGAGCTGCTCGAAGGCATGCGAAAGGCGGCCGGCCATGTCCGCGCCGGCCGGTTGGGGATGGGCGCTCATGCGGCTTGCTTGCGCGAGCCGTAGTGCAGGCGCTTCAGGTGGATCAGCAGCAGCGAGATCGCCGCCGGCGTCACGCCCGAAATGCGGGCGGCCTGGCCGATGGTTTCGGGCCGATGCGTCTTGAGTTTCTGGCGCACTTCGAACGACAGGCTGGTCACGGCGTCGTAGTCGACGTCGGCCGGGATCGGCTGTTGTTCGTGCGCGATCTGTTTCTGTACTTCGTCCTGCTGGCGGGCGATGTAGCCGGCGTACTTGACCTGGATCTCGACCTGCTCGGCCAGGACCTCGTCCTCGACCACGCCCGGACCGGCCAGCAGCGTGCCGTCGGTGTTGCGGGCGGCCATCAGCGCTTCATAGGAAACATTGGGCCGTTTAAGCAGGTCTGCAAGTGAGTACTCACGTTCAATCGCCTTGCCCAGCAGCGGTTCGGCCACTTCCAGCGGCAGCACGCGCGGGTTGACCCACGACGACTTCAGGCGCTCGACTTCGGCGGCGACAGCATCGCGCTTGCGGTTGAACGCGTCCCAGCGGGCGTCGTCGACGATGCCGAGCTGGCGGCCGATTTCGGTCAGGCGCAGGTCGGCATTGTCTTCACGCAGGCTCAGGCGGTATTCGGCGCGCGAGGTGAACATGCGGTACGGCTCGGTCACGCCGCGGGTGACCAGGTCGTCCACCAGCACACCGAGGTAGGCCTCGTCGCGCCGCGGCGTCCAGGGGTCGCGGCCGAGCGACGACAGGGCGGCGTTGACTCCGGCCAGCAGGCCTTGGGCCGCGGCTTCTTCGTAGCCGGTGGTGCCGTTGATCTGGCCGGCGAAGTACAGACCGGAGATCGCCTTGGTTTCCAGCGTGCTCTTCAATCCACGTGGATCGAAGTAGTCGTATTCGATGGCGTAGCCGGGGCGCAGGATGTGCGCGTTTTCCAGGCCGGGCAAGGAATGGATCAGGTCCAGCTGCACATCGAAAGGCAGGCTGGTGGAAACGCCGTTCGGATAGACCTCGTGCGTGTCCAGACCTTCCGGTTCCAGGAAGACCTGGTGCGATTCCTTGTCGGCGAAGCGGTGGATCTTGTCTTCGATCGACGGGCAGTAGCGCGGGCCAACACCCTCGATGACGCCGCTGTACATCGGCGAGCGGTCCAGGCCGCCGCGGATGATGTCGTGGGTGCGGGCGTTGGTATGCGTGATCCAGCACGGCAGCTGCCGCGGGTGCATGGCCACGTTGCCCATGTACGAGAACACCGGAATCGGGTCCAGGTCGCCCGGCTGCTCTTCCAGGATGCTGTAGTTGATGCTGCGGCCGTCGATGCGCGGCGGCGTGCCGGTCTTCAGGCGGCCTTGCGGCAGCTGCAGTTCCTTGAGGCGCTGCCCCAGGGAAATCGCCGGGGGGTCGCCAGCGCGGCCGCCCGAATAGTTCTGCAGTCCCACGTGGATCAGGCCGTTCAGGAACGTGCCGGCGGTCAGGACCACCGTCTTCGCCCGGAACTTCAGGCCGACCTGGGTAACGGCGCCGACCACGCGGTCGCCCTCCACCATCAGATCCTCCACCGCCTGCTGGAACAACCAGAGGTTGGGCTGGTTCTCCAGGCGGCCACGGATGGCCTTGCGGTACAGCACCCGGTCCGCCTGCGCGCGGGTAGCGCGCACGGCCGGGCCCTTGGAGCCGTTCAGGATACGAAACTGAATCCCCGCCTCGTCCGTCGCCAGCGCCATGGCGCCGCCAAGGGCATCGACTTCTTTGACGAGATGGCCCTTGCCAATCCCGCCGATGGAGGGATTGCAGGACATTTGGCCTAGGGTCTCGATGTTGTGAGTCAGCAGCAGCGTCTGGGCACCAGTGCGTGCCGCAGCCAGCGCCGCTTCGGTACCGGCGTGGCCGCCACCGACGACGATGACATCGAATTCGCGGGGATAATCCATGATGGGGAGATAAGAGAGCGTTCGGTGCTCATTATAGAGGCAGGGGGTGCATGTTTCACGTGAAACATGGTTCGGTGCAGCAATGCAGGTAGTAACACTCGACCTCGTGTGCAAATTGGCAACGAGGGCGACTCGATCGACGTTTGAATATGTCGGCATCTGCCGCTGTTAGGGGGATGTTTCACGTGGAACATCCTGTGGCTACGCCCGGACCTGGCGATGTTTCACGTGAAACATGCAGTGTGCCCCGGTCGGACTGACTGTCCAATACCGTTCATCAAGTGCATTCAGGTCTTGGGTTGGCCCAGGTTGGGTGCTTCGTGAGTCTTTACCCTTCCCTCGTTCGACCTTGGCCTTCCTCCTATGTTTCACGTGAAACATGCCTGCGCGCCTGTCTGTGGAGGGAATTGATCTGGGTCTATCGAAGACTCGGGCCAGGATATCTATCGATGCCTCGACGGTCGGCAGCCCTTCATTCGCCCTGTGCCTCCCGCTGGAGACCAATGTTTCACGTGAAACATCGCTCACTTGAATACCTTGCTCAGGGGAATACGTCAGCCTGCACACCAGCTAGACATAGTCATACCCTCCCCCTGCCGACGTCCTGATCCGATGTTTCACGTGGAACATGCCGGGTGAGAGTCCTTTGAACCGATGCCAATTAGTAGCTGGGCCACCAAGTCCAAGTTGATGTTCCACGTGGAACATCACGTGAGATACGTCGCCTCTATAGCCTACTCGCTTTGAAAACCCGTTCCTGCCAGCCCGTCAGCTCCAGAATCTCGGCCGAGTCACTCCAAGAACATAGGAAAAGAAGTGCTGCCGCCCGGCCATTCGGATAGTTCATCGACGCGGGAAAATTTGGGTTTTATCACCCCTACCCTACCCCTACCCCCAAAACATCCCGAATTTTTCCTGTTCCACGTGAAACAGCATATCGCTCCGGGCCAGTCTGCACGCATCGAATCTCACAATCTTCACCACCGCCATCGCAGCCCTTCATCTTGAATGTCTCCCGTCATTCAACTGAAACACTAAACGCCTATGCCGAATCCGGCGCCGTTGCCGCTTAGACCGTCCAGGTCGCAAGCCCGAAGCAGTCGGTTCCCGCCGCCACCCTCCCTCCCCGCGTCACCGGAACAATCGGCCGCAAGCAGAATCCTGTCGGCGCACAGCCAGGGCAAAGGCATGAATGGAAATCAGGCTCGCCGGCACAAAGCCGAGACAAGGCAGACTCACCAGCACCTTATGCACAAAAGCATCCACAAGCTCGAACGCCTCCGCGGACCCGGTTTCACGTGGAACAACTCTGGGGATAACTTGACGCTGCCGTCAACGGGGAGGCTGCGAATGTGGCTCTGAACCGACTCGACAGGGAATTACCCAGATTGCGGAAACCACACAAATTCGCAACGCGCTGCCTGGGAAAGCATGGGCCGGAGAACTGAATCGCCATGCCTGCAACGTCTGCGATCCGCCCGGCAGGTATACCCGGGACGATACGGTGGCAGGCGGGAAAAACAGTGGAAAAGATTGTGGATAAGCTGCCGCTATCGGTTCGATAAGCGCGGCCAAAACGCGGAGCCGGGCGCGAGCACGGAAAAGCCATATTCCTGAACATTCCGATCACGCGAGTGAGACATTGCCCCTGAACTTAACGGGGAACTTCAAACCGGGGCAAAAGTCCAACCGCGCCTTAAGCAGGCATCGGCGACTTATTCACATATTTATCCTCGCCGCCGGCGGATGCATCGCGCCACAACACACAAGTCCAGGCGCGACGCTTGATCGGAGAATCATCTTGCCCGTCCTGGAAGTTTCGCGCCATCATCCTTTCGGCTGACACGCCTCTACGCCAACCGCGGACGCGGCGACCCGACTGTGGAAAACTCGCCGGCACATAATCCGGGAGCAAATCCGCTTTCACATGAAATCCACAACATGGCGTTCCCGGCGTCAAACTCGACGGCAGTGCACCGTCGGGCGATCCTCGTAAACCCATTTCCGATTCGCTATCCCCATTTCTATCCACAGGCTGAGCCCCCACCTTTTGGCTATCCAAGGTGTCATTCTGTGCATAACCGGGATGGGGATATCTTTGTGAACAACCGCGACGCGAATGGATAAAAATGCGTCATGGCGAGCATCAATGCTGCTCCGCCAGCGCCAGATTCAGCCCGGCCAGGCAGACGAAAAAATGCCGTAAACGCCCGGTTTTCCTAGGGAAACACGCGGTTTCCCATGAAACGCGCCCTGGCCGGCATGCGGGCGCCGGTGACGAGTCGAGCGCAGCGTTCCGCCTGCGGATCTTTCCGAAAATTGTGCAAAACTCCCCGGCGCAAACGCAGCGTGCTTCATTACTGCGCAGCGCTATGCACATGCCCGAAAATAATTATCCACAAACTTATCCAACGCTCGAGGATATGTTAGTGAGCACTAACATCACGGAAATAGCCGGGCAAGAAAACCCGCGCCGCAAATGAAACAACGCCCCAGACCGCGAGGTTCTGGGGCGTTGTAGCCAGGCCAGGCCTGGCGGACGGGAAATTGGGATTTCCCGATTTAGAGCGGGCGAATTTCGGCCGCTTGAGGTCCTTTCGGACCATCCTTGACTTCGAATTCGACTTCCTGGCCTTCGTTCAGGCTGCGATAGCCGCGGCCCTGGATGGCGGAAAAGTGTGCGAACACGTCGGTGCCACCAGCATCCGGCGTAATGAAACCGTAACCCTTGTCAGCGTTGAACCACTTGACTTTGCCCTTCTGAGCCATTTTCCTAGCGTCCTGTAATTAACGAAATGCAATGAATCAAGGACGCCGTGAGAACTGAACGACCGGTAGGGATACCTGCGTTGGTGCTGCGTTCTCGCTTGCCGCAAAAGCGGCAGAACAAGTCCGCGCGCTGCTTGAATCAACTGCGGAATCAGCATACTCATCCCGCATTACAGACTCATATAGTTGTTTTCCCCAATGTGTCGTATTTTTCTGACTGGAAGCTCAATACCGCTACGCGGAATTTGCCTGCCGCCGCGCCAGGAACGCGTACATCGGCCCGGTCACGATCACCACGAACACCATGCGCGACACGTGGAATGCGGTCACCACCGGCACGCCCAGCTGCAGCACCTTGGCCGTGATCGCCATCTCCGCGATGCCGCCCGGCGTGGTGCCCAGGATCAGCGTCGGCACCGGCGCCGCGGACCACAATGACAACAGCGCGCCCAGGCCGAATGCCAAGGCCAGCGCGATCACCGTGAACACCGCCACCGCCGCGATGAAGCGCGGCGCCGCGCGGAAGAAATCCGGCCGATAACGGTCGCCCAGCGACCAGCCGATGAAGAGCTGGCCGACCTTCGGCACGAAGTCCGGCAACGCGGACAACTCGATGCTGCTGGCCGTCAGGATCATCGCCATCAGCATCGGCCCCAGCACCCACGGATTGGGCAACCGCAGCTTCATGAAGAACAGGCCGCCGACGCAGGTCAGCGCCACCAGCGCGGCCAGGCCGGCGCCATGCACGGTCCTGGGCCCGGGCACCGTGGGATCGATGCCCGCCACGCCCCACCATTGGAAAATGAACGGCACCGTCATCACCACCATCAGCACCCGCACGCTGTGCGCCGTGGCCACGCGATCGATGCGGGCGCCATGGCGTTCCGCCAGGCTGGCCATCTCGCTGGCGCCGCCCATGGCCGACGAAAACCAGGCCGTTTTGAAATCGGCATCGGTATAGCGCCGCAGGATCGCGGTGCCGATGAACGCCAGCCCCAGCGCGAACAGCATGCCGACGATGATGGGACCGGCATTGCTGCCGATGTGCCCGATCACCTGCGGCGTGAAATACAGGCCCAGCGACGTGCCGATGACCCACTGCCCGGCATTGCGCGCCGGCCGCGGGCATACGGTGCCGCCGCCCGCGATGCGCACCGCCGCCGTCAGCAGCAACGCCCCCAGCATCCACGGCAACGGCAAATGCATCCACAGCGCCAGCAAGGCGCCCGTCAACGCGATCGCCAGGCCGCCGACGACCCTCCACAACATGTTTTGAACCACGATACCGCCCACGCCTATAAGCTCATGAGAAAACCGAATTATGAGTTAGTGGGATACTTACGAAAACTCTCTTGCACACCCAGCGTTCCACTTCGCGTCCACCATGATCCGATCCAAACTTCCCGACGTCGGCACCACCATCTTCACCGTCATGAGCCGCCTGGCCATCGAGCACAAGGCCATCAACCTGGGCCAGGGCTTTCCGGACTTCGATCCCGATCCCGCACTGTGCGCGCTGGTCAGCAAGGCCATGGCCGACGGCCATAACCAATATCCCTACATGCCCGGCGTGGCGCCGCTGCGCGAAGCCATCGCCGCCAAGACGCAGGCCCTGTATGGCCGCGCCTACGACCCGGAAACCGAGATCACCGTCACCAGCGGCGCCACCGAGGCGCTGATGGCCACCGTGCTGGCCGCGGTCAACAGCGGCGACGAAGTCGTCGTCATCGAGCCCTGCTACGACTCCTACCTGCCGGCCATCCGCCTGGCCGGCGGCACCGCGGTGCCGGTGCCGCTGCGCGCGCCCACCGCCGAGGATCCTTACTACCGCATCGACTGGCAGCGCGTGCGCGACGCCATCACATCCAAGACCCGCCTGCTGATGCTGAACTTCCCGCACAACCCCACCGGGGCCGTGCTGGACGACAGCGACCTGGACGCGCTCGAAGCCATCGTGCGCGACACCGGCGTGCTGCTGGTGTCGGACGAGGTCTACGAACACATCGTGTTCGACGGCAAGCCGCATGCCAGCATCGCGCGCCGTCCGCTGCTGGCCGAACATGCGTTCGTGATCTCGTCGTTCGGCAAGACCTATCACACCACCGGCTGGAAGATCGGCTACTGCTGCGCGCCGCGCCAGCTCAGCGCCGAGCTGCGCAAAGTGCACCAGTTCATGGTGTTCACGGTGCCCTCGCCGATGCAGTTCGCGCTGGCCGAATTCATGCGCGATCCCAAGCCCTACCTGGAGCTGCCGGCGTTCTACCAGGCCAAGCGCGACCGCCTGTCGCAAGGCCTGGCCAAGACGCGTTTCAAGCCGCTGCCCAGCCCCGGCACGTTCTTCCTGCTGGCCGACTACAGCGAGATCTCCAAGCAGAACGAAGCGGACTTCGCGCGCGACCTGACGGTGCGCCACGGCGTTACGGTGATTCCCGTTTCGGCCTTCTACCAGAAGCCCGACGCGGCCGAATCGAACCATCGCATCGTGCGCTTCTGCTTCGCCAAGAAAGACGCCACGCTCGATGCCGCGCTGGAGCGCCTGGCGCAGGTCTGACGACGCGCCGCGCGCATCACGACAAAGCGCCCCATCGGGGCGCTTTTCTTTTGTCTCGACCACGGATGTAGAGATGAAAAAAAGGAGCGCCGCGGCGCTCCTGAACAACCTCCGGCGTGACATGCTCCGACGCCGCGCGGCCCCGTGCCGGCGGGGCCGCGGCGCGGAACCCGTCACACCGGTTCGGCGGCAACCTTCCTGGCCCGGCGCACGCGGCGCAGGATCTGCGGCACCACCACCACGGCGATCGCGGCGGTCCACAACGTGATGGCGACGGGACTGGCGAACAGCACCGACACGTTGCCGTCGGTCATCGACAGGGCACGGCGCAGGTTCTGTTCCATCATGTTGCCCAGCACCACGCCCAGCACCAGCGGCGCCATCGGCACGCCGAACTTGCGCAGGAAGTAGCCGATCGCGCCAATGCCCGTCACCAGCAGCAGATCGAACGTGCCGGCGTTGATGGCATACACGCCGATATAGCTGATGCACAGGATGCCCGGCACCATCAGCCAGCCAGGCACCGACAGCACCTTCGAGAACAGCCGCACCATCGGCACGTTCATGACGAACAGCAGCACGTTGGCCACGAACAGCGAGGCGATCAGGCCCCACACCAGTTCCGGCTTGGTGTCGAACAGCACCGGACCGGGCGTGATGTTGTAGAGCGTCAGCGCCCCCATCATCACCGCGGTGGTGCCCGAGCCCGGCACGCCCAGCGTCAGCATCGGCACGAACGAACCGATCGCCGACGAGGTGGCGGCGGCTTCCGGCGCGACCAGGCCGCGCATGTCGCCCTTGCCGAACTTGGCGTTCGGATCCTTGGCTTCGATGATGCGCTTTTCCTGCGAGTAGGCCACGGCCGCGGCCACGCTGGCGCCGGCGCCCGGCAGCACGCCGAC
This sequence comes from Achromobacter insuavis, assembly GCF_902859645.1. GTDB lineage: Bacteria > Pseudomonadota > Gammaproteobacteria > Burkholderiales > Burkholderiaceae_B > Achromobacter > Achromobacter insuavis. The sequence goes on along the minus strand of NZ_CADIJR010000045.1, from coordinate 27,435 downwards.
GCCGAAACCCACCAGCGCGCTGCGCACCACGCTCCACCAGGTGAACGCCAGCTCCTTCAGGTTGAACAGCTTGCGACCGCTGGGCTTGACCTCGACGCTGTGGCCCGCCATCACTTTTTCAAGCATCTCCAGCATCTCGCTGACCGCGAACAGCGCGATCACGACGACCACGAAATCGATGCCATCGGCCAGGTGCACGGAGTCGAAGGTATAGCGGTATACGCCTGAGTTCGCGTCCACGCCGATGACCGAGATCGACAGGCCGATCATGGCCGCCAGCACGCCCTTGATGGGCTGCTTTCCAAGCAGGCTGGTGAGGCAGCAGAACGCGAAGATCATCAGCACGAAGTACTCGGCCGGACCGAACGCCAGCGCCCATTTGGCCAGCAGCGGCGCCAGCAGGATGATGCCCACCACCGACACGATGGCGCCGAAGAACGCGGACCACGCCGACAGCGACAGCGCGACGTTGGCCAGGCCCTGGCGCGCCAGCGGATAGCCATCCAGCGTGGTCATGATGGCGCTGGCCTCGCCCGGCACGTTGAGCAGGATCGAGGTGATGCGGCCGCCGTATTCCGCTCCCACGTACACCGCCGCCAGCAGGATCAGCGCGGTCTCGGGCGGCAGGTTCATGGCGAACGCGATCGGGATCAGCATCGCCACGCCGTTGATGGGCCCCAGGCCCGGCAGCACGCCCACCATGGTGCCGAAGAACGAGCCGATCGCGGCCACCAGGATGTTGGTCCACGAGAACGCAACGCCAAAGCCGATCGACAGATGATCGAGGATTCCGCTCATACCAGGTTCTCCAGCAAGCCACCGGGCAGGACCACGTCCAGCACCTTGTCGAACAACACGAAGAAGAAGACGCTCATGACCACGCCGCCCAGCGCGCACTTGGCCCAGCCGCCGCCGAACAGGCGGCCGACGAACACCGTCATCAGCGCGGTCGCAATGACGAAGCCGAGCCACTGGAACAGGAAGGCGTAGCCGGCGGCGAACGCCACCATCAGCGCGATGCGGCCATTGGCGCCGGCGGGATTGGGCTCCACCGGGTTGCCGCCCTTGTAGGCCAGCCGCAATCCGCACAGGCCGATGATCAACGCCAGCAGCAGCGGGAAGGCGCGCGGCCCCACCGGTTCGTAGGCGAACGGGGCTTCGATGCCCCACCCCGCCCAGGTCATGAAGGCCGCCAGCAGCAACGCCGCGATGCCCAGGATTCGATCGTTCATGATGAGCGGCCTATTTCTTGACCAGGCCGAAGGAGCCGGCCAGTTCGGCGTACTGCTTGACCTGCTGCTTCACGTAGGCGTCCAGGTCGGCGCCGGTCTTGTTGAAGGGGAACAGGCCTTGCTGTTCGCGCAGCTTGGCGAACTCGGGCGCCTCGGTGACGCGGTTGAAGGCGTTGACCCAGAACTGGTAGTCGGCGTCCGACACCTTGGGGCCGACGTAGAAGCCGCGGATGATGGGCCAGACGATGTCGTAGCCCTGCTCCTTGGCGGTCGGCACGGTGCCCAGCTTGCCCGGCAGGCGCTGGTCGTTGAACACGGCCAGCACGCGGATGGGGGCGCCGCCCTCGAGCATGGTGAAGGCTTCCGCGGCATCGCCCATGTAGGCCTGGATGTGGCCGCCACGCAGGGCGGTGACAGCCTCGCCGCCGCCTTCAAAGGCCACGAAGCGCATCTTCTTGAAATCGACCCCGGCCGCCTTGGCGGTCAGCGCGGCCTTCATCCAGTCCTGGCTGCCCACGGTGCCGCCGGCGCCCAGCACGATCTTGGTCGGGTCCTGCTTGAAGGCCTCCATCAGGCCCTTGAGGTCGGTGTAGGGCGAATCGTTGCGCACCACGGCCACGCCGTAGTCGGTGCCGATGGCCGCCAGCCAGCGCACGTCGTCGACGTTGTACTTGCCGAACTTGCCCTGCGCCAGGTTGAGCAGCGAACCGCCCGAGAACGCGACGATGGTGCCGGGCTCGTTGGGATGCTGGGCCACGATGTTGTTGTAGGCCACGGCGCCGATGCCGCCCGGCATGTAGACGATGCGCATGGCGCTCTTGAGCGCCCCGCTCTGCTTGAGGCCTTCGGTGGCCAGGCGGCAGGTCAGGTCGAAACCGCCGCCGGGCTGGGCGGGGGCGATGCACTCGGGGCGGCGCGGCTCGTCGGCGGCGTGGGCGGCGCCCAGGGACAGGGTGATCGCGCCAAGGGCCGCGACGGCGGCCAGGCGCAGCTTCAGGCTGGTCTGCATTTCTTGCGTCTCCGAATTTATAGGTCTAGGCATGGCTGGCGATTCCGGCGGCGTGACGCCGGTCCGGGTCCAGCGGATGCCACCGTACAAAATCGAAGCTTTCCAAAAGCTTTCAAAAAACGCCGTTTTCCTGGTGCGACGCAACATCCGCGGCCGTTTTCAGGGAAAACACCAGCGACGCGCGCAGGCCTGGCCCCGGAATCCGGTTCTCCAGCGCCAGGCGGGCGCCCAGCAGCTCGGCGATGGTGCCGACGATGGCCAGTCCCAGTCCGGCGCCCGGCTTGTTCTTGCCGGCCGCGCCGCGGCGGAAACGCACGCCGGCGCGGGCGATATCCTCGGCCGACATGCCGGGACCGCTGTCTTCCACCGTGAGCCAGGCCTGGTCGGCCTGGCGGCGGACCAGCACCGTGACCATGCCGCCGGGGGTGGTGTAGCGGATGGCGTTGTCGACCAGGTTGCTGACCGCTTCCCGCAACAGCCAGTCGGCGCCGTTGACCAGGACCGGCCCGGTCTCGGCCTCCAGGCCGATGTCCAGCTGGCGGGCGCGGGCGGTCGGCAGCAGGCCGCGGATCACCCCGTGGGCCAGCTCGGCCAGGTCGACCGGTTCGGGCGCGAAACCGGCTTCGGGCAGGGAAGCGTCCTTAGCGCGCGCCAGGGCGAGCATCTGGTTGGTGGTGCGTACGGCCCTGTCCAACCCCTCCTGCATCGCCAGAAGGGCTGTACGGACCTCCTGGGGGCATGTTTCGCGCAGGGCATAGGCCGTCTGGGTCCGCAAAACCGACAAAGGCGTGCGCAACTGGTGCGAGGCGTCGTCCAGGAACTGGCTCTGGACCCTCGCCTGAGCCGCGTAGCGGGCCATGTGGAGGTTTACGGCCGCAACCAGGGGTAGGACCTCACCTGGCATCTCCGACGCGCTGACGGGGCTTAAATCGTCCGCGGAACGCCTTTCCACTTCCTGCTTCAGGCGCTGCAGGGGGCGCAGGGCCATGAAAACCCCCAGGACGATCACCAGGACGCTGATCAGGATCACGGCCAGGTCGCGCTCCACCGAGCGCACCAGCACCTGGTGCAGGAACGCCTGGCGGCTCTCCAGGCCTTCGGCGACCTGCACGATAACCCGTCCCCCTTTGTTCGCATAGAGCGGCGGATCCATCGCCCGCGCCAGCGCGGCGACCCGTACCGGGGTGCCCAGGTAGGTTGCATAGAAAAACTGGGCCTCGCCGGATTCCAGCGGCTGGGTCGGCATGGGCAGCCCGGGATGGCCGATTTCGGCCAGCCCGTCCTCGGTGGCCACGCGGTAGAACACGCTGCCATTGGCCGTCAGCTCGAAAAATTCCAGCATCAGGTACGGCTGCTCCATGGCTAATCCACCGCTGGCTGTGGATATGTTGTGGTCGATCGCGCGCAGCGCGCCAGCGAGCGACCGGTCATAGGCGATATCGACCTGGTTTCGCAGCTGGTGGTTGGACAGCCAGAGCGCGCCGACCATCACCAGCACCAGGGTCGGGATCAACCACCAGAGCAACTGCGTTTTCAGGGTCCGGTTGCGGCTTTTTTTCCTGGAAACCGGGGTTTTTTCCGGAAAACTAGTTGTCAACAGCGTTCTCCAGGCAGTAGCCCATGCCGCGCATGGTGGTGATCTGCACGCCGGTTTCCGCCAATTTTTTGCGCAACCGGTGCACCAGCACCTCGATGGCCTCGAGGTTGATGTCGGCATCGTCGGTCACGATCCGATCCAGGATCTGCTGCTTGTTGATCGGTTCGCCGCTTTTCTGGATCAACACCCGCAGGACGGCGTGTTCACGTGGGGATAACTGCAAAGCCTGTCCGGAGACCGTGAATTTTTGCGCGGAAGTCTCGAAAACCAGGTTTCCCAGGGTGAGTCGCGGATGGTCGCGGCCACGGCTGCGGCGTACCAGTGCGATCAAACGCGCTTCCAACTCTTCCACAACAAACGGTTTCGGCAGGAAATCGTCCGCGCCTTCGTGAAGCGTCCCGATTTTTTCGGCCAGTGAATCGCGCGCGGTCAGGACCAGCACCGGCGTACGGTCGTCTCGCGCGCGAATCTTCGCCAGCAAGGTATGGCCATCCATGCCCGGCAGTCCCAGGTCAAGGATGACCGCATCGAATTCTTCGACCGCCAGTCTTCTTTCGGCGACCAGGCCGTCATCGGCCCAGTCGACCACGAAGCCCGCATGCCGGGCCAGGCTTCTTGCAAGCCAGCGAGCAAGTTCGGCTTCGTCTTCTATGAGAAGGATGCGCATGGACGGAGTCCGGGGGGGCGTGGCTGGGAGATAGGAGAAAGCATGTTTGTCTTTTCCCTGTATTTCTCTTTATATAAAGACTAATGATTAATAAGGCCTGTGGATAACTACCTTAACCTTGGAAACCTGTTTTTTTTCATCAGGTTGCGAGCGTTTTTGGCTGTGCAAGAACTCTGTGTGGGAAAAGAGTCGAAGTTGGACAAGATTTGGGAGCCCACCGAAAACCCCCGCTTGTTCAACTTGCCTCCACACAATGTGCACAACCTGCCGCCTTAGGAGTTATCCACAGCCCTGTTCTGCCGAACCGGGTCGGGAAGCGGCACTTTTACCCCGAAAAAACGCCCCTTGCCTACCCTGGTTTTCGCCCCTTTCCAGGCCCGTAAAGGCCCCTGGAGGCGTTGCCGGAACCGACTATGTGAGGGGTGGCGTCTCTCTGCGGTTGACGTTGCGCTGAACAAAAAGTGAGCAGGTTTCCGCCGTAGAATCCCGCCCATGGCACGACAACTCAGAATCAAAAAACCGGCCTGGGCGACCTGGCTGAGGGGCCGTTTGCTGGCCGACAATTTGCCCGCGACCTTGTGCGCGGCCGCCTTGATGGGACTGGCCGGCGCGCTGGCGACGGTGATTTTTCGGGAACTGCTGGGCTGGATCCAGATGGTGCTGGGCGGGGTCGATTCGCCGCACGGGATGGTGTCGCTGGCGCGTGGGCTGTCGCCTTGGGAACGCTTTCTGCTGCCGGCGGCCGGGGGCGCGATTGCCGGATTGATCCTGCAGGCGGCCGCCCGGCGCCTGCCGCCGCGCGGCGCCGCCGACTATATGGAGGCGATCGCCATCGGCCGCGGCGTGATCGGTTTTCGGCAGACCGTGGCGCGCAGCATTTCTTCTTTGTTTTCAATCGGTTCGGGCGCTTCGATCGGCCGTGAAGGACCGATGGTGCAGCTGGCGGCGATGTTCTCGTCGCTGTCGGGCCGCTACCTGGTCCTGCCGCCCCGCCATCTGCGGCTGCTGGTGGCCTGCGGCGCCACCGCCGGGATCACGGCCGCCTATAACGCGCCGATCGCCGGCGCGCTGTTCATTTCCGAGATCGTCTACGGCGCCATTTCCTCGGCGACGCTGGTGCCCCTGGTGGTGTCGTCGGTGGTCGCCAACATCGTGACGCGCCAGATCCTGCACTACGATGCGGTCTTCCATATGCCGCCGTTCGAGTTCGTGTCCGGCTGGGAAGTGGTCAATTACCTGGGGCTGGGCCTGATCGCCGGGATGGTGGCGCCGCAATTCCTTCGGTTTCTCGATGGGTCGAAGGCCCTGTTCCGCCGCTTGAGCCTGCCGCTGTGGGCCAAGATGGCGCTGGGCGGACTGGTGGTCGGCGCCCTGTCGGTGTTCAAGCCCGAGGTCTGGGGCAACGGCTACAGCGTGGTCAACAGCATGTTGCACACGGAATGGGCCTGGCAGGCGGTGGCGGCCATCCTGCTGTTCAAGATCGTGGCCACCGGCGCCAGCGTCGGTTCCGGCGCGATCGGCGGCGTGTTCACGCCGACCCTGTTCGTGGGCGCGGCGGTCGGGGCCCTGTATGGCTCCGGCCTGCATGCGTTGTTTCCCGCTGGCGACCTGTCGGCGGTGTCGAGTTATGCTGTGGTCGGCATGGGGGCGCTGCTGGCGGCCACGACCTATGCGCCGCTGATGTCGATCTTGATGATTTTCGAGATGACGTTGAGCTATGAGGTGATGTTGCCGCTGATGCTGGCGTGCATCACCGGCTTCGTGATCGCGCAACGCATCCGGCCGGATTCGGTGTATGCGAAATCGCTGGCCAGCAATCGAATTGCGCGCGAGACGTTGAAGTCGGCGCCGGCGCTTCCCGCGGACAGGTCGCGGGATTCCTGATCAGAATTTTGTCTAAAAACTGCTTGAAAATAGGGGTGAGCAAAAGCTCACATATTTTTCCACGGAAATCATTGATGCCGGGTTTCGTCAATTAAGTGAGCTATTGCTCACTTAATTGGAGGGGGCAATCCAGGCGCTTCGTCATGAATACGCGTTTCAGGCCGATCTCTTCGGCGCGATGCGTCTCGACATAGCCATAGCGCTGATAGATGGCGATGTTCTCGCTCATCGCTTCCTGCGTGTACAGCCGGATGCGCGGATAGCCCGCCTGCCGCGCGATGGTTTCCGCCCATTGCATCAGTTCGCGGCCATAGCCGCGCCCTTGCGCGCCGGGCGACACCGCCACATTGTCGAGCAGCAGGCAATCCACTTCGCGCACCAGGACCAGTACGGCCTGGATACCGCCTTCGTCCTCCAGCACCTGCGCCTGTCCCTGCGCGATGCGCGCGCGGTAATCGTCGCGCATCGGTCCCGGCGTGGCGCCGATGCGCGCCACGTAATGGCGATAGGCGTCGTGGACGATGCGCTCCACCTCGGCCAGGTCGTCGGCCGTAGCCGGACGGATGCGGTGGGGCGCGCCGGTTGCGGTCATGGGAACGCTATTTCCCGATACAGAAGCTCGAGAAGATCTCGCCCAGCAGGTCGTCGCTGGTGAACTTCCCGGTGATGCTCGACAGGCTGTCATGCGCCAGCCGCAGTTCCTCGGCGAACAGGTCCAGCACGCGGTCGTCCTGTTCGGCGTGTTCGGCCGCCAGCGCCAGGTGCTCGGCGGCCTCCTGCAGCGCATGCAGATGGCGCTCGCGCGCCAGCCAGGGCGATTCGGCGCCGGGATTCCAGCCGGCGATCTGCAGCAGCTCGGCGCGCAGCGCGTCCAGGCCGGCGCCGCGCTTGGCGGAAATGCCGAGCTCGCCGGGGCCGGCCGTAAACGCTGTGGATAACAGGTCCACCTTGTTGAAAACCTTCAGCACCGGCGTGCGCGGCGGCAGGCGTGCGGTGATCTGCGCATCCAGTTCATCCCCGGGCTGGGTGGCGTCCTGCAGGTGCAGGATGACGTCGGCGCGTTCGATTTCCTGCCAGCTGCGGGCGATGCCGATGCTTTCCACGGTGTCTTCGGTTTCGCGCAGGCCGGCGGTGTCGACGATGTGCAGCGGCACGCCGTCGATATGGATCTGCTGCACCACTTTGTCGCGCGTGGTGCCCGCAATCGGCGTGACGATGGCGACATCGTCGCCGGCCAGCGCGTTCAGCAGGCTGGACTTGCCGACGTTGGGCTGCCCCGCCAGCACCACGTGCAGGCCTTCGCGCAGGATCACGCCCTGGCGCGCCTGGGCGATGAGATGGCCGAGGTCGCCGGCCAGCTTTTCCAGCGTGGGCCGCGCCTGATACTTTTCAAGGAAGTCGATTTCCTCTTCGGGGAAATCGAGCGTGGCCTCGACCAGCATGCGCAGGTGGATGATGCGGTCGGACAGGTCGTTGACGCGCGCCGAGAATTCACCCGACAGCGAGGCCATCGCGCCGCGCGCGGCGGCCACCGAGGACGCCTCGATCAAATCGGCGACGGCCTCGGCCTGCGCCAGGTCCATGCGGTCGTTGAGAAAGGCGCGGCGGGTGAACTCACCCGGTTCGGCCAGCCGCAGCCCGAGGTCGCGGCCCGCCGCCAGGCAGCTGTCGAGCACGCGCCGCAGCACCGCGGGGCCGCCGTGGCCTTGCAGTTCGAGCACGTCCTCGCCGGTGTAGGAATGCGGCCCCTTGAAGTACAGCGCGATGCCTTCATCGAGCAGTTCGCCGTCGACCGCCTTGAACGGCAGATAGTGCGCGTGGCGCGGCGTGAGTTCGCGCTGGAACAGGCGGCGCACCAATTCGGACAGGTCCGCACCAGAAACGCGCACGACGCCGATGCCGCCTCTTCCGGGGGCGGTGGCAATGGCGGCGATGGGAGCATGAACGGACATATCGGGGACAACGCGAGGCAAGGACAATAGGGGAATATAACTGTTGCGCGGGGCCTTGTTTGCTGGTTAAGGTGCGCCAGAGGTTTAAAACCCGAAACATCCCTGGGAGATCATGATGGCATCTCGGTTTTCGCGTGTGTTGGCCTGTGGTTCGGTAGCGGTCCTGCTGGCCTTCGGCACCCTCAATTCGGCGCTGGCGCGCGACCTGGTGATCGGGCTGAAGACCGAGCCATCGTCGATGGATCCGCAGTATCACGCGTTGACGCCGAACACCCAGATCTCCCAGACCATCTTCGACACGCTGGTGGCCACCGACGCGCAGCTCAAGCCGGTGCCGGCGCTGGCCGAATCCTGGACCGTTGACGGCAAGGTGTGGACCTTCAAGCTGCGGCCCGGCGTCAAGTTCTCCGACGGCTCGCCGTTCACCGCCGAGGACGTGGTCTTCACCTATGACCGCGTGCCCAAGGTGCCGAACAGCCCGTCGCCGTTCACGCTGTACCTGGGCTCGGTGGCCAAGGCCGAAGCGGTGGATCCGATGACCCTGCGCATCACCACCAAGGAAGTGGCGCCGAACCTGCTGGTGAACCTGGCGCAGCTGCCCATCATGTCGAAGAAGGCCGCCTCCGGCCCCGCGGCCGAAGGCAAGACCACCACGGAATTGAACAGCGGCGACGGCCTCATCGGCACCGGCCCGTACAAGTTCGTGTCGTGGAAGCGCGGCGCCGAATTCGTGCTGGCGCGCAATGAAAATTATTGGGGCAAGAAGCCTACCTGGGACAAGGTGATCTATCGCCCTATCAGCAACGCCGCGGCGCGCGTGGCGGCCCTGCTGGCCGGCGACGTCGACATGATCGAGGATCCCCCGACCGATGACCTGCCCAAACTCAAGGGCGACAAGAAGCTGTACGTCGAAGAGACGCCGTCGGTGCGCGTGGTGTACGTGGCGCTGGACCAGTACGCCGAGCCCTCACCCGGCATCCAGGGCACCGACAAGAACCCGCTGAAGGACAAGCGCGTGCGCGAGGCGTTGTCGCTGGCGATCAACCGCGATGCGCTGGTCGAGCGCGTGATGGGCGGCGTGGCGCTGCCCGCCGGCAACCTGCTGCCTTACCCCATGTTCGGGTCGAGCAAGGAACACTCCAAGGCGCCCAAGGCCGACGTGGAAAAGGCCAAGGCGCTGTTGAAGGAAGCGGGCTATCCCAACGGCTTCTCGATCACGCTGGGCTCGCCCTCGGGCCGCTACGTCAACGACTCCAAGGTGGCGCAGGCCATCGCCTCGATGTGGACGCGCGTGGGCGTCAAGACCAGCGTCGATGCCATGGCGCCGCCGGTGTTCTTCAAGAACCGCGACAGCTACGCGTTCTCGGCCTATCTGGCCGGCTGGTCGGTGACCAGCGGCGAGATGTCGAACGCGCTGACCTCGCTCCTGGTGACGCGCAATCCCGAGGCGGGCCTGGGCACCACCAACCGCAGCCGCTACTCGAATCCCAAGATGGACGAGCTGGTGAAGGAAGCCTCGTCCACCATGGATGACGCCAAGCGCGCCGAGCTGCTGTCCAAGGCCAGCAACATCGCCATGGACGACTTCGCGATGCTGCCGGTGCACTTCGAGCTGTCGGTGTGGGCGATGAAGAACGACATCCGCTACCAGGGCCGTCCCGACCAGGTCACGCTGGCGCAGTTCGCAACGCTGAAGAAGTAATGCGCGCAGCGGGCGGTATGACGTGCTAGCGACAATCGTACGAAGACTGCTGCAAACCATCGTCGTCATGCTGGTCATGTCGGCGCTGGTCTTCGCCGGCATCTACATGGTCGGCGATCCGGTCTCGATGCTGGCCAGTCCGGAGGCCACCGAGGCGCAGCGCGCCGCCATCCGCGCCTCGCTCGGCCTGGACCTGCCGCTGTGGCGGCAGTACCTGATCTTCATGGGCCAGGCGGTGCGCGGCGATTTCGGCAACAGCTTCCTGACCGGCGAGCCGGCCATGCACCTGATCCTGGAGCGCATGCCGGCCACAGTCGAGCTGGCCTGTGTGGCCATGCTGATGTCGGTGCTGATCGGCGTGCCGCTGGGCATCCTGGCCGGGCTCAAGCCGAAGGCGGCCGGCTCGCGCGTCATCATGACGGGATCGGTGCTGGGCTTCTCGCTGCCCAACTTCTGGGTCGGCCTGATGCTCATCATGGTGTTCGCGGTGATGCTGGGCTGGGTGCCGGCCGGCGGCCGCGGCCAGACCGTCAGCATCGGTTCGCTGCAGTTGAGCGTGCTGACGCTGGATGGCTGGTTGAGCCTGGCCCTGCCCGCGGCCACCATCGCCTTCGCCAAGTGCGCCATGATCATCCGCGTGACCCGCGCCGCCACGCGCGAGGCGCTGCCGATGGACTACATCAAGTTCGCGCGCGCCAAGGGCCTGTCGGAAAAGCGCGTGCTGGGCGTGCACCTGCTCAAGAACATCCTGATCCCCGTGGTCACCGTGGCGGGCCTGGAGTTCGGCCAGGTGATGGCCTTCGCGGTGGTGACCGAGACGGTGTTCTCGTGGCCCGGCATGGGCAAGCTGCTGATCGATTCCATCATCAACCTGGACCGGCCGGTGGTGGTGGCGTACCTGCTGCTGATCGTGTTCTTCCTTGTGATGCTGAACCTCGTGGTGGACATCATCTATACGGTGCTGGATCCCCGCGTACGCCTGGATAGCCGCCGATGACCGCCCCCGCGACCACCACCGTGCCGACCGCCGCCGCCAAGGAACAGACGCCCTGGCGCCGTTTCCTGGGCGATTTCTTCGCCAGCAAGCTGGCCACGCTGGGCCTGGTGATGCTGGTGCTGATCGTCGGCGCGGCGCTGCTGGCGCCGTGGATCGCGCCGCAGAATCCGTATGACCTGGCGACGCTGGACATCATGGATTCCAAGCTCAAGCCCGGCAGCGAAAGCGGCGACGGCGGCATCCATTACTGGCTCGGCACCGACGGCCAGGCGCGCGACCTGCTGTCGGCGATCCTGTACGGCATGCGCACCAGCCTGCTGGTGGCCACCGTATCGGTGCTGGCGGCGTTCGGCATCGGCGCCACGGTGGGCCTGATCGCGGCCTACTTCGGCGGGCGCATCGACGCGCTGCTGATGCGCATTGTGGATATCCAGTTGTCGTTCCCGGCGATCCTGGTGGCGTTGATGCTGCTGGCGATCCTGGGCAAGGGTGTGGATAAGGTGATCATCGCGCTGATCGTGGTGCAGTGGGCCTATTTCGCCCGCGCCGCGCGCGGCGCCGCATTGGTCGAGCGCGGCAAGGAATACGTCGAGGCGGCGCGCTGCATGTCGCTGTCGTGGGGGCGGGTGCTGTTCCGCCACGTGCTGCCCAACTGCATGCCGCCGCTGATCGTGATCGCCACCATCGACCTGGCGCACGCCATCGCGCTGGAAGCCACGCTGTCGTTCCTGGGCGTGGGCGTGCCGGTGACCGAGCCGTCGCTGGGCATGTTGATCTACAACGGCTTCGAGTACCTGCTGTCGGGCCAGTACTGGATCTCGTTCTTCCCCGGCATCGCGCTGGCGCTGGCCATCATCGCCATCAACCTGGTGGGCGACCACCTGCGCGATGTGCTCAACCCGCGCCACGCGAATTGAGGGTGGACGCGATGCAGACGCAAGCTGTGGACAAGTCGCCGGTGCTCGATGTGCGGGGCCTTAAGACGCATTTCTTCACCCGCAATGGCGTAGTGAAGGCGGTCGATGGCGTCGACCTGACGGTGGCCGAAGGCGAGATCCTGGGGCTGGTGGGCGAATCGGGTTCGGGCAAGAGCATCACCGGTTTCTCGCTGATGGGCCTGCTGGATGAACCGGGCCGCATCGTCGAGGGCGAACTGCGCCTGAACGGCGAGGACCTGCGCGGCGCGTCGCCGGCGCGCTGGCGGCAGTTGCGCGGGCAGGAGATCGCCATGATCTTCCAGGACCCGATGATGACGCTGAACCCGGTGCTGCGCGTCGATACGCAGATGATCGAAGCGGTGCAGGCGCATCACAAGGTATCGCGCGAACAGGCGCGTGAACGCGCCCTGCAGACGCTGACGATGGTCGGCATCCCGTCGCCGCAGGAACGCCTGCGGACCTATCCGCACCAGTTGTCGGGCGGCATGCGGCAACGCGTGGCGATCGCGATCGCGCTGCTGAATTCACCGCGCGTCATCATCGCCGACGAACCCACCACGGCGCTGGACGTGACCATCCAGGGGCAGATCCTGTTCGAAGTGCAGAAGCTGTGCCGCGAGACCGGCACCGGCCTGGTGTGGATCACGCACGACCTAGCGGTGGTGGCGGGCCTGGCCGACCGCGTGTCGGTGATGTACGCCGGCCGCGTGGTCGAGACCGGCAGCACGCGCGACGTCATCAGCCATCCGATGCATCCGTACACGCACGGCCTGATCGCCTCGATTCCGACGCCGGAATCGCGCGGCCGGCCGCTGGTGCCGATTCCCGGCATGACGCCGTCGCTGCTCAACCTGCCGCAGGGCTGTGCGTTCCGCGGGCGCTGCCCGCGCGCCAGCGAGGCCTGTATGACCGAGCCGCAGCCCGTGGAAGTGCGCCCGTCGCAATGGGTGCGCTGCTGGCATGCCGGCGCGCCGGAGGTCCAATGAACGCCGCCGATCGCAACGCCGCCCCCATCCTGTCGCTGCGCGGCGTGGAGCTGCGCTTCACGCAACACGTGGACCTGGCCGGCCGCATCGCCAACCTGCTGGGCGCGGGTTTGAAGACGCAAGTGGTGCACGCCATGGCCGGCGTGGACCTGGACGTGCAGCCGGGCGAGGTCATCGGCATCGTCGGTGAATCCGGTTGCGGCAAGTCGACGCTGGGACGCATCGTCTCGGGCATCCTGCCGCCCTCTTCCGGTGAAGTGCACTATCAGGGCCAGGCCGTGAAGGCCATGGCGGGCCCGCAGCGGCGCGCCTACGAGCTGGGCGTGCAGATGATCTTCCAGGACCCCTACGCCTCGCTCAACCCGCGCATGCGGGTGCGCGAGATCATCGGCGAAGCGCCGGTGGCGCACGGCCTGATCCGCGCGCGCGACAAGGCCGAGTATGTCGCCGGCCTGATGCGCCAGGTGGGGCTCGACCCGGCCTTCGCGCAGCGCTATCCGCACCAGTTCTCGGGCGGCCAGCGCCAGCGCATCGGCATCGCGCGCGCGCTGGCGCTGAAACCCTCGGTGATCGTGTGCGACGAGGCCGTGGCGGCGCTGGACGTGTCGATCCAGGCGCAGGTGCTGAACCTGTTCGAGAAGCTGCGCGACGAGCTGGACCTGACGTACCTGTTCATCAGCCACAACCTGAGCGTGGTCAGCCACATCTCGGATCGCGTCGCCATCATGTACCTGGGCCGCGTGGTCGAGCTGGCGCCGACCGACACGGTGTTCCAGCGCGCCAACCATCCATACACGCAGGCGCTGCTCAAGGAACTGCCAACGCTCACGCCGGGACGCCGCAGCTACCAGCCGATCAAGGGCGAGCTGCCGTCGCCGCTGGATCCGCCCGGCGGCTGCGCCTTCCATCCGCGATGTCCCCAGGCTATGCCGCGCTGCAAGACCGAGCGGCCGCTGCTGCGCGAGGTCGCGCCGATGCAGTTCAGCGCCTGCCATCTGAACGACCCGGCCTGACGCCAATCCGTAACAACGCTGGACGCGGCCGGCGACGGACGCGAGAATTTCCCGGTACCCTGTCATACGACATCCGTTCTCTTCTTTCCTTTCCGCCTACCTTCCGCCATGAAAACCCTCGCCGAAATCGAACGCGCCCACGGTGAACTGACCGAACTGCGCCGTGACATCCACGCCCATCCCGAACTGGCCTTCCAGGAAACGCGCACCTCCAACCTGGTGGCCGAGCGCCTGCGGCAATGGGGGCTGGAAGTCCACACCGGGCTGGGGAAAACCGGCGTGGTCGGCGTGCTGCGTGGCGGCAGCGGCGGCAAGACCATCGGCCTGCGCGCCGACATGGATGCGCTGCCCATGCCCGAGCACAACCGCTTCGCGCACAAGTCCACCATCAGCGGCCGCATGCACGGCTGCGGCCACGATGGCCACACCACGATGCTGCTGGGCGCGGCGCAATACCTGTCCACGCATCGCGATTTCGACGGCACCGTGGTGTTCATCTTCCAGCCGGCCGAGGAGGGCGGCAACGCCGGCGCGCGCGCCATGATGCAGGACGGCCTGTTCGACAAATTCCCCTGTGACGCGGTGTTCGGCATCCACAACATGCCCGGCATGCCGGTCAATCAGTTCGGTTTCCGCGCCGGCCCCACCATGGCCTCGAGCAACCGCTGGGACATCGTCATCAAGGGCGTGGGCGGCCACGCCGCGCAGCCGCATGCATCGGTCGACCCGATCATCGTCGCGGCCGACATGGTGCATGCGCTGCAGACGGTCATCTCGCGCAGCAAGAACCCGCTGGAGCAGGCGGTGCTGTCGATCACGCAGATCCACGCTGGCGACGCCTACAACGTGATTCCCGGCGAAGCGGTGCTGCGCGGCACGGTGCGCACCTATTCGGTCGAGGTGCTCGACAAGATCGAGGAAGACATGCGCCGCATCGCCACCACGCTGCCGCAGGTGTACGGCGGCAGCGGCACGCTGGACTTCGTGCGCGCCTATCCGCCGCTGGTGAACTGGGACAAGGAAACCGCGTTTGCCGCGCAGGTGGCCGAGGACGCCTTCGGCGCCGAGAACGTGGTGCGCGACATGCCGCCTTTCATGGGCGCCGAGGACTTCTCGTTCTTCCTGGAGGCCCTGCCCGGCACCTATCTGTTCCTGGGCAACGGCGACGGCGACCACCGCATGGAGAGCTATCACGGCATGGGGCCGTGCCAGCTGCACAACCCGAACTACGATTTCAACGACGCGCTGCTGCCGGTGGGCGCGACGTATTGGGTCAAGCTGGTCGAGGCCTATCTGCCCAGGCACAAGTAGCGCGCCACCGCGCTTCATGCATTGTGGCGATATGCTTATGCGCGATGCCACGCCAGCCGCCCGGTCTCCCGGGCGGTTTTTCTATATGACGCCAGGCTTTGTTCAAACGCCGATAACTTCGTTTGAGATACAAGGCGCGCTTTCCATAATCGGTCATTCCTGATCCATCCGCGGATGGACCGCAGCGCCGGCGCCAACGCCGCGACGCCAACCGGAGTGACCGATGTCCCAGAGCAACGCCGTGCGGCGCGAAGAGGCCGCCCCCGTCCCGCCGCCCCCGGCCGCGCAGGCGTTCGAGCTGCGGCCGCTGGCGGGCCCCGTGGGCGCCGAGCTCATCGGCCTGGACCTGGGCCGTGAACTGTCGTCCGCCGATTTCAAGCGCGTGCACCAGGCGCACCTGGACCACCACCTGCTGGTGTTCCGCGACCAGCGCATCACGCCGCAGCAGCACATCGACTTCAGCCGCCGCTTCGGCCGCCTGATGATCCACGTGCTGCACCAGTTCCACCTGGCCAACTATCCCGAGATCCTGATCGTCTCCAACATCATCGAGAACGGCCAGCCGGTCGGCCTGGGCGATGCCGGCAAGTACTGGCATTCGGACATCTCGTACAAGGAATTGCCCAGTCTGGGCTCGCTGCTGCACGCGCAGGAACTGCCGGCGCAAGGCGGCGACACGCTGTTCGCCAACATGCACTTGGCCTATGACACCCTGCCCGCCGCATTGCGCAACGCCGTCGAGGGCAAGCGCGCGGTGCATTCGTACCTGGCCAAGTACGGCCAGCTGCAGAAGGAAGGCAACTGGCGCCCCAACCTGAGCGCGCAACAGGTGGCGCAGGTGCAGGCGGTGTCGCACCCGGTGGTGCGCACTCATCCCGAGAACGGCCGCCGCGCGCTGTTCGTGAGCGAAGGCTTCACCACCCATATCGAAGGCCTGCCGGAGGACGAGAGCCGGCAGCTGCTGGACGAGCTGTTCGCGCACAGCGTGCGGCCCGAGCACATCTACCGCCACCGCTGGCAGCCGCACGACCTGGTGTTCTGGGACAACCGCTCGCTGATCCACCTGGCCGGCGGCACGCCCGACCACCTGCGCCGCAAGCTGTACCGCACCACCATCGAAGGCGACGCGCCGTTCTAGGCCGGCCCGCGACTTATCCACAAGGAACGCCATGCGTCTGTCTCCCGATCTGCGCGAACGATTGATCCGCACCGCCACCGCCGCGGGCGTCGCGCTGGCGCTGGCCATCGTCGCGCTGGCCGCGCCCACGCCAGCCGTGGCGGGGCAAGCCGACCTGCCCGCCCCCGGCGCCGCCAGCGCGCAACACGCGCCCTCGTCCCTGCCGCGCTGAACGGTTGGCCCGGCCGGGCCTGTGGATATCCCGCAGGCCCGGGCGCAGGGCCCGCGTCAGAAGTCGGCGCGCAACGTCAGCGCGACCCGCCGCCCTTCCCCGAAGACCACGCCCTGGCTCTGCGGCATGTAGTAGTGCTTGTCGAACAGATTGGTGGCGTTCAGCGACACCGTCATGTGCGGATCGATCTTGTAGGCGATGCGCGCATCCGCGGTGTAGAAGCCGCTCTGCGTGACCGTGGTGGCTCCGCTGCCGCTGAACAGCTTGCTGGTGGCATTGATGCCGCCGCCCACTTCCCAGCGGCTGAGGTCGCCGGGCAGGCGGTAGTTGGTCCAGACCCGGAACAGGTGCTTGGGGGCGATCTGCGAGAACGCCGAGGCGCTGGTATCCAGGCTGGCCTCGTCCAGGTACTTGCTGTCGTTGTAGGTATATCCGGCCATGACGGTCCAGCCCGGCGTGATCTGGCCGGAGGCGCGCAGGTCCAGGCCACGCGAGCGCGCCTTGCCGGCGGCCGCGAAGAACTGGCTGGTGTCATCGGTCGGCAGGGCGCGATTGCTTTGCGTGATCTGGTACAGCGCGGCCGATGTCTGCAGCCTGCCGTCCAGGTAGTTGCCCTTCACCCCCACTTCGAATTGTTCGCCTTCCATCGGCTTGAGCAGCTCGCCGGATGGCGTGCGCAGCGCCTGCGGCTGGAAGATGGTGGAGTAACTGGCATAGACCGAATGCGCGTCGTCGACGTCGGCCACCAGCCCGGCGTAGGGCGTGACCTTTTTCTTGTAGGCATCGCTGCTGGATGCGTTGCCGAACGGGTTGTAGGTCTGGTCCTGCTGATAGCGCGTATCCCACCACGAAACCCGCGCGCCGACGATGGCGGTGAGCGCATCGGTCAGGTGAAAGCGCGTGTTGCCGTAGATGCCGTATTGGCGCTGCACCACCGCGCCCTTGGAGGTATGTTCCGGCAAGCCGCTCCAGCTCGGCTTGGCGTAGGAATAGTTCCAGATGTCGATGGTCTGGAAGTTGAACAGGTTGTCGGTGCCGTAGTAGCTCGTGCCGTAGTTGTACATGCGGCTGTAGTTCGCGCCGATCACCAGGTCGTGCTGGCGTCCCAGCAGCGTGTACTTGCCGGTGGCGTTCAGGTCGTAGCTCTGGTTGTCCTCGTAGTAGTCGGTGTTGGTGGTGCCGAAGGTGGCCGTGTGGGTGGCCTTGTCGACGTTGCCGAACAGCTCGCCGGACAGCACCCGCGCCGTGTTGTGGTCGAAGCTGCCGGTCGCGGTGAGCTTCCAGTCCTGGCCCAGCTTGTGTTCGAGGCTGGCGAACACATTGGTGTTGGCGTAGCGGTCGTGATTCCACGACGCCCCGAAGAAATCGTTGCGCTTGCCGGCCACCGAATAATCGTCGTACAGCGGCGCCTTGTCGGCCCAGCCGACGTTGGAATCGCGCTGGCTGTAGCTGACGCCCGCGCGCAGCAAGGTGTCGGCGGACAGGTCGGCCTCCAGCGTGCCGTAGTACGACTGGTCCTTGCGCCAGGTCGAATCCAGTTCCAGGTCCTTGCGCTGCGCGGCGGCCACGAAGCGCCCCCGCACCGTGCCGGATGCGTTCAGCGGGCCGCCGATATCCACCTGGCCGCCGAAGTTGTCCCGGGTGCCGGCGGTGGTCGAGACCGAGGCCGTGAATTCCGATGGCGCGCGCTTGCGCACCAGGCTGATGACGCCGCCGACGCTGCCGAATCCGCCGTACAGGCCGGCTGGACCGTCCAGCACTTCGACGCGTTCGTACATGGCCAGGCTGGGCGCATTGGTGCCGGCGGTGGACGACATGTCCGAGTTCATCACCACCGGCAGTCCGTCCACCACCATCGAGCTGATGGGGAAGCCGCGCGAATAGTATTGGACCCGGTCGGCGTCGCTTTGCAGCACCATCACGCCGGGTGTGCGCTTCATGGCCTCGTCCAGCGATTGCAGGTTCTGTTCCTGGATCTGCTGCTGCGTGATGACGCTGATGGTCTGCGGAATCTCGCGTTGCGACAACGGGATCTTCGAGGCGACCGTGGTCGGCGGATTGAGGCGCTGGGCCACCGGGTCGATGGCCGCGCCGCTGACGGCGATGGCCGGCAGCGTGGCCACGCCATTGGCGGCGGGCGCGGCCTTCAGCACATATTGTCCCTGGCTGTTGGCAACCGCTTGCAGGCCGGTGCCGGCCAGCAGCGCGGCCAGGCCGTCCGCGGCGCCGAAGCGGCCTTTCAGGCCGGGGCTGTGCTTGCCGTCGACCAGTTCGGTGGCGCTGGCGAGATAGACGCCCGCCTCGGCCGAGAAGCGCGCCAGGGCCGCCTGCAACGGACCGGCGGGGATGTCGTAGCTGCGCGTGGCGGGCGCTTGCGCGGGGCGTTCCGAGGCCATCTGTCGCGCGTGGGCGGGCAAGGCCCCGGCCGCCAGGAACGCGGCGGCCAGATGCAGGGTCAGCGCGGCGCGCCGGGGGCTGCGCAACGCAGGCGCGCGGCGCGGCCTGGCGATGGCGGGACGGGCGGGGGACAAGCGGCGGGACATGGCGTTCGATCCTTGCTGGAAGTGAGAGTGTCGTCAGCGCGTTGCCATCGCGGGGCCGCCGGCCCTGGCGTGCAATGGCGCTTTCACTTCCTGAATCAATCGAGCGGCCGCAAACGGAACCTGGCGCGCCGCGCACGCGACAAAAAAGTTGTAACGCCCATGTCAGCGCGGGGCCGCGTCGTCGGCCGCCACCAGCGTGGTCCACCATGGCATCGGCCGTTGCACCTTTACCTGCGCCGCTTGCGCCAGCAGGGCCAGGGCGCTGTCGACGTCGCGCAGCGGGAACGTGCCGAAGACGCGCCGTTGCGCCACTTGCGGCGCAACGCCGATATGGCCGAGCGTGTAGCGGCCCAGTTCATCGGCGATTTCCCGCAGGGTCAGGTTGTTGGCCAGCAGATCGCCCCGGATCCAGGCTTCGCGCGCCGGATCGGCGCGCGTGGCGGAGCCGACCTCGGCGGCGGTAAAGCGCGCCTGCCGGCCCGTCGCGATGACGGTCGGGGGCGCGTTTCGCGCGGTGCGGATCTCGACCGCGCCCTGATAGACCGCCAGCAGCGTCGCGCCCGCCTCTTGCCGCACGGTGAAGCGCGTGCCGAGCGCCCGCAGCCGGCCTTCGGCGGTGTCGACCACGAACGGGCGGTCCTTGTCCGTCCCCGTCTCGATCAGGATTTCACCGGCCACCAGGTGCAGGCGGCGCAACCCGGGCTGGAAGTCCCGGTTGAAGGCGCTGGCCGTGTTGAGCCAGACGCGCGAGCCATCGGGCAGCACGGTGGCGCGGATCTCGCCGGTGGCCGCGCGGTAGTCGGCGCTCCAGGCCGCGGCTAGCGGGCCCAGCGGCGTCTGGCGCCAGCCCAGCCAGCCGAAGACGCCGACGCCGGCCAGCGAGGCGATGCGGACCAGGGCGCGCCGGCGCCGCAGGACGCGCTGGCCGGCGGCGTGCAGGTTGTCGCTGGTCAGCCGCGGGTCGGGCGTGTCGCGCAAGGGCGCGAGGATGCGCTGGCTGACCTGTTCGACGTAGGCCCAGGCCTGGCGGTGACTGGCATCGGCATCGAGCCAGGCCAGCCAGCGTTGCCGGTCGGCCGCGACCGCGTCGCCGGAGATCAGCAGTGCATACCACTCGGCGGCCTGCTCCATGACATGGTGCGGCGGATTGGCGCGGGCCTGGCGCGCGTCCGGTCCTGGCGCGGGGATCAGGGGGATGGCGGCCATATGGGTCAGGCGAAGGTCGGATCCCGCAGCGCGCTGGCGGTGGCGGCCGCCTCGGTCAGCATGCAGCGCAGCATGACCTGGGCCACGTACTTGCGCACCATGCGCGGCGAGATGTGGAGTTCGGCGGCGACGTCGGCGCTCGGGACCTCGCACACCGCGGCCATCAGGAAGGCCTGGGCAGCCTTGGGCGGCAGGTCGCGCAACAGCGCGCCGATCTCCTGCAGCGCCTCCAGCACGATCGCCTGGCGCTCGGTGGACGGCGCGCAGGCCTCGGGCCGCGCCGCCAGCGTGTCGAGCCAGGCCTGCTCGATCTCGCGCCGATGCCACAGGTTGATGCACATGCCCTGCGCCATGCTGCGCAGATAGGCGCGGGCCTCGCCCGGACTGCCGAAGCCGCGCGGCGCCGGCTTGTGGATAAGCCGCAGGAAGGCGTCGTGCGCCAGGTCCGCGGCATCGGCCGCGTTGCCCAGGCGCCGCTGCAACCATCCGCGCAGCCAGCCGTGATGCTCGTGGTAGAGGGTCTCGATGGAGGGCGTGGAAAGATATCCCTGCGGATTCACGGTTCGATTCGGTGGCGGTGGAGGCTGGGGCAGACGCCCAAGGGGGGCGCATTGGCGATAAATAGTAATCATTATTGATATCGCATGAAAGGAAATTCGTCGATGCGCCGCTGCGGTGTGCGGCGCCGGGCACACTGCCCTCCTCTCTACAATGGACCGCCCGTCCCTTCTTCATCCGGCCGTCCACGGCGCCCCGGATGTGTCCTCCGGAACCCTTATGCTGGCCGCTTCCTCGATCGAACTCATCGGCAACACCCCCCTGATCGCGCTGAGCCGCGTGCACGACGGCCCCGGCCGCATCGTGGCCAAGGCCGAATTCCTGCAACCGGGCGGCAGCGTCAAGGATCGCGCCGCCAAGGCCATCCTGCTGGCCGCGCGCGCCGACGGCCGCCTGGCGCCCGGCATGCCGGTGATCGAGATGACCAGCGGCAACATGGGGGCGGGCCTGGCCGTGGCCTGCGCCGCGCTGGGGCATCCGCTGGTGGTCACCATGTCCGCGGGCAACAGCCCCGCCCGCGCCCGCATGCTGGAAGGCCTGGGCGCCGAGGTGGTGCTGGTGCCGCAGGTCGATGGCGCCCCCGGGCAGGTCACCGGCGCCGACGTCGAGGCGGCGGCCCGGGTGGCGGCCGCGCTGGCGCGCGAACGCGGCGGTTTCTACGTCGACCAGTTCAATGCCGTCGAATGCATCGCCGCGCACGAAACCGGCACCGGCCGCGAAATCCTGGAACAGGTCGGCGCCCCCGTGGACGGCTGGGTCGCGGCCGTCGGCACCGGCTGCACCTTCATGGGCGTGGCGCGCGCGCTCAAGGCGGCGAGCGCCGCGACGTTGTGCGCGGCCGTCGAGCCGCTGGGCTGCGAGGTGCTGGCGGGGGAACCGGTGACCAAGGCGCGTCACCTGATCCAGGGCACCAGCTACGGCGCGGTGCCGCCGCACTGGGATCCGTCCCTGATGGACCTGAGCATCGCGGTCACCGACGACGAGGCGCAGCAATGGCGTCGCCTGCTGGCCGTGCGGGAGGGGCTGTACGTGGGCTATTCCGCCGCCGCCAACGCGTGCGCGGCCGCCAAGCTGTTGCGCTCGGGCCGGCTGCCCGCGGACGCGACGGTGGCCACGGTGCTGTGCGATACGGGCCTGAAATACTAGCAAGCGGGTTTTCCACAGCTTCCGCGGATAACACTATCCACAGCGCCTGTGGAATTCCTGTGGATTGCCTGTGAATTGGCTGTGGACGAATGGGGATAACTTTTTTCGGCCTTGTTGTGGAAAAGTCGCTTGCGGTGGTTTTCGGAGCAAAACGCAGGCGGAACGCGCAGGCGTGGACGCGAAACCAGCCGTAAAAACAGCCAAAAAATAGCGGCGGAAAGAAATCGGGCGGCCCCATGGGCCGCCCGATACGCGCCGCGCGGCGCCTGCCGCGCGCGAATGCCGCGCCTACAGCTTCAGGCCCAGCGCCTTGGCCACGCCCGCCGCGTAGGCCGGATCGGCCTTGCGGAAGTGTTCCAGCTGGCGGCGCTGGATTTCCTCGGGCACGCTCGCCATGTGGCGGCCGATGTTGCCGAACAGCAGTTCCTGCTGCGCCGGCGTCATCAGGCGGAACAAGGCGCCCGGCTGCGAGTAGTAGTCGTCATCGACGCGGTGGTTCCAGCGCGCGGCGGCCTGGCCGTCCAGCGGCAGCGGCGGTTCGCCGGCCGACGGGGTTTCCTTCCATTCACCCGCGCTGTTGGGCTCGTAGTTGAGCGTGCCGCCGGCATTGCCGTCCACGCGCGCCGCGCCATCGCGGTGATAGCTGTGGAACGGGCAGCGCGGCGCGTTCACCGGGATCTGGTGGTGGTTGATGCCCAGGCGGTAGCGGTGCGTGTCGCCGTACGAGAACAGCCGGCCCTGCAGCATCTTGTCCGGCGAGAAGTCGATGCCGGGCACCACGTTGGCGGGCGTGAAGGCGGCCTGCTCGACCTCGGCGAAGTAGTTCTCCGGGTTCTTGTTCAGTTCCAGCACGCCTACTTCGATCAGCGGGTAGTCGCCGTGCGGCCACACCTTGGTCAGGTCGAACGGGTTGATGTGATAGGTCTCGGCGTCGGCCGCGGGCATGATCTGCACCTTCAGCGTCCACTTCGGGAAGTTGCCCTGCTCGATGTTGTCGAACAGGTCACGCTGCGAGCTTTCGCGGTCGTGGGCCACGACCTGCGCCGCTTCCTCGTCGCTCAGACAGGCGATGCCCTGCTGCGACTTGAAGTGGAACTTCACATAGAAGCGTTCACCGCCGGCATTGACGAAGCTGAAGGTGTGCGAGCCGAAGCCATGCTGCTGGCGCAGGTTGGCCGGAATGCCGCGGTCGCTCATCAGGATGGTGACCTGGTGCAGCGATTCGGGGCTGAGCGACCAGAAATCCCAGGCCGCGGTGGCGCTGCGCAGGTTGGTCTTGGGATCGCGCTTCTGGGTGTGGATGAAGTCGGGGAACTTGAGCGGATCGCGGATGAAGAACACCGGGGTGTTGTTGCCGACCAGGTCCCAGTTGCCTTCGTCGGTGTAGAACTTGATGGCGAAGCCGCGCACGTCGCGTTCGGCGTCGGCCGCGCCGCGTTCGCCAGCCACGGTCGAAAAGCGCAGGAACAGCGGGGTCTGCTTGCCGACCTTGGAGAAGATGCTGGCGCGGGTGTATTGGGTGATGTCGTGGGTGACGGTGAAGGTGCCATAGGCGCCCGAGCCCTTGGCATGCACCACGCGTTCGGGGATGCGTTCACGGTCGAAATGGGCGAGTTTCTCTATCAGCCAGAAGTCCTGCAACAGCGCCGGACCGCGCGGGCCGGCGGTCAAGGTGTTGTTGTTGTCGGCCACCGGCGCCCCGGAGGCGGTGGTCAGATGCTTCTTGTCGGTCATGGCTCACTCCCTACGTAATTCCTGGAATGCGCGGCGCCTGGGCCACGCTGCGTGATCGGACACCGTCCCGGACATTGCCGGCCGGGGGATATCTCCGACACATCATAGGGGTCAATTTTTTCGTTGTGAAGTTGATTGAGCTACCAAATTTGATTGAAAATAACTATCGTCAGGGCGACTTGACGCGCATCGCCGTCAAACCAACGTGGAACCTGGACGAAAAAAAACCGGCCCCTGGGGGCCGGCTTTTCATGGCGCGAGCGGGAATCAGCGGTTGGCCGCGGCTTCCGTCTTGCGCTGCATGGCGCGGGTGATGGACCACTGCTGGGCGATCGACAAGGTGTTGTTGACGCACCAGTAGAGCACCAGGCCGGCCGGGAAGAAGAACATCATCCCGCCGAACACCAGCGGCATGATCATCATGACCTTGGCCTGGACGGGGTCCGGGGGCGTCGGGTTCAGTTTGATCTGCAGGAACATGGTGGCCATCATGATGGCGGGCAGAATGAAGAACGGGTCGCGGATCGACAGGTCGTGCACCCACAGGATCCACGGCGCGCCGCGCATTTCGACGCTGGCCAGCAGCACCCAGTACAGCGAGATGAACACCGGGATCTGCACCACCATCGGCAGGCAGCCGCCCAGCGGGTTGATCTTCTCGGTGCGGTACATCTCCATCATGGCCGCGTTGAGCTTCTGCTTGTCGTCGCCGTACTTTTCCTTCAGGGCCTGCAGGCGCGGGGCGACCTGCTTCATGCGGGCCATGGAGCGGTAGCTGGCGGCGGCCAGGGGGTAGAACAGCGCCTTGATCAGCACGGTCAGGGCGACGATGGTCCAGCCCCAGTTGCCCAGGATGGAATGCAGCCAGGTCATCAGCGTGAACAGCGGCTTGGCGATGATGGTCAGCCAGCCGTAGTCGACCACCAGTTCCAGGCCGGGGGCGAGCGCCGCCATGGCCTTCTGGTCCTGCGGACCGACCCACAGGTGCGAATCGACGCGGGCGGCGGCGCCCGGGGCGATCTCGCCGACGGCTTCGATGGTGCGGGCGGCGTAGACGTTCTTCTGGACTTCCAGCACTTCGTTGTTGCGCGGCTTGCCTTGCGGCGGCACCCAGGCGGTGGCGAAGTAGTGCTGCACCACGGCGATCCAGCCGTTGTCGGCCTGCTTGATGTAGTTGGCCTTCTTCTTCTCGATGTCGGCGAAGGTCATCTTCTGGAACTTGTCCTGTTCCGAGTAGACGGCCATGCCGGTGAACGTGTGATAGAAGCTGGAGGTGTCGGCCGGATCGTTGCCGTCGCGCTCGAGCTGCAGGTACAGCGCCGGCGTCACGGGGGCGGCGCCGACGTTGGCCAGGTCGTGGCGCACGTCGATGTCATAGCGGCCGCGATGCAGCGTGAAGGTCTTGGTGACCTTGACGCCGCCGGATTCGGCTTCGAACGCCACCACCAGGCTGTCGCCGGTCAGCTGGCGCTCGGTCGAGACCACGCGGAACGGGGTCTGGTGGGTGGGGAAGCTGCCGCCGATCACGCCGGTCTGGGCGATGTAGGTCAGGCCCGCGCTGCGGTCCAGCAGCACGGTGGGCTTGTCGGGCTGGCCGGTGGCCGGGTACTTCAGCAGCTCGGCGCGCACCAGTTGGGCGCCCAGCGTGTCGAAGGTCAGGCGCAGCACGTCGGTGGTGATGACCACTTCTTCCGAGCGCGTCGGCACCGGCGTGGCGGCGCCAGGCACGGCCGAAGGCGTGGCGGTGGCGGTCGCGGGCGGCGCATTGGGCACCGAGGGCGTCGCGTTGTTCGCGGCGGCCGGCGTGTCGGTGGCGGGCGTGCTGGCCGTGGGCGTGGGGGCCCCGAACAGCGACGGTTTGCCGTTATGGATCTGCCAGTTGTTCCAGAGGAGCAACAGCGAGAAGGAGAAAATCATCCAGAGGACGGTTCGTCGGATATCCATGGTGCCTACTGAAGTGAATACGGGCCAGCAAAGCCCGCCAGTTTAGCGTCAATCATGCTCGGTGCGGTGCCCATGGGAGCAGCAGGCCCCGCGGTTGGTTCCCTTGGACGGCGGAACCGGGTCCCAGCCGCCGGGCGACCAGGGGTGGCAGCGGCCGATGCGTCGCAGCATCAACCAGAAGCCGCGCCAGGGACCGTGGCGTTCGATCGCCTCGATCGCGTACGCCGAGCAGGTCGGGGTGAAGCGGCATTGCCGGCCGATCCAGGGACTCAGGAAAAACCTGTAGAACCGGATCGGGGCAATGAGTAATGCGGCCCCCACGGAACGCCCGCGTCGCGGACGGCCTGCCTGCCGGGGGGATGGCCCGTTCATCGCGCGATCCGCTCGAAGTGAGCGTCCGCTTCGGCCCGGGCCGCCTGTTTCAGCGCGGTGAGCGTGGCGGGCGTGACCTTGCTGTGCAGTCGCACGACGTAGTCTTTCGCCGGCAATCCCAGGCGCCGGTGGCGGAACGCTTCGCGGATGACCCGCTTGAGGGCGTTGCGCGTGGTGGCGTGGGCGGCGAAGCGCTTGGCGATCACCAGGCCCAGCCGGGCACAGGCGTCCTGACCGGGAGGCAGATCGTTGGAAGCGGCGCTCACAACGAAAAACGCCCCTCGGGCCAGACGCCGGCCTTTGAGGGCGGCGGCGAACTCGGAGGGGCGATGCAGCCGCGCCTCCGGCGGAAGCGTGGCGCGCGGCATGGACTGCGGGTCAGCGGGTCGGGTGTCTGCGCAAGAAGCGAGACTTAGACAGCCAGACGCTTGCGGCCCTTGGCGCGGCGAGCGTTCAGGATGGCGCGGCCAGCGCGGGTCTTCATGCGCACGCGGAAACCATGGGTGCGCTTGCGGCGGGTAACGGAAGGTTGGTAGGTGCGTTTCATGGACGATCCACAAAAAGAACAAAAGTCAGAAGGGACCTGCCCGGAGGGTTCCTGGTCGCAAATCCGGTAGCGGGTATCTAGTAAGCGCCTCGCTGCGAATTCGCACATGACATGCGGATTCACTGGCAAAGACAGGCTTGTAGACGGGGCTCTGGTCCGGGCAATACCCGGGCGACCTATTCAGCAAGGCACAGTTCCGGGGGCGGGGTAAGTGTAACCATTACCCTATTACCCGTGTGAACCTGGGCCTTCTGCGAAACCTTCTGACAGACAGAATTCGGAAAAGCCCACCATTTCAGCAAGTTTTCCCTGTCTTGTCAAACAGTTAAGGGGGCGGGTTGTGCACGCTCATGCCCTACCCTGTGGATAACCCGTGCCCAGGCAAGGTAGAATCGAGGTTTGAATAAGAGCGACATGAAAGAATTCTGGCAGACCTGCGTCAGTCGTCTTGAGCAGGAACTCCCCCCCCAACAAATCAGCGCGTGGATACGACCGCTGGTCCCGCTTGCGTATGACGAAACGCAGGCGGTGCTGCGCGTTGCCGCCCCCAACCGGTTCAAGCTGGACTGGGTGCGCAAGAACTTCTCCCACCAGATCGAAGCGTTGGCCGCGGAGTGGTTCGAGCGTCCGGTACAGGTCCTGTTCGAATTGCCCACGCAAGGCACCACCCCGCGCATGCCGGTGGCGCCCGTGCGCGCGCAGCCGCCCGTGCCGACCGCGCCTTCGGCCGCCGCGCCCCTGGGCGGCG